>NZ_JBSQBM010000001.1:0-598906 GCF_059417685.1 Paenibacillus sp. LT-B23 | reverse complement strand
AAAAAATCGCCTACTAAAGGCGATTTTAAAATGCTTGTTTTTATGTCCTTAACTTTGCTACATATTGATCAACGTAAGATTGAATTCTTTTATTTTCATCACTTGGATTTTCGTAAATTTTCATTGTCACACTTATTGGTTTAAAACTTTTCATCTTAAATAACGATTTCTTCATAGTTGAACCTGATCCAAACCAACACGATCATCTGTATCCCAAATTGTTTTAAGCTTTACCATAGCAACATCAATCAATTCTTCTGTAGCTATTGTAGCTAAAATACCATTTTTTGCTATTTCGGCATGCATAGTTGAATCTAAATCTATAATTTCCCTCTTCTGATTTTCACGGTGGCGCAGGTCATTAGCTCGGGACAAGAACTTGCATCGTTAAAACAAAAAAAGCCGCGATTTCAGCGACTTATCTGTATAGAAATCCTGATTAAGATTATCTTTGTCGATCCTGAATCCGAATATCGGGAACCGTGTATGAACCTGAATGGGGACTGGATCAATGCGGGGGGCGACTTCAATGGCAGAATGAACCCCATGGAGATTCGCCCCACTCTACGCGAGAAGATGGCGAAGAACACCCGCCTTACAAGGATGAAGGTCATGGGATGTCGGATATGGCGTTGCATCTAAAAAATTTTGAAATTTTCTTTAATCTCTACCTGCCTGCACTGAACATGATACAAAAAGCGGTTCTGAAAAAATGCCTCCCTTTCCTGTTTCAATTGACACAAGCGAACATTACGAATATTGCAATTACAGAAGATATCGATCCGTTACGGGAAGAAATCCGGGGGTGCTAAAATATATTTTATAATGTCCAAAACACTCATATAACTTTAGTAAAATTACGTCTGCCTTGATTTCAAGGTTCCGGGAAGCGGATAGCAATCGACTGGAATGGAATGAAATAACTGCAAACCAAATGAGTAGGCGCTGTTCCCATAAACAATTCAATAATTGTCATTTAAAATGGTTTCAATTATGATGTATGCTGTGGTATAAGTTTTTTAGCTCATTTCATATAGGAGGATAACAATGATTTATAGAAACGCTACTGTTGATGATATATCTGCTATAGTGGAATTACAAAAAAAATATCACATTACAACCATTAGTGAAAAAGACAAACCCGATGGCTTCGTAACAACCTTATTTACAGAAGAACAATTTAAGGAATTAATTGAAAAAGAAAATGGAATTACAATTGCATGTCATGGCCAGAAGATTGTTGCTTATGTGATGGCTGCCTCATGGAAGTATTGGGCTAAGTGGCCTCTTTTTCAATTTATGATTGACGATTTGAAAGATACAGAATATAAGGGAATTACGCTTTCTACTGAAAACACTTATCAGTATGGGCCAATTTGCATTGATATGGATTACAGGGGTACGGTAGTACTCCGAAAGGTTTTTGATTTTTCCAGAATGCAAATGAGTAAAAAATATCCGATATTGATAACTTTTATAAACCACATCAATCACAGATCATACGCTGCCCATACCAAAAAGCTTGGTCTTGACGTGATTAAAAGCTTTGATTTCAACAATAATACTTACTATGAATTGGGTTGTTACACATCAGAATGATTGGATAAACATATTGTTTGCTTGCCCTGCCCGTTAGACCATTGGCGGTGCACCGTTAGTTCTACTGAATAACACGATAGATTTCCAATTTGTAGTTATAAAGGAAAATTGAGTACAAAGGGATTTGCCATATGCAAAAAAACACCTCTGATGGTTAGAGACCAGATAATTCAGATCTCTACTATCGGAAGAATTATGATTTATGGTTATAGCCTTTTGTCCCCAAAATTCAAGATAGTTTTGCCTATACTCGGTCAATGAGGAAGAGATGCTGTATTGTAAGCTGCAACAAGATACCTTATTTTTAGGCTCAATTGGTAACTATGCTTATCTTACTCAGAATGAACGTCTTTGTCGCGTTCTCCATCTAGCCGTAGAACATTCTGAAGAGATTCTGGTGATATCCGGCATCAGTAAGAATCGAAACTCAAATTCAGATGCTACCCCTTGTATGTAATTGTAATTTTTGAACATCCATAAGCCTATTTTACCATCTCAATACCAAGACTCATGGAAATCGCCCTTCAACTAGCCTACCGGGCCAATTTAAGGGCGATTAATATAATGGATAGCACCGATTGAGATCGAAACGACTAGCGTTGAATCAGCTTAACTTACCGGTTAAAAATTGTGCCTCCCCTAGTCCAAAACTCCAATCATCATCATTATTTTCAACAATAGATACCATTAAATCGGTTGGTGCGATGGCGCATTCAGCTTCTAACCTTTCAGCCAGTAAGGAATAGAGCTTTTGTTTCTTCTCTTTTGGCCGGGCTTTGCTTATTATGGAGAGAATAACTAGACTATCGGTACGGCTAAAGCCTAGCCCAGTATCTTCAATAATCATATGATCCGCCGGGTGTTCGTGAACGATTTGATAACGATCTCGCTCAGGAACGTCAAAAGCTTCCACAACAACTTGGTGGGCAACATCCAAAAGTTTTTTCAGGCTTGCTTTATCTCGTCCTTTAATAAGATCAAAACGAAGTAATGGCATTTTAACTTCCTCCTTTTAATAAAAATTATTTTTCCCTATTTATCATCAACCATTCTAATAAAAGAAAATTTTCGGACAAGAACACTGGCTTGATCAATGGTTTGTTTTACAATTGAAGCGGCAGGTTGGTCGCCTGCTAACCGAAGACCCTGGCCCGCCCAAAGTGACATATACTCGGGGTTGTTCGCTTTTGCAGCCGCCTGACGAATGTCCCGGGTCATCGCGTTTTGAATGGGATAAGCCGGGATTGTCCCTGGGTACTGATGCATGTCAATCATAAATTTTGTTTGAATACCTCTTGAAGCCTTTCCGGAGTATGCACGTGTAATTTCAGTGGAGTCCTCATTTGTCGAGAGGATTTTCTGTTTGTACGTTTCGTGGGCGCCGCTCTCGGGGCAGGCTAGAAACGCAGTGCCCATCTGTACTGCAGCGGCTCCTAATGCAAGGCTTGCTGCAAGTCCCCGCCCATCCATGATTCCCCCCGCTGCGATGACCGGGATCGACACATGGTCAACGATCTGCGGAACAATAGCCATGGCGCCTATCAAAGCATGGGAAGGGTCTTTCATGAAGGTTCCCCTATGCCCTCCTGCTTCGCTCCCCTGAGCTACAATTGCATCTGCACCAGCTGTTTCCAATTGCTTGGCTTCATCAACAGTTGTTGCAGTTCCAATAATGAATATTCCATGCCGTTTCATGGTTTGGATCACGTCTTGAGATGGTATGCCAAAAGTGAAACTAAATACGGGTACACGCTCCTCCAACAGTACCTGTACCTGCTCCTCAAATGATTCTGAAAACTTCAAAATCGAAGGATTTTGAGCAGTGTCAAGTTTGATGCGGTATTTATTGAGATAATCTCTCATCCGGTAGATTGCTTCTTCCGACTCTTCTGATTGCTCAGGCACAAACAAGTTTACTCCGAAAGGCTGGTCCGTTCGTTGCTTGATCTTTTGGATCTCGCTACGGAGTTGCTCCGGTGTTAAGTATCCGCCCCCCAAGTTGCCTAGCCCACCGGCATTTGAAACTGCCGCTACTAATTCGGGCGTCGAAACGCCACCAGCCATCGGCGCTTGAAAAATCGGGTATCGAATTTTAAGAGCACGCGTCAAATCAGTCTCAAACACCTTTAAAAACCTCCTTTTATTGTAAAATCTCAGACTTTTCAATTACATTCGTTAATAGCGTCCAATCTTTTGAACAGGTTATTAAAATCTTTTAATTTAGCCTTATCCTCGACTTTGACTTCTGAACAAAAGAAAGAAATATTGCCGTTGCCTTCATTTAAAGAATTCATTTCTTCCAATACTTTTTTTAATTTTTTACAGTTCCATTATTTCCATCAATTATATTAACATCTGATGAAAATAGTGTTCTAAATGTATTTCTATAGTAAGAAAAGTGAGTACATCCTAAAACAATATCTGCCCAAGGTGCCAGATATACATAACCTATGCTGCCCTTGACCTGTACTGTAGTGACCACATTTATATTTGTATAAGTTGATCGGATACAAACTCTCCGGTTCTTCTTTCATTAACTGATTAATACATGAACAATGCTTGGCATTCGATTTATCCGTAGCTTTGTGCTCCTCTAGATTATTTAATCCTTGAAGAAATAGTGAGCACCTCTTCAACGGATCTTTGTGTTCATGACAATTACCGGCATGGAAATAAAAATCAACCGATTTTCCACTTAAATCAAAATTCTTTACTCTAACCCTTACATTTTCGAGATCGAAGTATCCCAGTGTTCCGTGAATTCGATGCTTATTAAACCAGTTGACGTAATCGTCTAATTCCAATTCCAGATGACGAAGGCTTTGGAAGCTCATCTGGTGGATGAACTCAGTTTTCATGACTTTGTAAGTGGCTTCAGCCACGGTATTGTCATAGGGACAGCCTCTCATGCTCAGAGACCAGCCGATTTCAATTGTCTTCAGAAGCTCGTCCATCCTTTGATTTTTAAATTCACTACCGCGGTCCGTATGAAACCACAGAATGTGACGCAAATCACCCTGTACCGTAGCAAAGGCACGTGAAATCAGAGCAACGTCCTTATGTGGACCTGCACTATGACCAATAATCTCTCGATTAAACAGGTCGATGAGCACGCAAACGTAATGCCACTTGTTTTGGACTTTCACATACGTCAGATCGCTGACGACAAAGCGTTTGACTTCTGTCTGCTCAAACTCACGATTCAGCACATTCGTTGTTGTCGCTTCATTACAAGCCGTTTTATGGGGCTTATACTGGGCTACGGTATAAGTGGAAACTAGGCCTTGCTCTTTCATGATCCGGCCAATGCGGCGTCTGGACACGATGAAGCCTTGTTTCTGGAGCTTAACTTTGATCTTTCGCGTGCCGTAGGCTTTTCGATTCTTGTGGAAAATCTCCACAATCGCTTCCGTGAGTTTAACTTCTTTTAGTTGTTCTTTCGCTTCGTAATAGAATGAACTTCTTGCCATTTGCAGGACGTCACACATTGCTGATATCGAGTATTTATCACGGTTGTTCTGGATGATAGCTACTTTCGTCCCATGATCAGCGCCGCTTGCTTTAAAATATCGTTCTCCATCCGCAAACGCTGAACTTCTTTCCTTAGAGCATTCAATTCATTTTCTTCGGGTGAACGATTGTCCTTCTCCTTGAAGGAGCCTGTGGTCTTGGTTTGCTTGATCCAACGGTCTAAAGCGGAGGCTGTGAGGTCATATTCCTCCGCAATGGCTGCTCTGGGTTTTGTTCTGGTCACAGCCAAAGCCATGGGCGAATATAAGAGTCTTGGAACCAAAGCCCCTTACTTTGACGTTGTTTCGGATGAGAATTTGTTGGCTATCCATTGACTCTTCCTCCTGGTTACGATAAATTCTGTTCAATAAATCATTATATCACTATATCAAGATTAAATTTTTTCTGACGTGCCTAATCATCTGCTTGACTCTTATCTGCGGTTCCACAAGAAGCACGCGTATCATTTGGCTTAAAGGCTAGCCACCGATACACCGGTTCGATTTATAGTTTTACAACCGAAGAACCTAATCTGGATTAAAGAGACTACGCCAGTTGAGTTACCGTCGCCAGTTTGCAGCTCCATTATCCATTTTTGTTGCATCATCAATACAACTTTTACATAAGAGCTTATCTTTGAAGGGAATCAAATTCTCAAGTGAACCAAAAAAATACAGCCTGGTGTATTTTGTGCAATTTGATTAGAGTTAAAAAAGAACTCAATAGTATCACCCGGATTATGTTGTTTATTTGGACGCCCCAAGCTGATAACCCCCAATCATTTCTTGTATATAAATTAGGATAATATTTCCCCTTAGGTGGATATTATTGTTAGTCTCATTATCCCGCTGTGTCAATGCTTACTGTCAAGAGCAAGTCCCCGCTTCCATAATGAACGATAATTTGGAATCTATTGATTAATGAACAAATTATTCGTGATTAACGATTGAATTCATGTTGCAGCACATTTAATATTAATTCCAGTCAACGTTTGTCCATAAATCAACAATTGTTAAATATTTAGGAGGAATCATAATGAAGGCAATAGTGATCAATGGTTACGGGAATCCGAATGTTTTGAAAGAACAGAAGGTAGCCGCTCCAACTTTCAATGAGCCTATTCCCTTTGACAGAAATGGGTCTGATCGAAGCCCATGATTGAAACAAAGCGTACGAATGGGAAATTGGTTATACAAATGAGAAGTTGAATCTGGGGAACTCTCGTTTGAGATGTTTGTGGGGTTATCCCAGCATAAGACTGGCATAACAAATTTTCTTCCTTTCATCTACAAACAATTCCCCGTACGGTTGATACTATCCCGCCCGTTAGTTCAATTAAAAGGCAGCCGATATTACAGCAGCCTATTCTTATGATACCATCGTATTGCGTTAGTTATCTTAATCTCTAGGTGACCTTTAGGGCAAAATAATAAAACGCATCGCCACGAGATTGGTTCTCTACATCATCATCCATCCACCATACCCCGTATGAATAAAAATATGTCCCTTTTTCTGTAGGAACTTGAAAACTATTTTCTTTCAATAAAACTTCTGTAAGTCTTCCTTCATAGAATTGCTCGACATGAAATTTATTCGGTTGGGGCTCATAATTCATAAGGAATTTTACAGCATCACCAGGCTTTACTGGAATCGGTTCTTTTCCTTTTAAAAGTTCAACTGGACCAGCTGAATCCACACATGATGTTGTCCAGCAATATGTGCCGAGTTTTGTTTTGTACATTCGTTTATCAATCTGAATTTGAACCTTTGGTGGTTTGTCTCCCTCAAGGTCCTTGTTTTTTGGCTGAACACCCATGCAACCAACTATACCTATAAGAGTTAGTGCCATAACGAATAACAAGACTGTATTCTTCATATAAACCCTCCTATCCTTATTCGACACTAATTATTCAACGATAGAAGAAGTGAATTTGTTACAAATCAAATTCATAAAATTAGTAAAATACTGTTTAATATGTTTTTTTCGGAATTAAGATTACTTGTTGAACTAAACTGCCTGTTAGCTCTTAACAGAGTACCGATAGTCTACAATGTAGTGTAGTGCTTAAGATCAAAAATAACAGCAGCTAGCATACCGATTAAAGCTATTTGATTTCCAATTTCTTAAAAAACGTAAACGTTCTAAATTATGTATACATAAGAACATGTAGAATTTCCCTGTAATTGCTGAAATTAACAATACATACCGCTACTAATTATGTGGCAGCATGTATTGTTGTAAAACTAACGTTCCTAGTTAGTTGAACAGGCTGTCGAGCGGCAGCCTCCAAATTCTTAATAACCATAAAGTCATGAAATGCATTTTCTATGCAAATAGAGTCAACTTTGTAAAGTGAAATATTTATCAAAAGGTAGGAGCAGGTAATTCATCAATTTTTATACGAAGTAAACTATAAGGTTTTTGTCGCAGGTCTTTTCCATAATGAAATCTTGCCTGCCGATGTAATTGGTTCACAATAACATATAAGTATTGATCTGGACCAATAGAAAAAGTATCCGGCCATAAAATTCTCGGATCATGTGCGATGGTTTCCATTATTCCATTCGGAAATATCTTTCGAATACTATCGTTTTCATAGTCACCAGCGTAAACGTTTCCTTTTGCATCGGTTATCAATCCATCAGACGCACCTTTTTCTCCCCAATACTGCACATGATAACGTAAATTGAAATCCGGTATCGTTCTGTCTCTTAGGGCTTCTGTTGAGATCGAGTATAGATGACGACTGGTTAATGGACAAAAAAATATAATTTTTCCATCAGGGGAAATCGCTATACCATCAGAGGCCAATCGAAAGGGAGATGTCGAACCATCTGTGTTTCGATTCATCAAAATTTTACCTTCCACTTTCGGTAAAAAATACGGATCGGGTGAAGTTGAATTTGCTCCATTTAACCGTCTAAACGCATTTCCATTTTCTAAATTTACGACTATAATAGCGCCTGGACCTTTGGAAGAAGAATCCGTTATATATGCGTAACCTGATTTACCAACTCGAAAATCAAATCGGACATCATTCAGATACGTTGTCGGCAAGATTGCATCTTCTGCAAACGTATATACTTTTCTTATTGTATTTGTTTTTAAATCTACAGCGACTAATTTTGCCCCTCCTTTAATAGGCTCAGAAAAATTTGGTGCAGCTGTATCCAGTACCCACAGGGTTCCCCTTCCATCAGCAATTACACTTTGGACACTGATGAAAGACATAGTGATATTCAAAGGGTTTACCAAATTCGTTTCTAAATTAGGATAAGGCTGCAACCGACCCTCAATAATTTCCGCTACCGTAAATCTAACGTCATCTCCCCATTTCGGAAAGCAAATGAAGATACGCCCGGTTTCTGATACACTAACGCCTGTAGGCATAGCCCCATAAAATGAATAAACGAGTTCTAACTTACCGAAATATTCTTCCATAGATAACATAGGTTTTATGATATCCTCCCCAACATATTTGAACGGATATTACCTATAATATGTTTAAAACTTTTTCTAATGCCTGGCTCTTAATGATTCTTTTCTAACCGAAACATAGAAGCACGCGGGGGAGAGTAACCCTTTGCTGGTTGTTGCGCCAGTCCTCAATTTTAATTGCCGTAGAAAGGTGAATGTTATGGGTGTCCTGATCGAGCGAGCTTGCGGTTTGGATGTTCACAAGAAGTCCATTACCGCATGTGTCGTAACTCCCGAAGGAAAGAGATTAAGACGTTTCATACCTACACGGTTTTCCTGCTTGATTTGATCGACTGGATCAAGCAACATCGCTTCACTCATGTGGCCATGGAAAGTACCGGCATGTTCTGATCCGGAAAAGCTGGCCGAAGTCGGGACCGACATTGGTGCGCGTTTCCCCTCCGACACTCATCTCTGTTTGTGGATAGGTCTAGTTCCAAGGCAGAACGAAAGTGCCGGTAAACGAAAATCCTCCAAGACTCTCGCAAAGGCAACAAATACCTCCGTTCGGCACTCATTGAAGTTGCCCATTCCGTATGCAGATCCGACAATTACTCTGGCGCTCAGTACCGACGCTGAAAAGGCAGAAACCGAGCGGCCGTGGCGGTCGCCCACTCCATCATGACTATTGTTTACCATCTCCTCACGCGCAGCGAGGATTACAAAGATTTAGGCGGTAATTATTTCGAAAAACGACAGCAAGAAGCAATTGTTAAACAAGAAGTTCGAAAGCTTTAGAATCTTGTTCAGGTAACTCTCACCGCTTCGTCAATCACGTGCAGCGGTACAAGGAACCATTCCTGCGGCCATAAGGGTGGCCGAAGAGGTGATGGATGGTGAGGTCGAGCTGAGCCGGTGCAAAGATGCGATGGAATATCCCCTCCATCTTCATCCGGTTGATGCCGACCAGTTTGTAGCTGGTGAGACATCAACATCCGTCAGCAGGTAGGTGGCATCATACGACGCATTGGCGATGCGAGTTTCCACTTTGCTGCCTGTAATGCTAATCTTGTGAATGAGTGTGCGGTGCTCCGATACGTAGATGAGCTAATTTTTGTCGATATAATTTCTAAAGTGAAACAGGCTGACTTCAGGAAGAGATCAAAGTCCGGCAAATTGTATAAATTGGGCTCCACTGCTTAATAATATCCGATTTGATTAAGTTTTTTGAAAATGTCCGAGACATCTCAAAAAACAAAAGGCTTCGGCGCAAGCCGAAGCCTTTTGACGGTGACTCTCCGTGTCTTTGGCAAATAGTTCCTCCGAGCGTCAACGCAGGTCATTTGCCCATGCGGAGAGTATCGGCGTAAATTCGGAAAAAACATCATCCGACACGTATTCTCGACATAGACAGACGACCATACCTCGACATTAGTGAGCCTGACTCCACTTGTATCCGAAAAAGAAGGAGAATATTTGCCAAGCCTATCTGAGCCAAGACCGTTTTATTGTTGGTCCGGCAGACGTAATGCGTTTGCTGAAGTTTGCGCTTGATCTAAAAATTCCTCTGCTTGGGTCAATTGCTGCCGGGCCGTCTCCAAAGCTTGTGAATTTGTTGCCGAATTAGATCTACTTATCGAGCTTATCGCCTGATTTAAAGCCGTTTGCGCCTCAGAAACCGCGTTAGATGCATGCTGCTCCAGCGTATTGCCGCTCGAGTTAAGTGTACCTTCTGCCGGTTTTCTTGCATCTTCGGTGGCTAGATCAATTTTGTTTCCATTGGGCAAGGTGTGTCCTCCTCCATTGAGCAAAGATCATTAATTTAAACAGAAATAAGTATGCGGTTGAGATTTTGTTTATATTCCTGCGACTGCATGGGAATATCTAGACCCCACAATTCCAGCATTAGTATAAGATCCGATGCGTCGGGAAATCTAACTTTTATGAAAAAAGGAGGTGAGAATTTGTCAATGAATACTCCAACTTTAGCGCCGCACGAATCGATGGAACTGCATGAAGCGTTAAACTTTAAAACGCTTTGCCTCGCTAAGTCAAAACTTATGCAGGGCTTGGTCTTTGACCAAGAGTTAAAAGCGTTAATGCAGAAAGACGTAATTCAATCTACACAACAGATCGCCGAGCTGCAAGCAATCTATGCAAGAGCTCCTTTCCAAGCGCCTGTTCCGAATAGCCCGACACCTATAACACATTAAAGGGGAACGCAAATGAATGCCGATTATTTAGACCCAATTAATTCATTAAATATGCCGGAAATGGCAGATATGACTTTTGCAATGGACTTCCTTCTTCGTGCCAAGGAGGGTGTGCGAAATTTGTCCATCACCCTGACGGAAACCGCTTCTCCAGATGTAAGAGCGCTGCTGCGCAATCATCTTAAGCAAGGGATTGTAATGCACCAAGAAATCATGGAGCTCATGATTCGCAAAAAATGGTTTCATCCTTACGAGCTTAACGAACAGTACCAACTCGACCAGCTTTCGGCGAAAAATACGGTGATGATCGGGCAGATGAATTTGTTCCCGGATGATACGTCGCGTAAAGGGATGTTTGATCGGACCCCAGATGAACATATTGGAGGACATAAAGCATGAAGGCAGTAACGTACCAAGGGATTAAAAATGTCGTGGTCAATGAGGTGCCTGATCCGAAGATTAAGAAACCGGACGATATGATCGTAAAGATCACCAGTACCGCCATTTGCGGTTCTGACCTTCACCTTATTCACGGGATGATCCCTAACCTTCAAGAGAACTATGTCATCGGGCATGAACCGATGGGGATCGTAGAAGAAGTAGGCCCTGGTGTGACAAAGGTAAAGAAAGGCGACCGTGTGATCATCCCGTTCAACATCGCATGCGGAGAATGCTTTTTTTGCAAAAATCAGCTGGAAAGCCAATGTGACA
The DNA here is from genome assembly GCF_059417685.1 of Paenibacillus sp. LT-B23. Lineage (NCBI taxonomy): Bacteria > Bacillati > Bacillota > Bacilli > Caryophanales > Paenibacillaceae > Paenibacillus > Paenibacillus sp. LT-B23. The sequence goes on along the minus strand of NZ_JBSQBM010000001.1, from coordinate 587,455 downwards.
AGTCAAACGAACACGGGGATATGGGCGCATATTTTGGCTACTCCGGAACGACCGGCGGATACCCTGGCGGGCAAGCCGAGTATTTACGAGTTCCGTTTGCAAATTTTACCCACTTCAAGATTCCTGAAAACTGCGAACAACCGGACGAAAAGCTAAGCTTGATTGCCGATGCCATGACGACTGCATTCTGGAGCGTAGATAACGCCGGAGTAAAGAATGGAGATACGGTCATCGTGCTCGGCTGCGGTCCGGTAGGACTTCTGGCCCAGAAATTCTGCTGGCTGAAAGGAGCAAAGCGGGTAATAGCCGTCGACTATGTCGATTACCGTTTACAGCATGCGAAGCGAACGAACAATGTGGAAATCGTAAACTTCGAACAGGATAAGAATATAGGCAACAATCTCAAGGAAATGACCAAAGGCGGCGCCGATGTTGTGATTGATGCGGTAGGAATGGACGGCAAGATGAGCGATCTCGAATTTCTAGCCAGTGGTTTGAAACTGCAAGGCGGCACCATGAGTGCATTTATCATTGCGTCTCAGGCTGTCCGCAAAGGCGGGACCATCCAAGTCACTGGGGTATACGGCGGACGCTATAACGGATTCCCGCTCGGCGACATCATGCAGCGAAACGTGAATATTCGTTCCGGACAAGCTCCGGTCATTCACTATATGCCGTATATGTATGAGTTGGTTACTTCGGGCAAAGTGGACCCTGGGGACATTGTTACGCACGTCATTCCGCTCAGCGAGGCCAAGCGCGGCTATGAAGTGTTCGATACGAAAACGGACAATTGCATCAAAGTCGTCTTAAAGCCTTGAATATGGATAGATACATGGGAGGACAATCCGAATGAATTCCAATTACGCTTTGCATGAGATGCTGGAGGTTCATGAAATGGCTGCGTTCAAGACCGTTTGCAAGACCAAATCCAAAACCATGCAAGCTCTCGTAACCGACCCGGAGCTCATGCAAATTTTGCAGCAAGACGTGCAATTATCACAGCAGCAGCTTCAGGAGCTCGGTGGAGTGCTGTCTAAAATGACCCTATAGGAGATAAAAACATGAACACAATATTAGAACACATGACAGGGCTTCATACACTGACCGACGACGTGATCGCAATGGATTTTTTGATGAACGCCAAGAGCGGAGTCAGAAACTACGCCATGGCTGTGACCGAATGTGCCACCCCCGAAATCAAGAAAATTTTGATGAAACAGCTCGACGAAGCCATAGACTCCCATGAAAAGATAACAATCTACATGATGCAGCGGGGCCTATACCATCCTTACCATATTGCAGAGCAAATTCAGCTCGATCTGAAAAACATTCAGACCGCTATGAACATTCCGTCCTGACACCGTATTTCGTCCCGGCAAAACGCGCAAAACCACAATGGTTCAGGCGCGTTTTTGTTTGATTAGACTTCAGAGAATAAAATGTTCCCAGTGTCAAGAATCCAACAATACAATAAGGGCGGATACGCTCCGCACTTATTGCGGCTGGCGTCACAAACTCACTTGAACAAGCGTTCCTTCGTTTGTTTTGCTTCTGATGGTCATCGCGACGCACTCTATGGATCCCCGCTCTCACGGTTACCCTTTTCTCTATAAGTATTCTTATGCCAATCTTTTCAGATAACGTCTGATTTCTGATTTTAGTAAATACTCAATCCCCGCACATTCTGTAGAATTAATTGAACTATTAGCAGTTTTTCTACTATTTGAGCAATACTGACCAATTAGGGTCTTTTTATCGTTTATCCACCACTTCCCTTACAAGGGTAAGCTCCTCTGGAATCTGGTCTAGCTTCGTAATCCGGAATTCATAAGGCTGTTTTGCCCTACGATCTCCCATACTGATATATCCCTCTCTCCAATGATCAGTCAGAGTTTTTTCAAACGATGATCCTCTCACCGCACTTACGTCATACTGCTTATCTGCTGAATCATATGCTCTCCACTCCTCATGACTTATTTTATTTTTCATTTTCCTGTAGAATGAGATGACAGTCTCATATGTGCCGTTGCTGGTTTGCGATTTCTCAAGTGAAGCCCTAACCAACTCCAGTCTATCATTCATTATTTTAAAAGTTTTGGGCTCAGTCAGCTCAGATGGTCTAAAGGAAATCTTGCTTCCGTCCATTTCTGCAACCGAGTATGCATACAGGACAAAGCAATATGATTTATCCTCAGGCAGGTACTTGAAGGTATAACTCCAATGCATTTTTCCGTTTCCAATAACTCTATGGCCAGATGTCATTAAGCTATCCCTGTATCCCGTTTTTCTTGGATTCACCGAGTGAATCTCTTCCCCATCTGTAGTCTCGAAATGAAAACTCAACATCTGCTTTTTCCATAAATCACCGGGGGATCTTGCCATTGCCGCATCATCAAGTTCGGTCTCCAGTTCGAAATACTCCTTGCACCATTCAAGTTAGTCTTTTTAATGTAACCTTCATTCCGTGCGACGTTGTATAACTACCTGCCAGCTCCTCTATTTTGTTCTGCTTGTTTGCCTTTTTCATATCAATGTCAAAGCTAAAATCCCCATTTCCTTTTATTAAGGTTTCGTTCCTTCGTTCAAGCGATCCAATACTCCCTTCTATCGTAATCTTGTTTGTTTTCAGCGGTTCACTAAAGAAATCAACCATATAATAAAAATCACTCGTGTACCCCATATCGTAACATGCTGCCTACTACGTTTCCTTTATCATTTTTGATTGTAATCTTATTCGCATCACCAATGGCCAGCTTCTGGCGATCATGCTTTCCATTTTCATCAGAAGTGCAATTGTCACTCGATTCTTCCCCAGTAAGGTGCATAAAAAAACGGTATCGAGGGAAAATAAGTAAAAATCGATTACCGAGGTTACTATAATGCAATTTAAATGGCTTAAGAAGAAATTGAAAAACTGGGAGATCATCCTTCCAAACTCCGACACACCTGTAACAACTCAGCAGAGTGCGGAACCGCGTACAGCCGATCTTGATCTAAGATTAGACTGGCTCAAACAGCATCTCTCGAATTCTTCAGATCTTGCCAGTCATACCTTTGTCGCCGGAGCGGGGTTGAAATGCGCCCTTCTATATATCAAAGGAATGATCGATCTAAAAGCCATCGAACAGCACGTACTGAATACGGTGGGAGAGTTCGACCCATCCTGGACAGCTGAGGATATCAGCATGCATATCTTTGTGTATAAGCGGCTCCCAATCGCTCATCAAAGTGTTCACTTCAGTATGCAGGAAGCCTACCTAAGCCTGTTGGAGGGAGGAGCATTACTGCTTATGGACGGGGAGTCCCGCATGCTTGCGCTCTCCGTGACTGCCTTTGAAGAGAGATCTATTCAGGAAGCTCCGAACGAAGCAGTAATTCGAGGGCCTCGTGAAGCTTTTATAGAAAGTATGGATACCAATCTAACCATGATCCGAAGAAGGCTCAAAACGCCATCGTTCAAGATGGACCTCATGCATATTGGCACGGAGACTCAGACCTCCGTAGCCATCGTATATTTACATGGGAAGTGCAAGCAGGATTTAATCGACGAAGTGAAAAAGAGGCTATCTGCAATCGAGATTGACTCAGTTCTCGGCTCCAGCTACCTGGAGGAATTTATAGAGGATTATCCTTTCTCGCCCTTTCCCCAATTGCAGACTACTGAGCGGCCAGATGTGGTCAGTGCCGCGCTGCTGGAAGGAAGAGTAGCCATCATTGTGGACGGTACGCCTATTGCTCTTATTGCACCAGTCACCATCTTCATGTTGCTGCAATCAGCAGAAGATTATTACCAGCGGTTTATTGCAGCGAACTGGATTAGGGTTATTCGGCTGCTCTTTCTGTTCATTTCGCTGTTAATGCCGTCTGTATACGTAGCTATAACGACATTTCACCCGGATATAATTCCAGAAAGGCTGTTAATTACGGTAGCTTCTTCAAGGGAAATTGTACCCTTTCCCGCACTGATCGAAGCCTTTCTAATGGAGCTGTCTTTTGAAGCTCTGCGAGAAGCAACCGTTCGGATTCCTAAATCAATCGGTCAGTCTGTATCCATTATTGGAGCCTTGATCATCGGCAATGCTGCTGTTGAAGCGGGTATTGCTTCAGCTGCAATGGTGATTATTGTGGCATTAACCGGTATCGCTTCTTTTATCATTCCCCATTTTGACTTGGGGCTTGCCTTCCGACTACTCCGGTTTCCCATCATGATTCTGGCTGGCACATTTGGATTGATTGGCATCGCCTGCGGGATGATTCTAATCTATCTTCATTTGCTCGAACTTCGCTCTTTTGACCTGCCCTATTTATCCCCGATAGCACCACTTCATACGAATGATCTTAAGGATACTATTTTAAGAGCCCCATGGTGGGGGATGAAGAATAGGCCTTCTTTCTTCGATGGGAAGGGTCAAAGTAAGCGTTTGAAGACCCGAAGTTGGGGGCATGCAAGAGAAGAGGAGGAGTGAAAATAGATATGTATATGCTAAAGCTCCTAAAGCTTTTTTTGGCATGTATCCATGTATGTATGTTATGCGGTTGTTGGTCCAAGATTGAAGTAAATGACAGAGCATTCGCAAGGGTTATGTTGCTTGATAGAACCAACGAGGGTATAGAGATGACATTGGGATTCCCGTTGCCGAACCGACTGTCAAGCACTTCTAAAGGCGGGGGCGGAGGGTCTTCGTCTAAGCCGTTTACTTTTGTAACAAAAACAGGGAGAGATGTTGGAGAAGCTTTTCGGAAGATACAAGCCGATTTGTCCCGCAGAGTTACGTTTGGTCAACTGAGACATATTGTAATGGGCAAGGAATTTGCCCACTCGGGGATAAAGCCTGTAGTCGATTTCGCTGCACGTGAATTCGCGATCCATATTAATGCTTACCTGTTCATTAGCGAGGATAAAGCGAAGAGTATAACGTCCATTCCTGTTACGTTCGAAAAATTCCCGACAGACATTCTCACGCAATTTGCTAAGGAGCGTCAGACAATAATGGTCACAGTGAAGGATATGCTGATGTCTGCCTTTAATCGCGGTGATCTTGTTATTCCCATGCTTGTTTTTGGTAGAAAAGGCGTTGAATCTGAAGAAAATAAGGAGAATTGGATGGGTACGGATGGGGCGGGAGTTATCAGGAACGGTAAAATGATAGGCAAATTAACTGACGAGGAGACGCAAGGCGCTCTATGGGTTCTCAAGCAGTTAAACTATTCTGCGTATAATGTTAATTCTCCTACGGATAACAAGCCGGTCAACTTTCTAATCCGGAATGCTAGGACTCACTTAAAGGCACAAGTTCATGGTGACGACATTTCAATTCAAATTGAATGTAAAGCAATGGCGGGCATTCTGGAAACAGAATCAGCTATAGATGTCACTGAACCGACTGAGCTTCGAAAGCTTGAACTGCTGCTAAATGAGAAAATCAAAGACCGCATCCGCCGAGCTGTGGCCGTATCTAAGACATTGAAATCAGATGTTTTTCAGTTCGCAGATTATATTAAATGGAGATATCCGGGGAGATGGAAGGACCTTAGGCCCGAGTGGGGAGAACGTTACGCTCACCAGGTGAGAGTAGATCCTAGGGTTAATATTTCTGTTAAATGGTTCGGTACGTCGCAGAGACCTCAGTGGAACAGAATCCTGCCGGATACGGAGGAAGACAAATGATTATGATCGCCATTGTTTATGGTGCAGTAGGTATTTTAGAATGGAGATACCTACGGAAAAATAAACGTTCTATGCGTAGTGTCATGATTCTGGCGTGTTTATGGCTAGTCATATTCACCGGGATGGAAGTTACTTATGCCTTAAAGGATCGGTGGTCCCTTGGGCTGGTTATCTCGTTTATTTTTGAGCCCATACAGAGGTTCTTATTCATCGGAGATTGAAGGAGGCCCCATGGGAAAAATAACATCGCTTCAGGTGTACATGTTCTTTGCTCAATTCCTTTTCTCAAGTACGATCGGGTTCTTCATCAGCCCCTTGGTTAAAAATGCCGGATATATGTCTTGGGTGTCGGTATTACTCGGAAGTCTAATCGGGCTTCTCATAGCTTATCTAACTTATAGGTTATGTCTTCGCAGACCTACACATTTTCTTGGACAGTACGGAAAGGACATCTTGGGCAGATGGATCCATTATCCGCTGTTTCTGATCGTCATCTTTGTCAATCTGTTCTCAGCCGCATTTATCATGCGCCAGTTTATTGACTTTGTCGTACAAATATACTTACCTGGGACACCGGACTGGCCTGTAGCAATTTTATTCGGATTTTGTGTAGCCCGAGGGGTTCGTTCAGGCCCAGTTGCGTTATTTCAAAGCGCTCAAGGCGTGTTCTTCTTAAGTATAATCTCAGTTCTGGCATTCCCCCTATTCGCCTCGAAAGAGATGAATATAGACATGGCCGTTGCATTGGTTACAGCTGGGCAACCAGCTGGAATATGGAATGGTACAATGATCGTCGTGGCCCTGTTCAGCGAAATGGCTTTTATCGTGTACCTATTTCCGTATTTTATTAGTACTGACAAGTTAATGAAATCACTAATGGGGGCTACGGCTACAGCTGTTGTGGTTATACTTGCTGTCCTGCTAGGATGCTTATTGTTATTTGGTTCAGAACTAACAGCAAATCTAACCTATCCGACATTAGAATTGATTCGTTATATTCATGCGGGGGTTTTCCTGGAAAATTTGGATCCGCTGCTGATTATCTTTTGGCTGTTTAGTATATTTCTGAAGATATCTCTCTTCCTGCTTATATCCGTAAAGGGATTTGCTCACTTAGTTGGAATGAATGATCATAAACCGTTTTCTTACATTATGTCTGTTGCCATGGTGGTCATGTCGATTAATATGTTCAAATCTACGGCCCACTTGGAGGATGTCACGAATCGGAGTGAGACGGCATTTCTTCTTTTTACAGGAGTGACTCCAGTCTTATATTATCTGGTGGACCGGATTCGTTTCGGTAAGCTGAAGAAGAACACTAATCAACCAGAGACCGAAAGTTAAAGAATACCTGTTAAGAAGTACTTCGATATTGTAATGATAAAAAGCCTGAAAATTGGTCATACCCCTGTCAAGTAGAATTTTCTTGAAAAAATGAAGGTATAGCTACAGGGTCTGCCCAGTATGCACCACCGTGTAGATAAAAAATATAATGCTCATCATGTTTTCTGTTTCCCTTTTAAAACATAGGTGTTTTTATATCTTATGGATTGTGTAATAGCCAATTTCTTCATTAATTTTTCCGAAGGTTTATTTTGAAAATTCCATTCCTTTTGGGATATCATTCAGGGCTTTAAAAAATTGATTGTAAAAGGTTATTTTCAAAATCTTCTCAACAAGGTAACTGAAACACTTTTGATGTCTTACAATTTTGGATTGGTACAATACGTTGCAATCCCCACACTGGCCAAAGCTATTATTTGAAATATTATCACGGATTTCTCCTAATTTTATAAATCTGTTATATCCAAAAATATTGAAAACCCAAATGCAATGATTATTCGAAGATAATTTTATGGCGTACGATCTTTTAGTTGTACGCCATTTTTTTCATTAATACGTTCTTTATAGTTTTGTACGAAATGCCTACTGCCCATGTCTGATGATTGTTTCCATCCGGTAAATTCTTTCCCCGCCGCATTTACATATTTGGTGAATAGACTACCGTCTCCTCTACAGATGTGTGAAGATCAGTATTCTTTCATCCAGCCGCTGCGTTAAGAGAATGAAGAAGACGAACCAGGTTATAAAAATGGACATACTGAGCTATTCATTTACCGTTTTCATAAATTTATATCGCCCATTCGTTTTTCAATGCTGGGATTACATTTCCGCCTTGAGCTGGCCCACCGGCCTCGTTCCCCGAAGGGACAGAAGGAAGCAGAGGCCAAGCACGACTGCGGCAGAAACGTATGGATAATTGATGTTCACGTCAAACAGCGCCCCGGCTACGATCGGGCCTGCGATATTTCCAAGGCTGGTATATGCTGAGTTCAGGCCTGCCACGAAGCCCTGCTGGTCCTGGGCCAGCTTCGACATATTCGTGCTGACGGCTGGGCGCAAAATATCCATGCTTAGAAATACGATGAAAGTCACGACGAAAATGAGCCAATACGTGTGGACGAACAACGTCAACAAAATGAACAACGCAACAAAGAACAGGCATACCGAGATAACCTTCTTCTCACCAAAGCGGTTCAACAGCCAGCCGATCAAGGAAACCTGCACAACCGCGCCCGCAATGGAGCCAAACGTAATGATAAATGCAATATCCCGGGTTGTAAAACCAAATTTGTGATCGACGAACAACGAGAACACTGTTTCATAATTAGCCAGTCCGAAGGCCATGACAAAAACGATGATCAGGCTGAAGAAATACGGCTCACGGTAGGAGCGGAGCAATTGGGTAACCAGCCCCGGGCCTTTCGCCCTCGCCACGCCCGCTGCAGCGATAACGTCCTGCTGTCCGGTTAGGCGAGTAGACTCCGGCAATATGATTAGCGTGATGATAGCTGCAAGCAATCCGGCAATACCCGCCGCATAGAATGGTACCCGGATGCCGTATTCGGCGATATATCCGCCGATTCCCGGTCCGATAATGAATCCGGTCGTAATGGCGGCATTAATAAGTCCCATGCCCCTGCCGCGCTCCTCTTCGGACGTAATGTCGGCCGTATACGCCATCACCGCTGGGAAGATCATCGCCGCGCCGATGCCCCCAAGCATTCGAGCCGCAAACAGCAGGACAGGTGCATTTACGGCGCCGAACATAAATTCAGATACGGCGAAAAATAGCATACCGATGACAATTATTTTTTTCCGTCCCCATGCATCGGACCATCGGCCCGCGATCGGCGAGAACAGGAACTGGGTGAACGAGAACGCCGCCACCAGCAGGCCTACCGTCGTGCCTGTAATGTGCAACAAATCCATGTAGGCCGGCATAATAGGTACTACCAAGCCGATGCCTGTAAATACTAGAAAAATATTAAACATCAACAGCAGCAATGCGCCCCTGTTACGTATTAGCAATGCCATGATTACTTCCTCCATGTTTCTTCAAAATACATCTTGTTTACCGGCAACCATCCCTGCAGGCTTGAGCTTACTTTACCCCTCGAGAGATGCCGTGCAGGAACACGTCAGCCGACTGGCGATAGAGTGTAAGCGCCTCCTCCGGCTCCAGCTCGCGTGATAGCTGGCTCAGACCGATAATAGTGCTCTCCAGTATAATGGCGAGCCGATCCGAGTGATCCGCCTTGAATTCCCCGTTTTCGATTCCTTGCTGTACCAGTTGCCGGTTAAATTGGATGTGATGCTTCAGAATCTGATCGATCCGTTCCTCAATATCGTTTTCCTTCTTCTCCCCTGTAAAAAACTCATCCGCCGCTTTCGTTAGTGGGTGATTCATATCGTCCAACACAAGCTGTTCCATCAGCCCGTATATTTTTTCGGTGCAGGTTTGGTACAAATGCTCATTGGATGCCCAGCTCTCTTCCCATTCCCGATTCCATTCATCAATCAGATAGAGGAAGAGCCCCTCTTTGCTTTTGAAATGATAATAGATGTTGCCCTTGCTGCTACCCGTCGCCGCCACAATGTCCTCGATCGAAGTTGCCTTGTATCCCTTCTGGGCAAACAGCGCTTTGGAAGCCTCGGCAAGCCTGCGTTTGGTTTGCTCGGTTTGAAGCTGCTTTTTGTTCATTCCATCCACTTCGCTTTCATGAATACTGAACGTTCATTCTGTATTTTATCATTAGATGCCTGCAGAAGTAAACTAAAAAGTAGATCTGGAGCTGTGCTCCATTCGGATCAAGGCTTCCAGTATACGTCTCAAGCGTACAACACACGACTTGAAGAATTCAGCTTCAAGGGCAGTCACTCTCGCAAAGCTGCCTGGATAACGCCTGCATTGAATTTTCTTTTCGCATCTCAAAACTGAGAAGTCGTACCTCCACCAGTGTAAGTCAGAAGCAGAAATTCAACAAGCGGTGGAGGAGTATATCTATTTTTACAACTACCAGCGATTACAAGCCAAGCTCAGCCAACGCGCCTGTTGAATACCAGCACGCGTTGGCCGCTTAGCCTTTTTTACTTGTCTACTTGACAGGGCAACCACACCCATGGCGACTTTTTATGAGTGCATGTTTGTCCGTTGAAGCAAAACCGGGTACATTCCTTTATATGAAGGAAAACTGGAACCTATTATGGATGCAATCCCTACTCTTCTAGGTAGTAGCACTGGAGAGGAGGCGACACTAAATGGGTAACATTGGAATCGCTCTGGGCGGTGGGAAAGCCTTCTCTGCCCTGCTTGGTTTATCCTGTGTATAATCGGGTTTACTGTTATCAGTATCAACCATGCTAGCTGCGGATGCAGCATCAGGCTGACATTACTTTAAGCATCCAACGTATACAAGGGTAGGTTTTCCGGCAAAGCCGCCGGGCGCATGCATGTGCTCTGCATCGGATAGAACGTCTGCTCATCGGAGGAATCATGGAACGCCCACATCGCCTCCAGCACATGGTAGGCCAGTTCACCGCTGGCGCGGTGAGGCCGTCCGCTGCGGACAGCGTAGGCCATATCGGCAACACCGATGCCCCGAGTGTTCTCCTGGTAGCCCGGCAGCAGCGGGACCTCTGTCCACTTCTGCTCACCCAGCAGCCTGTAGCGAACCGGCCCTCCGAACGTGTTCGGGTCAGGCACCTGCAGCGTGCCATGAGTACCATATACCTCGATCGGTGGCAGAGTGCTTCCACCAAAGATGTCAAAGCTGGTAATCAACGTGCCGACAGCCCCCTGCTCGAAGCGCAGCAATCCGGCTACATGGGTCGGAATGTCAACCGGGATGGTCTGGCCTCTCTTTTTCTCGCTCGTAATAGTTCGCTGGTCCATCGCCTTGCTTGTCATGCCGGAGATGGTGGCAATCGGACCCAGCAATTGCACCAGAGCCGTCAAATAATAGGGCCCCATATCAAACATTGGGCCGCCGCCGATCGCATAATAAAATTCAGGATCGGGATGCCAATGTTCATGTCCACGGCTCATCATGAAGGCCGTAGCTGCTACCGGACTGCCAATGACCCCGTCCTCAATCAGCTTCAATGACGTCTGTATGCCGGAGCCGAAGAAGGTCTCCGGTGCGCAGCCGACAAGCAGTCCCTTTTGATGAGCAAGCTCCAAGACAGCCTGGCCCTGCTCACGGGTGACCGCAAGTGGCTTCTCCACATAGACATGCTTGCCTGCCTCAAGGGCTCTGAGACATACGTCGGCGTGAACGGCGGGAATGGTCAAATTAATGATAAGTTCGATCTCTGGGTCAGCCAGAATCTCATCTACCGAATATACGTTTGGAACGTTGTATGCTACAGCCTGCTCCTCTGCCCGGCCTTGGTCCAGATCCGCTACTGCGGACAGCTCCAGAATGTCGAAGCGATGGCAATTTTCCATATAAATTCCGCTGATTTTACCACATCCGATAATGCCTATTTTCATTTTGTTCATGCCTGGACTCCCTTCACCTTCAGAATAAATGGATTATGGCATTTCCTTCTGCATCCGTTACCATCCTGTCGCCTAAATGGGGCTTGTGAACAAGCACCACTTCATTGAATTTCATTCAGATTGCTCAATTCAAGAAATTAACAAATCACCAATATATTAATCTAAAGAGAACCTGCAATTCGATGTCAATCAGGACATCGTTGCACGAGTATATACGACTTAACGAGCTTCTGCGTCCGTCTTGCCGTTGCCTTTCTGCACTCAGTCTCTTTCCAACCACGAGGTTACAGGTCATCAAAATCTCTGCCGCTTCATCCTGTCCACGCTACTGCTGCTGGCTATCTGCCATGCCCGTATAAGCCTCTCCCAGGGAGCTACACCGGGCGGCGGCCGCCTGTTTGCCTCCCGCAGCCCACAGGAATCCGCTGCGCATCATCTCGGTCACTTGAGGCATATCTATGATATCCGCGTGATGTCCCAGCGAATTGTAGAAGACGCGGCCGTCCCCCCAGCGCTTCGTCCATACAATGGGCATATCCACCGGTCCATTGGCTGAATGCGGTCCCGGTATGACCGGGAAGCGTGTGGTTGCCAGCACTTCAACTGCCGGGTCAACGTGGAGGTAGTACTGCTCGCTTTTGATCTGAAAATCCTCAATATGCTCCAGCAGCGGGCTGGAGCCGCGCTTCATGTTCACCATATACTCCACCCCGTCATTGCCGGGATGTGCAACCCATTGCCCGCCTGTCATGAACTGCCAGTCCACATTGTTCCGGAAGGCATCACACATGCCGCCATGGCAGCCTGCCAGGCCTACGCCGCTCTGAACTGCTGCTGAGACATTATTGACCAGTTCCTGCTCAATCTGTCCCATAGTCCACAGCGGAACGATCAGGTCCAGGCCAAGCAGTTTCTCCGCATCCTGATAGGCTTCAAGGGTATTAGACACCTCCACCTCGAACCGCTCTTCCTTCAGAATGCGTTCAAAAATGGCCGCCACCTGCTCCGGCTCATGTCCGTTCCATCCGCCCCATACAATCAGTGCTTTGCTCATCTGTAATCCACTCACCTTTCGGAATGTGATGTTATATTACATTTCTTCAATGGAAACCCAGCGGCGTTCCTCTATGGATCGTTCCACCGCTTCAAGCACGGCCTGACAAGCGACCCCATCGTGGAAGTTCGGCACAGGCTGCCGTCCCTCGGAGATGGCACTCACCAGCTCAAGCATCTCGTGTGTGAAGGTATGCTCGAATCCGATCGTATGTCCCGCAGGCCACCAGGCCTCGGAGTACTTGTGTGCCGGATCGGTGGCGAGCACGCGGCGGAAGCCCTGAACGTCCTCCTCATCTTGCGTGAAATACACTTCCAGTTCGTTCATCCGTTCAAAGTCAAACCGCACACTGCCCAGACTACCGTTGATCTCGAATGAATTGGTGCTCCGGTGTCCGGCCGCAAACCGTGTGGCCTCGAAGCTGCCCACCGCACCTCCTGCGAATCGTGCCAGGAACAGCGTGGCATCATCAACCGTCACTTCTCCCATCGGCACATTCGTCCCGGCGCTGCCCTTGGCGCTCAATCCGGTCATCTCCGAAGCCAGCGGGCGCTGCTTGATGAACGTCTCGCTCATACCGACCACTTCATGGAACTCGCCGACCAAGAACCGGGCGAGATCAATCAGATGGGCGCCAAGATCACCATGAGAGCCAGAACCGGCCACTTCTTTTTGCAGACGCCACACCAGCGGGAAGGACGGGTCCATGATCCAGTCCTGAAGGAAAAAGGCACGGAAATGATAGATTTTGCCCAGGCGACCGCTCTCGACTAGCTGCTTCGTCAGTTGGACAGCCGGAGAAAAGCGGTAGTTGAAGCCGATCATATGTCTGACACCTGCTTCCTCTGCTGCCTGCAGCATGTCACGGGAATCCGCCAGCGAGAGTGCAAGCGGTTTCTCACAGAACAGATGCTTGCCATGGAGGGCAGCCTCAACGACAATTTCCTTATGGGCATTACTCGGGGCGTTGATGTCAATGAGATCAATATCGTTACGTTTCACCAGATCACGCCAATCGGTAACACTCTCGGTCCAGCCGAACTGGCGGGCAGCCGCCTGGACTGCCTGTTCGTTGCGTCCACAGATGACGGACATCTCCGGCTGCAGCGGGGCATCTGGGAAGAACATGGGTAGACTACGGTAAGCGTTGCTGTGAGCCTTGCCCATAAATTTGTAGCCAACCATTCCGATACGAAGACGATTAGACATGTCGTTATCCTCCTTATGGGTCTGAGTTCCAACAGATTGTTGACGAATGCGGTTATTGACGAATGGAAGACCCCCTGATAATCAGCTCCGTGGACAGAAGCTGTCTTATCGAGGCGCAACCGGTCAGTTCCAGAGCTGGAATGAGGTCCAGAGAATCCGGTATAAGCTTCGAGGCCGCAAGCTCCCCCATCTCATAAAAAGGAACGCGGACACTGCTTAGCGGCGGAACGGCCATCTCGGCCGCATCCGAATCGTCATAGCCCACAAACGCCGGGAACTGGTCAACTCCCAGTCCGCGCTCGCGCAGACCCTGCATCACCCCGATGGCCATCCGGTCGTTCGCTGCAAATACCGCATCAATATCATTCAGCCTGCCTGCGATTGTAGCCGACGCTTCGAGCCCGCTTCGACGACTGTAATTACCCTCCAGAAGCAGCTCGTGATCATATTCAATACGGGCCTCCTGAAGCGCGGTGTGGTACCCCTTCAATCGTTCAGTACTGTTGGAATAGATATCCGGGCCATTGAGAAAGGCAATCCGCTTGCACCCCTGCTCAATGAGGTGACTTACAGCCGCCCGGCTTCCTTCTACATGGTCTGCATCCACTTCACAGAACGACTGTCCTTCAAAATGATGATTCATGACGCAGAACGGACGCCCTTCTTCCTGAAGTCTCTTCAGAGCTTCCAACTCATTGTGGTCATCCCTGGCTCCCAGGATGATACAGCTATCGACCTTTTGCTGCCGGAAAAGACCGCTGTAATCCATCCTTTCCCCCAGCTTTCGGAACAATAGTAGCAGATCGAGCCCGCTGTCCCTGGCCTTACTTCCAATGCCGCTCAGCATCTCGGAGAAAAAATAGGCTGAGAACAGGTGCGCCTTCGGTACATAAGGCATAACCACACCAAGATGGCCGCTCTTGCTTCGAGCAAAGTTGCGGGCCAGCGCACTGGGAACATATCCAAGCTGATTGGCGGCGTCGAGGACCCTTCTCCGCGTATCTTCTTTGATGGGACCAGCCGCGTTCAATACCCGAGACACCGTCGCTTCAGACACGCCGGCGAGTTCTGCTACTTCCTTGCGCGAAACGATATTGCCCACCTCCGATCATTTTATGTACGCGCGTACATTTTCTCATGTAGCCATACCTCTGTCAATCCCAAACAGCGTGCCCCAAAGACAGACAAGCTTTTTCCTCTCCAGAGAGGACATGTGTTATGTCATCTCTCGTTATTCGTTAATCATTCTAGAAGCTGTCGCCTAACGGATGAACACTTAATGGATTCAGTTACTCTATTGGCTGTAATCTTGTTTGATAACGATTGTTGAATGCTTAAAAGAGTTGGACCAAGACGACTGCAGCAGATTTTTGAACTATCGTTTTCCGTTAGTGTAACGTTACTTTATAGAATTTTCCCTGTCTGTTCTATGGTTTAAGCCATGAAACGTCATATCCCATCTTACTAATAATCTCGAGTCCGTCTTGGAAATTTATAATGTTTTCTCCAGTCCAGCCATTTTCTAATCTGTCTAAGATGAAATCTCAAATAGTTTTTGGATGATGAAAAATATAAATGTTTCTTTATATTAGAACGACGTTATATTACTAATCAAGCTAAACTGCCCTTTTCTTCCGCTTTCTTCGCAGTAGCAATGTTATCCTTTATAACACTAAGATCTTGTTCAAGGCGTAAAATTATGTAGCATGTTTAATCCCTGCCGACTATATGTGGGGCAGATAGAAAAATTAAGAAAATAACCCCCTTTGCCCTCAATTTGAGGAAAAAGGGGGTTGAGTCCAATCATTATTTCATTTGATTCTAGAACCTATGAGAAACTTTAAGATTCAATGTTTTTCAAAGGTTCTCAAAATATAAGATTCTATTAAAAATCTGTCTTAGGCGAGTCGAAAAATAGAGCTGATTTAAATAGTTCTTCGAATCACGCTTTTAGTTGCAGCCGCCTCAAAAATCGTCTCAATCAGCACCAGCACACGATGCACTTCTTCACTCTTGATCGCAAGCTCCGCTTTTCCTTCGATGGTGGAGACAAAATTTTCGTAAAAGCTTTCCGCTGCAACAGGTATTTTCTCAATCGGGAACTTAAGGGTGGATTCCTCCGACGGCGGCGCCATCGTTTTTGTCAGTCCTTGACCTGCTTGAATTGGTTTTGGTTCCACATGAGCAACATCCGGATTCCGGGTAACGATCTCTCCGCTCAAGTCCCAATCCCTGATCACTGCAGTTCCTTCGGTTCCTTTAATATACCAACGCGGCAGTTTTACGTAATTGGTTGTACCCACTTCAATAACTGCTGTCAGGCCGTCCTTGAACTCAATAAAGCTGGTAAAGCCGTCATCCACTTCAGTTCCCAAAATATAGCTGAGGGTAGCAGTTACGCTTTCGATTTGGCTGTCCGTAATCTGAAGCAACTGGTCCAACAGATGGACTCCCCAATCCAGCAGCATTCCTCCACCGTACGCCTTCAGTTGCCGCCAGTCACCTGGAATGCCGTTAGCCCCCTGAACCCGCGATTCTAGCTGGAAAAGCTCGCCCACGGTCTTCTTGCCAATCATATCTTTGATAATCCGAAAGTCTTCATCCCATCGTCGGTTCTGATGTACCGTAAACAAGCGGTTTTCTTTCTTCGCTACCTCGACAATATCCAAGAAATCCGCGCTCGTTATCGTAACCGGCTTTTCGCAAATCACATGTTTTCCAGCTTGCAGTGCCTGAATCGCAATTTCTTTATGAACATCATTAGGCGTTGCTATCAGAACAATATCGACGGCCTGATCGGCGAGAACGGCATCCAGACTGGCGTAGGTTTTATAGCCAGCAGCCGCAGCGAGTTCCATCCGGTAATCAACAATATCATATACACCGCCAACAGCAAGCTGCTGAATAGGTTCGATCAATTGAACATGGTAGCTTCCCATGCCTCCATAACCGATAATGACTACATTATACATCCGATTATCCATTTTCATTTTCCTTTCACTCCTGATTTAAGCGCACCACATAAAAAGCGGTTGCTCACGGATCAAAATCGATTGCAGATGGGTTACTGCACGATAAAATTTTAATTGGATAGCTCTATCATACATTTCTCATGAAAAACTTTCTTCCTCATTTCTTGCCGTTTTATTCCCGAATATTGCCCTGCGGTATTTCAATGGTGATGTTCCTGTCGCTTCCTTAAAGAAATGATGAAACGTCTTCACGCTCCTGAAACCTGCAGCCTCTGCGACCTCAGTGATTGGATTGTCTTCATTCAGCAAAATCCATTTGGCCTTATTCAGTCTGTATTCATGCAAAAAGGCTACAAAGGTCATCCCCGTATTCTTCTTAAATAGTCTGGCGAAATAATAGGGACTGAAACCCATATATTCAGCTACATTCTTCAGCGAAATGGTTTCATGATAATGGCATTCCACATATTCAAAAATACGTTCCAGTTTACAAAGCATGTCCTTGGATTGTATTAAGGTACTTTCAGAGATTTCGCGAAGTCTAGGCTTCGTACTTCTCGGCACTTCCCGCAAAATAAGAGTCAACATCTCAAACAGTTTGGCTTTGATCATATAGGCACAACCTTCTTTGCAGCTGGCGTTCTCATCATAAATGCTTTGAATTAGCGGGAGCATTTTAGCTGCTGTTTCTTCTGGCCAGTTCCAGCTTGATTGCTCCATCTCTGTAAATATATCTCTTAGAGGACGCTTCTGATCGCTTAATGTGGATATCTCTTGAAAAAAGCTCAAATCAAATTGAATAACCACCCGTTCGCTGTCGGGAGAAGCCAAGAAATAATGAACATCACCACCATTTATAAATTGAACTTCACCTTGTTTCATGCGTATCGAACTATCGTTAATTCCCAGATCCAAGGTTCCCTGAGTAACATAGATAATTTCAATTTCTTTATGCCAGTGGGGATAGCAAAGTACGTCGCCTTTATTAATAAAACTCCGGAAAGGAAAATGTCTATCAAGCTCCGGGATCTCTAAATACAAATTCATTTTGGTAGACTCCTTTTGTTGTAAATTTCAAAAAAACGCACACATAACTATTCATAATCATGTTGCCTTTTCGTACAGATGGAATATCGCAACATTTACCTTATTAAGGTACTACTTTAGCAAACGAAAAAACAAAGATAGCATCGCTCCCGAAATCGTCTGATAAGAGTGCGTAACGATATATTGGCAGTTTCAGTTTATTGCATCATGAGCTGCTTTTTGCTATGAAACACGGATCATGCGAATAGCATACGGAATTAAATGTGCGCCTTCTCAACTTTTGAATAAAATATCTTCTTCTCTTTGAATTGTAAGCGTTTAATAATATTTTTCCTATCATAAAAGTTACAGTTGCTATCAAGAAAAAACAATTGTTACCTAGTTCGAGTAGAAAAGAGGAGGCGTGCATTGGGGAAGCAGCAGTATATTTTCTTAACCTTAGCCGATCTGGAGGCTGTGATGTGTATCCACAGCTGGGTGCGTATCACAGTTGATATGGAACATAACGAATATCCGTAAGACCATAACCTATTTAATTATGTTGAATACGTGTAAGATTGTTGATTTTTTTAACATTTTTTATATAATTCTATATATAAATTTCCATAAAAATGGTATAACCTAGTAAAGAAAAAATATTCATATAAAAAAATATCCTTATGGAGGGACAGGCCTTGAAGAGACTATTCGCTTTAAGTTGTGCTTTCTATCTGCTAATCGGCGTTACCAGCGTGGTTCTTGGGGCATTACTACCGATTCTGCTGCCTCACTATGGACGGGGGTACAGTGATGGCGGGTTACTGCTGTTCCTGCAGTTTTCCGGATTTCTTGTCGGCGTTCTGCTCTCCCCCTTCATGGCTCTACATATCGGTCGGAAGTGGATGTTATCCATTGCCCTGGGCAGTATCATGGCAGCGTGTACCATTCTGGGTGTACTGCCATCCTGGAGCTGGGTCATCGTGATGACCATCTGGGTTGGCTTCGGCTCAGGCATCATTGAATCGTCCATCGGAGCATTCACGATAGAATTCACCGAGGAGCAGAAAGCCGTAGCCATGTCCAAGCTGGATGTCTATTTTGCACTTGGTGCACTGCTCATTCCGGCGGTAGTAAGCCTGTATATCTGGCTTGGAATGTGGCATCTGACCTTCTACACCATCTCCCTTTTAACGTTTATCCTGGGGCTGTTCTGGCTTACCATGCCTGCTTCCACCTCCTCACACCTGACCCAGGCAGACCTCCAAACCTCTGAACGTTCGGTTGAAAAAGCCCAGTACTCCGGACAGCATCGTGTTTTGCTGGGGATATTTATTGTCTTCTTCTTTGTTTATATGGGTCTTGAACTGGGGCTCATGAACTTCCTGCCCTCTATTCTGATCGAGACGCTGCAGCTTCGGGAATCCGTAGCCTCGCTGGGTGTCAGTATGCTCTGGATTGCGATGATCATCGGCCGTATGTTCTCAGGAAGGATTGCAGAGTCATCAGGATATATTCCTTTCCTTCTGTGGAGCGCAATCGGGACTTTCTGCTTCCTGGTTGCAATGGTGTTTATATCCAGCCAGTGGGCTACATTCCTTTTGATTTTCGGAGCAGGGTTATTCATGTCCGGACTCTTCTGTATCGCTCTCGTCTATGCGAACGTGCTGATTCCGGGAATGACCGAGCGAACGACTAGCATTCTGATTGCATCGGGCGGAGTTGGCGGCTCGGTGCTTCAATATGTAATAGGCTGGAGCATGAGCGAATGGTCGGTGACGCCTACCCTCTGGATTCTGGCTGCTTTCAGCCTGCTTCTGCTACTGGCTGTTATTCTCTCGTATCTGTGGAATGACAGGAGCAGCCGGGTAGTTAGCTCCCTTGTCCATCAGGGCAAGGAAGGATGAAATCGCCTTATTTTTGAAGGAGGTGAGGCCTACCGCCTTATGCTGTAACAGGGGCTGTACATTATAAGGATGTACTTGATGAGAATGTATATTCTGATATGGAGGGGAAGCATTGTGCATACCTTAACCAAAGAACGCTTCAGATACGGAAAAGGCATTACTCTGATTGACGATTCGGGTACGGAGTATTTGGATGGCGTATCCGGCACCTTCAATCTGTCGCTTGGTTATAATCACCCTCATGTCGTCACCAAAGTACAGGAACAAGTCGCCAATCTTACCCACATGTCCTCATCCTTTACCGAGCCTTACGTCGAGGAAGTCCTGGATCATTTGATCCAGTATACGCCAAATGGAATCGACGCGGGATGGATGAGAGATATTACCGGCTCCACGGCGAATGAATGTGCTGTGAAGCTAGCCCAGAAATATACCGGAGAACTCGATATAATCAGCCTGTATCTGTCCCATCATGGGCAGACCCAGTTCGCAACAGGCATATCCGGTAACGCCTTCCGGCGGCGGAAATTTCCCAATTCGGCTGCAGCAAATTTCCTGCATGTACCTGCTCCCTACTGCTATCGATGCCCGTTTAATTCTTCGCCTGACAAGTGTGGCTATCAATGCGTCGAAGCAATATCGGATGCCATTGCGTATGCAAGCTCAGGCTCTGTGGCCTGCATAATTATTGAACCCATCCTGGGCAACGGAGGCAATATCATCCCACCTGCAGGATATTTTAAGCGGCTCCGTCAGCTGTGCAACGAGTACGGTCTGATTCTAATCGCTGACGAGGTTCAGACAGGGATTGGGCGGACAGGATACATGTTTGCAAGTGAGCTGTTTGATATCCAGCCGGATATCATTACCCTTGCCAAGGGACTGGGCGGCATCGGTGTTCCTGTTGCAGCGGTATTGATGCAGTCTCGTCTCAATGTTCTGGAGAAACATGAGCATTCCTTCACCTCGGGCAGCAATCTGATCTCGGTCACGGCAGCCAAATCCACGCTAGAGGTTGTGTCCGAGCCCGGTTTTTTGGAAGCCGTACGGTCGAAAGGAAGCCTGCTTGGGACCCTGCTGACAGAGATGGCTGACAAGCATGATTGCATCGGGGAGGCTCGCGGCGTCGGACTGATGTGGGGATTGGAAATTGTGGACGAAGATGATGCCCCTGACGCAGCCAAGAGCAATGTGATTATCGACCGTGCTTTTGCCGAACAGCAGCTGATTCTCAGAGGTTCCCGTTACGGTTACGGCAATGTGGTCAAAGTAAGACCTTCTCTCACGGTTACGGAAGACGAGATTGTCGAAATTGTCAAGCGGCTTGACGCCGTTCTGGCCACCCTTCACTAACTATCTGCCGAACAGGCAAAAGGAGGACTATTCATGCTTGCACTGGTATACAAATCAGCTTGGGATGTGGCTCTTGAGGAAAGACCCGTCCCCGAAATTACCAAAGATAACCACGTTCTCGTCCGGATTCGGGCGACAGGCGTATGCGGTACGGATCTAGGCATCAGCAGCGGCAAATATCATGCCGTGCCTTCCACTATCCTGGGCCACGAATCAGCGGGGGAAGTGATCGCTGTAGGATCAGCCGTCAGTTCAATGCAGCCCGGGGACCGGGTTGTGATTGATCCGACGTACTACTGCGGTCAATGTGATATGTGTCGGACAGGAAGACAGAATCATTGCACACATAAATCCGTAACGGAGACTGGAGTCAGTGCCGACGGCACGTTCACTGATTATTATGTGACCGAGGATCGTTTTCTGTACAAGCTGAAGGATCATATCAGCTACGAAGAAGCGACACTGACCGAACCGCTGAGCTGTATGCTAACCGGAATCAACCAGATTCACCTGCTACCGAACTTTACAACCGTCATTCTGGGCGCAGGACCAATCGGGATTCTGTACAGTTATGCTCTTGCTTCCAAAGGCGTGACCGGCTGTCTCGTCGACATCTCGGAGGAACGGCTTGCCATAGCGCATTCCGTTGCCCCCAAGCGGTGGTCCGTGCACGCTACACTAGAGTCGGCCATTCATGAGCTGGCACCGCTAAAGAATCAGGTTGACATGATTGTGGATACTACAGGCGTGGTTGGCACCCAGGTACTATCCCGGCTTACGAGCGGCGGGTATCTGATGCTGGTGGGGCTGAGGGACGGGACAAGCTCGTTCAATCCGAAGGAGGTAGTTGACCGTAGCCTCAAAATCATCGGCTCGATTGATTCCCTGGGCACGTTCTCCACGGCTCATTACCTGATTGAGCAGCAGATCGTTCCCGCCAAAAAAATCATTACCCACTCCTATCCGCTGGAAGACTACCGAGAGGCCTTTCTGACCCTGGGATGCAATATCAGCGAGCGGACACTTCAGCCTTCTTCACAGGCGATCAAGGTTGTGCTGCAATCGAACGGCTCCGGTAACTAAATCCGGATATTAACAAGGGGGGATGGACATGACAACCATTTATCATGATACGCAGCCGAATAATGAATGCACGGGAGGCCCAACAGCGTCCGTTCCAGTCAAGGCGGTCATCTTCGACATGGACGGAGTACTGGTAGACAGCGAACCGATTTATTTTGAAATCGAACGCAGCTCCTTTGCCCATTTCGGTGCGTCCATGACGGAAAAAGAGCACCACACCTATGTTGGAGTGACACTCGAATCCATGTGGCGCCAGGTGCTGGACAGACATCAGCTCACCAATACAGTGGAAGAGGCTCTGTCCTATCACCGGAAAAATGTGATGCAGACGATGATTGCACACGAGAGCCTTGTGGCAATTGACGGGTTGGAGCGGTGGCTGGACTGGCTGCAAGAAAGAAGGATTCCAATCGCGGTGGCCTCTTCCTCTCCACAGGAGCTGATTGATCTCATCATGGAAAAGACAGGGCTTGGCCGTTACTTCGATATTCGAATCACTGGAGAAGAAGTATCGCAGGGTAAGCCGGCACCGGACATCTTCCTATACGCCGCCGAGCAGCTTGGCATTGCCCCGGCCCATTGCATCGTTATTGAGGATTCACGGAACGGTGTCCAGGCAGCCAAGAGTGCGGGTATGCGCTGCATCGGCTTCCACAACCCCGGCTCGGGCCGGCAGGACCTGTCCAGAGCCGATCGCCGGATTCTCAGCTATGACGACCTGTGGGTAATTAAAGAGAGCCTGCCGTTCGAGGAGTAGCTGCCTGCCAAGACCAAAAATTGAAATGTACCAGAAGGCATACCCCCTTTATAATCATATGGAAGCGCCCGATCTTTAATATGGATGAGGGCATTAAATAACGCCCCTTGGACTACACACTGGAGAATGTCATTTATTCTGCCCTGTGTGTACTCTAACGGGCGTGCTTTACATTGAATTGGCCTGGTTAAATCGAATGCGTCCTCGGTTCATTCCTCCGCGTGTCCATTGCTTCAAAAGCTTTCTCCTCTTGGCTCATCATCTCCCCATGATCTTAAAGTAGACTCGCAATTTAAAGTGTATCAGTAGCTACGCTTCTCATAAATGTTTAATCCAGAGGGTTTTCGAGATCATTTTTTAAAAATACGATGTGTGGTTTTTAGCAGATGTACTCAACAATTAACCATTAACCTGAAGCAACTATGCTTAAGATCTTGATGCCAAGGTCGCATGCAGGTTCTCCCTATCTTCATGATCACCTCAGCAATAATAGCGGTTATATTTTGTCCGGCAAGTAGACTTCACCCCAAGACTGATAAATTCATAAAATAAATATTTACCCAAGAGTGTTTTAGGTATACCTGATCCAATCAGGAACAATTTCACACACAAAAATTAAGTGGAAAAGTTTTAATATCTAAAGGAGTTTAATAGTAGATTGCATTAAATTAAAATGACAATCCGTTTCAGCGGGGACATCTGAAATCAAAATTCACATCATACTATCCGGGTAAGCTTCATTTTTTGAAACGCGTATCGTTTCACTAGGGAAAAATTTTTAAAAATATTTTTCAACTTTGATATGAATATCCTTATGATACCACTTTAATTGATTATGAACTTTGAATATTTGAGGCATTCCTAAACGCATTGACCGCTTACCCATTGAACCGTCCCCAATATTTAGCGTATCGATCCAAATACGATCCACAGTTCCTTCCAAAGCTTTAGGAAAATCAGGAGTGAACGGTAGTACAGGAGAAATGGAAGCCTGAGTAAATATTCCCGCATCGTGTAATTCTTTTAAGGCTTTAATCCGTAATTTGATCCCAGGTGCATTTGGAGAAAAGATTTGCTTGATATCCTCTCGGTCTGTTTCAATAGTCATGGATACCACGAGTTTACACTTTTCTTTTAATTTTACTAACAAATTAAGGTCTCTTGTGATGAGTGAGCTTCGTGTCTGGATTTGAAGTAGATCGGGCGGAAATTTAATCATTTCCTCTAATATCCGACTTGTAATGGCTGCTTTGCGTTCAATAGGTTGGTAGGGATCTGTTGCAGAGGACATAAAAATATTCACCGTCCTGTTTTTTTGACGGAGTTTGATCATTTCACTACCGTACATTTCAGCGGCGTTTGTTTTGATGTCCACCCATTCTCCCCAAGGAATATCTCTGAACTTTTGAATAGGCATTTCTCTTACGTAACAGTACCTGCAAGAAAATGCACATCCACTATATGGATTCAATGAATGTGTAAATCCTATATCCAAGTAACCCCTGGCTTCGCTAAGAATTTTCTTTGAAATAATATCTTTTATCTCAATTACCACTCGGATTCCCCTCACCGATTTTTAAAGTCAGGATTGAAAAAATATTGAGTTATTCATTGTAATTTTTGCCGCTTAAGACATAAAGATTACCTATTATAAGTAAGAGTATATCTGCACCTCGCAAATGAAATTCTTTATGAAAAAGAAAAGCCAACACCTGTTTTTCGGTAGCAATCAAAATTTTAGCTTCGCTTGCTAGAGTTAACGTAATTGAGCCCCGTAGCATTAACGCAAAAGCCTATCTATGGGAGACGCAGCTTTTTTAAGTGCACCTAAAAAAGCTGCGTCTCCCTAAAACCAATAATTCATTCGTTTAAGGTGTCGGCACTGCTCCGATCTGTTGCAGCAACCCAAGCAAATCGGGTTGGCCATATTCTTCAATAATTTTCCCGCCGGACAGTCGATAGAGATTCATAGCCTGCACTTCAATTGCCTTTGTTGTTGGCTGAAAGCCGAAAAAGGTACCTTGGTGTGTGCCTCGCATTGTGAAGCGTGCAGCAACCTTATCCCCCTCGGCAACCATCTCCTCCAGCGTCCATTGAATATCTGGGAAGCCAACTCTCATCATTTCGATAATTGCAAGGTAACCAGACGGCCCACGCATCGGCTCGGAGCTGCCTGGGACATAAAATACCGCATCCGGAGAAATGAGTTCTTGAGAGAGAGTTTCACTCGCGGTGTTGATGAATTCTGTAAAACGAAGCATCAGGTGTTTATTGGTTTCTGTTGTCATAGTGGAACTCCTTTCCAATCTCTTATTCACAAAAAATACACTAATCCCAAAGGATGTCCGTTGCTTCACCTATTCTAACCTTTCGAAGTCAAGATATCCTTCTTGTCGCCACACTCACCTCCTTGACAGAGTGAAATATAAATTTAAATAAGATACCAATTATTCATATCCACCCTCCTTTTTTTATTGATTCTCCCGTAAGCATATAAAATGGGATGAACAAAATGCTCCATTAATAAATACAAGGGCAGTATTGGTTCATAGCCTCGACATAGTCGCTGATCACGTATTCTTAACAACAATTTTTCCGTTAGCGACATTACTTTCCATTAATAAATGTGCCTCTTCGATTTGATCCAGTGAGAAAACTCGCGCTACTGGTACTTTAATTTGATGTTTCTCAATATGATTGAACAGTTCGACAAGTAAATGTTCTTTGACTGGCGTACTTGTAAAAGATGTAAGATAGATTCCCGATGGTATATCTACCATAGGTTCAAAACGGTCCATTTCCCACTCACCACCCAAAATTCCCGTCATACATAGAATACCGTGCTCAGCGACAAATTCTAGTGATTGTTTCAATGTGACAGTCCCCACTAATTCCAGTACCTTATTTACACCTTTGGGAGCAATTGAAAAAAGCTGATTCGATAAGTTCTGATTGTCAAGCAACACATAATCCGCGCCGTATCCCTTGAGATAATCCAATTTGTTTTTGCTTCTGGTTGTTGAAATAACAACCGCGCCTCTACTTTTGGCAAGCTGCATTGCGGCTAGTCCCACAGAACTGGTTCCTCCACGAATGAGAAGCGTTTCTCCTTCATTCAGCCTGAGAGTATCAAATAATGACGCGTAAGCTGTATAATACATTTCGGGAATCGCCGCCAATTCCACCCAATCCATTTCGTTGTCAACAGCATAAACTTGACTATGAGGAATCAGAGTATATTCCGCATAACTACCATCAAATTCACGTCCAAGACCACCCATCAAAGAAACAACTCGCTGTCCTTTCACAAATTTGCTATCTGATGGATCTTCGATTTCACCCACACATTCAATACCAAGAATTCGAGGGAGTTTAACTGTAGGAGAATCACCTTGTCTGGTGAATATTTCGGATCTGTTAATACCAAAAGCCTTAATTTTGACTAACACCCAGCCTGGTTTTACTTCAGGTTTCGGTACTTCCCTTACCACAAGATCCTTTGCTGAACACGATTTTTCCAACACAATAGCCTTCATATTCTGCACTTTCCTTCCATAAAATATCTAAAAACCTACATACTTCTCTCAATTTTCAGAAGTAACGCGTTTACACCAATCGCCATTCCGGCAGAGAGCATACTTCCCCACACAATTTTGTAAACATTCATTGTCCGTAATCCCTCAAATAAAATATTTCCTAGTCCTCCAGCGTTGATAAAAGCGGCGATCGTTGCCATGCCTATTGTCGAAACTACCACAAGTCGTATTCCGATAAATATTGCTTTCTTGGATAATGGTAGCCTAACATTATATAGAACCTGCATTCTACTCATACCAATCCCGGTAGCCGCTTCTATAATGGACGGGTCTACGTCATTCAAACCTGCCACAAAATTACGAAGCAATAAGTACTGATTGTAGACAACAAAAACAGTTATGGCTGTCACATCACCCAATCCGGTTAATGGGATCATCATAGTGAAAAGAGCCAAACTGGGAATAGAATAAATAACTGAAAACAAATAAATCAGTATCTTTGACAATGTGGTAGAGTACATGGACAAGATCGTCAAAATAGAAGCCAGCAAAAGGGAGAACAGCAGTGTAATAAATACGATTACCGAATGTCCCCAGAGGGCGTTTCCTAACTTATCAGGGTGTTTTATGACATAATCGATCAATCTAACTCCTCCCAAAACCGTTCTTGCTTTGAAGAAGCAATGAGTGAGGATACAAAATCGTTTGCAGGATTCTTCACAACATTTCTTGGTGTATCAAACTGACAAACCCTTCCTCTATCCATGAGTATGACCCTAGTTCCGAGTTTAAACGCTTCATTGATGTCGTGTGTAACAAATAAAAATGTTTTCTTTAATCCACCATGAATACGCAAAAGCTCATCCTGCAAATTCATTCGAGTGATTGCATCAATAGCTCCAAAGGGTTCATCCAGCAACATAATTTCCGGGTTAGTAGCTAAGGCTCTTGCCAATCCAACCCTCTGTTGTTGACCACCAGATAATTGCGCCGGATAACGGTTTTTATATTCCTGTGGCTGTAATCCAACAAGAGATAGCAACTCATCTACTCTAGAAGCAATTTTTGTTTTTGGCCATTTTAAAAGTTTAGGCACTATGGCAATGTTCTTACTTATTGTCATGTGAGGAAATAACCCTACCTGCTGAATAACATAGCCAATTTGTCTTCTTATTTTCACAGGGTCAACTGTTGCAATATCCTCACCAAATAATGTGATATTCCCTTCGCTTGGTTCATATAGACGGTTTATCATTTTTAATAAAGTTGTTTTACCGGAACCGGATGAGCCTAGGATGGTAATAAACTCTCCTTCTTGTATGGATAGAGTTACATGGTCCACCACGTTATTTTCCGATTGAGCATATTTTTTACTTACATTGTTGAATTCTATCGCTGTATGAGGCATCTTGTTTTCCTCCGTGAAGTCCATTATTTAATGGATTCGTAATATTCCTTGGCGACATCTTCATATTCCTTTTTATCGACGTCTACTTTAGCATTTAATGAAGTGATTATTTTGGTATCCAATGTAGCACTTACCTTGTTAATAATCTCTGCAATTTCGGGATTAGCGTTTAACATATTGTCACGAATAACTGGCGCTAAATTATATGGCGGCCATACATATTTGTCATCTTCCAACAGCGTGAATTGATCTGTATTAACCAGCCTTCCCTCTGTTGTATAGGCGGGTGCGACATCGGCTTCATTGTTACTTAACACCTCATATTTCAGACTGTTATCATACACCTTTGATGATTGCCAATTAAATTTCCCGTACACTTTTTCTAATGCCGGTATTCCATCTTCTCGTTGATCAACTTCCCCTTGCGAGGCAAAACGAAGTTCACTAGCATGTTTTTGCAGGTCTGAAATTGTGGTTATCCCAAGCTTTTTGGATACCTCAGTACGTATAACAAGACCAGCTCCGTCATTTGCGTTTGAGTAATTAAGCCAAGTAACCTGAAATTGCTTTTTATATTCCTCTTTAACTGTCTTATAAACCTTCTCGTGATCGGTCATTTGATTCATATTCAAAATGGTCAATAAAGCCGTACCCGTGTACTCGGGATATATATCAATTTCATTATTTATAAGGGAAGTATGAATAACTGAGCCCGCAATATTAAAAACCCTTTCCACCCTATATCCAGCATCTTCCAAAGCTAGTGCATACAGTTCTCCAACAATTAAGTTCTCCGTGAAGTCTTTTGTTCCGACACGAATCGTAGTATTTTTTTCTGGATTAGTGCTCTTATTCCCACATGCTGCAATCATTGCCACTAACAATATAACTGTTAGGATTGCAGTAAACCTTTGTAAGTTCTTTTTAAACATGATCTTGGCCTACTTTCTAAGAAATTTATATCCAAACAACAATCTATCCGTCATATCAAGACATAGCCCCGCCACTATAGAAAACACCGCAACCGAAATACCCCCAATTAAAAGTAAATCAACTCGATTTAATCCCAAACCTGTAAAAATGATATCTCCGAGTCCACCTGCTCCGATCTTTGAGGCTAGTGTCGCACTTGCAATAACTTCAATCATAGCTGTCTTCACTCCGGTTAGAATCAATGGCGCGGCTAATGGAAACTTAACTTTCCATAGTAGTTGCCTCTTTGACATTCCAACTCCAAGCGCTGTTTCCAGCACAAATGGAGGAACTTCTTCTAGTCCTGCAACAGTATTCATAATAATTGGCGGAATGGCTAGCAGTATTAAGGCTGTCATAGCCGGCTGTATCCCTGTGCCCATAATAGGAATCAGTAATATAAGAACAGCCAAACTTGGAATAATACGCAAGACCTGAAACATGGACACTATCCATTTTTCGTATTTCTTACACTCTGTACAGACGTACCCACAAACAATTCCAATTATTGATGAAATCAGTATTGCTAGAAAACTAATCTCTATATGTTCTTTTACAGAAACCCAATAGTTGTTCATGTAATTGATAAAATAATCTGAAAACTGCATCCACAAATTGCTGCTCAATGTGTCCTCCTCTCTAACCCTTATCTTCTTATGAGAACCATATAAGGTATAAGTTCGCCTGAATGACCTTTTCCTATTTCACTATTTTTGCTTTGTGCTGCAAAGTTGAAGAAGCAGGGATAAACTTACTCTTCTCTTAAAAATATAGAATTATTCTTAAATAATCTTTGATTCAAGTAGGACACCTTCTGATTAGGAGAATCGTTCTTAATTGATCCTGAAATAGAGAAAACAGAGATCTTTCTCCAAAACAAAAAAATAATCTGTTCGAAAAACTAGTTTGTCCGATCTTAAGATTGTATATAGAATCGTATATTTTTAGTTTTATATAAAACCTTTTTAGCAAAAAAAATTAATTTATAATTCGATCTTTTGAAGGAGTTCCATGATACGAGATTTTTCTTCATGTGTAAATTTATCGTATATTTTCGCTAACAAACAATCCGATATTTCTTCAAATTCCTCTCGAAGATCATGTCCTTTTTCTGTAAGAGTCAGCCGATATATGCGAGTATCCTGTAAATCCTTTTCTTTTTGAATGTATCCCCTTTTCACCATTTTATCGACCAAAACTGTTACTGTTGACTTATCTCTATCAATTAGCTTAGATAACTCATGCATAGTGAGACTATCATGCCGATAAAGTTGAAACAGAATATCACCGTGTGATGGTGCAATATCCCTTATATTTCTATTGCGCAACTCACTTTCTATGAACCGATTGCCATGACGATGTATTCGTCCCACCAAAGACAAAATGTATGTTTCATTCATGGATATCATTTTAATTTTATATAAAACTTTTGTCAAGTAACTAGTTTTAGATCGGTCAATCCTTGTCTAACATGCAATTTAAAAATTGAATAACAACAGTAAATTCACTTTTGCAATGCCGTTGACCAATCATATGGAGTAATGCAATTATTTGTAGCTAAACATCCTGCACCAAAAAAACAGAGCACTTTTCATTTAGATAATCATCAAATCGGCTATGAATACATGTTCTTGTCCTCCGACAAAAACTTCAACGAAAATGCGGTCGTTTTCTCAATTATTTTCGAGTTTTCTTTTATTGGAGCCTGTCCGATCCGCTTCGGACTCAGGAACGAAAGTTGGGTAAAGTCGACCAGACAAAAAACACAAAGTATCTAGTGCTTGGTCGGTCAAAGCTCCTTTGCCGGTCGTAAAAACTTTCTTTTGATATATAACTGCTCTCCTTCCGGTTTCAATATCTTCTATTTGTATGCAGCAAAACTCATATAAAAAAGGGGTGCTCTTAACACCCCAACATAGATTCATTGATCTATATCACGCTTCATTTGAGAGGTAAGTTTGCGTATGTTCAGCTCTTTCTGTCTTCTTCAGTAATCAGAGAACTGTAGGCCGGAATCGTGACCATTCCTTTCTTCACCTTCACATCCTTCGAGGTGGAGAAGACCACTTTCCACTTACCTTTATCCAAATCTTTCATCTGCAGGGTAACCGGCTCTCTAGACAGGTTATGATATACATACAATGTTTCTTTGCCTGAAGTGCGTGTAAATGCGGCCACGCTGGCAGAACCTGTTTGGATAGGTTGCAGACTTTTGCTGCGGAGAGCTTCATGTTCTTCCCTCAGACGGATTAGCGTGCGGTAGCTTTCCAGCAGGGAATCATCGTCCCGCAACTGCGCTTCGACCGACACTTCGCCTGTGTTGTATTTGGGTTTCTCCCACGTTGGTTGACCAGGGCCATCTCCCTTGTACCAGCGCATAGGCTCCCGAAGATACTCATCGGGCTTCTCCCCCTTCATGCCGATTTCTTCCCCGTAATAGAGGAACGGCTGACCCGGAAGCGTCAAAAGAATGGAAGCGGCCAGCTTGGATTTTCGCACATCCCCGCCCAGTTCGCTCATGACACGGGTCTGGTCATGGTTGCTCAGGAACGGAGCATCGAGTGCCGCCTTATTGTACGATTTGTACAGTTTCAGCGTTTTCTCGGCGAATGTCGCGATACCCTGATCCCGACCGTTTTTCACGGAGTTCAAAATCGTTCCGCCCAGGTCAAAATTAAACAGGGAGTGGAGCGGTCCGTAATAAGGAGCTATTGTTTCCGGTTTGTCCCATACCTCTCCTGCCAGATATACATTTGGATTTACCTTCTCCATCTCGGAACGGAACTCATTCCACCACGCGATGTTTTTATCGGCACCATCCTTCGTCTGCCCTTTAAAAATATGCATCGCCGCGTCAAGCCGGAACCCCTGTGCACCCTGCTGCAGCCAATACTTGCCGACTTTGATCATTTCTTTGCGGACTTCGGGATTGTCGAAGTTCAGATCCGGCATTCCTGACCAGAACGTACCGTAAAAATACCCTTCCCCATTCGGATTCTTATGCCATACCTGCTGGCCCCACGAGCCCTTTTCTTCCAGATCTGTGTTCTCATCCGCCCATACGTAATAGTCGTGGTATTTGCTTTGCGGGTTGGCGCTGGCCTCCTTGAACCAAGGGTGCTCGCTGCTCGAATGATTGATAACAAGGTCCATGATCACCTTGACGCCCTTTCGGTCTGCTTCTTTCATCAAGGTGCGGAAATCATTCAGACTCCCATACTGCGGGTCCACCTGATAGTAGTCGGTTACATCATATTTATGGTAGCTTGGAGACGGATTCAGGGGCATGAGCCAGAGGCCGCTGACCTGCAAATCCTTGCCCGAACGGGGATTGCCGTCGTTTAAGTAATCAAGCTTTTGTGTAATTCCTTTCAAATCACCGTGTCCGTCTCCATTCGAATCATAAAAAGAATTGATATAAATTTCATAAAACACACCGCTTCCAGCAGAAACCGGAGGCTTATGTCCATTCATTGCCTGCTCGGCCATTGCACCTGAAGCGAACATCGTGAGCATAGGCACCGTTAACATAGCGGTGGACAATCTTCTTAAGCATTTGTTACGTGTCAAAACATATCAGCTCCTTAAATTGTTATGAGTGCGCTTTCATTATAAAGAGAAACAATCCAAAAAAAGGGGATATTATTATCTAATATGGTGGAAAATATCGATCTTTTTGTTTCTCAGTATCGAACGAAAACACGACGTGCTCCTTCAGGCGCTCTCCTGACAGGTGTCTGTGGACCAGTTCACGGCTGTAGATCATGATTGGGCTCCTCTCGAAAAAAGAGAACTTCTAAACCGAAAAAATCTAGCTATCAAGCTATTACTTTGGCTACTCGAGCTGCGATGAAAGGGGGGAAGCTTTTCCAAACCGATCCAACTCTGTATTCACTATATCCTCTCCCACTTATACGACGATTTATTTTCAGTCGCAATTGCAGGCATAGTGACAGAATATTCAATTTGAAACCCCTCCGTCATCAAGAGAATATTCATCATGTTAACACAACTAATCTGTACAAGAGTAGATCAAAAGTAATCTTAAAGATTCAGCCGGCATCTTGAAAGTATTAATGGGATGTGTTAGGATGAAGTCGAATTTTAGTAAATTTATTAACTAAAAAAGGTGTGAGCTTTTTTGGCAACCATTAAAGACATTGCCCGCGAAGCGGGTGTGTCTGCTGCAACAGTTTCAAGGGTTTTAAATAACGATCTGTCTCTGTCCGTGAGCCCTGACACCAAAAACAGAATTTTTTCGATTGCTGAACAGCTCGGGTATAAGCCTTCCCGGCTGAGGCAATTAAAGCAGAACACGGAACGTGGTGGGAAGACAGTCTCCCTTCTGCTGTGGTGTTCCATTGAAGAGGAACGGGACGATCCGTATTATGCCTCGATCCGCCGTGGAATCGAACTGCGCTGTGAAGAGCTTGGCCTGACGTTGGGGCAGACCCTGCGAGGCCGCTCTTCCATCGTCAGCTTGCAGAAGACGGACGGTCTGATTGTCGTGGGCGGCGTCGATCCTGAAGAGGTGATCAAGCTGCATCCCAACAAGAATACCATTGTCCTTGTCGACCAGTACCATGAACAGTTGGAGTACGATTCCGTACGCCTCCATTTCCGGCAAGCTGTTGATCAGGCACTCGGACATTTACTGGAGCTTGGTCACAGACAAATCGGGTTTATCGGCGGTAAAAGCGACGGAGAGCGACGGGCGCATTATTTTGAACGGTTCATGCGGGAACGGGGATTGTACAATCCTGAATTCGTCCGTATAGGCGCTTGGACTACCGCGGATGGCTATCGGATGATGAACGAGCTACTTGTCGAACAGGAAAGACCGACGGCCTGCTTCGCTGCAAGCGACCCGCTCGCTATCGGTGCCCTCCGTGCCCTTCATGGAGATGGAGTCATGGTACCTGAGGATATGGCCGTCGTCGGCTTCGACGACATTGAGATGGCGGCCTTCGTACAGCCACCGCTAACCACTGTGCGTGCCTATCCCGAACAGATGGGAAAGGCTGCCGTTCAACTGCTTGCTGAACGGTTTGAGGGACGTGAACCACCTGCGCACAGCGTAATCGGGACTAAGCTTGTCATACGGGAGAGCTCATGCCAAAACAGCTAAAATCAGCACTTGAAAGTCTTAACGTCATTGATAAATATTCTTATGTGAACACAAATTATGAACCCCCAAGGAGTGAATACCATGAACATTCATGTAGACGAGACGCTTGGTTTGTTTCACCTGCAGTCCAAGGATTGCAGCTATATTATCCAGCTTGTAGAAGGATATCCCGCACATGTCTATTGGGGAGCTCGACTTCACCATGACAAAAGTCTAGCAAGTATACTGGAACTTAGGGAGCGCTGCTCTTTCTCTCCCACTCCCGTTCCTTCCAATCGTACGATTTCCCTGGACACGCTTCCCCAGGAATATCCCCAGTATGGAACAAGCGACTTTCGTCAGCCCGCCTACCAGGTTGCACTTGCGGACGGCACCCGGATTACGGAGCTGAAATATACTGGTTACCGCATTGTTCCGGGTAAACCAAAGCTTGAAGGACTTCCTGCCGTCTATACCGAATCGGATGATGAAGCAGCAACCCTCTTTCTGATCCTTGAGGACAAAAGCTCAGGTCTTAAGGCTACACTGCTCTATACTGTATTTGCGAATTACAGTGTTATTGCCCGGTCTACCCTGTTTGAGCATACTGGAAGCGCTATCCTAAATATTGAGCAAGCCATGAGCGCCTCTGTCGATTTCGCCGATTCCAACTACCAAGCTCTCTACCTGTCCGGTGCCTGGGTGCGGGAACGGCATATCCAGCGCCGTGACCTCGGGCCCGGTGCCATTCGCTTGGAGAGCCGTCGGGGCTCCAGCAGTCACCAGATGAATCCCTTTCTGGCACTGCTTCGTCCTGATGCAACTGAAGATCGTGGTGATGTGTACGGCTTCAGCTTGGTCTATAGCAGCAACTTCGTCGCACAGGCAGAAGTAGAGCAGTTCGACCAGACCCGTGTAAGTATCGGGATCAATCCCTTTGACTTCTCCTGGCAACTTGAACCGGATCAGTCATTCCAGACCCCTGAAGCCGTACTGGTCTTTTCCGGAGAAGGTCTTGGGGGCATGTCTCGCACTTATCATCGACTCTATCGTACACGGCTGTGCCGGGGGGATTATCGTGACAAAGAACGCCCTATTCTCGTAAACAATTGGGAAGCCACTTATTTCAACTTCGATGCTGATAAAATCGAGGCGATTGCTAAGGAAGCGGGACCCCTCGGTATTGAGCTCTTTGTTCTTGATGATGGTTGGTTTGGCAAACGCGATAATGACGACAATTCGCTTGGGGACTGGTTTGAGAACCGCCGCAAGCTGCCTGGCGGTCTTGCCGACCTAGCCAAACGGGTGAATGAACAAGGATTACAATTTGGCTTGTGGGTAGAGCCGGAAATGGTATCTCCTGATAGTGAACTATACCGTGACCATCCTGACTGGTGCCTGCATGCTGAGGGGCGGCGGCGGACGGAAGGCCGATCCCAGTTGGTGCTTGATCTCTCCCGCAAAGAAGTATGCGATTACTTGTACGATACGCTTAGCTCCGTATTCTCAATCGCTCCGATTACTTATGTCAAGTGGGACATGAACCGTAATATGACGGAGATTGCTTCGGCTACAGCTCCTAGCGAACGGCAAAAGGAAACCGCACACCGTTATATGCTCGGACTTTACGATCTGCTGGAACGCCTGACCTCCCGGTTCCCGGACATCTTGTTCGAAAGCTGTTCCGGAGGTGGCGGACGGTTCGATCCAGGAATGCTCTACTATATGCCGCAAACATGGACCAGCGACGATACCGATGCGATTGAAAGGTTGGCTATCCAGTACGGAACAAGCATCGTGTATCCCGCCAGCACCATGGGGGCACACGTATCAAGCGTGCCGAACCACCAGGTGGGACGAATCACCTCCCTCGCCATACGCGGCGATGTGGCAATGAGTGGCAACTTTGGCTACGAGCTTGATCTTACTGCATTTACAAAGGAAGAAAAGGAGTTCGCTGCCAAACAAATCGCCCAGTACAAGGAAATTCGCTCCCTTGTACAGCAGGGGGATATGTATCGGCTCCTTAGCCCATTTGAAGGCCGAGGTGATACGGCCTGGATGTTCGTTAGCGAGGACCAGTCGGAAGCGTTTGTCGCTTACTTCCGCGTACTGGCTGAACCGAATGGGCCAATCCGACGATTAACACTAAAAGGACTTGACCCGGAGAAAAAGTATAAAATCGAAACCGGGGCAACGGGCAACACTGCAGATCATGCGGTTAATACCTTGGCGGAAGACGGCGGCTCCCCCTTCAGCGTAGCGTTCGATGGCGAAATCTTTGGAGGTGACCGCCTGATGAGAATTGGGCTTGTGGTCTCGGATCTAACAGGGGATTTCGCCAGCTCTACCTTCCGCATTAAGGCGATCCCCCGCTGATCACGAATGCAGTCAGTGACGATAAAAATTTAAACAAGGCAGACCGATTCTCCGGTCTGCCTTGTTTAATAATTACTCCAATATTTTAGTTATCTACCCGTCCGTTAATGGCGAAGACGCACTTTAATATAAGAATGCGTCATAAGCCTCTTCACACGGTCTCTTCGGGTTCCCTCTAATCTCGTATGAATGACTACTGATTCCCGGAGAACCTTAACAGGTTGTCTATAGCACGTCGTGAATCAGCCAAAGCCTTGTGCGCCTGGGACATGGACCGTTGAACGATTTCATGGGCTCTCTGTGAGCTGCCTTTTGTCAGATGGGCATCTACGGCTTCCAACTGCATAATCAGGCCAGCAAGACCTTGAGCCAGTGTATCATGCAAATCCCGTGCCATGCGTTGCTGCTCGTTGGCTAACGTAAGCTCTTCTTCTTTTTGATGTGCAAGCTCCAGTTCATTAAGAAAGTTTTGGGTACGAATCCGCGCAATTAGTTTTCAATGTTTCACACTCCCTTAAGATCTCAAAATGCATAACAAAAAAATAACTGTAAGTTCAGCTTAACATTCAACAATCCCTTGGAAAATGAACTTATTGAATGTTCATCTGCGGTAAATTTAAGGTGTAACGGAATCGAAAAAATTCCCTTTAGGAATTCTGAAAGGACAAGTAGATATGCTTGAAGAGATCTTAAGATATGGTTGCAAAAAGGATATCATTTGTAAATATAAAAATTATTGTTATTATAGATAGAGAGTTTCAGTGAAAACTGTGATCTCCAACGAAGCGTAAAGGGAGTGATGATGAATGTTACACATATTAATGGTTAACTTTCCGGCAGAAGGACATGTGAATCCTACGATCGGGATTACGCAAGCTTTTGCGGCACGGGGAGATCAAGTACATTACATTACAACTGAAAAATACAAGGACAGACTCGAAGCCGTTGGAGCAACGGTTCACCTACATCCCGATCTGGTCAGGACTGCTTTCATCAACACCGCTTCTCCAGCCGGATTGAACGCATTTTTGAACATTCATATTCAGACTTCGCTGGACATATTGGCCATTACCCAAAAGTTGTCCGAAAGCATTGATTTTGATTTTGTGTTCTATGATAGATTCGGAGCTGGTGAATTAGTTAGGGATTATTTGAATATTCCCGGTATTGCTTCCTCTCCATCCTTTCTTATTTCGAAGAATCGGATGGCTACCAACCTCTTTCGTACTGATGCTAAAGTACCGTTTCAGCTTGATGAACATGCCACAACCTCGCTGCAGCATATGAAAGAAAGATTCGGTGTTACTCCCGAGCATATGGTGCAATTTATGAACAATTCAGGGGCGCTGAATGTGGTATATACCAGTCGATATTTCCAACCGAATGGTGAACTTTTTGGTGACGAGAATCTTTTTATTGGTCCCAGCTTCCCAGAGCGCAAAGGAGAAAATTCATTTCCCCTGGATGCATTACAAGATAACAAGGTTCTGTATATTTCGATGGGAACGGTTTTAGATCATATTGAAGACTTTTTTAACACCTGTATTGAAGCTTTTGCCGATTTTGAAGGCATCGTCGTGATTGCAGCCGGCGAGAAAGCTGATTTTACGAAAATCAATCCAGTCCCCGAACACTTTATTATCTCGCACTATGTTCCTCAATTGGAGGTATTACGTCATTCAGATGTGTTTATTACTCACGGTGGGATGAACAGCGTGAATGAAGGGATTCACTTCAATGTACCCTTGGTTGTACTGCCCCAGGACAAGGATCAGCCGCTGGTCGCGCAGCGGTTAACGGAACTTCAAGCGGGCTATCGAATAACCAAGGACCATATCAATGCACAATCGTTAAGAGAGGCCGTAGATGAAGTGATGTCGAACGCAGTGTATAAAGAGGGCATACAAAAAATAAATAGCAGCTTCCAGCAATCCGGCGGTACAGAAGAAGCCCTTGCAAAAATTGATGCTTATCTTCAAAAAGAGCTCGCGTAAATCGCGGTTTTTTTTCCTTTTTAGCTAAGACTTTAGATTATATTCATCTAAAGAATACTCAATAAGTTTTAGGGGTTGCTTATTATTTCTGAATATATTGATAGTAGCCAAAAACACTCTCATCAATTGAGAATGTTTTTGGCTACTTTAGTTCCATAACTCTATAACTATCCCTTGCTTAAAGCATGTTCTTAAGAGCAGTTAAATAGATTCCCGTCACTTGCTTGCTAATGCTGGCATTCAGTGCAATGTAGGCATCGAAGATAGACTCAGAACTTCGTTGGTTGATCCCCAATGCGGAGTGCTGAAAGTCATCTTGCCGAGGGCGAGCGGGCTGACGATTAATCCAGATTGGAGTGGATTCGGAATGTGTTAAGTTTCAAGAGAGGATTCCTCTGGTTCGTGAGTCCTCTATCTGTTTAACTCTCGCTTGGCTCCACGATTTCAGCATCCATCCAGGATACTCCACAGGAAGCTTGCTCACCTCATTTAAAGAAAGCAGTTCTTCTTCAGAGAAAAGGATCCTGTCTATCCATCGCTTTTTCATTTTTCGTGTGACATACAAAAAAAAGAGAAACCCAACGTTATGGAAATGACCGGGTTTCTCGACAAGTTGAGTTCCAGATTCTTTACTTGGAACCATTTTTACAAAAGCATTTATTTTGTAATCGTAATTTGTTTGGATGCAGTGCTATAATTCACTTGGTAGCCCGAAAGCTCACTAATGGCTCTTAGTGGAACTAACGTGTAGCCCTTAACAATAATCGGGGCTGTGATGGGAGTTGAGGAATTCCGGGATATATTTAGCTCATATACTACCATCTTGGGATTCTTAATTTGAAGTATCACCTGTTTGCCTTCAGTAGGGCGATTCATAAGGATCCGCTTGGTCCCTCTTTCATAATTCACCTGGTAGCCCACCCGTTCGCTGATAAAACGTAGCGGAACCATCGTCACCCCATTTATGATCTGCGGGGCCTGATCTATCGACATAGCGCGACCATCCACGTAAGCATATTTAGCTCCTGGTGTGAGGGTGAATGAAGTTGCGTATGGGGCAACCGCATTGTTGGAGTACACCGACGCTGAGCCAGAGGTTGTTGTACCTGTATTTGTACTTGTCGTGGTTGATGAACCGCTGGTATTAAACACACGATTGCGAATAGCTTCCAGTCGATCCAGCAGATCACTTTTACGCGACCCGCTTGGCAGATCACTAATTGCGTCTCTGGCAGCACGCCAACTGGATGCACTCAGGTTATTCTCCGCAGTCCTCATCAAATCTCTTGCTTCCTCATAGTCTGATGAACTAGATGACGAAGACGAATAGGAAGTATCCGTACGTTCCGACAAACTCACACCTGAAGATTCCCCTCCATTGCTTTTTACTGCTACTACCTTAATCACATACCAGCGTCCTGCACGCAAATTCGTAATATTGTAGGACTCAGAGGTTGTAGCCCCACGATAGTCATTATCAACATATATTTTCACCCTCTGCGCTTCACTCGGAATATCGTAGGTGATTTTTATCCAGGTTTCATCCTTGCTGTCTACCTCAAGATTGGTTACTTCCGACGTACTGGTGCTCGAATTAGTCGTCGCACTCAGCTTCACGCCAGAGGACAACGCACCTGTGCTCCGCTTGGACCTAATCGTAATTCCATACGACCGAGCTGCTTTCAGGTTCGTGAACGTATATGTCGTTCCTGATGAATCTGTTATCAGTTGCCCATCCAGATATAGACTAACTGTACTAATCCCGCTGGGTCTCGTCCAGGAAATGGATATACTCTGATTACCAACGGACGTCACTGTCGCTCCAGTCACATCTGGCACGGACGAAGTATCGACGGAGACTGTTGGGGTTGTAACTGGAATACTAACCCCCCCAGATACGTTTCCGGATTTATCCACTGTTTTGACCGTTACGGTATAGTTAGTGGAAGCGATCAAGCCACTAAACGTGTAGGACGTACCTAAGGTTCGCTGCACTTCCCTATCATTTAGATAGATAATCGCTTGGCTCAGGTCAGCATCCTTGGGCAAAATGTAATTCACAGTAAAAGCGTTGTAACCCAAATTCGTCGCTGTCAGCCCGCTCACCTCTCCTGGAGGTGTCTTATCTACAGGAACAACAGAAGCCGTTTTGGCCTGTACTGAAGTCCCTTGAGATTCATTTCCGCTCTTATCCACCGTCTGCACGCGAAAGTTATATGTTGTATCAGGCTGTAAGCCGCTCATCATATAAGAATTACTTTTGATGTTATCTACATATACGTCCGTGCTGACGCTGACCTTTACATGGTCAAAATTGGTGTCCGTCGGATTTGTCCAAGACAAGTTCATCTTTGTTGTATCTGCCGGAACCGCTGTCAAATGGCTTACTTCTCCAGGTGCAATACTCACAGCAGCTGTTTGGTTCGCCAACGTTTTTATAATTCTGTTAATATAGGTTCTTTGACCATCTACTTCTGTAAGCGTAGTCACGCCTGTACCCGAACCAACCTTCGCATAGCGCCCTTGACCTGCTAATATGTTTGCATGTGACTGCTCTATACCCGGATTTTTCAAATTCCAGCTATGCTCTTTGGCAGGCAACGCACTCGCCGCTACATCCGTTCCTCCCAAGATGCCATATCCCGTATTCAAAATCAGAGTAACCGTTGCGAACGGAGCCATCCATTGGCGCAATCCCTTCTTTTTCATGATCTGTGCACTCCTTGATAACAATATGTATTTGTCAAACCAGTTGGTAAGATTACAAAATCCTCCTATTGTAATCCAGCCATGTCAGCCTAGCATAAGCAATAGACGTTCATTTAAATGTTATCGGAATATTTAAAGGAAATGTTTAGGCTAATAGTACAAGCTCATGCCCCAAGCCAAGAACTGGACTTGTATACATAAAAAAAGCCGCGCTCAGCGCGGATACTAAAAGATAATTTATGTCTGGTCCAACCTGGTCTAATTAGGTTTTCTCTCCCATCGGAACAATGTACAGTGTTCCATCCTCGCTATACTCCGCATAGGCGATCTCGTCGATATCACCATATCCTTGCTCCCGGACCTTTGCTTTAATCTGCTCCATATCGATTTTCTTGCCCCTCATGGATTCGTTCAGCAGCTTTCCTTTATCAATGACCGTAACGGAAAAGAAATCAGGCTGCACACCTATCCCCATATCCTGAGCGGTTGGCGGCTCGTATTCGGGTTTGCGCATGACTGATAGTGAGCCGTTCGTTTCCAACGTGGCGTACCTGACCTCACGAAGAGAAAAAATATTTTGCTGCCGAAGCATGGAAAGTAACTGTGTATACTCAATATCGTATTTTTCTAGCATTTCTTGATTAACCTTGCCTTTATCGATGAGCAGCACAGTCCGGCCCTCCGCCATATATCCAAATCTTACAAAATGGGTCGTTGCCTTCTCAAAAAAGTAGGACAGCGCGCACCACAGTGCCAAAGCAAACAAAAGCTGCCTAATGCTCACCTTATCGTCGTATAGTGCATTCCCCACAATTTCGCTTAAAACCAATGACGTTAAAAAATCGAGCGGTGTTAACTGACTAAGGGTTTTCCGCCCTGTAATAAAAGCAATAATCCACAAACCAAAAAAGCTGATGATCAATTTGACACCAATCGTGACGAATACCTCCATACATACACCTCCCGGCAAGAAGTTATTTCTCCTTACGGGTTATTACACCTGTCCATTTCTATATAAACAGTGGTTCATTTCACCTTCTATACTCTTGTGTTCAGAATATCCGCTCTAATGCGCGCACCCTACCGTACTGGAGCACATCGTCCGGCGTTACCGCGAACAGCATATTAAGTAGCTC
The DNA here is from genome assembly GCF_059417685.1 of Paenibacillus sp. LT-B23. NCBI lineage: Bacteria > Bacillati > Bacillota > Bacilli > Caryophanales > Paenibacillaceae > Paenibacillus > Paenibacillus sp. LT-B23. The sequence continues at coordinate 545,340 of NZ_JBSQBM010000001.1, read as the reverse complement.
GATCTGAAAGCTTCCTGGTCCTTCCCCACCTTTTCGTTCTGCTGCCATTTCAGCAGCAACGCCATATACGGCAAGTGCTGCCATGCCAGCAGTAAGTCTGTCGTTTTCGACAGCAGCGAAAGCGCCCAGCACCGAAGTTAATAGGCAACCAGCTCCCGTAACTTTGGTAAGCATGCTATGGCCATTCTCAATGATCCACCCTATACGGCCGTCGGTAATGACGTCTTCTTTGCCGGTGATTGCAACAATCGTATTCAGTTGATGGGCTGCTTTGACTGCAAGTTGTGAAATATTCAAATTGCCTGTTTCTCCAGCATCGACACCTTTAATTTGTATGTCTTCGCCAATGATTTGTGCAATTTCAGCAGCGTTACCGCGAACAATATCCACCTTGACCCGATCCAGAATCCGGAGAGCGGAGGCTGTGCGGAATGGGGTCGCTCCCGCGCCCACGGGATCTAACAGCACAGGTACCCCATGTTCATTAGCCGATAAACCAGCCATAATCATGGACTCTACAAGTTCTTCATTTAACGTACCAATGTTAAGTACAAGCGCCCCCGCAATTCGGGCCATATCTGCGACTTCCTCTTTGGCGTATGCCATTACTGGTGAAGCGCCGAGCGCGAGCAGTCCGTTTGCCGTAAAATTGGTGACGACCACATTGGTTATATTGTGAACGAGCGGATTCGTATCCCGCATATTTTGTAGCAACAAAGCCATTTGATCTAACATAAAAAAACCAACCCTCTTTCTTCAGGAACCTGTGAAAGACTGTTGGCCTATACATATGTATACACTTATATCCCTACGCTGGCATTATCCAACAGGTTCACACGGTCTACGACGGCTTAGTCGTACTCTCAGCTTGCTTCCACAGGCTCCCGTTATATTTTTTTCTAATGTTACGGGTTCGTCATACAAAAATCAATAGATATTTTGATCATGTAAAAAACGTTTGGAGGTTTGCTTTTGGACCCATCTATTGTTTCTTCTACTATATTGTTCCAAAACCATACTACAAAAATACAGGGTGATTCCGAAGTATGGGGCAATCTCATTAAGGATTCTCCTCTCTCCGGTATTTCTTATTCATTGCCCGCTTACAACAACCGCATTGAAAGGAACATCATCCTTCGTTCAATCAATTCAGGGATTCGCGTTTCACGTAATTTAGAGCACCCAATTTCATTAGGCAGTCGATACCATGGATTAGAGATTATGTACAATAAGATTTGGGATACCCGCTTTTTTGGCATTGAACTGGATCAGCTTTCTAACCATATTAACGTGATGTTCAGCAATCTAGTATTCATTTAAATGAAATCATATCCAAGGGAAATGGGGATTTTGGTATTCAGGTCACGAAAGAAACCTCTCATAATCGAGTGTATTTTAATCGAGTTTTAGGGACTTATGTTCAGCAGCCCTTATGGATTGAGGGCAATAATTTCGGGAAATAATATTGCCCTACCCATTCTGAGGTTCAAGTCGGACTACAGCTCCTTAACGACTTTTTACGAGAAGCTGGATCGCTTCCTTAACAAGTTTATCTGTATCTCCACCAGCCTCTTGTTCTTCCAATATACAACGTTGCAGATTTTCTGCCACGATCTGGGCAATCGCTTTATCGGATGCGTTGCGTACGGCGGATAACTGGCTTACTACGTCCTTACAGGATTGTCCCTCATCCATTAAACGAAGCACCCCACGCACCTGACCCTCAATTCTTCTCAGGCGTGTTTTCAGTTCATCACTATAATTGTAATCCATCAGGTATACACTCCTTTTTGATTTAATCATATACATGTATAGGTATATTATAAACCAAAAAAATAATAAGGACATCCTAAATGAATAGATTTACCTTACCCTGCGAAGCATCCCCCAGATAGGCAGCTACTCCGGCATATTCCAAACCGTCCATCAGCTCTTCCTGTTGTAGTCCTAGTAGATCCATGGTCATGGTACAGGCCACCAGCTTGATCCCCTGTTCTTGCGCCAGCTCGATAAGCTGCGGAAGGGAAAGCGCATTATGCTTTTTCATGACATGCTTGATCATCTGCGGGCCGAGTCCTGCAAAATTCATTTTGGACAATGCAAGCTTTTGGGGTCCACGCGGCATCATCCAGCCAAAGGCTTTTTCGAGTAGCCCCTTATTCGTGCGTACGAGTTCTTCCTTACGCAGCGTGTTTAGCCCCCAAAACGTAAAGAAGATGGTCACTTCATAGTCGTAAGCTGCCGCACCATTCGCGATAATAAATGCGGCGATAGCCTTATCCAGCTCCCCGCTAAATAAAACGATAGTTGTTTTTTGCTGAGTCTGTTCCAGATTCATCCTGTAATCTCCTTTTTCACTGCAACTTTGTTATTTAAAATCCTAATATGGAACTCCAAATTTTAATGGCAGTAAGAAGGATCAACACCACTAAACTGTATCGCAAAATAACCGGGTTCATTTTCAAGTTCCATTTGGAGCCTAGAGGTGCGCCGATCAAACTTCCCAATACCGTAAAAACAGTTACGATAACCGGAATATGCCCCGTTGATATTTTGCCAATGACACCGCCAATGGCGGAAATGAACACAATAGCGAGGGAGGATGCGATGGTCGTACGGGTAGGAATCTTGAGCACGGTTAACATAATAGGAATTAAAATGAATGCTCCTCCTGCGCCCACAACGCCTGATATGATACCGACCAAAAAGGCAAAACTCACCGCAATCCATTTGTTAAACGTAATTTCGCTTGTGGATTGTTCAGGCTTCCCTTTATTTAGTAAAAGCATCAGGACAACGGCGATCATCGCCAGCACGCCATAAATGATATTGATCACTTGTTCGTCCAGAAAATGAGACACTGATCCGCTGATCAGGCTTCCCAACAGAATACTTATGCCCATATACAAGACAAGGTCCTTATGCACAAGGGAAGGTTCTCCTTTTTTACTGCGAAAGGCTAATACTCCCGCTAATGAAGCAAAGAAGACCTGAAACATGCTTATCGTGGACACTTCTTGTGCTGAAAAATGTGCTATGCCCAAGCCAGTCGGGACAAAAAGTAATAACGGATAATTGATAATGGCTCCGCCGATACCCAGCAAACCCGAAAAGAATGATCCGATCAGACCCAGAAGCACCATGCCTCCATACAGGAGAATATCCATCATGCACCCACTTTAGTTGTCATGTACGGCACAGCGGTTAGGTCCCATTTCCATGTCTCGCTGTTCTTCTTCCGTAGGTGTTATTTTTCCCATGTTGATCTGCCGAATTTCTTGATAGGCGTTAGGGTGTTCTGGTAAGTTAACAGTTACTCTATTTCTGAATTCAGTCTCACTTTGCAGGTTTAAACCCGGATTCGTCTGGTAAAGCTCTGCTAATCGTGCGTGAACGTTACCGTCTTCACCCAGCTCCGTGATGCTGCCAAAATGCGCAGGAAGTACGATCAAATCTTCCGGCAAATCCTTGTAACGGGTATAAAGTGTGGTGTGCAGGTCGCCAACCCAATCATCCGCTTTCCCCGCCAAATCTGGACGGCCAATGGATTGAATGAACAAAATGTCTCCGGTCAGCAGATATTGCTGATCCACAATGAGGGATGTGCTGCCGATGGTGTGACCAGGAGAGTAAATCGGCTGGATGTTAATCGTTGTGTTACCAACCGTAATGGCATGACCATCTTCCAGCTTGGCATAATCAAAGGTCAGCTCTTCAGCGTCTTTGGATGGCAGCCAATAGGTTGCCCCTACGCTCTCCGCCAGCTTTTTGCCTCCCGAAATATGATCTGCATGTAGATGAGTGTCTATCGTATGTGTGATTAGGGCTCCTTTTTCGCGGGCAAATTGTTCGTAAATATCCGTCATCCGCAGTGTATCCACGACAGCCGCTTCTCCGTCAGAAATGATCATGTAGGAAAGACAGCCTTTGCCGATTCGAACGAATTGATACAGTTCACCGCCATTCTGTAGTTCAGCGACTTTGACGGGCTCCAGATATTCACTCCAGCTTTTCATTCCTCCTTGAAGGTAAAATAGTTGGCTGCGCCTGGCTTCAACCAGTTGTTCCGCGACAAATATAGAAGACCCTTCCTTGGCGCAGATGACTAGCACTGGTTTATTCTCCGGAATTTGCTCCAGTACATGGTCAACGCCATCCAGCAAATCAAAATACGGAAGGTTGATAATCTCAATCTGTTCGCCTTCCACCTTCCAATTGTTAAAATCACTCTCGTTGCGGACATCTACAATAAAGAGACGTTCTTGATTCAAAATGATTTTGGTCAATTCCTGCGCTGTCATGGTGTTGATTTCTGTTGTGGTATTCATATGGATTCGCTCCCTTCAGTCGCACCTGTCCAGGCGGATATGCCTAAAAGCACATTTTTGACGTTTTGGGCGCCTTTGGCTGCTAATTGCTGGCAGGCCAGGTCACTACGGATTCCGGTACGGCAAATCACTACGATTTCTTCATCTAAATTTAGCTCACCGAGTCTGCTTTCCAGATCTCCGAGAGGAATAGATTTTGAGCCGGGGATGCGTTTGAAAGCAAATTCTGCGGGCTCACGGACATCGAGCAACATTATTTTCTCGTTTGCGGACAGTTTCGTCTGTAATTCTTCATGGCTTATCGTCCATGGAAAGCTTTGTTCTTCCTTCACTTCATCGGGATTAGATTTACGTAAATAATGCTGCATCACATCTCCCGATTGAAGAGTGCCTAAATATTGATGTCCGGTGTTTTGGGCCCAGCTCTGTAAATCGGCTAATGAGCCTTTGTCCGTGGCTTGAATTTCAATAACCTGCCCGGCATTGAGCTCATTCATGGCTTTTTTCGTTTTGACAATGGGCATGGGGCAAGCAAGTCCTTTGCAATTCAGAATTTGATCTGCTTGGATGTTAGTTGATGACATTGTACATACCTCCGCTTATTTTTTTGAGGGGAATGTAATCTAAAATTTTCATTATACATATACCCCTATGGGTATTAGAATAACGAAGCATACTCTCCTTGTCAACCTATTTGGTTGTTTGTGTTCACAGGCGCACGAACGAGTATACCTGATATAGTCAAAGTAAAAAAAGAAAAAAGCCGCATAGAACGCGACTTTCATTGCTTGGAAGTATATTTTCTGATGAAGCCCCATCATAGATTTTATTGACGTTTCTTCAAAGCCAGTATTGTATCCGTTATACCTGTTTCAAAAGATGTCTTGGGTATAGGGCCTACAACACGCTCGTATTTGCTACCATCCAGCACAACAGGTGTTTGAGTCAGATATAGCATCTCTACGATTTCACGAATCACCGGATCAAATAATCCGATTAGACAGAGTGCGGTTTTTCGCAGTGGAAAGACAGGTTTAGTTTTACCACTTGCTTTTTGTGCAATATGCACAAGCTTTTTGCCGGAAATCACACCCGCTCCTGGTATGTTCCAATTTTGACCGTATGCTTCTTCCCGGCTGGCTAATTCCACGATCATCACTGCCGCATCGGGCAGATACACATATTCGCGTGGGACATTCAAGCCTCCTATGAAAATAGCCGGTTTTCCAGCAGCCACGGCCTCCATAGTTAATCCTAAATAAGAGGATTTGTTGGCGGTAGGTCCGTAATAATCAGGCAATCTTGCAATCATAGGCCGTGCATGATCCCAGCGGGAACTGAATATAAGCTTTTCAAATTCCAGCTTGACTTTTCCCTTGCGGGTATGTGGTTTTTTGGGATGTTCCTCATTCACCAATGGGGTCAATGCCTTGCCGTACGGATAAATTCCGTCAATGATGACTATTTTCTTGCCTAATCTATGGGCCGCCTCCATGACGGATTCCCCCAAAGGAAGCTGGCGTGTCTCCATTTCGTGATATGGAACAGCCGCACATTGGAAAATGACATCTGCATCCTTAACCGCGTCACTAACCTGATTCGCATCGAATACATCGCCTTTATAAACTGACAGATGCTTTGGCTGACCCAATGACGCTTGTAATTGCTGGAGCTTATCTGAAGAACGGCCAAAGGCGATGGTTTCAATGCCTCTATTGAGAAGTTCATGTAGAATTGCCGAACCAGTTCCTCCGGTTGCACCTAATACGATTGCTTTTTTCATTGTGAACACTCCTTAAATAGAATAATTATTTAGTGACTAATCAATAACAAAGTGTGATGAAATAACAGTTAGTGATTGATCAATTACATATCGTGAAAATAAACGAGGTTAATCGTTTATTTTCATCAGCTCCGGCAGATCCAGCGACATTGAGATATTACAAAGCATGCCTCTGGCCAGAAAAAGCATCGTTCTTTCCAATGCCTGATCAATCCCTGCCTGGCGAAAAGCATCATATACCGTCGCATGAATTTCACGTAATCCCTGCTGCATCACGTTCACAACCACGTCCTCGTGAATCGTCTGCGCCTGCATTTGCAAAAGGATCTCATTGCGGTATTCCATCATAATTTGCGAATAAGCTGCAATAAGCTCCTGCTCTAGCCGTTCAGACGAAACCGAATGAATAACTCGGTGAAAAGAGTCTATGATGCGTGCAAATGAAACCTTCAGCGCTTCAATCAGCAAGGCTTCCTTGGTAGCGAAAAAACGGAAAACATATGGCTGAGAAATGTTGGCCCGTTCAGCCACTTTGGCTGTGGTCGCACGGTAGTAGCCCATCTCCGCAAACACTTCAATGGCGGCGGATATGATTTCCTTTTGACGATTTATTGATGTTGACGTAGCTTTGGTCATGAAATCTCCATCCTTTTGTTCAACACAGATTCAGATTAGTGATTGATCAATTACTAAATTCAATATAAACGACACTGCACGAAAATGCAATAGTAATCGCTCAGAAAAAAATAAGTCGCCTCCGTGATGGTTTCGGAAGCGACTCTTTTATTGTGTCTCAGATTATGGAGTCATGGAGTTAAAATACAATCTGACATAGTTGACCTTTTGTGTTTTTGTCTGATAGGAAAATACTAAATACTGGTCAAGCCCGGAAGCATTTTTGATGGTATAACTGACTTCTGCTGTATCCGGTACGTCTTTGGAGGTGTCGTTCCTTTCGGTCGGCTTACCCAGTTCCTTAATGACTTGGTTGATAACCAGCTTTTTATAAGATGGATCGGATGATGAAATCTCTGTAACTTTATCGCTTCCATCCAGTACGATATCCGTATGATGCTTGGCGTAGCTCCGCAGATGACCGGTAGAGCCTGACTCGGATTTTCCCCACAGCTCGAACAAAAGATCGCTGCCCGTTCCCAAACCAAGACCTTTGGGCAAATTCGGAAGCGTCCCCTGCTTGGCGGCGCTGTGTATGGTTGCTGGGAAACTGTGTGTGTGATTAGATGGCGCTGCACTGCTGGCAGGTGACTGATGGGCCGAGGTTGAGCCTTGCTCAGATACCTTTTCGGTATCTTTGGAATCTGCCGCACTTGGACTTTGCTGGTCTGTGTCCGAACCTTGCTTGTTCGCATCTGCACTCTTACTATTATCGTCCGTTTGCTGAACCGCAGAATCGGTAGATGGTGCAACCGCGCCTTCCGTAATTGGAGCAGTTGATTTTGCATCTCCGCTATTGCCGCATCCGGTGATGACAGCGAAACTTATAGCCATCAAAGCGGTAGCCGTTATTAGCTTATAGGGCAGCTTTTTTGCTTCTTGTGGTTGATGTGAATGTTTTATCATGAGATCACTCTTTCCTTGTTTCAATGAGGTACAAACCAAATGTAACCGAACCACATTTCCAGAATACCTCTACTTGTTTCCAACTTGTAAACAAGGACATTGAAGATCATCCAACATACACTATTTACGATAGTACGATCCTAACTGTTGTTGAGAAAAAGGATAGGGAGAATTGCTATTTTTCAACCACATATTCCCTTTTATGATGAAGATATATACAGCAAAAGCAAAGTAGATTGTCCCCCAGATCCAGTCTGTTAGGGTCGGTGCATTGTACTTGACAATATCGTGAATGTACCAGATTCCGACCGGAACATGGAGGAAGACTGCTGTAAACAAGCCCGGATTATATAAGGTTTTTGCTTTTATATTCACAACAATGCCATGCCAGACTACCTGGAAGAAGCCCATAAAAACAGGTGCGAGTCCAAGCCATATCACGCGTGGAAATAATATCGGAAGTAAATAAAACACATAGGCAATCACCACATTAATAATCATGGCTGATTGGGTGTTTAAGGGGTAGCGATCCGGGGTTTCACTTTTAAACATGACGTTGTTAAACAAACCGGCAAAATATCCAGGCCAGCGATACTCCTCAAATTGATGAAAAAGGATGGCTACAAAGCTTAACCATAAAATTCCCGTTATATCCGAAAAGATGGCCCTGTTCATAAGTAAACCAATACATACGATCACACCAATGATAGCCCCTGCGTCCTGCCAGTATTTTCTCAGAAAATTCATAGTATTCACTCCAGTCATTTATTATTTCAGGATTTTGCAAAATCCTTATTTATCAAAATATCTTTCAAATAACAGATTTAATTGTTCCTCGATTGAAGGCATTTCCACAGCCGCTCCGGATTCAAGAATCGGGCTCATCAATGCGGGAAGAAAAATAGCCCCAAATATTTGCAGCATCATCGCTAGCAATCGTTCTGGCTGTTGCTCACCTGTCAGCTCCTTGATCGTACTTTGCACTTTGGGGAATCCCATCATGTTTAAAAACCTTCCATATTCCTGTTGGGATGTGAAGGGCGTGCTGCCCATGACAATGACTCGTGAGAGAAGCTCCGGGTATTGCCGAATGACTTGTAAATAATCAAACAAAAATTGTTTCAGTCGATCTTGGGGTGGGATCGCTGTATCGTCCAAAATAGAAAAAGTGTGCTGAAAGCCACTTAATATCACTTCAATGGCTTCACTGAGCAGATTTTCCTTAGAGCCAAAATAATAATTAACTAGAGAAATATTAGTGGTCGACAGGTCGGCAATTTTCCTGATTGTAACCGCCTCGAAACCTTCCTTTTTAATGAATTCAAGCGCAGCGTGTAATATTTTTTCTTTGGTTTGCTGTTTTTTATCTACGTGGTTCATACTTCTCCTCCTCTTACCTGGTCCAATCAGAGCGGATTGAACAGACCGGAATTCTATAAGTTAAACAAAATTTAAAACACTGTTTAAATTTATGTTTGAACTCAGTTTAGCACTTTGTATTTCGTAATACAAGTGCAGTTTGATATTGATATTTAGGATATACAAAAACCCGCAAACGAATAAGATCGCTTGCGGGTTTTTGTAATTTGAGATTGAGAAAAGGATTAAATCGCCCAATTTCCTTTGCGGAACACAGCCTCTGAACTTCCGTCCTGCAGCTCGCCGTCAATATCCAGCTCAGCGGAGCCGATCATAAAGTCAACATGGGTCAGGCTGACATTGGCACCGTTCTGGAGCAGCTCTTCCCGGTTCATTTGTGTTCCTTTTTCGAGGTTAAACGGATACGCACTGCCGAGCGCCAAGTGACAGGAGGCATTTTCATCAATCCCTGTATTGTAAAAGATGCGATTGAGATTGGAAATCGGCGAATCGTGCGGCACCAGCGCGACTTCACCCAAATAGCTGGCCCCTTCATCCGTAGCGAGCAAATGAGTCAGATTCTGCTCGCCGGATTCTGCTGTATATTCAGTGACTTTACCGTCCTTAAAGGTAAACGTTATGCGATCCACCAGTTGCCCATTCAAATTGAGTGGCATGGTACTTGTGACATGACCATTCACACCTGTACGCTTAGGCATCGTGAACACTTCTTCTGTCGGCATATTTGCCACAAAGTAGTCTCCACGCTCGTTTTCACCACCACCGCTGCGCCAAATATGTCCGTCGGCCAGTTCGATTTTCAAATCTGTTCCGGGTGCACGGTAGTGCAGGCTTTTATACTTTTTATGATTCAGCTTGTTTTGCAGCTGTTCGAGGTTTTTCAGATGTTTCTGCCAATTCAGGACGGGATCGGAGCCATCTACACGATTCATCTGGAAAATAGTTTCCCACATGACACGAATTCGGTCCTCTTCCGCCACATCGGCAAACACTTTATCGGCCCAAGCCTTCGTCGGTGCTTTGATCAGACACCAGCTGATTTTATGATTTCGGGTGTATTGGGAAAAGCCCTCTCTCGCCGTTACTGCCGCCTTCATTGCACACGATACCTTTTGCGGATCAATGCCTTGATACAGGTCCGGATTTGGCACCTTAATGGTTAGCGTGGCTCCACCCTCCTCGGCGAATTTTTCCAGCATTTCTGCTTTCCAGGCCGGGTAGTAATCAAAGCTCGCTTCGTCACCATGTTCAAAACGGCTACGCGTAATCTGATCGTCCTCGAACTCCACCTGCACATATTTGGCTCCTGCTTCATAGGCCTTGTTAACGATCAGGCGCGTAAATTTGACGGTTTCCAGTGGTGCAGTGACCAAAAATACCTGTCCGGGCTGGATGTTGACACCTACTCTTACGACCAGTTCTGCATATTGCTCCAGCAATGCTTCAAATGAACTCATTTTTCCACGCTCCTGTTCCGAATTTCATGATATTTACAATCTACAATTACAGTACAGACTGCTTCTCCAATTCACGCAGCTCCACTCTTCGTATTTTACCCGAGCTGGTTTTAGGAAGCTCTTGAATAAACTCTATTTTTCGTGGATATTTGTAAGGCGCTGTCGATGCTTTCACATGATGTTGCAGTTCCTTCACTAACTCCGGTGATCCTTCTACTCCGGATTTAAGCACAACGTAGGCTTTTACGATATGTCCCCGGATTTCGTCAGGACTGGCTACGGCAGCACACTCCTGTACAGAGTCATGCTTCATGAGCGCTTCTTCCACTTCAAAGGGACCGATGGTATAACCGGAGCTGATAATGATATCGTCACCGCGTCCTTCAAACCAGAAATATCCATCTTTGTCCTTGCGCGCCCGGTCTCCTGTAACAAAATAGTCTCCATGAACATTGACTGCTTTGCGCTCTGGATCAAGGTAATACGTATGGAATAATGCCGGCAGATCAGCACGAACTGCAATATCGCCCACTTGGCCCGGAGCCAGTGGAACACCGTCCTCGTCTACGATCTCAACCAGTCCCGGCGCAATAGATTTCCCCATTGAACCTGTGCGCAATGGCGCGTCCTTCAAATTACCGATAATCAAAGTGCTTTCTGTCTGGCCGTAACCGTCACGAATCGTAATGTTGAACTGCTCCTGAAACTTGTTAATGACCTCCTGATTAAGTGGCTCTCCCGCAGAAACTGCGCTGCGCAATTGGGACAGATCATATTGATCCAGACCATCCGTCTTCGCCATAATCCGGTATTCCGTTGGGGTACAGCATAACACTTGAATCCGGTATTGCTGTAAGAACTGCAAATAGCGACCCGGACGAAAAGAACCATTATATACGAATCCGGTGGCTCCATTTCCCAATACGGATAGAAACGGACTCCAAATCCATTTTTGCCATCCTGGCGCAGCTGTAGCCCATACCGTATCCGAGGCCTGGATATCCAGCCAAGGGGATGTAATCCGAAGATGGGCAAATCCCCAGCCGTGGCTATGTACGACACCTTTAGGATTTCCCGTGGTACCGGAGGTATAGGCCAGAATTGCCATGTCATCCCGGTGCGTTTTCACAGCTTCAAATGTATCTTCCTGTCCAACCATCAGCTCATTCAGCTCCAGCCAGCCGGGTTCAGCTACGGTGTCGTCGCTGGAAACCGAGATACGGTAATCCAGAGAAGGCAAATCCCCGTCTACTTTGTCCACTTCACCTGTTACTCCGGTCCAGGCAATCACTCCGCGCGCTTCCGAATGGCGAAGTCGATAGGCAATATCCTTGGCCCGAAGCATTTCGGAAGAAGGAATAACGGCAAGTCCCAGCTTTAAGCATGCTAGGTAAATCACATACGCAATAATGCGACGTGGTACTACGACCAGAACCCTGTCTCCTTTGTTAAATCCCAGTCCTGCGAGTCCTCCAGCCAGTCGATTAGCTTTTTTCAGCAGCTCCCCATAGGTGATTTCCTCGTAGTCTCCTGTTTTGCTTAACCACTTGAGTGCTGTTTTGCTAGCGTCATGGTGCTCCATTTCCGAAGTCATATTGTAATATTCAGGCGCAAGCCATTGCTGTTGATTTGTCAAATTGTACATTCCCCTTTATACATAAGATGAGAGCCACGATCTAATCTTATTATAACACGTCTTAGTACCAGGTTCTAATACCAGACTCATTTTTTTGAAAAAAATAAAGTCCGTAGAAGCGAACGACAAAAAGAAAGAGCCAGGTTTCAGACTCTTTCTCTCTGCTGCTATAAAGCTTTTAAAACTGGAGTTCCACTTCCGTAGATGCAGCTTCCTGTCCGTTCACAAGCAGTGTAATACGGTGTGCACCTGTATAATGGCGGCGGGTCGTCAGGTCTGCGAAACGGTGTGTTCGCGTACCTGTAAGACGGGTTCCTCCGGGTACGTTTTTGTCGGAAAGCAAAAATAATTTACGCGAGACTTGTCCTCTTGCCTTCACAAAGTCGATGCCGTATTCGATGCGAACTCGCACCGGGTCACCTTCCCGAAGTTGAAGCGCATAGCTTAGCTCACAGCTATCACCGAGCTTTAACACAGCCGGATCGGCATTAAAGGACGCTTCCGTGACTAACGGGGACCCATTCGTTTCTTCGGCATAGCCGAACAGTGCCATCACCTCGGGGCTGGACTTGCGAATCAGGGTTCTGCAGCCGTGACGTACGATCCAGTCGGTGTCAGGATGCGTACCTTTCCATCGTTGAGCTGTTGCAATGACTGCTTCGGGATGGTCCTTGGCGATGTCGTTCAGGTTGTTGGCTACACTTTTACGTACATACAGTGAGGGATCGGCTTTCAACAGCTCCAGCACGGCAAATACCGGAGCGGGATCGCGCTTAAATATGGGCAACGCCTGCCCCCACGGCAGTCGTGGACGACAGCCTTCGCTGGCAAGACGGCGGACGTGCTCGCTCGGATGCCCCGCCCAGATCGTCATCTGGCGCATCATCCGTTCCGGTTCGCGCAGCAGGAAGGGTCTGACGGCAAACTCCGCAGATGACTTCTGTGTGAAACGCTCCAGCGCTTCCATGGAAAGCGTCCAATGCTCCTCCCCCTGCCCATACACCTCCACAAAATCTGGAAAGAATAAGTACGGGAAACCGCTGCAATGCTCGTCTATAGCAAAAAGGACAGCCAGGGCTTCTTCATAACGACTTGGCAAGAACGTCCCCAATGTTAGTGAAATCCGCCGCATCCGGGCTTTTAGCTCTAGCTCATTCCACGATTCGTCCATGACTTGATGGATAAATCTCTGGGTATCAAACGAGCTATACGCCGTTTGTACTCTTTCACCGAAAAGGCGAAGAAAATCCTCTGTGTATATATTTTTTAAAGGTTCAGCCATCTTGTATCTCCTTTTGTATCCGAATGTAAACGATAGATTCATACCTTCGTCTATGATAACCATAAACAGCGCTCCAACACCAGCACTAAAACGATCAGCTCCTACGTTCCAGAGCTAGAAATACTAAAAATGCCAGGCCCTGTGATGAGGACCTGACATTTTGCATGCGTGGCTTATGAATTTGGATCAAGCTCTAGCTTATGTCCTCAGTAACGGGAGTTGGGCTTACTCTTCCAATTTCCTCTGAAGGAATCTCAAACTGACGAATATCCTTGACCAGAAACATAATCAAGCCGCACAATGCGGTAATCAGTCCGCTGAAAAACAGCACCTCGCTCAGAGCAAAACGTAAAGTTAACGCACCACCAATCAAGGCTCCTAATGGCAGAGCTGCGCTCGACAGGGTGTTTAGAAAGGATGTAACCCGTCCCATTAACGGTAGCGGGGTAATAATTTGAATCAAGGACGTTTGCAGTACATTGATGATGCCTGTAAATATACCTAGCAACAGGGCGGCCAGCAGCTTCATCCACATCTCCGGCACAAGGGAAAACACGTAGATCGCCAGCCCCATGGCTACCCAGGAGACCGCAATGGTGATGCCGTTCTTTTTCAATACACTGACCAGAAAGGAACCGACAAAAATACCGATAAAATAGGCCACATACAGTAAGCTGTAATAGATCGGTGAACCATAGGATACCGCAATGGAAGGCATGGCAATCACCAAGATCGCCATCGAAAAGTTGGTCAGGGCAAAGAATGGAAGCATAATTCTCAGGAAAGTGTGCCGTTTTACAAAAAGATATCCTTCTTTCAGCTCCCTCAGATAGTATCCCAGCTTCAGTGAACCTTTACCATTCGTGTCCTCTATCGCAGGAGCGTCGATTTGTTTGCTGAGCCTGATATACACAAAGCCTGCCAGAAACAGCATTGCGCTGGCTAGAAAAAACGTGTTTCTCATCCCCATGGCGATAATGAGCGAGGCTCCAGCCAGATACCCGGCAATGTTAATCACCTGATCCGTTGACGAAATCATGGAATTCGCCCGGACAATCAAATCCGGCGATCCTACCAGTTGTGGCAGCATTTTACTGTTGGCCGGATAAAACAGTGTAGAGAAGCAAGATGCAATAAAAACAATAACAAGGATAGCGACCAGATTAACCATCCCGTCCTGAATGAGAAACGGGACAGCCAAAATGAGCACAGCCTGCGTAAACAAGGCGATACTGGCCAACAAAGGCGGTGAATAGCGATCCACCAAAGGACCCACGAGAAAGCTGAAAATCGACGCCGCAGATACGGCCGTATACGTGAAGCTGGTCATCGCCACCGACTGTGTCGATTGCTGTACAAAATACAGCAGGACGATAGAATAAATGCTGTCCGCGATGTTGGCAGAAGTACGGGAAGCAAAGAAACGGATAAAACGATGATCCTTAAACAATTGATTCACATCTTCATCTCCTTACTGCGAAATGGTCAAAGCATTTAAGAGCCTGTCACTAGCAGCTTGGAAGATTTGATGGATATACTGGCGGTCCTCTTCATACGGAAGGATCAGAGAAATCTCCAGTACTTGGCCGACATGCTGTGTTTCGAAAAAAATGGCTTCATTGACGCTCGCTTTTTGACCATCTACATCCATATGGTCAAAAAGCGCTGAGTCTTCTCTGCTTTCCCCCAAATAATTGAAAACGACAGGCAATTGTTCAAGCCCCTTTTTCAAGATGCGGCTGGAATCGGGATAAGCCTCCTCCATATCTGCGCTGATCATTAGATTGAAAAAATTCAAATGATGGCGTGTAGCCGAATCCAACTGTGCAAGGATTCCCTTTTCACGAGCTACGATGTCGTCTTCCTGAAGTACAATAGGGATATGATCAATACATTCGCCCACCGTTCCAAAATAGTTCTGATCGCCATACTGTCTTCCGTAATTCGTCATCCATAGCGGAACCTCCGAAATATGAAAATAGGTGCTGAAAAATTGGAATGCCATCTGAAGTGAAAGACTCCACATGTTCGCAGATTGCCCCAGCTCTGGAGTGTCGCTTAAATCCAATCTCCAATGATATTTAGTAGATACTGCATGGTTACGAGTTTGCGTTAGAGTCTGGATACGATCATTATTTTCGCCAAACATTTGAAGCCTGAATTGCTTGTTAATTTGCTGATCACTGATGCCTTGAGGGCCTTGACAGATATGCTCCACATAATCCCGATATTGATTTGCCTCTGCCGGCTGTGGTGCCGGCTGGGAATGATAGTATTCATCAAGAAGCTGTCTCCGCAAAATGCCACCGCTTGTAGCGTCAAAAATGATATGTGAGCATGGCAGCAGAAGCAGTTGCTCCCGCAAGTTTAAGCGAATCAGGACAATACGATATTGTAAAGAATATTGCTCATACAGTTCCTCATAAAGCTTTGGCACCATGTAAGAAAGAAGCCTCTGCTGTATATATACCGGATATCCAGAAAGATCCACAGTAGGCAAGCTAATATGTTCTGGTGCTGGTTTAAGCCCCCAGGTCCACGTTTCATCTGACTTCACAATGACACTTCGCAGCAATTCATGACGATGAATTATTCGTAGAATAGCTGCGGTCAATCGTGGGATGTTCAAATAGCTGTCCAACCGGATAGACATGCCTGACCCGACAGGATGTTGCAAATGATAGAGCTGTACAGGAGCAAGCGGGTATTGTCCGATCGTATCCGGAGCCAGTATGTTGGTACTCCACTCCGTATTTAAGTCAGCAATATTGGCTACCCATTCTTCTGCCTGATGTTGGGTACAGGCTTCTTGCTCAGGGCTTGTTAGCTCGGAGTCATCTGTCACGGGAATTCCGCAAACCCGATAGGGCTCGTCTGTGCCCCATGGAATAATATAATGGGGGTACAGCTCGGGATGTATATGGGATTGAATAAATTCTGTAATGTCTTGAACCTGCTCCGCATGGAAAGGCTCTAGTTGCAGGAACAGATAGTCTTGTTGAGCACTGGATACGGTTCGAAGCAAGGCATGAGCACCAAAGGCTTCTCCAATAATCCGTCCGGCCTCCTGAGAGTCAGATATAAGTTTGCTTGTGTTCTCTACCCCTTCTTCCCCGCGTTGCAAAAGATCGTACAAGCTACGAATAGTCTGATATTGAAGCAATTGATGTATTTCCAACGGGATGTTCAATTCCTGTGCTTTGGATACCAGTTGAATGGCTTTTAAAGAGTGCCCTCCAAGCTCGAAAAAGCTGTCGTCAATACCGACTCTTTCGGCTCCAAGCACCGTTTGCCACAGATTCGCCAGCTGCCGCTCCACTTCATTTCTTGGGGCCGTGTACTCTACCTGCAGACTACTGATCGTTTCCGGCTCAGGAAGCGCTTGCCGATCAATCTTTCCATTTGTGTTCAAAGGAAGCGCCGGCAGAAATACATACTGGGCAGGAATCATATAGTCTGGCAGTTGACCGGCCAAATGGGCTTTCATGTCGCTCATGGTCAGAACTGCATCGGTCGCAATGTAAGCACAGAGCGTTTTTTGACCATCATTCGTGGTTCTTAGGGCAACATACACTCCATGAATGTCTTCATGCCCCATGAGCCTGGTTTCTATTTCTCCAGGTTCGATACGGTAGCCTCGGATTTTAACCTGCTGGTCGATTCGTCCGAGATACTCCAGATACCCGTCTGGCAGCCATCTGCCCAAATCACCTGTCCGGTACATCTTTTCCCCGGGAATGAACGGATTAGGGACAAACTTTTCCTGAGTCAGATCATCTCTGTTCAGATATCCGCGTGCAAGACCATCGCCACCCACACAAATTTCGCCTTGAGCCCCGATAGGCAGCAATCTGTTTGAAGAATCTAATATATAGGCAGTGGAATTTCCGATCGGCCGTCCGATCGGAATGTTGCTATACTCTTTTTCGATCGGGAAACAGCACGAGAATGTGGTATTCTCTGTCGGGCCATAGCCATTAATGATTGTCAAGCCAGGACATTTTTCTCTAACGTTGGCGATGATTGCAGGTGAAAGCACATCTCCCCCAACTAGCAAGTATTTGAGAGGGGAAAATAGTTCGGGCTTTTGCAGAGCAAGTTGATTGAACAAAGGCGATGTCAGCCACATCGTCGAAATGTGGTTCTGTTCGAGTGCAGTACCCAGTTTCACAGCGTTTAAAATGATGGATTCCGGTACGATATACAATCGTAGACCGTTGAGCAAAGCTCCCCAAATTTCAAAGGTACAGGCATCAAATACTAAAGCTCCGGTCATTAAAATGCGGTCGTTCTCAGCGAATTGTACGTAATTTGTATTTTTGACCAGTCGTATGACATTTCGATGCTCAATCATGACTCCCTTAGGACGACCCGTGGAGCCAGAGGTGTACATCACATACGCCAAATGATCTGCTGTTGTTGCCGATAGATTGAAACTGGTGAAGACGTCGGCATCATAAGATCCAATATCACCCAAATCCAGCACAGTACCAGAAAATTCGAGTCCTGTTGTTTGGCTTCCTCTGCCTGATAAGGTCAGTAAAATATTGCTACGGCTATCCTCAAGCATAAATGTAATCCGGTCTTGGGGATAGGAAGGATCTATCGGCAAATAAGCTGCTCCAGCTTTTAAAATACCCAGTACACCAATAACCATTTCGGGTGACCGTTCGGTCAGGATAGCCACAATGGTATCCGGCTGAACGCCCAGCTTCCGCAGCTTTGAGGCCAACTGATTAGCCTTTATATTTAATTCTCTGTAGGTCAGCTCACGATTTTCAAATACAACTGCTACTGCTTCCGGTGTCTTTTCTGCTTGTTCCTCAAAACAGTGATGGATCGTTTGCTCAGCAGGGTACAATGTCCGGGTATCATTAAAATCGAACAGGAGCCGCCGTCTCTCCTCTGTCGTCAGAAATTCCAGGTTCTTAACGCGTATATCCGGGTTAAGAAGAACCTGCTCCATGGCTTGGCTGAGATGGCTGGCGATGAGTTGGATCATGTTTTGGTCATAGGTTAGCTCGTTATAGCTAAATCTGATTTCAAGCTTGCGCCCGGGCACGACGACAACGTTCAAATCATAGTTGGTTTGCTCGATTTCTTCCACTTCCGTGATTCGAATCGCTTTTGATTCTTCCTCAAGGCTCATGAGATCCTCGGAAATCGGATAATTTTCAAATACCACGATATGACGAATCAGATTTTGCTTTAATGAGGTGTGAGACTGGATATCAGCTAGTGACAGATAAGAA
Organism: Paenibacillus sp. LT-B23; assembly: GCF_059417685.1. Taxonomy (NCBI): domain Bacteria; kingdom Bacillati; phylum Bacillota; class Bacilli; order Caryophanales; family Paenibacillaceae; genus Paenibacillus; species Paenibacillus sp. LT-B23. The sequence continues at coordinate 526,641 of NZ_JBSQBM010000001.1, read as the reverse complement.
TACCGATTGGACTCCATCATGGAGACCTGCACAGACGCCAGTAAATCGGAAAACCGTTGTTCTGGGGAGCTGATGATCCGTACCGGAATCGTATTGATGAACAAACCGACCATATTTTCTATACCAGGCACTTCATCCGGTCTGCCAGATACAACCGAACCCATAATAACATCGTTACTGTTATTGTATGTTTGTAGTAAAATGCCCCAAAGGGTTTGAAATACGGTGCTAACGGTGACACGGTACTGCTTGGCAATACGCTCTAAACCTTGGGTCAGACGTTCTTCCCATATGCTTGTAAATTGTTCTGCCCTATAGGATGAATCGAACGACCGGGTATAGCCAGGAACGACGGTTTCATTTTCAACTTCAAGCAGATATCGTTGCCAGTACGCGGCCGCTTCCTCCTTGTCTTGTCTCTCCAGCCACTGGATAAAGCTGCTGAATGGAAAAACTGGCCCTAGTTTTAAAGGCGTGTTGTCCCGAAGAGAGATGTAGATGTCGAAAAAATCCTGAGCCACTGTCCCCATGCACCAGCCATCCATCACGATATGAGGAAAGCTCCAAATGAGCTTGGAGTCTTCCTCTGTCCACCGAATTAAAGCCAGCCGAATCGGAACGTCTTTTTCCAGATCAAAGCCCATTTGCCGATCGTTTTTTAGAAAGGACTCCAGAAGAGCTTTTTTTTCTTCATCCGTCTGTCTACTCCAATTTTCAACATTAATAGGAGCTGCCTCACGTTGTTCCAGAACGACCTGAAGAGGCCGTTCGGTTTCCTTATACATAAAGACGGTGCGGAAAATATCGTATCGGTCGACCAGCTTTTGCAAGCTTTGTTGTATTAGGCTGGCGTCCAAAATGTCTTGACTGGTGATAATGGTCTGTTCAAAATAAGCTTCCGACTTTTGATCCAATATGGAATGAAACAACATCCCCTCTTGCATTGGCGAAAGTGGGTAGAGGTCTTTAATTTTCACCTGAGTCAAAAAATTCACCTCTCCTTAACGGTGCAAATGTTTAATTTGATGTATCTTGGTCTGTTTATCTTTATTTGAGATTGTTCAACAGTTTGTCGTTCAAACGACTTGCTATATTTTCAAACTGTCCAATGGATAATTGCCCGTATGTGAAATCGGTCGGACTTTGCTCGGTTGTTTCCTTTGCGCAACAATGGCGAATGAGCTCCAGCAAATGCTTTTTATATCCCGCAGTCAACCGCTCCACCGTAGATGGCTCATATTCACGTCCGTTATAGTCGAATACAAGGCAAAGTTTTCCATCGCTCACCATACCGTTGATATCAACGGTATGTGTTCTTTCGGCGTGAGGGCTAACTTCAGCACCGGCAAACGAAGAAAGCGTCGAGGTTCGCAAAGGTGCATCTGCTCCGGTCTTCCCATCAAATTGCCCCAAGTAGTTAAAGCTGATTTCAGGGACCTTTGCTGAAAAAAGTACCGCAGTATCCTGTTGGTATCTTGGAGACAAATAGCGTAAAATTCCGTATCCTACACCCTTGTTGGGCACCCGCCGAAGCTTATCTTTAACCATTTTGATCTGATGGGCCAAATCTTGCGGCTTGCTCACGTCTACCACAAACGGATACACAGACGTAAACCAGCCGACTGTGCGGGAAACATCAATGTCTTTGATGAACTCCTCCCTACCATGTCCTTCCAAATGAACCGCAATTTTAGCATGTCCACTCCATTCATGAAAAGCCATCCCTAGCGCCGTCAGTAAAATATCATTAATTTCGGTATTGTAAGCATAGTGCGCGTGTTTCAGCAGGTTTTCGGTTTCTTCCCGGCTGAGTGTCACTTCGAATTGGCGTCCGTCACGGATCAGGCTAACCGGAACCTCATGATCTTTGGGCAGCGGGTGTATCTCACGAGCTTCTACCGCATTCCAATAGCTGATTTCCTGACGCGCTAGTGCGCTTTGTGCATACTTGGACAGACGTGCTGCCCATTCCTTGTAGGAATCGGTTTTGGCGGGTAGCTGTAGCTTTTCACCGTTAGCTGCCTGCCGGTAGGCTGTTTCCAAGTCCTCCAGCAGGATTCTCCACGACACACCATCTACGACAAGATGATGAATGACGATTAACAAATGATCGGCTTCCCGTAGCCGGAATAAAGCCAAACGCACAAGCGGGCCGTTGAGCAAATCAAAGCGGCTTTGCAACGCGTCAGCGAGCTGCGCGATTTCTTCCTCAGGCTGGTCAGCATGTGATAAATCGTAGCTTTCCAATGTGAAGCGTTCACCTTCGGCTGTGCCTCTGTTATAGGCGACAGGTTCTTTTTCACGCTCATCAAAGATGATGCGCAAGGCATCATGGTGCGTGGTCAGCTTATCCACGGCGCTTCGCAGCCAGGTTTCGTTCCATCTTTCGGCGTTCTGGAGCATGACCGCCTGATTGTAATGTTGACATTCTGTTCGATGATGCTCAAAAAACTCCCATTGGATCGGTGTCAGCTCCACTGCACCTTGTACTGGCCCCTGCGGGATGGTCCGGGTTACTTCTTTAATATAAGGAGCGATCAGATCAATCTGCGGATAACGGAATAAATCCTTCATGTCCATTTTGAGGCCCTTCGCATTCAACCGGGCCGCAATTTGTAGTGCTTTGATCGAATCCCCGCCAAGCTCAAAAAAGTTGTTGCGCAGGCCAATCGGCTTAACGCCAATGACTTCCTCCCAGATGGAAGCGAGTGTTTGCTCCAGCTCGCTCTGCGGAGCTTCATACTCGACGTCCGTCAACACAAAATCTTCGGGTTCTGGAAGCGCACGTCGATCAATTTTACCGTTATGGGTCAAAGGCAATTGATCCAGCACGATAATATGCGCAGGTACCATATAGCTAGGCAACTGTTTGGCAAGCTCTGTCCGCAGGAAGGATTTGTCGGTTGTACCTGCTACGTAGGCGCACAAATACTTTTGTCCGGTCTTGTCCGTTCTATCCGTGACCACTGCTTGGCGTACCTCATCCAATTGGAGTAGGGACGACTCGATTTCACCCGGCTCGATCCGGTAACCACGAATTTTCACCTGAAAGTCAACCCGGCCAATGAAATCAATGTTGCCATCCGGCAGCCAGCGTGCCAGATCTCCGGTGCGGTATAGACGCTCTCCACTCACAAACGGATTCGGTACAAATTTTTCCGCAGTCAGGTCAGGACGGTTCAGATAACCTCGAGCTACAGAAGCGCCGCCAATACACAATTCCCCGGCTACGCCGATGGGGAGCGGACGCAAAGCCTCATCTACGATATATACTCTATGGTTCGGCAACGCCTTTCCAATCGGGACGATACCGGATGGAGGCAGGCGTTCCGCCGTTTCTTCATAAAAGCTGGAATCAATAGTCGCTTCGGTCACACCGTAGCAATTCATAATGCGAATACGGTCACCGAAGCGTGTAAGCAGTGTGCGGTAGTTGTCCACACTACAACTGTCTGAGCCCGTCGTAACCAGCTTCATCGCACTGATATCTATGCCTTGTTCATACACATACTCCATGAGTAGCATCATTAGCGCTGGTGGGGCATCAAATATGGTGATTTGATGTTCTTCGAGAGTCTTCGCCAGAGCTGCTGGATCGCTGCGTATATGCTGAGGACAAATAACCATAGTACCTCCGTTGATAAATGTCCGGGCCAGATCTCCAGCAAATACATCAAACGACAGGCTGGCGATTTGTAACAGTTTGACCTTAAATTCATCCATCCGATAGGCATCTCTATACCCCAGCGTTGTATTGACATAGTGACGATGCTCAATCATGACTCCCTTGGCATTGCCCGTCGTTCCTGATGTATAAATAACGTAGGCCAAAGCCGCAGGGTCATGTGTAGATTTGAAAAGGGGCTCTGGTTCGCCAGAGTGGATCGGAATTTCTGTCAGCAGTATAGGCAAGTCCAGCACTTCACCTGCAAAATCCACATCCGCCAGTAGTTCAGTCAGGGAAGACTGCGTGAGCAGAATAGTAGCCCCGCTGTCTTGAAGCATGTAAGCAATTCTTTCCTTCGGGTAGGTCGGATCGACAGGTACATAGGCCGCTCCCGCCTTCATAATCCCTAACACAGCGATAATCATGTCTGCTGAACGCTCCAGCATTACGGCGACGAGATGTTCACGCTTAACCCCACGGCTTTGCAGAGCCTGAGCCAGCAGATTGGCCTGCTTATTCAACTCATGATAGGTCAGTGCGGTATCCTCGTAGATGACAGCCGTCTGTTCCGGGATACGTTCTGCCTGCGCTTCGAATATTCCATGAAACGTTCCGGCAGGATAGTTGGCAACCGGTCCGCTCCATACATGGGTGAGCTCCGCCTCTTCTGTAGCGGTCAGCAGACGAATGTCCCGCAACAGGATTTCTGGTGTACGTGCAATCTGAACGAGTGTATGCTCCACATGTCCGGCTAACCGTGTTATCGCTTCATCGCTGTAGACATAGTTGTTGTAGGACAGCATAAAGCTCAGCGCTTTTCCGTCCTCCACTTCGATATTGAAGGGGTAAGGTGTTTCTTCGGACAACTGGGCGTCCTCCACGACGAATCCAAGCCGTTCCTTCAGATCAGGCCGGCCAACCATATCCTCCAGCGGGTAATTTTCAAATACAACAAAATGATCCATGAGTTGCTGCTTGAGCGCTGACTGGGACTGGATTTCAGCGAGTGAAAAATAGTCATATGCCCGGGATTGAACCGCGCTGCGCTGCACTTCACGAAGCAGACCTGAGAATGGCTGATCTGCATCCAATTTGATTCGTATCGGTATGGTGTTAATGAAAAGTCCCAACATCTGTTCCACACCTTCAAGCTCCGGCGGTCGACCGGAAACAACGGTGCCGAAGACGACGTCTTCACTTTGGTTGTATCCTCCAAGCACGACTCCCCATGCAGCCAGAAACAAACTGCTCAGGGTCGTTCCGTTGCGTTCAGCCACCATCCGCAATTGACGGGTGGTTTCATCCGTGAGTGTTATTTTATGCTCATGCAGCAAGTACCCGGTAGCTGCCTGAAGCGGATGGGTTACAGGCAGGGTTGGCAGCACGGCGGGCTGATCATAGCCTTCCAGGATGGACCGCCAGTATTCCTTCGCCGCCTCCCTATCCTGCTTGTCCAGCCAGCGGGCATAGCCAGTATAGGGCTGCGGTGTTGGCAGTTCTACGGGCTTCCCCGCTTTCAGCGCTTCATAAGCCGCGAACAGCTCGTCCATGACGATGCCAAGGCACCAGCCATCTATAATGATATGATGAAAGCTTAAAAGTAGCGTATATGCGTTCGTTTGGGTTTGAAGCACAGCCAGACGGACGAGCAAGTCCTTGCTCAGATCGTACCGATGGTTCCGGTCTGCATCTATGTAGCTGCGAATCGCTTCAGCTTGCTTTGCCTCGGGAATATCCGTCAAATTCTCATAATGAAGCGTTACATTTCGTTCCTTAAACACAATGAGCCGCGAGCGGGAGGCACTTTTATGATAAATATTCGAACGGAGTGTTTCGTGACGCTGTACCAGGGTTTGGAAGCTCTTTTGCAGAGCCTCCAAATTCAGTTCCCCCCGGAGGGTCATTCGCACTTGCTCATAGTACGCCTGTGATTCCGGCTCCATCACCGTATGAAAGAGCATTCCTTCCTGCAAAGGCGTTAAATTAGCCACCTTTTCGATTTCAAGACTTTTACTCATGGAATTTCCCCCTCGGGCGAATAATTATAAGCTTTCATAAAATTGCTTCATGTCTTCGAACTCTTCCAGGTCCAGATCATCTGCTCCTACGTCTGTTGGTGTCAGTTCCTGACCGGACTGATCCAGACAATGACGGATGGCATTCAACAGGTGAGTTTCGAAGCGAGAGAGAAGGTGTTTGATCGTGTGTTCTTCATATGCATTCTGGTCATAAATTAGACGGATGTTTAATTTCCCGCCTTCCACGCGGCTATTCATATAGAGAGCATAAGGTGAATCGCTATTCGCATCCTTGGTACCTGGTGCAATCTCAGCTTCCAGCGGCGATGTTGAAAAATAAATTGATTCTGGGTCCAGTGAGTCTATATAACGGAAACCGATTTCTGGATGACGAGAATGTTTAGAATCCGTTGGATTGCTGGCTTCGGTCAGGTATCTCAATACACCGTAGCCCAATCCCTGATTTGGAACCTGTCGAACCGTTTCCTTCACACGCTTGAGCAACAGCGATAGTTCATCCGCAGATTTGATGTCCAGCACAACCGGATACACGGACGTAAACTGCCCTACCGTTCTGGAGATATCCAGCGAATTTGTATCACCTGGCTCTCGGCCAGAGTTCTCCAAGTAGAGTGCAATCTGTTCTTGTCCTGACCATTCGGATACTGTCTGACCCAACACGGACAGCAGCACTTCATCCGGCACTGTGTTGTAGACATGATTGACCTGTGTCATCAGGTCCTGGGTTTTGTCTGCTGATAATTGCAGATGGAGCTGATTCGTTTGCCGTTCCGTTCCAGAGTCCGTAATGACTTCATGATCTTTGGGAAGCAGTCCCCATTCGGACAACTCTATCTTTTTCCAATAGTCCTGCTCCTTGAGCAACTCTTTGCTATTCGCATAATTCTCAAGATGTTCGGCCCATGTTTGGTAAGCGTTCGTTTTGTCCGGTAAGACAATCATTTCCCCGTTCAGAGCTTGCCCGTAGCCTGTTGCCAGATCTTCGAGCAAAATACTCCATGAAATGGAGTCAACCACCAGCGGGTCTATAGCAAGGAAAAGATGATCCCCGCTATCCAGACGGAAAAGCCCTGCCCGAACTCGTGGTCCTTCAAACAGCCGCAGGCTGCTTTGAATACGTTGGCACTCAGCTTCCAATTGGCTGCGTGCTTCGCTTGCTGTTCCCGTAAGCGACAGCACCTCCAAAGTGATTAGCTCCTCATTCAGTCCTTTGTGAGCTTGCGTAACCGACCCGTCATCCTGTTGTAATAAGCCAAGGCGTAGAGCATCGTGGTGCTCCACGATTTTCTTCAATGTAGCTCGCAATGGCTGCTCATCAAAGCCCGACTTTGCTAACAACAGTACCGATGTTGCGGCAGGAAGTGCCTCGGATGGATGCCGTTCGATCCAATTGATTAGATGACGTTGTATCGGGGTCAGTGGTGCCTCTCCATCTACCGGGCCTTGCTCAATCGGACGGGACAGTGTTTCCGCATAGCCGCTCAGGATTTCAATGGACGGATGCTCCAGTACGTGTCGGATATCCAGTGAATACCCGTAAAGACGTAAGCGTGCGATGACCTGAACTGCTTTGATGGAGTCGCCTCCGAGCAGGAAAAAGTTATCCTGAATGCCCACCAGATCGCGCCCCAAAACTTCTTGCCATACGGCGGCCAAAGCTTCTTCCACATCATTTCGTGGCGCTACATAGGCAATATCCGGTCGGAATAGCTCGTCAGGCTCCGGCAACGCTTTTCGGTCGGTTTTTCCATTCGGAGTCAACGGTATACGATCCAGAAACACAAAGTGAGACGGTACCGAGTAATACGGAAGCAACTTGGCGGCATGCTCATGAATTACGGTTAAGCTTGGTGTTTCTTCTGTATGCAGTACAATGTAGGCACACAAGACGGATTCTTGATCTTTGCTTTGATTTACAGTGACGACAGCCTCTCGAATTGCAGAATGGCTAATCAAAGCATTTTCAACTTCACCCAGCTCAATCCGGAATCCACGTACTTTCACCTGATGGTCGATTCGGCCGATAAACTCCAGATTTCCATCCGCTTTCCAGCGGGCGAGATCGCCCGTTCTGTACATTCGTGTTCCTGTTGAAAATGGATTATCTACAAATTTGTCCGCCGTCAGTTCCGCGCGATTCCAATAGCCACGGGCCAATCCTTCCCCTGCAATGCATAGCTCGCCTGGTACACCAATAGGTTGTAATCTGTCCTGCGCATCAATGACATAAATTTGCGTATTCGCGATGGGACGTCCAATGTCAATCTGTTTGGCATTCGTAAGTTCCTGCACTGCCGACCAAACCGTCGTTTCCGTAGGTCCGTACATGTTATAAATGCGGGGACCGTTCAATTTCTGCAATGCCTCCAGCAGCTTGGGTGGAAGCGCTTCTCCCCCCACCATAACTTCCTGTACACCTTGCAGCGCTCGGAAACCTTCCTCATGACTCAGCAGCATTTGCAGCCGGGATGGCGTCATTTGAAGCATGTCAATGTGATGTGCAGTAATCAGCTCGCCAAGTGTTTGAGGATCAACCTGATGATGGCGGTCGCCAAGCACAACGGTCATTCCGCCTAGCAGCGGCAGGATCGTTTCCAATACGAAAATATCGAACGAAATGGTGGTTAGCGATAAAATCGTTTTGTCCGCTGCAAAGTCGATCATTTCGCGCATTCCTGTAATAAAGTTCAGCACCGAGCGATGCTGGAGCATAACTCCTTTCGGATTTCCGGTTGAGCCAGAAGTATAGATGACATAAGCCAGATGCTCCGGCTGAGCAGTGGCTTCCAGATTGGTCTTTTCTCCTTGATATACTTCCTCATCTTCGATAAACAGGGTGTTGGCGCTGTAATGGTGTTCTCCTACCAGATCGCGACTGGTCAGGAGTACGGCGGCCTCACTGTCACTCAGCATATATTCAATACGGGCTGACGGATATTCAGGGTCGATCGGCACATAAGCGCCACCCGCTTTTAGCACGGCCAGCAGACCGATGATCATTTCCGCCGAACGCTGTACCATCAGGCCAACCAGCTTATCGGGTCCTACGCCATGCGCTTGAAGTACCCGTGCCAGTGAGTTAGCACGTTCGTTCAACTCCCGGTAGGTCAGACGCTGATTTCCGAACACCAATGCTATATGATCCGGCGTCTGTGCGACCTGCTTTTCAAACTGCCCGTGGAGTGTCTCATTGTACGGGAAAGGTACGATGGTATCGTTAAATCCGGTCAGCAGCAATTGCTTCTCTTCATCAGATACGATCGTAATATCAGCCAACTGCACCCCGACATCCTGCGTCACTGTTTCCAAAATTCGCACAAAATGCTCTGCCAGCCGTCGGATGGTCTCCAGTTTAAACAGCTTCGTGCCATACTCCAAAGTGAAGGACAAACCTTCTTTTTCCTCGGTCACATGCAATGAAAAATCTACCTTGGATATGCCCGCGTTGAATTCTTCCGGTTTAAAACGAATGCCTCCTGTTTCCAAAACATCTGTGCCGACATTTTGCAAACTGAACATCGTATCGAACACCGGGTTTCGACTTACGTCGCGTACCAGTTCCAGCTTGTCTACAAGCTCATCAAACGGGTATTCCTGATGCTCCAGTGCCAGTAGCGAGCTTTGCTTAACCTTCTGCAAAAAGGATTGGAACGTTAAAGAAGATTGCGGCTGATTGCGAAGAACCAGCGTATTAACGAACATGCCAATCATCGCTTGCGTATCCACATGCCGTCTTCCGGCAACAGGTGTACCCACGATAATATCCTCTTGGCCGGAATATTTGCCTAGCAGGACATTATAAGCTGCCAAAAGTACCATAAAGATCGTAGATTCGGTATCTTGGGCCAATGTGTAGAGTGTGCTAGTAAGGTTGGATTCCAATGTGACGGTCAAGCTGTCGCCTTCAAAGCTTTGTGCTTGCGGACGTGAAAAGTCCGTAGGCATATTCAGTACAGGAAGCTCGCCATTCAAGGTCTGGAGCCAATATGATTCATGCGCTTGCAATGCGTCGTCAGTGATCTGCTGCTTCTGCCAAGCAACAAAGTCTTTGTAATGAAGCTGAATGTTCGCAAGCTGTCTGCCCTGATACCGTTGAATGATTTCATCCAGCAGCACGGCCATGGAGAAACCGTCGGACACGATGTGATGCATATCCACTAGCAGTATGAAGCCACCTTCGATAAATTCCTGCAGTTCGGCGCGGAATAAAGGGGCTGTTCCCAGATGAAAAGGCTGAACAAACAAGGCCCGAGCCTGCTTTGCTTCTTCCTTGGAAATACGGGTATACGGGATGTCGAATGGAATCGTGTCCCGAACTTTTTGTACTACTTCCCCGTCTTCCAGATCGAAATATGTCCGAAAGGATTCATGTCGCAAAATAACTTCCTTAACGGCTTCAATAAAGCGGGGGACCTCCAGATTTCCCTCTATGAAAAGCTGACCGGGTACATGATAGGCCGTTCCGCCTCCCAGCTGATCCAGCACGTACATTCTCTTTTGGGAAGAAGACACCGGATAGAAGGCTTGCGATTTTACAGATACAATCGGTTCATAGGTCTTCTTTGTTCCCCCCGCAATATATGTAGCCAGCTCAGCAATCGTTTGCAGCTCAAAAATGTGGCTGAGTGGAATGTGTACACCCAATTCCTTATTGACTCTCGACAGAATGACCGTCGCTTTTAGCGAATCACCGCCCAGTTGAAAAAAGTTATCGTCATAGCTGATATCCGTTACATTCAGAACGTTCATCCAAATGTTCACGAGCTGATCTTCTACGCCGTGGTTCTCAGAAGCGGCGTCTGTTTTAGCGAATACGCTTGCTTGTCCCGGCGCTGGTAGAGCCTGTAGATCAGGCTGACCATCTGGCAGAAGTGGAATATGATCCATAGGAATCCAAAAACGGGGCTGTGTATAATCTGGAAGAATCTCAATTATAGCCTTTTTCAGTGCGGCTTCTTCCCAAGGCTTCGATGCATTCGCCACCACATAGGCCGTTATATATGAGACTTCCCCAGCTTCGCCCGTTTGCGATGTAATGACGCAGGATTCCAATTGGAAAATTTGCAGCAGGTGTTTCTCCAGCTGTTCCAGATTAACCTGATGTCCACGAATGTGGATGGTCCGATTCAAATTTCCAATATGCCGCAGCTTGCCATCGTTTTCCACGTAAGCCCATTCCCGAGTCGTTCCCAACAGGCCTGCTACAGAGGCTTGATACACCTCCCCTGCTGTCCCGACAGGTGCCAGATGCTTGTAAGCATCAAGGACGCAAAGATAGTTTCCGTTAGCATCGGTATTTGCTGCCCATGCAGTTCGAAGTTGTTCGTTCTCCGACGCACGGAGTAAAGACATCGCGGAAACGCGAGCCCCTTCTTCCTCTACAATGGAATGCAGCAGATTCAGGAAATATCCTGACCAGGCTTCGATGATGTTTTGCTGAAAAAGATCCGAATTGTAGTCAAAATCAAGACGTAATTGCTTCTGCGCCTCTGTCACGTTCAAAAACAACTCATATTTGCTGAATGATACCTCATTCTCAATGAGTTCTGCTTCCATTCCATGGAATTGAAAACGCGGAATCGGTCGATCCATATTGAATACAGCGTTAATGACAGGCAAATTCCTCAGCCCCAGCTGAGCGAGTCCGGCAAAGCTGTATTTTTGGAAGCTGTCCAGTTCATTCATGCGCTTTTTAACCGTTTGGGCATGCTCCGTAAAAGTAGTATCAGGACGCACTTCGCTGATCACCGGAAGTAAGTTGACACAGTTGCCGATCAGGGAGAAGGCGTCCATATGGGATTGTCCTGCGGTGGGAATCCCCACCGTTACTTCCTGCTGCCCTGTCAGGCGATGCAGAAAAATCTGAAAGGCTGATAGCAGCGTTATAAAAAGACTGCTGCCAAGCTTTATACTGGCGGATCTCAATTGTTTAACGAGCGGCGCTTCGAGCATTACAGTATGTCTGCTTCCGCTGGAAGACGGAATCTGTATTCCCCTCACCGGAGATGGTAGATTGAGGACAGGCGGCTGCTTTTCCAGCACTGCTGACCAAAAAGCAAAGGCCTCTTCTTTCCCGGCTTTCAATTGATCCTGCTGCCAAACAACGTATTTCCGAAAAGGTACTGGATCGGGAAGGTTGTAGTCGGCATGCTGGACAAGCGCAGAATAGATGTGTTCCAGTTCCTGAATGAATACACCAATCGACCAGCCATCCGCGATAAAATGATGGAACGTAAAGACACTCAGATGCTCCTCATCTGATATTTTCAGCAGATGAATCCGGAATAACGGATCTCCTGGCGTCATGGCAAACGGGGTTTCACTGTCCTGGATCATCCATGCCCGGATATGCTGTTCCTGTTCATCCGGGTGGTGACTGGTAAAATCATGAAGCAGAACTTCCACTTTCATCACAGGAGCGATCACCTGAGTTTCCCCATCGCCGCTCATAAAGGTATGTAGGGCTTCATGACGGTTCACGATGGTCTGGACAGCCCGGTTGAACTCCTCCTGCTGAAGTGGACCACGAAACCGCAACAAGGCGGTTTCGTGTAAAGATTGAGAGTCACTTCGTTCTGAAACAGAGGCGAACCAAAGCTGCTTTTGATCAGGAGTCAGCGCAATTACGGTTTCTGGAACACCCACTGCTTCAGCTTCTGGAGGTACAGTTACAGGTACAGGTTGCTTGCCCGGCCCTGGGCCGTTTCCATTCGGGGGCGGGTCCGGTAAAAATCCCCCTTTACGCAGCTCGTTCACGCTATCCTTGACCGCTTGCACAATTCGCGCAATATCTTCCTCGGTATGGGCCGTGGACAAGAAGCAGTTTCGTCCTTCCCAGATATAGATGCCTTTGTCCAGCATGTGATAAAAGAACAATTCCAGATCACCTTTGAGCACGAAGCGGAAGAGGGAGCCAAAGTTAACCACTCTCATAGGTACATGTTCGTCAGTGAAATAGCTGTTCAGCTCGGCTGCTAACGCCGAGGTGCGGCTGTTCAAGCGATTTTGCAGCTGCTCGCCGTTGTTCTCCAAATGATCCAGCACCGCTAAGGAAGCAGCCATTGCCAGCGGATGATGGCAGAAGGTTCCTGCGACAAAGGTCCGCTGCTGCTCATGTTGTGGATAGGAATCGTCCCCGAAGCTCCACGTGCCTCCATCGATCCCGTTCATAAAGGCAGCTTTTCCGGCTACGATACCGATGGGCAGCCCGCCGCCAATGATTTTACCGTAAGTCACAAGGTCGGCTTGTACCCCAAACCACGCTTGGGCTCCTCCCGGCTGAATCCGGAAGCCTGTTATGACTTCATCAAAAATGAAGGCAGTACCCGACTGCTCCGTCATCTGGCGAATTTCCTGCAAAAAGGCTTGAGGCTGAAAATCCGGTCGGCGGCTTTGCACTGGCTCCACGACAACCGCCGCCAGCTCATGCGCATGGGTGCGGATATAATCCAGGGAATCGTCCGCTCCATAATTAAGCACGACGATATCGTCCACCATATGCTGCAAGATACCTGGAGCCAGAGGTGTCGAATGCTCCTTGTTGTCACCTGCGCTCCCCAGTGCCAGCACTCCGTCGAATGTACCGTGATACGAGCCGGCAAAAATGACGACTTTAGCCCGTCCCGTAGCAGCACGTGCCAAACGGAGCGCGACCATGACGGCCTCGGTGCCGGAATTGTACAGGGCAATCCGTTCCACGCCGGTCATCTTGCAAATTTTCTCGGCGACTTGCCCGGCCATGTTGGACATCGGGCCGACACACATTCCGTTTTTCAGTTCTTCCTCAATTTTTTCTCGGATAAAGGCCGGATTGTGCCCAAACAGATTCACGCCAAAGCCCATCGTCAAATCAACATATTCATTGCCATCCAGATCCCAAATTTTTGATCCGTCTGCACGTTGAGAAACGATTTGGTACACCATTTCCTTCAAAACAGGCCGGAAACCAGCCACATTACGGTTATTGGCGTATACGGAGCGATACTGCTGGGTGTACTGCTTGGTGCTACGCGTACGGGCCGTGTAGCGTTCAATCAGCTCTTGCAGATGTTGTTCCTGACGGAGCGAAAGCAATTCACGTGCTTTAACATCCAGCTTTTTATAAGGCGTATACGGTTTGGCTTCATTGCCTGTCTGCTTGGGAACAGCCTTTACGGATGGAGCCGGTGCTAAAGCAGCCGCGACTTCCTGCTTGGATTCGGTACGGATGAACTGCGCGCTTTCTCTACTTGCCGAGGGCAAAACGCCCGTTTCCGGACTAAACGGCTCGGAAGCTATTACGGATGCAGATGGTTGATGCCGGAGAACATCGAGCTGCTGTGACATCAGATGTAGCTGTTGCTCCAAAATTCGCTCTACACCCGCAGGAGCTGTAGCGATTGGGAAGCTTTGAGCCCGTGTTTGCCCAGCCGTATCTATAGCATAAACGGCTGATTCATGAGACGGTTGGGTTAGCGGGGAAGCTACATAATCAACTTGATTCAGAGTTGTTTCCGGACGATTTTCCACAGACTGAACCGGGGTTTCAGCAGAAGTGGAAATGCTCACCCGCTCGGCTACGTAGCTAGCTAACAGTTCCAGCGTGGTCAACGTTTCGAAAAATTCGTTCATTGGAACGTCCAGTCCGAAGGTATCCTTGATACTGTGACGAACCTGGGACAAATTAATGGAATCCAGTCCAAGCTCCAGAAAATGTGTTTGTGGCTCCAGTTCCTCCAGACTGAGATGGGACACGTTACCGATCATTTTCGCTAACTTTTGAAGAATAGATGCTTTGTGCTGATCGGTAACTGATGCCGACGATAAATACTCGTTCCCCATAATTCCAGACTCCTTTACTGTTGAGTTTTCATGAACTGGTACCTTCTGTTCCGTTCGAACCTGTTCGGGCACGTTAATCCAGCATCTTTTACGTTCGAATGGATACGTAGGCAGAGAAATCTTTTTGTAGTGCTTGCCTGCATATAGGGTATTCCAATCGATCTGTGCTCCCTGCACGTACCTGGCAGCCAGTTGCCCCAGTGATTGCAAGGTGTCCAAGCTTCCAGTAATCGTCTCTGCACCACCTGTGCTATCCGCTTTTCCAGTGTATACGCCTTCGACGGCTCTGCCTTGTTCGTGCAATTGAAGTACCTTCGCTTTCAGCGCATCCGCTCCAGCGGCAGTTATTGCAATCCGGTGATTCAGGTGACTTCTTCCCGTGTTAGCCGTATAGCATACATCCTGCATCATGAGTTCTTCTGCGCGACCGAACCGTTCTGCGTACCGCCCGACCAGCTCACGCAAAGCGGATTCACTCCGCGCTGACAGAGTCAGCAGCAGCGGTGATGATCCATTGTTGCTGACCGTGGAGGTTTGATCCGATTCCGTCTTCGCTATATATTCCTCCAGCACCACATGGCAGTTTGTCCCGCTGAATCCAAAGGAACTCAACCCGCTTCTTCTCGGGAATCCGTCCGTTTCCCATTCCCTCAGCTTCGTATTGGCATATACCGGAGATTCCTCGAAATGGATCTTCTGGTTTGGCGTGCGAAAATGAACGAGCGGTGCAATCTGCCGATGCTTCATGGACAGTACGGATTTGATCAAGCCCGCAATTCCGGCGGCTTCGTAAAGATGGCCGATATTCGTTTTGACCGTGCTGATCGCCACAAATTGCTTGCGCTGTGTATGCTTGCGGAAGGCCTTGGTAATGCCGTCAATCTCGACCGGATCGCCCAGCTTGGTTCCGGTGCCATGTGCTTCGATATAGCTCACCGTTTCGGGATCAATCTGTGCATCACGCCACGCCTGCGAAATCACTTCCGCTTGAGCCAGCGCATTCGGCGCGGAAATACCAATCGTACTGCCATCCTGATTGATTGCACTTCCCTTGATCACGGCTAAAATGTTGTCACCGTCTTGCTCCGCTTTACGCAGCGGCTTCAGTAAAACCGCTCCAACTCCTTCGCCCCAGCCCGTTCCATCCGACTGATCGTCGAAGGCGCGTGCCCGATCATCAGAGGATTCCATGCCAATGCCTGCTTTCAGAGGCAGTAAAATCGTCTTTACTCCGCCTGCCAGTGCCATATCGCAGTCTCCGCTGAGGATGGACTTGCAAGCCAGATGAACCGCTACAAGTGAGGAAGAGCATGCTGTATCAATCGTTAACGCCGGGCCTTTTAGATCGAGCAAATACGCAATTCGGCTGGAAATAATGGACGATAAATTACCAATGGCAAAGTTCGGCAGCGCACCCGGTTCCACCTCGGACAGCAGGCGCTCGTATTCAAAGCTGGTTTTGGAAAAGCCGACATACACGCCGACCTTTTGGCCTGCCAGTTGCTTACCTCCATACCCCGCATCCTCAATCGTGCTCCAGGCGGTTTGTAGAAATAGCCGTTGATTGGGGTCCATTAACGAGGCTTCCCGTGGAGTCAGCTTAAAGAAGGAGTAATCGAACTTATCTACTTCGTCCAGATAACCACCTTCTGCGATTTGCATATTTCGACCTTCGGTATTCAGACGGGAAATGAAAGCTTCGGCGTCTTTTCTTCTTTCATTGCTGTACGGGCCGATATTGTCTGCCCCTGATGACACATTTGCCCAAAACTTCTCCAGCGTTTCCGCTTGAGGAAACTTGCCGGACATGCCGATGATGGCGATATCCCGATCATTTGCTTCCTCCTTGGCCTCGGGCTGTGCTGTTGCAACCGCGTCGCTGCTGAGGCCCTGACTGGAGATATACGCTGCCAGCTTGGCGATGGTCGGATAGGAAAAGAAGTCCGTCACTTCAATATGAACCCCTAATTGGTCCTCCAACTGGTCCACAATCTGAACGAGTTGCAAGGAAGTTACTCCGATATCAAAGTAGCTATCGTCCGTACCAATCGACTTTACATTTAAAATATCCTGGCAGATTCCAATCAGCTTCTGTTCTATTTCTCCCTGAGGCAAGACTGCACGCTCAGCAGCTTGCAGGGTTTGAGTGGCCTCGGCCAGAGTTGTCAGTATTTCATCGAATTCGCCCTGCTCATAACTTTGGGCTAATTTAAAGCGCTGAACCTTCCCGCTGGTTGTTTTAGGGATACGCCGGATCGGAACTACATCCTGAATATGCCAACCGCCCCGGTAATTCAGATGACTTTTCAGTTTTTGGACAAGCGGCACAAAAAGCTCTATCTTTTTGGTGTGCATGACAAAGGCAACAATACGATCTTGCCTGTTTTGCGCATCATGTACACCGCACACAGCTACTTTTCCGAGATCTACGCCATCCAGTTCCTCGGCAATTCTCTCGATGTCATGCGGATAGACGTTCTGTCCGTTCACGAAAATGATATCCTTGGCTCTACCCGTAATAACGAGGCGGCCATTCCGCATAAACCCTAAATCTCCGGTGATGAGCCAGCCATCCTCGGTTTTGACCTTCGCAGTAGCCTCTGGATTGTTGTAATATCCAGCGGTCACATTTTTACCACGGATTTGCGTGTGTCCAATCACACCATCTTCCAGCACCCGATTTTGTTCATCGCAAATGCGGACAGAGGTGCTGGCCAACGGATTCCCCAAATCGACAAAAGTAAGACACCGCTTGTCAGACCTGTCTACTTCTTCTATGGGTTCACCTACGCGTAGCTGCTGCCGATTCAAATGAAACGGAATAAAGGTATCTTGGTCGAGAGGGGGAGTGGAAACACCCACGCTCGCCTCTGCCAATCCATAGACAGGATACATCGCATTTTTATTCAAGCCGTGAACACTCATCGCATCCATAAACACATGGCAAAGCTCTACAGATATCGGCTCAGCCCCATTTAAAATCATACGTATGCTTGACAAATCCCAGTTAGCCGCTGTTTCAGGTTTGTACTGATCGAGAAAAAATTTATATCCGAAATTGGGAGAGCATATTTGAGTCACCTTATGCTCCGATACTTTTTTTAGCCATAAAGACGGGCGTCGGATAAAAAGTGCCGTTGGCATAATCAGCTGCTTGGCATTAGCGACCACACAGGTTAAATGAAAGGCGATCAATCCCAGATCATGCGTAAGCGGCATCCAGCCCAAATAAGCATCCTTGGAGCTCATGCCTGTTTGATTTGCAATATCCCGAATATTGTAAACCAGATTTTCATGTGTCAGCATGACCCCTTTAGGATCACCTGTAGAGCCTGAGGAAAATTGGATAAAAGCCAAATCCTCCGGTTTGGATACATGAACTACACCTTTATTCAGACCGGAATAGTCAAATGTATGGCTTGAAAAAGTTGCTTTTTTAACAGGCTCAAAGGAATTCAGCAGTTCGTGCTGATGCGCGTACTTTTCCAGTTGCTCCAAAACCTTGTCATCCGCGACCATATAAGGGCGGGAGAGCGTATTCCAGATTTTAAACAGTTTCATTTTATGTTCATCATTATTCCCGATGCTTACAGGAACAGGAACGATTCCACCGAGCAGGCAGCCCCAAAATACATTCACAAAGGTATGATTGTCGTCGATCTGCATGATCAGCTCATCGCCAGGTTGTATCCCTTTTTCCTGTAATTCATGAAGTACCTGTGATGCTTGCTCCAGAAGTTTACTGTAGGACACATATTCCTCTTGCTTATCACCGGAAATAAAGGTGATCCCGTTCTCATTCCGGCTTGCGCGGTCTTGAATGATTTCAATTAAAGTTTGAAACTGTTCCATCCTGATCCCTCCTCAATTTCTCTAGAATTACTTTCTGCTCTCCTTCGGAAACCTGTTTGGTTTGCAACACCAGGCGAATACACCCCAGTATTTCCTGTCTTTGCTCAGAAGCAGGTGGAGGACTGCTGCCTGATTTCGAGTTTCGCAGTAATTCTTCCAGTTTCCGAACAGGAAAAATAACACCTTTTCGATACTCATCTTCATTCCAATTGGCATTGGGAGTAGACACCGCCAGCGACAGGGAACGGGCAATCCAATCACGGATCGAGAAACGGCGTTCCAGTTCAACTCGATCCAGGTCTCTATCCAGAGAAAGCACTTCAATAGTGGTGTTTATTTCTTTCGCCAAATTTTTCAGCACTGTCCGTGGGCCTAACTCAATGCCTTGCTCCACGCCATGATTCGCCATATACTGCATGGTTTGTATCCATCGAACCGGGTGAGTCATTTGCAAAATCAATCCTTGACGTATGCTGTCTACATCAGGGTATGGCTGAGCGGTCACATTGGAGATCACGGGCCACCGCGCTTCATGGAAAGTGTATTTTTGCAGCTCGATGGTCAGCCTGTCCGCAGCATGCTGCATAAGCGGACTATGAAAAGGACCGCTGACCTGCAAGCGAGTAATTTGGGCCCCCCGCTGTTCTAACTTGCCAGCTACCACAGCTACCGACGTATGATGACCAGAGACGACATACTGATTGGGCGAATTGTAACAGGCAATGACAGCAGGCTGATCGACTGTGGAGTGCAGACTACAGAATTCTTCCACGACGTTCAACTCAGCTCCGCGAATGGCAATCATGCTGCCCAGACCAGCCTCTGCGGCTGCTTCCATGAAGCGTCCCCGCTCTTGTACCAGTCGTAAAGCGTCGCCAAAGGATAGAACACCGCTACTTACCAGAGCTGAATATTCACCCAGGCTATGACCTGCTGAAAATTCAGGGATAATCCCGATTTCGTGCATATAACGCCGGAATGCAATCACGCTAATCGTAAGAAGTGCGGGCTGAGTATAGAATGTCCTGGATAATTGGGTGATCGGACCTGCCATGCATAAAGCTTTCAGATCATATCCCAAAATATCAGCAGCCTCTTCAAACAAGTGATCCGCTTCTGTAAAGTTGCTGTGCCATGCCGCTCCCATTCCTACATACTGGGACCCTTGTCCCGGAAAAACCAAAGCCATGCGATTCATATCAAACCCCTTTCCTCCCCACAAAGATGTGGCAAAACAAAAATGTTTTTACGATTCAGGTGTTAATGTACATATGTATGGAGATATGGAGATATGGAGATAGATGTAGCAAACCATAACAAAGCAAAGTTGTACGGTTGCCAAAAAACAATAAGCACAATTTAAAATTTAACTAGGTAATTGAATTGCCATTCGTGGTGTAATTGAAAATGAGTTAGGTGTGTGTAAAAACTTGGAAGTGTGAAAAACTTGGAGTGGACTAAAGACTTAGGTTGGGACCTAAGAATCCAGTATCATAGATGAGTGTGTCGAAAAAAATACCGAAGGTAACGCAATTTTCTTCCAAAAGAAAGTATTAATTGTGAAATATTTTAATTATATAATAAATATGGACTCGAAAAATGTCAATATTTTTTCAAATTCCTTTAATTAGAAAAAAAATAAATAAATAGAGATTTATAGGGTCTTATAAACACAAAAGTAAATTAAAGTATGACGTTGTAATGTATAAGTATATTATACACAAACAATGCCATCTTTGGTCTGAAAATCAGGCATTGTTTGTAATTTTTCAATGAATTTTGATGAATTTTTGTAAAAATTTCTGTGTAGTAAGTGCAAGCAATGGGTTTTGTACTATATCTGGTGCTTGACAAACCAGTTTGTAATGCGTTGAAGTCGTTCCACACGAAGCTGCGGATGCCCTTTTCGTGAAAGCTCATGGCTTGAGTCTGGAAAACGGATAAATTGCGTGGATTTCCCCAATCGCCGCAGTGCAGTAAATAGCTGTTCTCCCTGCTCAATGGGACAACGAAGATCCTGCTCCCCGTGCAAAATAAGCAGTGGTGTATTTATTTGCTTAACATATGCCAGCGGGGATTGTCTCCACAAGACCTCGAAATCGTCCCAAGGATTTCCGGAAAGCTCGTCTTCTGTAAATGAGTAGCCAATGTCGCTCGCGCCATACATTGATAGCCAGTTGGATATGGAGCGCTGGGTCACGGCTGCACGGAAACGGTCTGTGTGACCGACAATCCAGTTAGTCATAAAGCCCCCGTAGCTCCCACCTGTAACTCCTAGTCGTTCTGGATGAATGAATGGAAACTGGCGAATGGCCTCATCTACCGCATTCAGCAAGTCCGTGTAATCTCGTCCACCGTAGTCGCCAAGAACGACATTAGTAAAAGACTGGCCGTACCCTCGGCTTCCTCCCGGATTGGTGTAAATGACCGCATATCCCTGCGCCGCTAACAACTGAAACTCATGAAAAAAAGAGTGGGAATACATCGCATGGGGGCCTCCATGGATTTCCAAAATAGCGGGATAGGTTACTCCCTCCGCAAAACCGACAGGTTTCATCACCCACCCTTGGACCCGCCGACCATTCTCGACCTCGGTCCAAAAGCCCTCAGGCACACTTAGCTCGATCTCTCCAAGCAGCGAGCCATTCACCTGCGTCAGCCGTTCCTCTGTCCCGGAAGAGATCGCAATTCGAAACAAATCGCCCGGCAATGTCACGTGAGTTGAAGCTGCAATAATATGCTGCTCATCCGGGGTGAGCGTGAACTGATAAATTTCTCTGTCTCCCTGCGTCAAAACTGCAAAGCTTCCATCAAATGCAAACCGATATACATGTACATTTCCTTCACGGGTTACAAGTGTATACAGGGATTGACCGTCCGTACTAAAACGTGGTGTCCCTATATGAAGGTGTGAGCGCATATCGCTCATACCCGCGTTACCGAGGTGTGCGTCCAGCGTTTCACTAATGCATACTGCCGGTCCACCACTCGAAGGGATGATGTATAAACGGGTCTGGGTCGCGTCTTTAGCATGTCGATCATGTCCGTAAAAGGCAATCGTTGAACCATCGGGAGAGTATTCGGCACTCTCGATTTGGAGCTCGGAGCAGGTTAGCTTCCGCGGTGCTTCCGCATTTCCTTTTGAAATAGCAGGAGCTATCGTAAACAAATCATTCTGCCTGCGTAAATCCGTATCCTCTTCTGAATGCTCCGCTATTCTGGCCACGAATAAAATAAGCTTGCCATCCGGCGACCAGACAGGTTCCGCCACATCATACGCGCCGAACGTCAGTTGGACGGTGTCCCTTGAATTTACATCAGTCACATATAAGTGATTACGTGTATCATCCCATAGCCCGTAGCCATCTGACTTGGCTTTTGTTCGGTTAACGACCAGTCCTTTTGGCTGCACTTTAGAGTTTGCGCTAGCGGATAAAGGAGGCTGGGTCGATTCCACACCCTGTTTGGATGTACCGATCTGACCATGTTCGACAGTTCGAAGTGTATGTACCCCCTGTTTTCCAGCACCGGATGTTGGGGGTGACAGACTCTCTGCGGTTTTTGCGACAAAGGATATGTAGGCTCCGTCCGGTGACCAAGCCAATGAATGAACGCCTTTCTCTGCCCATGTAAGCTGCCGAGCCTCTCCTCCGCGAGCTGGAATGATCCATACCTGACGTTTACCTTCCAGTGTGCGGAGAAAAGCAAGCTGTGATCCGTCAGGTGACCAGAAAGGTGATTCATCTTTCGGCCCATATGTGAAGGGCAACGGCTCGGATTGTTCTGATGGCAAAACCCAAATGTCAGAATTATAGTCTGTCCGGTCTTCATTAATATACCGCTCTACGTAAGCGACTGCACCGTTACCGGGATGGACAGCAGGATCGCTGACCCACCGAAGATAGTATAAATCCTCTGCTGTTATATGGCGTTTAGTTATACTGGATTGCGGGTCACTCAAAACAATTCCTCCTCAAATCATCAGATCTCTATAAGATTAGGAATGTATTAATCCGATGAAATTTGTAAGATTTAAATGATATAAAAATCACGTTACTCTTTTTACTTGTCTCTGTCAATTTGCTTCTTCATGTATTTCCAAAATAAAAACCCTATCTCGCTGGTCGCAACGGACCTGAAAGCCTCCTATATCGGAGGCTTTTTATGAGATAAGGTGATTGAACAGTCAACAACTATAGTTGAAAAATAGGAGATATGGGTGGCGCATCATTTTTTACAGCGGTAATTGACCTGCTTCCAACATCCAGATTCGGCCCATGCTGCCAAATTACGCTCGGAATTTCCCGTCGCAGTACCGGTATGATATCCTCGGTAAACCGATGCAACTGTTCGAGCTGCTCTTGCTCACCTAGCCCGTCCACGCTGATGCTGAGTACCTGATTACCAAATGCAGTATGATAGTTCCGTATTTTCTCAAGAACGCTCTCCGCAGAGCCGATCAGAACAGGACCGTTACGAATATTATCCTCCAGACTTGTAAAGGGCGACTGATTGTGCTGAGCTGCCGCTGTCGAGTGGTAGGCATCATAATAAGGACGATACGTCGAATCGCTTCCTCATCCGTATCTGCCAGATACAGACTCCCTGCTCCGGCACCAATTACGGCCTGTGCCGGATCATGTCCATAATAAGCCAGCCGTTCGCGGTAATGATCAATAAGCGCTTTATACTTGGCCTGAGGATGGAAAGAATTCGAGGAAAATATCGGCTCCCCGTATTGAGCGGCCAGCTCGGTCGATAGTGTACTGGAAGCACTGCCGTGCCATATAGGAATATGCTGCTGATACGGCCGAGGCTGTGTCGTAACTTGATGCAACGGAGGGCGATAGCTTCCTTTCCACGTAACCTCTTCCTCGCTCCACAGCCGTTTGAGCAAACGATAGCGCTCGGCAAGCGAGTCCCACTGTTCTTCCTCCGTAATTCCAAACAACGGATAATGGCGCGGGTCATTGCCTTTACCAATAATAATCTCTAATCTTCCACCTGATAAATGATCCAACGTCGCATAGTCTTCTGCCACGCGCACCGGGTCCAGCACGCTAAGCACCGTTACCATAGTCAGCAGACGAATCCGTTCGGTTCTCGCCGCAATAGCGGTCAGCACCAGCGGGGGTGAGGATGACAGAAAAGGTGCACCGTGCCGCTCCCCCACACCGTATTCATCAAAACCAAGCTCCTCTGCGAGAACAGCCTGCTTGATTACATTTTGGAATTTTTGCTGCGAGCTCCAGGTTTCCCCGGTAATCGCATTAGGCAGATTAGCCATCAGGCTGAATAAAACAAACTTCATTTCATGAAACCCCCTTTCGCAGAACGAACCGGCTTCGTCCCATCCCGGGCATCGGGTCTAATTGCGGTTAGCAGTCTCTGCTCCGTTTTTTTCACGAATATACGTTTCAAATAATTGGGGATTCACAACTTTACGCAGTAAATGCATCGTTCCGTCTCCTGTACCATGGTCAAACGCATGGATACGCTCATACCCCCAACGCTCATACATAGACAGCAGATAGGGATGCTTTTCGGCTGTTGCCAGCGTAACGGCAGGAGCTCCCACCTGATCACGGATAATATTCTGCTCTACCCAGTTTAGCAGCTTGCGTCCGTAGCCCTTGCCCTGAGCAGCCGGGTCGACGGCAAACCACATGACAAATGGTAGATCCGTTATAAAATTAAGAGCTCTATTTTTGAGATGGCTAACTGTAGCCTGAATTACGCCATCGACTTCTAGCACGTAGCAGTCATTATTTTTAATATTCTCCTGAATGAGAGGAATGTCCGCCTGAGCGGCAGGCCATTTAAGCTCCAACTGCCGAATCGTTTCGTACGCCTCATAAGTTACGTACTGCAATCTCTCTGCATCTTCCTGTTGTGCCAGGCGATAGATTTCGCTCATGTTAACCCGCCTCTCCTGTATAATTAATTTATTAATCCTATCTGCTTAATCAGGTATAAAAGATAAAATAACTGTAGCATGCTCTCCATCCAGCGACAAATTAATTTTTTCTATAAGTATATTTAAAATAACGATAACCTAACGAAAGTGAGCACGAATTGCAAAATCTTCCTCCGTTAAATCCATATTTACACACATAGCGGTTCGGCTGCCGTCGGCCGCGGCAAAAATCAATTGGGAAGGCATGAAGTATGAAAAATCCCCGGCGGCATATAAACCAGGTATTGAGGTTCTTCCTGATTCATCCGTCCTGATCCCGCCCGACTCCAGCTTTTCACAGCCCCAACGTTCCCCAAACGGTGCACTTTGCACAAATTTGGGAGCCACGAAACCGCCAGCCCTCAAGACTTGAGTTCCATCCGTAAAGCGAGTATGCTCAAGCTGTCCATTTTAGCCGATGAAGGCCGGACGAATCAAGCACCTCAAATCCGAATTCAGTTTTGTCACCTCGGTTTGCAGATGATCGACAGACGGATAGCGCAGTACTTCCTCATAAGCAACGCGACGGAACTCGGTCGGCGTTACGCCATCTCTCGTAATAAAGCCGTGCGATGCATATGTAACGGCATTTCTAGGCTGGTTGTTGTCGATTAAAGCCACGCTTCGTCTTGCCCGGCCAAGCACAAGGGCTGCATTCAATCCGGCGGGTCCTCCGCCAATAATAGCACAATCGTAAATCATGATGCTCATCTCCTTGCCAAATGCTAAACGCCTATCGGCTTAACCGACGAAGCAGTAACGAGCATGAGCATGGTGTGCAGGGCATAATTCGTCGCTTTTGTAAATTTTATGACTACGCCTAAACTAAAGACTTATTGTGTCTGTAATATCCTTGAATCGGCTAATGTGTCAAGCTTATACCTGATTATAAAAAAAGCAAAGAAGCCCGCAAACCGGGCTTCTCTACTTTTTTGCCCATACATGTTGCTTTATTCCGCAGGGGCTACAAAGGTGCGATTGGCAAACTCACTGTCCAGCATATAAAAGGCATTGCTGTCCCTTTCAATCCGTTTGAGCTTCTGGATTACACTGTCGAACAGAGCTTCCTCTTCGACTTGCTCATCAATAAACCATTTCAGGAAATGGATCGTCGCATGCTCACGTCCGTCCAGAGCCAAGTCAGCCAAATGATAAAATTTCTGCGTATTTTGCTGCTCATGCTTGTAGCCGTGCTCGAACACATCCAGCATGGAATTGTAGCTGTTTTTAGGCTCAGGCAATGCAGCCAATGTAGCACGTCCTCTGCGATCATTAATATATTTGTACAGCTTCATGGCATGAAACCGTTCCTCTTCAGCTTGTACCAGGAAAAAGTTTGCGAACCCATCCAGACTTTCGCCGGAGCAATAAGCAGCCATCGCCAGATATACGTGAGCGGAGTAAAATTCAAAATTCATTTGCTCATTTAGAGCCTGTGCCAAATTGTCTTTCATGTCTCAGGTCACCTCGGTCATATATGTAATGATGTAGCGATCTTAGTGTACCACAAGAGTGTCGGCGGGAATATACAATATCGGAGAAATATATGGTAAACGGGCGCAATACAATGTGAGGTTCCCCCCTCCTTGCGTTGCGCCCATCTCACCCAATGTTTATTTTACATTCAAGGCTCCAGACCCCATACGCGTTGGTCGTTCACATACAGAGGCGTTTTGTCCCAATCTGTATAAGACGTTTTGGTCGCATCATAGGAAAAATCATCACTTTCGTTATAATTGCTCCAGTCCGTTTTGTTCAAGCGAACCTGAATATCCCCCGTGTTGGCTCCTGCTGCCAGACTTCCCGCACCAGCTCCAAAGGAGATTTCCAGATAGTAATCTGCACCCGTCACGGCCTTATCCAGCTTCACAATACGTCCCTGAACGTTGCCGCTACCGAGCTGTGCATAGTCACAATGAAATTCCTGCGGCTTGTCGCCATCCACTGTATAATAATACCGCAGCTTGACAGTCTTCAGATCAACAGCCTCTTTCCCCTTGTTTACAACACGGAAAAGCGGGCGGATCTGATTATCTCCCGGGTTCGTGTCGCCCACGCGGTATTGGGCAATCACATCTCCCGTAGCCGGAACGGGTGTTGCTGTCGGCTTGGCGCTGACCTCGGCAGAATCCGGGCTGGTTCCCAGGGAATTGGTCGCACTTGCTACATAATAATAGGTGGTTTCATTCACCACTCCTGTATCCTTGTAGGTGCTATCCGTTACCGTGGCTACCGTGGCATAAGGTCCTCCACTGGTTGTGGAGCGCTTGACGGTATAACTGTCTGCTCCAGTCGCTTTGCTCCAGGTCAGTGTTACCTGAGCATCCCCGGCGTTTGCCTTCACATTGGCCGGAGCTTTGGGAGCCGTCGGTTCGGTTGTTCCACCACCGTTGATGAGGCGATCATATTCAGCATAAGCTGTCGCCATATCGACTTGGGACCAGAAACGGTGATACGTAAATTCCGGAGCGCCTTTGTCCCATTTTTTCGTCTGATTATTCCAAGAGGTTGTGTATTTGTCCTTGAGATAAGACCATTGCGGATCTTTGGTGATGTTAGGCCGAATATCGGTATAGCTGGAATACGTACCATTACCACCCTTGGACGGATCAGATGCGGTAGCATCTGCGCCAGGAATAGTGTTACCTTGTCCTGTTTTACCACTCCAACCGTTCGGGATATACACTTCTTTCGTGAAATAACGATAATAATCCTCGCGTGCTTCCTTCGTTGTAATGCCTACGCCGTCATTGTAGCCCCAAGCTGCATCCAGCAAAGCTTTGGACAGATCCTTGGCCTCCTTGCCCAGTGCGGTGTAATCACCTTTTTCGGCTTTCGTTCCGGCAGCAAAAAAAGTAAGCGCTTTAACATAACTGCCCAGCACTCCCGTATCCTGCCCCGGATTCTTCGTTACCACATGCAGATTGGCATTCCCTTTGTAATTGGCAAATCCGCTCCACGTTTCCGGTTTTCCACTCCATTCCAGATTGCTCGGTACCCAGAACTCACCTTTAGCTGTAGTTGTGGCCACTTTCGGATTTTTTCCACCGAGAATACGTTTGCCTTGTGCGTCCAAATAATAGCCTTGTGCATCCGTCACAGGACGTTCGTTGGCAAATACATAGCTCTTGGACCATGCAATCCAGTTTTCCGTCACTTGTTTAGCCATCTTAAACTGCTCGGAAGAAGTATCCCCCTTCTTGGCTAAAATATAGTACAGCTCAGCAATCCGTTCGACTGGCCATGCCTGCATTCCGAACCAGTTGTTGGACGGTGGATCGTTATATACCGGAGCCCCCGTGTAAGCCAAGCCATAAAAGGTACTCGTGCCTGCCGGATACGCCTTATAGGCACCATCCCAGCTATTCGTTGCTCCCCCTGCAATCGCTCCCTCATCGGATTGCAGCCAAGTGTAAAATTCCAGTTGGCGCTTCAGCGAGGTCGCCCAGTCCTGTCCTGCTGTTGGCGAATCCGGAATCAATCCGCCATCTTTATCGGACAAAGCGTAGGCTGCGACTACATTTTGGTAGCCTTGATGCGCATGACTGGCGCCAATCCGCCAAGCCCAGTTGCCGCTTTGGCCCAGCCCGCCGCCCCACGCCGTATACCATGCCATCAGATAATGGCTCGCATCCTTGCCGGTGCCAGCTACCGGAGTTCCATTGGAAGCGCCTCCGGTTTTCTGGAAATATTTATCGTACATGCCGTACCGCAAGAAGTCTCCCATCTTTTTTGCTTTATTCAAATACACGGAGTTATCATACCCCAGCTCTTTAGCCCAATACATGGCTTGAACCGCCCGTGCGTCCGCATCGGTGGCATTCGTGTAGCGCCATTGCTGTGCAGGAGCATTATTTTCCTTGGTGAACAGGCTCATAAAGCCTTCATTTGCTTTACCAAATTTTTGATTATCCTGCGATGGATGCGGGACGGCTTCCCAAACCGATTCCTGCTCCCCGCGTTGGAAGGTGTTCACATAGGTCGCTGTATGAGACGGATTCAGCAGATTGCCAAAACCGTACCAATTATCCACGTCCAGCAGCCAATGCATCAGATAGGTCTGATTGTTGCCATAGGTTGCCTTCAACTCTGCATCCAGCGGGTCCTTGCCACCGCTATACTGACCACTCAGACGGCTTGGATATTGATCCGGCTGCGGATACTCTGCTGCATAGGTGGCTGGGCTGTTAGGATTGTAGTTACTCATGGTAGGCTGCTCTTCCTTGCCGTCACCCTCATTAACAGGAATGATGTATTTCTCCATGTTATCCCATGCCGATTCCAAATGTCCCCAATCCCCGGTATAATGGCCATACAGCACCTCCAGCCACATCCAGTAGCTATACGCTTCCGAGGTCGTTAAATGTCCGTAGTCCGGAGCCTCGCTCATCAGGGTTTCAACCGAATGATAAGGAATACCCTCCTTGGAAAAATATCCGCTGGCCGGGTCCTTCAGTTGTTTATACAATTGAAGGAAGCGTGTGGATTCCGGTGTTGCGGCTGATGCACGGTCGGGTTCGGCTTGAAATATGCCCAAAGTTAGCGGAAGTACCAAAATGGCTGACATGACCATAGAGACAGATTTCCTGAACACGGATTTTCTGCTGATCACTTTTACATCCATCCTCTCCAATATCAATTTTGGCTTTACACAAGCTTTTGTTCCGAAAAACGACAGCACAAAAAGACAGCACCGTCACCTCACTTTCCCGTCAAAAAGGTGGAGGACACGCTGTCCATTAGCTCCAAATGCTTCACATTGGCCCTGGAAAAAATATACCATATCCACCGTCAAATGAGAGTCGAAAAAATCAATATGTTTAGAGTTTGTTAATGAAAATTGACGAAATCGCAGGAAATCGGTACGATTTTACAGGGAGGCGTTTAATATGAAAATTTTACTGGTGCTTGGTTGTATAATGATGTTTTTTGCTGTAGTTCTGGGAGCTTTCGGAGCACATGCTTTGAAAAAAAGACTTTCCGCAGATATGATGAGCATATTCCAGACAGGTATCCAATATCATATTGCTCATGGCTTGGGCTTGGTTCTTCTCGGAGTAGTTGCAGGAAATCTGGTCCATTCTTCTCTGATTGTTACCGCAGGCTGGGTCATGCTAGCAGGTATTCTCCTGTTCTCCGGCAGTTTGTATGCTCTTAGCTTGTCCGACGTGAAGAAGCTCGGAGCGATTACCCCGATTGGCGGAGTGGCTTTTTTAGCAAGTTGGGTACTTGTGATTGTGGCGGTAGTGCAGGGTTAAACAAAGCTAAAGAAAAGAGACTTGGAAAAGTAGAAACTTCCAAATCTCCTGAGCAATTCCCAAATATGAAAGAATAATATTATTTCGTCTGTACTTCTTGCGCCTTTTGAGCCGATAAGCGATGGCTCTCGATGTAGCGTTTGGATTCAGCCATCTGGTGCTCCTGCGCGGCCTCCATAATGATGTGAACCCCCGGCTTGTACTGTTCCAGTAGCTCCATGTATAGACCATAGTTCATGTCACCAAAGCCCGGCGGTACGGTCTCGATCTCACCTGTCGATGACAAACGCCGGTCCTTGGCATGTGCCGCGATAATCCGGGGTCCCAGCAGTTGAAACGCTTCGCGGATGACTTCATCCTGTCGTGCCAGATTTTCCGTTTTCAGCAGATTGCCTGGATCTATCACTACGCCGATCTGGGATGACGGTACTTCCTCCAGCAAGGTAGCCAGCTCTACCGCCGTTCCGACCAAATGATCGTTAGCGGCCTCCAATCCGACGAACACGCCCCATTTTCCCGCCTCGTCCGCTAATTCGCGCACAACTTCTTTTACAACCTTCCAGTCTCGTTCCGTATATGCGCTTCCATCCTCATTACGTCCGACTTCGGCAGCCACCATCGGTGCCCCTAACAGGCTTGCGTATCGGATCAGCTCTTTAAAGCGCTCTACATTTTCACGTAGAAGCTCCTCATCCTTTTCAAAAAAATGCAAATAGCAGCCAAGCACCGATATGGATACTCCATGCTGACGGAATGCCTCCGCGATAGACAGTGCCAATCCCGGACTGAACTTGCCCGGTTTGTTAAAGTCCACATCACTGATCGCTCTCCATGGAGCCAGTTGAACATGAGTAAAGCCCGCCGCTCCTACCTTTGCAGCCAACTCGCGATAAGGCAACTTGCCAAATAAATGCGCCAATACGCCTACAGTCACTTCCAATCACCTCTTCTTTTTTAATGTTGCATCCTGTTTGTCACAGCACTTCGTTCCAAGGTCTCATTAATGATTTGCGTAATCCTCTCCACCTCGTCATGAATAAAAAAGTGCCCTCCATCAAAGGTGAAAATACGAAAATTCTGATCCGTATGCTGCCCCCACGCCTCCGCATCCTGCAAAGTCATTGTGTTATCGGTCAGCCCTGTCAAGGCTGTGACCGAACAATTCAAAGGTACGGCTGGGGCCATGTACTCATGCGTCTCAACGGCTTTGAAGTCCGCTCTTAGCACCGGGATAAAATAGTCGTACAATTCGCGATTGTCAAAAATGGCCTCTGAAAGCTGACCATACCGCTGCAAATGCGTCCTGAACTGCTCTGCGGGAAGATCATGGGCCCACAGGAAATCTCTCGGGACATGCGGTGCCCGTCCACCAGATACGAACAGATGAGCAGGTTTCCCATAACCGCCTGCCACCAGCTTGTAATACAGCTCGAATGCGATCATCGTTCCCATACTGTGACCATAAATGGCATAAGGATCGCCGGGGGCTATTTCTTGACTGATCTTGAACAATAAATCCTCGCTCATCTCCTCAATGCTGTCCTTTAACGGTTCACCGGAACGAATACCTCTGCCCGCCAGCTCCAGCGGAACAAGCTTAATGTGCGGAAGCAGCAGCTTTTTCCATTTGAAGCTGACCGATGCCGATCCGCCCGCATATGGAATGAAAAACAATGTGATGGGTGCCATCCTTGCAACCTCCTGCCATGCTAAGTCCTTACTCTTTCATTTTAGCATAAAAAGGTATATTTACCCATTTCAAATATTTTGCAAATTCAAGAAACAAGGTCGGGGAAATCAAGCATCTTTTGCATCAGGCAGGAAACCGCTTCTTTTAGGAAGAATAGCCCTATGGTTTGAATATAATAATGTGTTTGCTTTCATTTCTTTAAATTCGAGAGGAGTTCTGCGCCATGAAGTACGGTTTCTTCGATGATGCTAACCAAGAATATGTCATCCACACCCCTCAAACCCCATATCCCTGGATCAATTACTTAGGCAACGAACGATTTTTTGGACTGATCTCCAATACAGGCGGCGGCTATGCATTTTACCGGGATGCCCGCTTACGTCGCTTAACACGATACAGATACAACAATATTCCTGTCGATAATGGCGGCCGCTATTTTTATATCCATGATGATGGGGATTACTGGACACCGGGCTGGATGCCGGTCAAACGGGAGCTGGATCGGTATGAGTGCCGACATGGGCTTGGCTATACTTCAATCATGGGTGAACGTAACGGTATCCGTGCGACGCAGTTGGCTTTTGTACCGCTGTCCTTTGATGGCGAAGTACATCAGGTTAAGCTTCAGAATACTTCTGATCAGACTAAAAAGATTAAGGTCTTTTCTTTCGTGGAATTTTGTCTGTGGAACGCCTATGACGATATGACCAATTTTCAACGCAACCTGAACACGGGCGAGGTCGAAATACAGGACTCTGTCATCTATCACAAAACGGAATATCGTGAGCGCCGCAACCACTATGCTTTCTTCTCTGTCAATCGTCCAATGGCTGGATTCGATACAGACCGTGAAGCTTTTCTGGGACTATACAACGGGCTGGATCAGCCGCAAACCGTCACCGCCGGGCAAGCCTCTAACTCTATTGCCAGCGGGTGGTCGCCTGTAGGATCGCATTGCATCGAAATCACATTGGAGCCAGGTGAAGAAACGAGTCTTAACTTTGTACTTGGTTATGTGGAAAATCCGGAGGATGAAAAATGGGAATCTCCTGGCGTGATTAACAAAAAGCAGGCTCATGTCATGATTGCACAATTTGCGGATGAAGCCGATGTTGAACGAGCATTGAGTGAGCTGCGGGCCTATTGGAACAACCTGCTCTCCAAGTACACCATTCAGAGCCACGACGACAAGCTGAACCGGATGGTGAATATATGGAATCCGTATCAATGTATGGTTACGTTCAATATGTCGCGTTCCGCTTCGTATTTCGAATCTGGTATCGGGCGTGGTATGGGCTTCCGGGATTCGAATCAGGATTTGCTCGGCTTCGTCCACCAGATACCGGAGCGAGCACGGGAACGGATTATCGATATCGCCTCCACTCAATTTGATAACGGCGGGGCTTATCATCAGTACCAGCCTTTAACCAAAAAAGGAAACCACGAGGTCGGCGGCGGTTTCAACGATGATCCGCTGTGGCTAATTGTCGGCACCGCTGCGTATATCAAAGAAACGGGAGACTTTTCCATATTGGACGAACAGGTGCCCTTCGATGGGAATGAAGAGCATACCGCTACCCTGTTTGAGCATTTGAAGCGATCCTTTTATCATGTAGTTAACAATCTCGGCCCGCATGGCCTCCCACTGATTGGCCGGGCAGACTGGAACGACTGCTTGAACCTGAATTGTTTTTCTGCTACACCGGATGAGTCCTATCAGACCACGCAAAATTTGGAGGGTCGCATAGCGGAATCGGTATTCATCGCCGGACTATTCGTATATACAGGGCCAGATTTTATTGAGCTCTGCAAGCGTAGAGGATTAGATGACGAAGCAGCCACGGCCCAGGCCCATGTGGATCGGATGCGGACCGCCACGTTGGAGCATGGCTTTGATGGGGATTGGTTTCTGCGAGCCTACGACCACTATGGGAATAAAGTCGGTAGCAAGGATTGTGAGGAAGGCCAAATTTTCATTGAGCCTCAGGGTTTTTGCGTGATGGCCGGAATCGGCGTTGAGGAAGGTCAGGCTCAAAAAGCGCTCGACTCTACACGGGATCGGCTGGAGACTCCCTATGGCATTGTGCTGCAAAATCCGCCTTATTCCCGCTATTACATCAATCTGGGTGAAATATCCTCTTATCCTCCAGGGTACAAGGAAAATGCGGGCATCTTCTGTCACAATAACCCGTGGATTATGATGGCGGAGGCCGTGATTGGCCGTGGAGATCGCGCTTTTGAGCTGTATAGCAAAATTGCTCCTGCCTACCTGGAGGACATCAGCGACATCCACCGTACCGAGCCGTATGTATATGCGCAAATGATTGCAGGCAAGGATGCCGTTCGTGAAGGCGAAGCCAAAAATTCATGGCTGACTGGCACAGCCGCGTGGAACTTTGTAGCCATTACCCAGTCTATTCTTGGTATCCAGCCCGAATGGGATGGTCTTCGTATTGACCCGTGCATTCCTGCAGCCTGGGACGAATTTACAATCACTCGCGTCTTTCGCGGAGATACCTACGTGATCCAAGTCATGAATCCACAACATAGATCCAAGGGTGTAGCTACAGTCACGATAGATGGGACTGTTCTCACGGACAATGTTCTGCCGGTTGCAGGAGATGGTGCTGTCCATCAGGTTAAAGTGCTATTGGGCTGACAAGTACATTGGCACCTAAATCGACTCCTAAAAAATTAGCTTCAACTTCATCACATAGTATCTTATAATACGAGAATGGCTAAAGATATATTAAGTGTGGTGACATCATGACCAAGACAAAACGGCTTACACAAACCATGGATTACAAAATGAAGCAAGCCCGCTGGGTACGCAAAATGTTATTACTGTACTGGATGATTATTGCCGTACATTCTATCACCCAGTTGGGCTGCTATTTGTTTCTTGATTACCACGCTTCTCCTTATGAATTTTACATTGAAACCCTTATTGTTCCGACGCTGATCATGAGCGGCTCCAACTTGCTTGCAGAAATAGCTCATTTTAAATGTAATAGGTATTCTTTCGCGATTCTGTTTATAGCGAGCACGGTCATTTGCTGGACGATCATTCGACTAAACTACGATATCCGAATTATTACGGCGTTGTGTTTGTTGCCTATTTTCTCATCCATCCTGTTTTTCAATCGTCGCTTGATATGGCTTTCCTTTGTCTTGCAAGTTGTGGTTTTTTTTCTTTTACTGGCAGTGGATGGTTCATTTCGTACCTATTTGTCGGACTTTGATATCGTGGCAATCCCTTCCTTTTTGATTTTGTCTACTTTTATTGCTCTCATTATTCAGGCAAGCGGTCGCGATCTGTTAGTAGATTTGTACAAAACACAGCGCGCCCAACAGGAGTTGATGATCAGCAACGCGATTATAAGCAAAATGTCGATGACCGACGGATTAACCAAATTGTATAATCATTTGTCCTTTCAGAACTTCTATGAAAAAGCACTCGAATATGCTGAACAAGGCGCCATTATCCATCTTGCGTTAGTGGATATTGATAATTTCAAGAAAATTAATGATAATTATGGGCACCAGTTCGGAGATAAAATTTTGGAGGGCATTTCGCAAATCATTACAGAGCAGATTACAGCAAATGATATTGCGGCCCGCTATGGTGGTGAGGAATTTGCCATCCTGATGTTTGAGCATACCTTTGAAGAAGCTTATCAAATCGCCGAAAACATCCGGCACGAAGTGGAAAAGATGACTTTTTACGAAAAAAAGCAAAACATTTCCGTAACCGTAAGCATTGGGCTGAAAAGCTATACAGAAGAAATGAACAAAGATGCGTTCTTTCAGGAAGCGGACGACTATCTATATCAAGCCAAGCGTTCTGGCAAGAATAAGATAGTTTCGCTCAATCATATTGCCTAATTCGACAGAGAATACTCACAGGATGACTTCTCCGGCACTCGCTTGCCGGGGATTTATTTTTTAAAGACAAGCCATTTGACAAGAATATAAGCTGAAACTATAATACTTACATGTAATAACGTAATTTACTTACATAAAATAAGTTAAGGGAGATGTTTTTCATATGTCAACACTTGTTATTGTAACCCACCCTAATCTTGCGGAGTCCCGCGTTAACAAAAGATGGGTCCAGGAGCTCAAAAAGCAATCGGGTGTAACCGTTCATAACCTGTATGAAGTATACCCGGATGAGAAAATCAATGTAGCTCAAGAGCAGGAACTGCTGGAGCAGCATGACCGTATTGTACTGCAATTTCCTTTTTACTGGTATAGCACCCCTTCCCTGCTGAAAAAATGGCAAGATGCGGTTCTGACTTACGGTTGGGCTTATGGAAGCGAAGGTGGCAAATTGGAGGGCAAAGAGTTACTGATTGCTCTGTCTGCCGCTAGTGTAGAGGAAAATTATCAACATGACGGACGGAACAGATACACAATCGAAGAACTGCTGAGACCCCTCGAAGCTACAAGCCACTTGGTTGGTGTCAAATTGCTCCCTTATTTCGTGCAATATGGCACTGGGGTTCTGACCGATGAGGAGCTTGAGCAATCCGCGCAAAGATACGTGCAAACCGTTACTTCTTAAT
This sequence comes from Paenibacillus sp. LT-B23, assembly GCF_059417685.1. Lineage (NCBI taxonomy): Bacteria > Bacillati > Bacillota > Bacilli > Caryophanales > Paenibacillaceae > Paenibacillus > Paenibacillus sp. LT-B23. Next base: position 490,791 of record NZ_JBSQBM010000001.1, on the reverse strand, counting down.
TCTATTGGAAAATGCCCCTTGGTTGGAGCTACCACCTGCTGTGACGCAGAACGTGGCAGTCTAACGACCAGGGGGCTTTTTTTGAGTTTAATTTTCAAATCAGGAATTATAACGAACTGCGTTCTGATTGCACGGAAACAACTTTCCCCCTGCTATTCAGCACGAAGCCTAATGCATAGACGACAGCCCCCAAGCCGTAAGCGGCGGCAAAGCCCCCCATATGCTCGATCATCCAGCCTGACAGCGCCGGACCCAGCATCTGCCCTACTGCATAAAATACAGAGATAAACCCGATGGCAGAGGGAACATATTTGGACGGAACCTGCTGTGAAGCTTTAACCTGGATCAAGGTGACTAGCCCTCCGATGCTCGAACCCCAAATGATGGATGAAATCGCAAAGCCCCACACGTTGTCCATAACAATGGGAACGAGATCCCCAAGCACAGCAAAAATCCACGACAGCATAAATGTTCGTTGCACCCCTGCCTTGTCCGAGATACTTCCCCATACAGGGCCGCCTATAATGCTGAATACCCCTGCAAACGCATAAATCAGCCCTGTCGTGCTGCTTGAAATACCTGCCTCCAGCATATAGCTGCTTTGATACAGATTAGGTATTAGATAGGCCATGCCAATCAGAAAATATAAAACAGCAATGCGGGTAAGCTCCTTATTTTTCAACCACTGGGGCTTATCCTCCTCGCTTACCGTTTGACGGGCAGATGCCGGATTTTTCAGAACAAATAGTGACAACACAAGCACCACCAACGAAATAATCCCGAAGCACAACCATACAGCGCGCCAGCCGTCATGGGGAAATACCCGTATGATCACAGGGATCAGAAAACCGCTTAATAACATGCCGATACCGGCGCCACTCAACAGTATACCTAACACCTTCCCCCGCTGCTGCGGAAACCAGCCGATCATCAGGGACATCAGTGGAGTAAATACAAGTGAGCTGCCAGCCCCAATAACGAACATGAACAATCCGATAGCCCAAAATGAAGGCGACCATGCCAATCCGAGCATACTGACCACTACAGCCGCACTGCCCGTTATAAGCACCAATTTAGCTCCCCAGCGTACAGCCAGCACACCTGACAAGCCTACCGTGAGCAAATAACCCAGAAACATGATCGTTCCCAGTAATCCTGTCTGTGATATCGTCAGATGCAGCCCCTTCTGCATATACGGAAGCACAGCACCATAACCCATACGGGCCAAGCCTGTGGTTGTAATGACCAGTAAAGTTCCGCACAGGACGAGTGTCCAGAAATGTTTTGGGTTAGGTGCTTTTTGTACATGTGGTACGGAATTCATACCCTAGTTCCCCCTTCTTATGAATGAATAACAGGTACAGTAACCTTGTCATTCATCCTACACGGGGGTTCGGTTCTGATCTACCAGCTAACGGAATTCGTTGCTGGTTTGCGGGAATGGGTTATTTAGCTGAATAAGCGATTTCGGACGAGCGTACCCGGGTTGCAGCCGTATTTTTTTCGGAATGCCTCTGCAAAGTAGCTTGGATTGGAATAACCCACCGCACAAGAAACTTCCGTCACACTATTTCCTCCGACTTGCAGCAAATGAAGTGCCTGATCCAGCCGTTGTTCACGCAGATCTCCAAAGACGGTTGTTCCGTACATTTCCTTGTAGCCCATTTTCAATTTGTAGTCATTCATGCCGATCATACGTGAAAGCTGCAAGAGAGACGGCGGCTCCGCCATGTGCTCCAGCATAATTTGACGCGCCCTCTTAATTTTGGCGATTTCGTCCCGGTTCAAGGAGACAGATGGATCATGTCCATCCTCGAAAAAGGTGCGTAAAGCTAGCATCCACAAATCCAATACGGCACATTCCATTTCAATATTGCGTATCGAACCGGATTGGATGCCCTGCATCAGCTGAGTCAACTTGAAGACGGCAACTGGATTCATGCGAGCCTGAAAAGCGCGAAACGAATGAGGTCCGAGTAAATCCGCAAAATCTACACTCCTTCTTCCGTCCGCCTCTTCCATAAAATAATGAAACGTCGATACCGGAATCCCGATGCCCAGCATCGTAAATTGCTCATTCGCCGTAAATTCAAAGCGAGCTTCGCCCGGCTTCAGGAGCTGTAACGAAAAATGCCCCGGCACAATTTCATGTCGTACTCCCGACGCCTGAACCTCCCGTCCGCCGCGAAAACAGCAAGTAAGCTCCACCATAGGCACAGTAGCCACAAAATCAATCGTTCGGCTTTGATGAAAGGTATAGTCTGAAACCACAAGCTCCATATCCAGGCGCGGGGAGCAACGGCGAATAGTGCCCTTCCCCACGGTTTGTATAAGTTCCATCGGAGCTTTATAACCTGTAACGTCAGCGTTCAGCTCCAGTTTTTCAAGAAACAGATTAAAATTATGATGAAAAGTAGCTTCCTGCATAGCGTTTCACTCCAGTATTGTTCATTGATAATTATTCTCATCATACCGGATTGTTGGTGGTTTGACAAAGAACCTCCTACCGCTAGAAAATAGCAGCGATGGAGGTTCCCGTCGATCTGTTAAAATATGAAGATTTACAAAGTAACCAGTGTGCTGGACACCTGAACCATGCTTTCTTTAATGATGTTGCAGCCTTCACGCAGGTTTTCCATGCTGATCGTTAGGGCAGGCATAATTTTAATCACCGTATCGTTACGTCCAGCCCGCTCAATGATGAGGCCCTTACTAAAGCAGAGAGTAGCTACCTCCTTGGCGAACGCTTCTCCCAGGTGGGATACATCAATTCCCCAGATCAGACCCAAGCCGCGAATTTCAATGAGAGGATCGATTGTTTGAATATGTTCACGCAAAAATTGCTGGACAAAAGCCTCTTTTTCCTTCACCTGTGCTTCCAGTCCTACCGTATCCCTGAACTCCAGCGCTGCCTTTGCAGCGACAAAAGCAAGCTGATTTCCGCGGAAGGTGCCATTATGCTCACCAGGACTCCAAATATCCAATTCCGGCTTGATCAGCAACAGGGACATCGGCAAACCATAGCCACTGATTGACTTGGACAAAACAACCATATCAGGAACGATACCCGCCCGCTCAAACGAGAAGAACGAACCAACCCGACCGCAGCCAACCTGTATATCGTCAATAATCAGCAAAATATCATGATCATCGCACAGCTGCCGCAAATCACGCAGCCATTCGGTATCCGCGATGTTAATACCGCCCTCAGCCTGTACCGTTTCCAGAATGATGGCCGCTGGCTTTTCCACCCCGGAATGGGTATCCGTTAAAAGCTGCTCCATATATAAAATGGTATCCAAGCCGTTAAACGTACTGTTATAAGGGATGAAGGTAACGTTATTCAACGATACACCGGCACTCTCTCGCATGGAGTTGTTACTGGTAACAGACAAACCGCCTAGCGACATGCCGTGAAACGCGCCCATAAAAGCAAAAATTCCATTTCTTTTCTTCACCTTGCGCGCAAGCTTCAATGCCGCCTCCACCGCATTAGTACCAGTCGGACCGCAAAATTGCAGCTTATAGTTCAAGCCCTTGGGCTGGAGAATACGCTCGGAGAAAGATTCAATAAACTCCTGTTTGGCCGTCGTAAACATGTCCAAACCATGCATAATCCGGTCTGAGGTTAAATAATCCAAAAGCCGGTTTTTCATGAAATCATTATTGTGCCCGTAGTTCAAAGCCCCTGCTCCGGCAAAAAAGTCGATATATCCCTCTCCTGCCTCTGTGTACAGCACATCGTTCTTCGCTTTGTTGAAAACAACCGGAAAACTTCTGCAATAGGATCTTACATTGGACTCCAGTGCTTCGAATGTGTTCATAATCTCTCGTCCTCCCGCTGACCTGATTTGAAAAAATACAAGCATGGAAAGCAAAAAAAGTGTAAATATGTAATCTAAAATGAGAAGACAGCCTGAATCGCAAAGGGGTAGCCACACCAAAGAATCATGAGTACGATCACGGGAACGAATAGAGTACAGATAAATAAATGCAGAGTAGCCTATTGAGAGTAAATTAAACTCCAGAAGATTAAGTGGTGGGGGTATCTAAGGGGTCTCTATCAGTGGATGTCACTCCTATGTAATAAAATACCATAATTATTTTTGAAGTCAATGCATGATTATGATGTGTTTTGTTAAATTTTTGTAATCGAGTGTAGTGGGCTTGGTGTATTTTGTTAATTCTCCACGAAAAATGTCGGAATAGAGCTGAAAATCTTATAAATAGAGCATTTCCATATCAAAAAAGTATAAATCCGTTCTGCCCGGCTATTGGTTTGCCCGATCCCCCTGATCTTTTGACAGACTGTCCAAAGGGGGTTACTCTATCAAAAGAACTTGCCAAAAACTTTTTGAGTGCATTGAACCTATCCTAACCATTTGGCTCGAATTTGATAGAAAGATAAGGAAATATCATCATGGCTAATGTTTTGATTATTGAAGATGACAATATGCTGGGAGATACCCTTTCCTTGTATTTGACTGGAGAAGGCTACAACGTTACCCGGGTGGAGCAGGCGGCTGAGGGAATTGCCCGGCTGGGTATGGTGCAGCCTGATATTATTTTGCTAGATCTGCTGCTTCCAGATTTGGATGGTGTCAATCCCTGCCCACTGGTACGCAAGCATACGGATGTGCCAATCATCGTGATTTCTTCAGAAAACAATATCTCAGAGCGCATCCGTACACTTACGTTGGGAGCAGACGATTATATTTGCAAGCCTTTCAGTATGCAGGAGCTAAAGGCGCGAATCGAGGCTCTTTTCCGTCGTATTGAAATCACACGGTTACAGGCAAGAGGCCTTGCGCCTGAAGCCGAGCCTGAAACAGACATTGTTTTGGATCTGGCGCGAAGAATGATTACCGTTGATGGGCAGATTGTGGAGACGACATTTTCGGAATTTGAGCTTATGAAGCTTTTTTATTTGAACCGGGGAATTGTATTCAGCCGATATGCCTTGATTCAAGCTCTTCGTGGCACAGACTCCTTTATTAATGAGAGGGCTGTAGACGTACATATCAACCATTTGCGCAGGAAAATCGAAAAAGACCCTAAAAAGCCGAAATTAATCAGGACCATCTGGGGAATTGGTTATAAATTTGTGCAATAGCATGATCAGCTCCAGGGAACCGATGACTTGATTTGGTTAATCTCCTTTTGAACCAAGCTCAATTGCTCTCGCCAGTCTGGATACATCTTCCCCGGTGAGGTTTCATGGCTACGTTTCAATCCCTTTTCCAGCTCTATGACCTTTGCCAGCAGCCCGGACGCAAACAGGTTTCCTGCCCCTCCCTTAAGCGAGTGGATTAATCGGAGAGCGGCAGATAACTGTCCGTTGTCCATTTTCCTCGTCAATCTTTTATCGAGATACTGGTATTCCTGAATCCATTTGTAAAGGGCAAATTGGAAAATATACACCTTTCCATCCATACCGGCTATCGCCTGTTCCGCGTGAACACCATTTAGTTCTTGCAGCCATGCTAAATGAATCCAACTGTTTAACACTCTTACAGCGTTCAGTTCATGGACAGGCTTGAGCAGCACTGCATTAATGCCTGAAAGAAGGCAAACCTCCTGTTCATGCTGCGCAGCATCGGCCGTAAAGGCGATAATTGGAAGTCTGTTAAAAGCTTTCTTTCTGCGAATATGTCTGGCCGTCTCAAAGCCATCCATCTCTGGCATATGCAGATCAAGCATTACCATATCCCAGGAACGCAGTTCCAGTGACTCTAACAGTTCTCTTCCGTTTGCAACCATGGTTACTTCAAAACCGCGCTCTGCCAGGAACTCGGTAATTACCACCTGGTTAATCTCATTGTCCTCCGCTATGAGAATTTGATACTTCTGTGTTGTAATCTCTCCTTCATAACGAGGGCTCATCATCGTATATGTATCCAGAGTATTAATATCTACAGAAACTGCCTTTTCCTTTTCCAGCCCCCATCGGATAGCCTCCCATAGAGCGTTCCGAGTCACGGGCTTGGACAAAAAGGCATCCACCCTGCTATCCTCGTCCCCAGTCGCTATCCCTTCCATCTGGTAGACTGTTGTAAGTCCAATGACCTGAGTCATCTGTCTATTCAGCAATTGAAGCCACTTCCTCCGGGTCTCCAGCTCTCGAAAGCCACCCATACTCATGTCGACCATAACCAAATCAAAATGCTCACCATTTTCAAAAGCTTCCACACATTCCTGAAAGGATGAAATGGTGTATGTTTCTAATCCTGTGCTTTGTAGTAATTCGTTCAGACTAAATCTCAACAGCTCATGCCGTACAACAATTAAGGCTTTGCCGCTTATTTGTTTTTCTATCTGTGCGCCTTCCGGATGTAGATCTCCGATATTCAGTTCGACATTAAAGTAAAACCGACTGTATTCTCCCAATCGGCTTTCAACCTCTACATTCCCGCCCATGGCTTCAGCCAAATGCTTGCTAATGGCCAAACCCAGCCCGGAGCCCCCATATCGGCGGCTGGTTGATGTATTCGCTTGGGTAAAAGGGACAAACAGCTTGTTCACACCCACCTCGGAAATACCTATACCCGTATCCTCCACCATAAAGGACAACACTACCCGTCCGTTCTGCTGGCTTAGCATTTTCACCTCTAACAATACATGTCCCTGATCCGTAAATTTGACGGCATTAGTCAGAAGGTTTAAAAGTACCTGTTCCATCCGCAATGGATCACCTTTAACACTTTTGGGTAATTTGGGGTCCGTTATAAAAATGATCTCTATTTCTTTGTGTTCCAGCAAAGTACCCACCGTATCTGCAAGATGCCTAAGCATTTTTTCCAGCTCAAACTCCTGTCTTTCCAATTCCAAACTGCCTGCTTCCATCTTGGAAAAGTCCAGTACGTTATTGAGCATGGACGAGAGGGTACGCGAGGAGGCGAGCAGCTTGTCAAGGTAGTCTTTTTGGACAGCAGTCAGTTCCGTCTTGTTCAACAGCTTGGACAGACCGATGATCCCATTCAGCGGCGTGCGAATTTCGTGGCTCATATGAGCCAAAAAAACGCTTTTGGCATGGTTAGCCTCGTCTACCTCCTTTCTTTTCTGCTCGGAAGCTTTATACTCCGTAATATCCATTACGTGACCGATGACATGCTTGGTGATCCCGTCCTCCCTGACCGGATGTAAGGTAATTAAAGCCGAGTATTCCCAAAACTCCAGCTCAAATACCGTCCGGTCACCGAACCATGCCTGTTTGTAGTATTCGCTAAGCTGCTCCAGCGTTTCAGAGGAAAGCTCGAAAATATCCCCGAGTCGCTTAACATGCTCCCTTCGATTATAGCTGACTTGCAGATCCAAACCCATGCGCTCCAGCAAGCTTCCTTCGAGCAGCCTATAATAAAATTCGTCGCCGCTTTTCTCCAGCCTGAAGGTAAAACCGGGTTGAACCCGAAGCACATTTAGGAGATCACGGTTTTGGCTCAGTAAACGTTGTTCATATGTATGTTTAATGATCCAAACGCGTACAAACAAAGCGATGAACATCAGACCAATCACTAGCTCCAGAACACAAGTCATCAGAGCTCTATCACTTATGCCAAAATATAAGAATAGAATTCCTGTCACTCCATAAAAAACACGCGTGATTGTCTGCCGAATGAGCTGAGAAATCAGATTGCGGCGCGCAAATGTAATAGGTGGCTGAAAAGTCAAAACAATTAATAATATCACGATAACATAAAGCACCAAGTCTCGAACCAAGTGTTCTCCCTCCTGTAATCTCCCTACTTTGTAAGCTATATTGGAAATATAAAAAAACTCAGGACAGATTCCTTATGCCATAAGGCTTAAAGAACTGTCCCGAGCATTCATTGTACTATAGATTCCATAGGGTTCAAGTTCGTTTTAATACTTGAAACGACTAATCATAGACCTCAACTCAGCAGCCATTGTTGATAGCAGCTGAGCAGAGGCTGATATTTCCTCCATGGAAGCCAGCTGCTCTTCTGAGGAAGCGGCAACTTCCTCAGAAGTAGCAGCATTACCGGTTGCAATCGTCGCCAGCTCGTTGGCTGTCGCTGCAATCTCTTGTACACTCGCTGATATCTGTTGTGCAATCGCAGCAACCTCCTCCACCTGAGGTGTGGTCTCCCGAATGCCTTCCATCGCGTCTCCCAGCTTGACAATGGTTTCTTTGGAAATCTGCAGCCCATCCTGAACCTCAGTCGTAACACGGTTCATCGTCTGAACCGTAGTTTCCGTTTCATGCTGAATTTCGGCAATCAATGTGGCAATCTGTGTTGCAGATGCCTGCGATTGCTCTGCCAGCTTGCGCACCTCATCTGCAACGATGGCAAAGCCCTTGCCATGATCACCTGCTCTAGCCGCCTCAATCGCTGCATTCAAGGCCAGTAGGTTCGTCTGATTGGATAGTTCACCAATAACCTTGGTAATTTCACCGATTTCCTGAGAGCGGGCTTGCAAGGTTTGAATCATTCGGTTAGATTGCTCTACTGAATGGTGAATCGAATTCATTTGTTCGCCTGTTTGCTCAACGGATTTCCGTCCTTCCTCTGCTTGTAAAGAGGATCGTCTGGCCAAATCGGCTACCGCAATTGAGCGTTCCGCAATTTGTGTGACTCCCTGTGCAATTTCATCAAGGGCTACTGAGTTATTTTCCAGGCCTGTAGTCTGCTTCTCCGCTCCGCAGGCAATTTCCTGTACAGCCTGGGACACCTGCTCACTTGCAGCACTGGTTTGTTCTGCGCTTACCGTTAGCTCGTTCGAGGATCTAGCGACATGATCTGCACTTTCCCCTACGTTCTGAATGACGGATCGCAAGTTATCCTGCATGTTTCGGAAAGCCAGTCCCAATTGTCCAATCTCATCCTCGCTCTTCACTTGAATGTCCTGCGTCAGATCCCCTGCGCTCACATTAACCGCTTGTTCCTTCAATTTTAAAATAGGTTTAATGATGGAACGGATCAGGAAATAAACAATGATTATCCCCACCACAAGACACCCGACGACCGTAAGCAAGGTGCTGATCAAAATCGGTCGTGCTGCTTCATCCACTTCAGATAAATACAGCGTTCCGCCTATTTTCCAGCCTGTCAGCTTGTTGGTCGCATAGTTCATATATTTGGACTGGCCTTCATACTGATACTCGTATTCACCAGCGTCGCTCTCATACATGGGTGATTCAATATCTGCTATTTTGGTGCCTGGTGCCTTCGTCGGATGAACAATGTAAGTGCGCTTGCTGTCCAGCAATATGGCATAACCTTCACGACCTACTTTAATATTGTTCAGTGTCTCCTTTATACCGCTAATTTTCAGATCGATGCCAATAACACCCGAACCATCCGTCGTAGCCCTGGATACCGTAACCGTCATTTGCTTGGAGGATGCGGAGTGATAGGGCGCACTAATCGCTGTTTTTGCTTGTTCCTTTATAGACTGCTCATACCATGATCTGTCTCGGGGATCATAATTATCCGGTAATTCCTTCTGTGGATAGGTTGTAAATTTACCACCCTTCGTTCCATAATAAATGGATTCTGTTTCAGGATGGAGTGCAATATATTGCTTAAAGAATTCTTCCAAATTCGCCGCTTGTTCCTCCGTCTCCACCAGGTTGCCTTTTAGCCTTTCAGCAAAATATTCTGCATCATGCACCTTGGGTGAAATGGCGCTATCAATAATAAAATTAGTGCGGATGATGGCCTGCTCTGCGCTATCTTCAATTTGGTTTCGAATCTGCTGGCTGGCACTCACAAACGACAGAGCCCCAACAATCATAGATGGTATGATCAAAAAAGCAATAAAAGCGACCATCAGCTTCGTTTTAAAATTATTGCTGAGCATCCTTCTTAAGTCCCATGGTTTTCTTGCAAACTTCTTCATCAGTCAACATCTCCATTTCATCACCTGGATTACTTGCATATTGTGAACCGCTTCGCTTTGCTGATGATTATTCACTCGACAAATTCACTTCCCCTTTTCTGTTCTTCATCATCTCCCTCTAAAACGCTTCGACACAAAATAAGATATAAACACGACAACAAATAGGTATATGTACTTAGTTTTGAATACAGCAAGGCTCCTTGGAACCGATTCCTTAATATAATATACCTAAAAACTATTAAAAAAAATGCACTGAACATGTTAAGGAAATGTTAGTTTTAACTCACTATACCTACCTCTAAACATGAAATAATCCCCTTGAGGTTGGCATACATAAGGTCATTTTTCGAAAATCACCATATGTTGTTACCCCAAGGGGATCAAATTTGTTTTTATTTTAGGTTAATCAATTCAGTAAAGCCTTCAGATCATCGAGATGGGTGACAGGTGCCTGGCAGGCGAAATGCTCGCACACATATACGGCTGGTTTGCCATCCACAAGAGCGTAATCACGGATATAAGGAACCGTCTCTGTAATCTCCGGCTGTCCTTCATCCTTCAAAACAATCACTGTATGGGGTCTGAATCCTGCTCGAACCGCCTGAATGAACTGTACGGTCTGCGGATCATCCCTATGGCCCACAATAACAATCTCCTTCGTCGTTCCAATTGCATACAACAACGAACTGAGCAACGCCGAATAGCCTGACGGGTAATGAGCAACCATGCCGCCAAAAGCCTTAAACTGCTTGGCTGCATAGTCCTCCAATCGAGATTCACCCGTTAGCCGCGCAAGCTTCACAAAATTATGGGCCGCGATACTGTTACCCGACGGAATGGCTCCGTCATAAATTTCTTTAGGCTTGGCAATCAACTGCTCGCTATCTGACCCGTAAAAGAATAATCCGTCCCGTTCTTTATCCCAGAACAGGTCGATCATATCCTGATTAAGCGTCAGCGCCCGTTGCAGATACTGTATGTCAAAGGAGGCCTGGTACAGCTCAATCAAGCCCCACACATAAAAAGCATAGTCATCAACATAGCCGGGATAAGCTGCATCCCCGTCCCGATAACGCGCCAGTAGCCGTCCGTCCTCCCGTCTCAGTTGGTTCCATAGGAACGACTCTGCCTTCTGGGCCTGCTCTGTATATCTGGTATCTCCAAAAGCCTGTCCCGCCTTCGCCAAAGCAGCGATCATCAACCCGTTCCACGAGGTCAAAATCTTGTCATCCTTGTGAGGGTGAACCCGTTGTTCCCTGGCAGCAAACAGCTTGCCGCGTAGCTCATTGACCCGATGTTCCAGTTCCTGTTCGGTCAAGTCATGCTTGATCCCGTAGGCTTCCAGATTAATATCAATCAGGTTCGGAATGTTATGGCCTTCAAAATTCCCGTAAGGTGTAATCCCGTACAAATCGTTAAAAAAGGCGGCATCCTTATCGCCGAGTACAGCCCTTACCTCAGATTCGTCCCAGACATAGAATTTGCCCTCTTCTCCTTCGGAATCCGCATCCTCCGCCGAATAAAAACCCCCTCCTGTATCTGTCATGTCCCTTGCGATATATGTAAAGATTTGTTCCGTAATCTGCCGGTACAGCTCCTTGCCCGTCACCTGCCAAGCCTCTGTATACGCGATGGCCAGCAGAGCGTTGTCATACAGCATTTTTTCAAAATGCGGCACCAGCCACTTCTCATCCACTGAGTACCGTGAAAATCCCATACCTACATGGTCGTAGATTCCGCCCCGATACATCGCATCCAGCGTCTTCTCTGCCATTTCCAGTGCCTGCTGATTTCCAGTGTGCTGTGCATATCGCAGCAAAAATGACAAGTTATGCGGAGAAGGAAACTTCGGAGCTTCCCCGAAGCCGCCATATTCCTTATCGAAGGTATGACTGTACTGATGGAAAGCTTTATTCAAGCTCTGTTCATCCAGTTCACCGCGATACCCCGCAAGCATGTCCTGTCGCTCATGCTCGGTTAGCACCTGCTCACTCAGCTCCACCAGCTCTTCGGGCTGCTCCTTCCACCGGGTTCCCACCTTCTCCAGCAGCTCCAATAGACCGACACGGCCAAACTTTTGCTCCTTGGGCAAATACGTACCCGCAAAAAAAGGCTTCTGATCCGGCGTCATCAGAATCGTCAGCGGCCAACCCCCATGCCCCGTCAACGTCTGGCAGATGGACATATAAATATGATCCACATCCGGACGTTCCTCCCGATCCACCTTAATGGATACATAGTCCCGGTTTAGTATCTCCGCAACCTCTTCATCCTCGAAGGATTCTCTTTCCATTACATGACACCAATGACAAGTGGAATAGCCGACAGATAAGAAAATGGGCTTATTCTCGCGTTTGGCGATTTCAAAAGCCTCATCTGACCAAGGGAACCAGTTAACTGGGTTGTGAGCGTGTTGCAGCAGATACGGTGACTTTTCCTTGGCTAATCTATTGGGTTTGCTGTTCGTTGTCACGACCTCATTTCATTTTGGGATTGGGTAAAGACACCCTTAGTGTTAGTTTACCCCAAATGGACCGGGAAAGTAGCATATATAAAAAAAGTAACCCTCTCCCGGAAGTGCTGTAGCATCCTCTCACCCGGATTGTGGCTATTTTTCAAAGCAACCAACAAAATTACGGGACGCGTAAGATTAAAAAGAAATACACGTTCAGGGATTTAGCGTATCCCGGAGCAGAATCGGACTGGAGACTCTGGTAGATGCCAACTGCATCCTTTACATCTGCCACATCCAGCAATATGTTGTTTGTGCTGCGAAATTTTCCAATGTAGCTTTTAATCGCTGTCAGATCATCAGCATAAACACTTCTACTATTCCGGTCACCTAAATTTCAGCTCCTTTAATGCACACCTCAATCCCTGAGTTAGCTTACAATACAAACTTCAATCTATAAAATAACGTTCATTCCCTCTCATTAATGCCCGATCCTTTGCTTTTAACCGCGGACATGCGTAACAGTAACCAAATTCACGATCCAAGCAATAAGCTAGGCAACAAGCTGTTTTCACTAACATTTTTTGATCAGGGATATTTGGGTGTTCAATGAAATTTGGTTTAATATTAAACGGGTTATTACGGAGTCCGAACGCACTAGCATCGACATCGTGTGTGAGCAATTTGAAAAAAGAAATGATCCTGGTTCTACTTTCTTCATCAGAGGCTTCAGCCAACTCTTCTTGCATTTGAGCATATAACGCATTGACGATTTGTCCCCATAATGGAATAGCGTTTATGGGAGCCAATTGGGACAAAAGTTCGATTACAGGCGTTACCTGTTCCCTGTAAAAGGAATCAAGCGATTTCTTATACTCATCATCACGGCCCATTATCGGAGCATGGCTAAATCGCACTTCGTTGATTTTAAATGAAAAAAGCGGATAGCCGTCAACTACATATAATTGTACGGATAAATTAGATAATGATAAATCCAAAAGCAACACGTTGCCTCGATACAGCATGTGCTGCATCGCACCGCATACCCCCGCGTACCAGCTAATAAAAAAAGCTGCCGCTGCAGATCTTTCTTTAGCTTTGATGAGCGTGCCGTATGTGTCGATTAAGTGCTTCATATTTTCAACTTTTAATAGATCCAATGCAGGGATGGTGAGCACGGTTTTATCAAGCTCATTCAAAGTAAGGAAAAAAATTTCTTCCAAATGTTGAAAATCAACCGTGCCCATAGCATACACTCCCATTATTGTTATCTATTTTTCAAAAGCATGAACGACATCGTTAATAGCATGAAGATCTGCCAGTGGAGACATGCCCAGACTAAACCATTCCTTGCCTCCCATCATGTGAACCTGTTTTTTCTTCACAGCTGTCATGTTTTTCCATAAAGAGCTGTTCAGCATATCCTCATATCTATTCCGAACTTCTTGACTGGAGTCATCGTCTAACTGCAAAATGATATGATCAGGATTATATTCCGGTATTTTTTCCAATGAAATGGATAGACTTAGCTCACCCTGTGGATAATCTTTAATCGGCTTTAGACCTAGTGTCTTATGGATGAAGATTCCCCGATCACTATTTTCTCCGTAAATAACGATCTCCTTCGCCATAATCATCATGTACATGACTGTCTCGTCACCAACTAGAGAATGGAGTTTCTCCTTGGCTTCAGTTTCTTTCGTTTGCAAATTCTGAATGACCTTTTCAGCCTGTTCCACTTTACCTAGAACCCGATATAAACGCCCGCGCCCATCTCACGTGATTTGCGAATGACAAGAGGCAGTTGAAAGCTCTCCGCAGGAAGGCCAAGCGCGGTCCCGTAGATCATGGAAGTCGCAATTACATTGCTGCGTATCCCCTTATCTATACCCGCTTGCCGTATACGTTGGTTGATCGCAATGCGTTCTTCTACGGATCAATTGGTACAAATAGCGTTTCTTCCTCGTATATTTGCTGTCCTTCATACTCACCGTGCGCGTCGTCGGCGACGACACCGGAACCAGATGTGTGTATGAACCGCTTGCCGCTGCCACGAAGCGAGCTGATGAATGTTTCGATGGCCAGAGGATGATCCGAACTAGCCGTATTGATCACCGCATCGCTCCATTGCGCATATTGAGTCAGCACAGCAGAATCATCCAGCGATCCAATAACAGGTTCCACACCTATTTCTTTGACGGCTGCCACCTTTTCAGGACTGCGGATCAATCCATACACCGTATGGCCAGCTTTCCAGCAAGGACTTGGCGACCGCTCCTTGTAACACCCGTGATGAAAATTTTCATATTTGAATACTCCTCTGACTTTGTATTTAGATCCATATTTCGCTATTTGTTTCTGTACTCTGCGTATGCTCCTAGCCATTTCTCCATACCATTCACATAAAATATATAAAAGGTATATTATATCTATAATCAACCCAAAATAAAAATGGTTCACAGAACCATTTTTATTTCTTTGGCAAGTTCGGATATCTTTTGATTTCTCAGATGTTCATCCATTTTGTTCTCCGCTGAAACCATTATTTTTTGAATTAAGCATTCTGTTTCATGGTTCAGACCACAGTCGAACAAAGTAGTTGTGCCTTCAATCGCATGAATAACATCTAGAAACGAAATATCCTCCCAGTTCCGCTTCAATCTGTAACCGCCATTGGCACCCGAAGTGGATTCAATCATTCCCGCCTTGACCAGCTTGGTCAATATTTTGGACAAGTAAGTAGGTGAAACCCCTTGTCGATCCGCCAACTGTTGTACACCAACAGGCTTGTTATTAGGACTTAATACTACTAGAAAGAGCATGGTGTGAAGGGCATAGTTTGTCGCTTTAGAATACTTCATGCTCAGTAGTTCACCTCAATTCAGGATTTAATCTATATATAATATCCTTTATAATGCGGCATCGTCAAGTTTCGAATGCTCCGACAGATAAAAGGAAAAAACAAAGCCCATCCCTGAAATTAAGGTTACGATTCCAAAAGAAGCACGAATACCTTCAAGCATGCTGCCGGAAAAAGAGACTGAGCTAGTTGCTGTCATGCTTGTTACAAGCAAGGCTCCTCCCATTGAACTGCTTACTTAGGATGAACTGTCAGTAAGTAAGTAAGTAAGTAAAGCTATATAGTTTTGCAACGATATAAAGGTTCATTAATGGATATAAAATGTCTACAATACATTTAAAATAACACTTTGTCCATTTGTGATTGAAAACTTTGACAAATTATCCTGTCGGTGAACAAAAAAACTTGTAATTTCGAACAATTAGTTGGTACTGGCTTATCAGGGTAACTATGGAGTATATAAACAACAAAGAAGGCTCTCTCTGGATCTTAAAATAAATGCTGGACAATTCTAAAATCCTTCTGTAAACCAGTCCGTTATCATTGTAATAACTTCAGTTGCATGATTGGTTACACAGTGGTTTCCGTCATCCCATAGTTTAATTGTTTTATTTACAGAAATAGACTCATCATAAATTCTTTGAATACCGGAAGCTGAAAATAAGGGGTCAAGTTTTCCATGATTTAAAAAAAGCGGACATTTGATCCGGTTAGCGTATCCTTCCATGGTCATGCCATCCATAAACCGTTTCAAATCCTGATCCTTTTTATGAGTCAAAGCAGAAAATACATTCGCAAAGTGTGGTAAGAAGGACAGTATTTCTTTGGGAGAGTATGAGCCCCCATTAACAACACAAGCATTCAGTTTGTCACTAATTGCTGCTGTTCTGGCAACCAAGTATCCTCCAAAACTATAACCGATCATCCCGATTTTCTCAAAACGTTGATCTTTGAATACATACTCAATTATTTCATTGAGAGCTTCTTCATTGTTCAATTCCATATACAGTTTATTGAATAATCTGGTTTCACCTTGGCCGGGACCATCCATCATTAGATAGGCTATTCCTCGTTCGGAGTAAAAATGGCTGTAATTGTGATGCTCTTCACGCCATCCATCAGCACCACCGATAGAAATAACAACAGGTACCCGACCGTTTGCTTTTTCAGGCATTCTCAACCAACCAGCCATTTGGCATCCCTTGTATGGAATTTCAACCTTCTCGATTGGTGGAGTATATAATTTTGCCGCTTCGCTGTAACAGATGATTAATTTGCGATACATATCCAGTTTTTTTTCCGTGTCATGAATTATTGTATATTGCCCGACTCTATATGCTGCTGTTGCATTTAAGAAGAATGTTCTTGCAGTAAAAATATGTCCATCTTTTAGAGCCTTTTCCGCAAGCGATTGAGCAGTCTCTGCGATCTCCAGGCATGTGTCAACATAGTCTCTTCCCTGCTGGTATTCTTCCATAAGTTTCAAATAATCAATTAAATCAAATCCATTGGTAATTGCCCTGTCTATGGGTACAGTTCGAATCGTGGCATGAAGCTCCTGCTGGTTTTTATCCATGTCATTAACCACCTCTTCAATTGATTCATTCATCCCGATTGTATTCGTTCAGTTCATTTCGAGGTTGTGTTTAAGCCAGTCAATCATTTCCGGGAACACTTCATCCAGATAGTTCATGGTGCAATGTTCCCCGTCTTCGTAATATTTAAGTTGTTTGTCTCCCTGTGCCCATTTCAACATCTTTTCAGAATGAATTTTTGGTGAGGGCATCACTTCATCCTTCCCTGCATGATAAAACAATAGTGGGACCTGTAGATTCGGAGCCATTTCAATGTCCCAATCAAATGTATGAACGGCTTCTTCAAGTGTCATACATCCAGTCATATAAGTGACGCCACGCTGCCAGATCGGATTCAATTGCTTTAAACCTTGGAGACCCCCGATATAAACCAGCCCACTGTTGCCTACCACGCACTTTACTCGTTTGTCATATGCCGCAGACACTGGGGCTAGATATCCTCCTAAGCTAAAGCCTGCTAAGGCGATTTTTTGAATATCGATTTGATAATCCTGCTGCTTCTCCGACCAGTCGATAATTGCTGAAACCGCTTTGTGATATTCTTTGACATCAAATTTCAGGTCCTTCCACAGTTCTCCCTGCCCGGGGCCATCAAAAGTAATAAAATTGAATCCATGCTGTCTGTAAAGGTTGCCCTGGGAATGGCCTTCAGCTTCCTTAATGTTATCCATTCCATTCACAAAAATGACCAGGGGTTGGTTCGGAATTCCTGAAAGTCGCAAATAAGCAGGAATTTTCACACCTTTAAACGGAATCTCAATTCGGATTGGTTTTTCTTTGTCTTCATATAAACGGATTGCCTGTTTGTAGCTCCTTCTTGCCTTCTCTTGAGCTCCTTCTTTCTGACTGGAATCGATAAAGAAAATGTGTTGGCCAACATGATAGCAACCTACTGCCTCATGAAACAATGCTTTGGCCTTAGTAATATTACCTTCATTTAAAGCCTGCTCGGCTTTTCTATGGAGCTCATCCCCTTCCTTCGTCCATTCTTCACACCACTGCATCCAATTTGGAATTCTGGCGACGACTCTTTTCAACCTTCCGTAATCAATTCCGAAAGATAAGAATCTTCCGTACCATCTGTGATACACATTTTTTTCGTTAAAAATAAACTTAAATGCAAACTTCTCTCGCAGGGACAGCTTCACCAAAGTAATTCCTCCTTAAATTTTATTTGCTTTAACTATAATAGCTATAACAACTATATAGTTAAAAAAATTACTCGGCATTGCTACTTATTCTTTCAAGGACGTTCATAAATACTGCGAATTCTTCGTCAGATATACCTTCCCGAAATTGTTCGTTAATGGATTCCACACAAGGAATCAGATCATGAAACATCATTTTTCCTGCATCAGTCAGGTAAATGCGGATGCTTCTCCTGTCTTTGTCATGGGTTTCCCTTACTATATAGTCTTTCTTAGAAAGAACGTCCAGAATTCTGGTCAGATTTGTTTTGTCTTTGTAAGTTTTAATCGCAATTTCACTTTGAATCAGGCCCGGTTCTGCATAGAGTACATTGAGAACAGTCCATTGCTCAAAAGTGATGTCATATCCTTTATCCAAAAAGGCGCTTAAAAGCCTTCTCTTTATGAGGACTTCTCCCTTAATAATTTTAAATCCGATCAATTGTTTGTAGTCATATTGATTGGTCATTTGTATAACCTGCCTTATTTTTATTGTCATCAATACAATAGCTATAACAACTAATTTCGTCAATAATTATTTTATAAAAAATTCCTGCAACTTATTAATGACATGTCGATAAAAGCTTCACTCCACGCCTACTAACCTTTATATAAATCAGACTTTACCTGGTTAAAAATATATTCCTGCATTTGATCTAAAAGAAGAATGATGTTAGCATCTTTTCCATTTTTCAAAACCCAATGAATAGACATCATTGAGTTAGCAGCATATAGTTCTGCTAAATACTCCAACGCGATCGAAGTTGAAGAATTCTGTTGCTTTAAATAATCTAAGCAAGTCCTAAACAAAATTTGTTCAAATTCTTTACGTAAATCAGCTGATACTTCATGAACGGTTAACAATGTTGAGATCTCGAACTTATTTTTAATCATATTATTGGTTACAAGCTCTATGGCATTTGCCACCTTGCCATCTTCCATTGGATCGAAGCGCTGTTCAATCTCAACTTTAAAATCAGAAGCATACTGTTTAACTATTTTTTCTAGTAAGTCGTACTTATCCAAATAATGACTGTAAAAAGTAGAACGTCCGATAAGAGATTGGTCACAAATTTTTTTGATCGTAATATCTTTAAAATCATTTTGTTGAAGTAATTCAATGAGTGCTCGTTCAATAGCTATTTTTGTTTTATAAATTCTGATATCTTCATTCATTTAACCATTTGCTCCTTATGTGTAAGTTTTCGAACACTTCAAGTATAACGTGTAAGATATCCTACAGATTATACGATGTTAATTATTTTTTATGTAGTAACTATACTCTATAGTAAGCACATACCCAAATTGAAGGAGGAAAATATATGTTTAAACAATATGTAAATAACGAACAATTCAATCTTCAAATTAACCGTTTTATCAATGATTATTATCAAGAAGATGATCGCGCAGAAGCAGACTTGGAAAAAATGATTCCGAAATTAAACGATACCCATAGCTGGTATAAAGCCTGGTTAGATTTTGCAAAGAAACGCGAAGATAGCAAGGACTATGACTTAGCCTCAGTCTACTATCAAGCAGCAGAATTTTATCTTACACCCACAGATCCCAATAAAGAAAAAATGTATCGAAAATATAGAGAAACCTTCTATAAAGGCTTTCATGATTTTGATTATGAATCCTACAAGATTTCCTATGAAGACTCCTATCTTCCTGCTGTAAAATTATTGACACCTGGAGCTAACAAAACATTACTTGTCTTTGGTGGTTATGATTCTTACATGGAAGAGATGCTTAAGATGATGAAATTCATGAAAGGAATTGATTACAATATTATTGTATTTGATGGTCCAGGACAAGGAACTGCATTAAAAAACGGTCTTAAATTCATTCACAACTGGGAAAAGCCAATATCAACTGTGATTGATTATTTCAAATTAGATCGTGTAAGCCTCGTAGGTGCTTCCTGGGGAGGGTATTTAGCTATGCGTGCTGCAGCTTTTGAAAAGAGAATCGATAAAGTAATTGCTTTTAACATTTTCTATTGTGGTTTAGATGCATTAAAAATGGGTATGCCAGCAGAAACTTATCATAATATGATGCAACTAGTCGATCGTAATGAAGTAGATCAAGTGAATTCTTTACTTGAAAAGATGATGACTCACAATATTGATTTACATTGGAAGATTACCAAAAGGATGGAAAACACCGGTGAATCAACGCCTTTTGGCCTCATTAAAAATTTCGAAAAACACACGATGCAAGGCATTGGAGCATTCATTAATCAAGATGTTCTCTTATTAGCTGGAGAAGATGATCAATATGTACCTATTAGCCGACTACCACAAATTCAACAAGAATTAATAAATGCTGCTTCCATTACAACCAAAGTATTTACTAAAGAAACAGGCGGTGAACAACACTGTCAAGCAGGTCACAGGGAGTTAGCATTTAATGAAATGAAGAAATTCCTGTAACATAAAGGGATTATTAATGTAACATAAATCCCAAAACCATGGTTGACATTTTGGGCTCACCAAAAAAAAATATGGGCATATGCTAATGTATTCTTGATGGAAAAAAGGAGGAGAAAAAATTGGCATATACTCATTATCCACAATCGACTCATATGTATAGTCATTATCCGCAATCGACTCATATGCACAATTTGAAAAATGAAACCTTAGCGGTAGTTGAGCCTTGGGTAAAAAACGGTTTGTGGGAAGCGAAGACCATTTCTACGGAACATGCTTTAAGAGAGGCGGCAGCAGTTTCCTACCTCATAGGAAGAGGATATCATCCGCAACATGCTCATCAAATTGTGGAATCGTGGTGGCATCATCAATAAAACAGGAATGTAAATTGGATCGCTTATGCGGTCCATTTTTACTTTATTGGCAACCCTATGAGTTTGTTCATCCTTTGAAATACATACAATTGAACATAATGAAAAATTATGCTCATACATTTACTCAGTTAAGCCTATAATGGGGAGGATTTCAATTCTGATGTCTGAAAAGATAAAGCTGCAAAAATTTGTGGATGAACTGCCTATCCCAAGCACGTTATCTCCCAAGAAGCGAAGCCATAATAGCTCATACTATGAAGTGACTATGAGGGAATTTACCCAGAAGCTGCATAGAGACCTGGGACCAACCCGTTTATGGGGGTATGAAGGGATATTTCCGGGACCTACGTTCCAAGTGATGCAGAATGAAACCGTACATATCAAATGGATGAGTGATCTGCCCAATAAACACTTTCTTCCCGTTGATACCACGATTCACGGTTCCGAAGTAACTCTTCCAGAGGGCAGAAGCGTTGTACATTTGCACGGAGGAAGAACACCTGCTCATAGTGATGGTTACCCCGAAGCGTGGTTTACACGGGATTTTCAACAAACAGGGCCTTTATTTGAACGTGAGATTTATACGTACCCCAACATTGAGCCGGCCACCATGTTATGGTATCACGACCATACAGTAGGAATTACAAGATTAAACGTCTACGCAGGACTCGCGGGCTTGTATCTCATTCGCGACGAGAATGAACAATCCCTTAATCTTCCGAAAGGAAGCTATGAAATCCCTCTACTCATAGTGGACCGTTCGTTCAACCCGGACGGATCACTTTACTACCCCAGCACATCGGATCCAAACGATACACGTCTTCCTCATCCTTCTCTGGTCTCTCCTTTTGATGCGGATACGATACTGGTAAATGGGAAGGTCTATCCATTTCTGAACGTTGAACCAAGAAAATACCGATTCCGAATTTTAAACGCATCCAATAGTCGAATCCTTACATTGAAACTGGACTCCAATCAGCCTTTTTATCAAATTGGCACGGATCGTGGCCTTCTGGAGACAACGATAAAAATAAATGAATTTATACTTATGAGTGCCGAGCGTGTAGATGTGATCGTTGATTTTTCTCAATACTATGGTCAAACCATCACTCTCAAAAATGTCACCAAGAGTGCATCGCCAGAAACAACAGATGTCATGCAATTCAGAGTAAGCGTTCCATTAAGAAGTGCAGATACCAGCTCCCTTCCTTTTTACCTAAGAGAAATCAAAGGATTTCCTATAAATATGGCAAAGAGAATCAGAGATTTAAAACTCGTCAGAATCAAGGATCAATATGGTCGATCTTTTAATTTATTGGATGGAAGAATGTGGATGGATCGAATATCCGAAAAAATTGAAGTAGATACCATTGAAATTTGGCGTATCATCAATGTAATCGATGATTTTCCTCACCCCATTCACCTCCATTTGGTTGGCTTCCAAATCCTGGGTCGCCAGCCTTTTGACGTTGCTCATTTTCAAAAAACCGGAAACCTTATTTTCACAGGACCTGCCGCCCCTCCTGAACCCTATGAAAGGGGATTAAAAGATACCGTTCGGAGTCCCTTTGGTTACGTTACATCCATTATCAGCCGTTTCGGACCATTCACCGGACGCTTTGTATGGCATTGTCACATGCTGGAACATGAAGATCACGAAATGATGCGCCCCATGGTGGTTTATAAAGCACAGGACGGGAAAAAAGGTGAGGGTCGTAGATAGCAGTGTATTATTATTCAGAAATGAACAATAATTATGATATGTATAGCAAGCCATTGGCTCTTTAATCCCAAAACGGTGAACATCCTATGTAAACGTCAAATAGCCCACACCTTGTAAGTAACTCAACTTTCGCAGTTTGAGTGACCGAATAAACCCTTGATGCACAAGGGCAAATCGGCTATCCACTGTCGAAGTTGACCACCATACGTTTTGTTTGCTTTGTTTGTTTTTTGCGGATGCGAGATCTACAAAGAATGCCATCAATTGTTGCAGAGCCGTTTGGTAATCCAGATCACGAAGTTCATCGGCATACCAAAAAAATAGCCCGCGAGTGTACACACATCCCCTGCTTCTCGCCATTAGCTATTCGCGACGCATGTTCTGGTTTCGAACGAACACCCGAAGCCATTCAACGGTACCTTACTTTTCTGTAAGATAACAGTTGAAATGGTGGCTGAGGTAAACCCTGGTATCTCTACATTTCTTGTGATGCACAAAAATAAATGGGTTTCTCCGACCATCAACAGTATGGTCTCTCTAATACCGTGAGCAATTAGAAAACTAGATTTAATTATTTTGGTTTTTTGTTCCCCACTCACATAACCCTTCCAAAACGGGTAATAGCGTTTCCGCTTTATCTGTGAGACTGTACTCAACTTTAGGGGGAACTTGAGGATATTCTTTCCGATTCACCAGACCATCCGCTTCCAATTCTTTTAGTTGTGAACTCAATGTTTTATAAGTAATAGCTCCTATCTGTCTTTTCAGATCATTAAAGCGAACCGTTTGGTTTTCTGCTAGGAGATAAATAATAACCATTTTCCATTTACCACCAATCACTGACACTGTATAACCAAAAGGTGTATCTTGAATATTTTTAACTTTACCTATATATTCAGCCATACTCATTTTTACACTATCCTTTCGGGTAGTACCTATCAAAAAAGTGCGTACTACGTTTTTATTTGCGTTCAGTTTATACTAACCTTACTTTGAAGTAAAGGAGATAAAAACATGGCTAAAAAAACAATACGCCTTTTAATGCCACAATGGCAAGGGGGGTACAACCCTAACTACTCTTTTGGAGCCGAACTGCTTGCTTGGCTAGCTCCGGACAATGATCAACCCCTTATTCATGTTCCAGTTCAAGCTTACGATGGAACTCCTCTTGAAAACGAGAACGGTATGAATGGGAGAAAACAGCTACTTGAACAATTAGAGGCTGCTCAGCATATCATTAATGCTCATAAGCCAGATCGCATTGTAATGTTTGGTGGTGACTGCTTAGTCGAACAAGCCCCATTTGCCTATTTAAACGAACGATACGGTGGGGAATTAGGTTTAATTTGGATCGATGCTCACAGTGATTTAGTTAGATATGTGGGCTATGATAACGGACATACATTACCGCTCGGGAATCTTTTGGGAGAAGGAGATGAGGAGTTCGCAAAACATGTGAAAATCCCTCTAAAACCTGAAAATATCTTTATCGCGGGATTAGCTGCTCCTACAGAACAAGAAACAGAAGTGATTTCAGAAGCGTTTCAAAGACTAGGTATAGCTCCTGCAGAACAAGACACAGAAGTGATTCAAAGACTAGGTATTAAAACCGCAGGAACCAAAGAGTTAACGAACAGTACTGAATCTATAAGAGAGTGGATTAAAGAAAGTGGCATTAAGCACCTAGCTATTCACCTTGATTTAGATGTGCTTGACCCAAAGGCATTTCGTTCTTTATTATTCGCCAACCCTGAAGCACCTTATAACTATTCTCCTGCGGGAACAATGCAAATGCCTCAACTACTTAATCTGATTAAAGAACTATCAGAAGAAACAGATGTAGTTGGATTAGGTATAACGGAGCATATGCCGTGGGATTCTATTAACTTAAAGAATCTGCTTGGAGAGATACCTATTTTAAATAAGTAAATTCATAAATGGAATTATAACAGAACTATGATCTGCTTAATCATAAAAATACACTCACGCACTTTATGTTTGCGTGGGTGTATTTTTATGTGGGATGCGGCAAGTACCGTAGCTGGTGCAGACCTGCTCCTCCTCAGGTAAAAACATAGGTGATGGTTCCCACAGGGAATTAATCCAGCTTCGCCTTGCGGCTGTCAGCAGATTTTATCCGACTTGTAGGTGACCGTCTTCATGTCTGGCTCCTGCGAGGCAAGTGTCGCGAACACCTCGGCTTCATTGAACAGATTCAGCTCCAATTGATCGGGCTCCGTCTTCTCGCTCGAGGCTATGCAGCCATCATACTCATGGTATGGGAATCAGTTCGTTTTACTGAAGCGAGACTCCGGTGCAGCTTATTATTGACGATTCCGATCACCACATCAGGCTCCATTACATCCTGATGGGAGAGCATAACCATTGCTGCAATATCTCCCATTTGATATGCCGCCGTCAACGCCCTCAGAAAAGTTTTTGACTTTTCACTTTCCGGTAAGGATAACTCTCCTTTGAGGAGGTCCTCCTTGACTGCTCCAAGCGATTTTCGTGCCCGGTGGAGTGCAACTTTTATCGCTCCCTCCGTTGTTTCGAGCATGTCGGATGTCTCACTAATCGAATATCCAAACACATCTCGCAGCAAAAAAACAGTTCTCTGAAGCGGAGATAAATGATTCATTAAGGACTGCAACGCTAGCTCGATTTCAAAAGGTCCATTATCCGGCACGGTTACTTTCGCTTGTTCCCTATTCACTATCCGAGTGTAGACTGCTTTTCTCCGTATATCATCAATCCAGGTGTTCTTAGCAATCCGTAGCAAAAGCGCTTTGGGATTTGTATGCTTGAAGCTATTTAACTTTCCTAATGCTTTTACCCAAGTGTCCTGCGCCAGTTCTTCCGCATCCCAATTTGATTTCGTAAGCGACAGACAGTAACGTTTCAGGACCGCCTGTAATTCCTCCAAGTTCTCGATGTTCATTATATTGGCTTTCATTTGTATAGAATCATCTATGCTCATAGGCCTTCTCCTCCATGGTCTTATTCTGTCCTTTGCTAGAGCAAAGCCTTTTGCTACTTCCAATGTAAACGAACAAGTGGTTGTAAAAGTTACACTATTTACGCAAATCGTTTTTCCATTGAAACCTCCGTATCTTTTTACGGTCTCGGTTCGTTTACAAGGAGAAATCAACTGAAAACAGGAAAGTGGGGGTAAAAAAATGAGTGTTTATGTTCCTTATGTTGTCGAGCAAACCGCTCAAGGTGAAAGATCGTACGATATCTATTCCAGACTATTAAAGGATCGTATTGTGTTTGTAGGGGCAGCCATCGACGATCATTTGGCTAACAGTATTATTGCTCAATTATTGTTCCTGGCGGCGGAAGATCCGGAAAAAGGAATTTACATGTACATCAACAGCCTGGGTGGCTCTACTTCCGCAGGATTTGCCATTTATGAT
Organism: Paenibacillus sp. LT-B23; assembly: GCF_059417685.1. NCBI lineage: Bacteria > Bacillati > Bacillota > Bacilli > Caryophanales > Paenibacillaceae > Paenibacillus > Paenibacillus sp. LT-B23. The sequence continues at coordinate 464,888 of NZ_JBSQBM010000001.1, read as the reverse complement.
ACGATGCAGTACATCAAACCCGATGTGCATACGATATGTACGGGATTTGCTGCTTCGTTTGGCGCGATCCTGTTGCTGGCCGGCGCCAAAGGGAAACGTTCGGCGCTGCCGAACAGTGAGATTATGATCCATCAGCCGCACGGCGGCGCACAAGGGCAGGCCAGCGATATTGCGATCAGCGCAAAACGAATTTTATGGACTCGTGAAAAGGCAACCCGTATCACAGCCGAACGGACCGGGCAATCCTTTGAAAAAGTCGAAAAAGATATGGACCGGGATTTTTACATGTCCGCTCAGGAAGCACTGGAATATGGTGTTATTGATCAAGTGGTGACTTCTTTGTAGAGTATGTCAAAAACCTAATGATCCGGCAAGAAACTTCAAGAAAATACGAGGTGATATCATGTTAGCAAGCTTACAAGGCAAGGAAGTAACTATTCATTTTATAGATGGGACAAATGCATGCAACGGGATATTGGATCAGATTGACGACAAGTTCGTTAAGTACCTTACGCAATATCAGACGCTTGTTATTCCTATTACGTCCATTCGCACCGTATCCATTGACATTAAGGAACGGCAACGCTACAGAGTTGGATTCGCCCCATGAACCTATTTTAGCATTACTGGTACTCGCCGATTCAACAAGTCGTGCGATCGGATCGGCGAGCCGCATGGGTGGCGTCTTTCTCAACCGGCATGTGATTGTTCAAGGGTGAGGACTTTCATATTATTTTATGTATAAATTTCATTTTATGGAGGCCCGATATTATGCAAATTTCAAAGGGAGTAGAAATACTTCATCTAGATTTTCATGGGAATATGATTCACCCCATTCTTTTGTGGGATCGAGAAATGGCTGTTTTAATAGACACAGGATTCCCAGGGCAATTTGAAGATTTACGCATGGCCATGGAAAAGGTAGGCGTGTCGTTCGACAAACTAAAAGCTGTGATTTTGACACATCAGGATGTGGATCATATAGGCAGTCTTCCTGAGATTTTGCAGGAGTGTGGCCATAATATTAAAGTATATGCTCACGAACTGGATAAGCCGTATATTCAGGGGGAGATACCTCTTTTAAAAGATGGTCACCTTGAGAATCCCCCGAAGGGCAAAGTGGACGATACCTTAATAGATGGTCAGGAACTGCCGTTTTGCGGCAGGATTCGCGTCATCCATACTCCTGGGCATACCCCTGGTCATATCAGCCTTTATTTAAGGCAAAGTAAGACCCTCATTGCCGGGGATTCGATGTACAGTGTAAACGAGATTCTCGGGGGAATTCATGTCCCAACCACACCCGATATGAATGCCGCTCGTCTCTCATTGAAAAAGTATTTAGATCTCGACATTGCATCCGTGGTTTGTTATCACGGGGGACTAAGTAATGTAAATGTGAATGATCAGATATTAGAACTTAGCCAAGGATTATAAAGTTAAAGTTTCAAGCGCTGGTTACCCAATCAGCAAGTAAAAACTGACTCCAATTATGGGGTCGGTTTAGTTCATTCGTTTTCTCCGTTATTCAATGGAGAAGTCCATAATATTGTTTATATCTGTTGATCCATTCTTCTTTTGAAAGTCTTTAAAATCATGTGGTTCACTATGAATTTAATCTCGTTAGAAAATCCTCTAGCATCTTCTTAGAGACAATGCCTGCTTTTGGAAGCAAATCATTTATACGATTCAATATGGACGGTTTGTCTAGTATCATTTGTTTGCTTTCTTGGGTTGTAAAGCTTCTTAGAGTATCTATGCATATCTCAAATAGTTCCTCATCTTCAGTACTTAGCAATGATAATAGAATTTCCAGTTCATACCTGTTGCAAGAAGTATCCAAACAATAAGCAAGTTTTTTCTGCCATTCTAGCGGTCTATTATGCACAATAATTGATAGTTCCTGCCAATCTTTTGAACTGAACTTTGATAGCTTTTCAGATGCCATAACGCACCCTACATCATACCAAAAATCAGTAGTATGCTGGTATTCTGTAATAAATTCATCTAAATTTGTATACAAATTAGTTTCCTCCATTAAATTAATTAGTGAGCCATATTATTTAGTTGAAACCTGGTGTGTGAACACCACCTGTAGAAAAACCTGAGATTACTTTATTTCCATCTTTCATTACCTCTATTTCGATCCCATTTATTGTACTTCTGTGAAGAGTTATCCCATCTCGTGTTCCAATACTTGGGCTATCTGCAACTTTTTTTATAGCATTAATAATAGCATCATCAGACCATGTATTTGGAAATAATGTGCTTGTTTTAATTTTTGAAAGATTTCCATCTGGAAATTGCGTTGTGTATTTAACCCTTCTTGTGCCATCAGTATTAACTACCATTTCTTCAACTGCATAGTTAGGATTTCCGTTGTTTATCTTTGGAGAGTGACCACCTATAACATCATTCTTATTTGAGAACTTTCTCTGTCCAAATAATATCTTTTCCTTCATAGCATCATCTATAATAGTAATATTCTTTACATAACTAGTGCTGCCATTTTTAAAATCAGCCTTTGGAATTCTATTCGATCCAGATTTGATCTTAAAACCCTTATTGATTTTAACACGACCGCCACTAAGACTTCTAATCCCCATAAAACTAGAAAATACACTACTGACAATAAGAGATTTCGCGTGCCATTCAGATAGTTTTTCTCCCGTCCAAGGATTATATCCTTGTTTGAACGCTTCTATTTGTACCAAGTTAATATCCACATCTTCTGATTCGTTATCTAGTTTAATGTGTCCATTTTTAAGTGCTTCATTATAGGCCAGAGTTGCTTTGGCTGCTTCTTGATCAGTAACACCATTCTTGCTGAGAATCCACATATTCCCTACAAATTTTTTGTCATATTCATCATAATCATAAGCTGGCTTATCTTGTTCTACTCCCTTGGTATTCATCATCCCCATAGCCCCTGCAAGTGCAGGAAAACTATCAGTAACTCCGATCAAATTTCCCTGTTCAGCGTCCGCCAAACTAAATTTATCCGCATGATGACGAAGTTCTTTCGCAATGGAGTCTGTAAGTGTAACAAAGTCATCCATATTCTTCTGTGAAATGTGAAAGCTGTAGTAGAATTGCTCCTTCGTTATGCCATCCCAAAATTGTTCCATAAACGAGATTTGCCGTAATAACTGACCATTCATTTGAATAGCCGTTTGCTGCGCAAGCTCAAATTGCTTAGATACGGATATAAGTAGTTCAGGTGTCACTTTAATTGTTGTCATAATTTACCTCGGATTAGGTTCGTTAGGATATAATAGCATGATTCAAATTTATGGAAAACCTTCTCTACTCCTAATTGTTATAAGAATAAGAAGTCTTATTCCCTATGACCTATGACTTATATTTATCAAATACAGCTCCCTCTTAATTATAAAAAAGTACCTCTATAACTCGTCATCTCCTGCTGAATATTCGCGAAAATATATCTTATTTCAGTCAACTCACTATTAAGATAATTACCCGTAAAAATATTGAGTCTCAAAATCATTACTTCAAGCAATAAATGGATTCGTTTTCGTCAGCATCCCTTCTTGCTCTAAATCTAAATGAAAATCCTCCGACTAAATAGCGAAATAATCGCTAAAAATAAATAGCGATTATTTCGCTGATATATTCTTGGTTTGGAGGTGAGTAAGATGTACCAAAGAATCCGAGATTTGCGTGAAGATAGAGATTTGACTCAAACCCAAATGGCTGAATATTTGAATTGCAGTCAGCGAATATATAGCAATTACGAACGCGGTGATGTTGATATTCCTACGAGGATTCTAATCAAACTAGCTGATTTCCATAGCACAAGCACAGACTACTTGTTAAACAGAACGAAACAAAAAAAGCCTTACCCGGCAGGTTAGCTCCTTTTAGAAATAAAAAAGGTAACTCCGCATGAAGGAGCTACCTTTCAAAAATTTTTATAATCGACTCCTTCATTCTTCTGAACTGCCTATATTATTCCTTCTTTCCCGTCAAATACTTCAATCATCATTAATGCTCCCATTTTATAACCCTCAATATAAGCGGAAGCGGACAATAAGGAAATTAAAACATCATGTAAATCCGAAAGTTCTTCAATTAATTTGTAATCCTGTTCTGGCAATTTTGTTTTGAGGGCTTCCTCAGCATCGGCTATTCTCTGAGAAACCAGTTCAAACTCAGTGTCTTTCGATTTGATCCGTTCACTTGGGTTACATTTTCCGTAATAAAAGTTCTCCAAGATACTCATGATCTACTCCTTCTTGATATGTATTATTAATCCTCTGACTAATTTTAGCGAAATATTCGCTAAAAATCAATAGCGATTATTTCGCTAAGATATTCTTGTTTAGAGGTGAACAAGATGTATCAACGGATTCGAGATTTGCGCGAAGATAAAGATTTAACTCAAACTCAAATGGCCGAGTATCTGAATTGTAGTCAGCGAATATATAGTAATTACGAACGTGGAGATGTAGATATTCCAACGACGATTTTAATTAAACTAGCCGACTTTCATAATACAAGTACAGACTATTTACTAAATAGAACGAAACAAAAAAAGCCCTACCCCGCAGGATAGAACCCTAGGAATACCCAATACTTTTAAGCCTATAAAATCAATGTTTTATAGCCTAACTTACACAAGTTTTCAAACTCAACAACTATATAATCCAAACTCGAAAAATGAACATAAAAACAGAGTAGGCGGAATGGTGCTGTACAAGCGAATCGGTTGCTTTAAAAGCTTTCCGTAGGAAAGCTCGCTTCGGAAGTTCACCTCCCCGGATTTCTACCGCTGATTATAGGCTTTAATTCCAGAAATCCGGGGGCGGTGGCGATGGGAAGCATCATCCGACTGCGTAGTGGCACGATATATAGCTGAAAAGCTCGTTTGAGCTACCTTCTCCCCACTCTCATTGAAAGCATCCCTTTAAATCGCTAGAATGAGGGATACCGAACATGGTACGGGTCATTTCATTGGCTTTACGAAGGAGCGGAGGGGAAACATCATGAACTATATGCTCAAAGAAATCTATGTACATACCCAACTTCCCTTAGGCGACAAACTGTCGGCAGACACAGACTATCATCTGCTGCTTGTACTGGAGGATGGTGAAGTCGAACTTACGTGCAAGCATGTGCAAAAGCACCTGAAGCCGGGACAGCTTCTATTCCTTCAGAACAGCAAAGAGCTACAAGGGAAGCAAGTTTCTTCCGGCAAGCTACGCTTGTTCCTATTAACCATACAAGAGATGGGCAGCGAGCGGGGTTTTCCGAAGCATATTATTCAAGGTTCTTTAAAAAGAACGTGGGCCAATGCCTGCAGGATTACCTGACGGGCATTCGAATGCAACAGGCCAAGAAGCTACTCACCAAACAGCATAACTCTATTCATGCCGTTGCAGGTTTGAAAGCACCTGACTTTGCCAAAGCAGGCATTGTCATGAATGAAGTGATCGAGAACGTATCGCTGGAAATTTTGCCTCAACTCAATCCTGATCATATTTTCCTGATTGTGTCTGGCGGGGAAGCGGAAAATGAGTAAGCGCTTAACGATCTGCGCAGTAATAGAGTATGGAAAGGCCTGAACGTGGTGAAAAAGAATCACGTACACATCGTGGATAACACCGTATGGGTTACCGGCTTCGGTCCGATTGCTTATGGGCAAGTGCTGGACGAAGTGAATACTGCTCTTCTTGGAAAATAAGCAGGACTTCTTTTTATAGTATGACCGACTGCAAATACAAAGAGCATTGCCCTGTCGATAACATCGGCTTGGACAATGCTCTTTATTTTATAGTAACTGCCCTTGGGACAGCATCTTCTGCGCATTAAAGTTAGAAGTCATAACAAGCGAAATTTTTAAAAAATCCTCACTAATTACTATATAAGCTGAACTTAAGATTTGCATAAGGGGTCTTAACCGATACTCCGAAAAAGGATTGGACTTTTTGCCGCTGTTGTTTTTGGATTTCTTTCATTATCTTAGCTCTTCACCCCGGCGAAATCCAAAAACAAAGGCGGTCGCTATCGCTCCTACAGTTCCAATCTTTCTCTCCGTTTCTCCCCGCTCTGTTCTTATCTTCAACTTGTAAGCAAAACATTAACAAAAATGAGACCTTTGACTAACACTTGTTCATCATTCCTTGTGTATATTATTTCATCATGAATTGAAGGAGTGGTATCATGTCAATAAGATCGAAAATTAAACAATCCAAGACAAGCTTAACTCGAAATAATCATGTTAATAAGAAAAAAAATACCCCACTTATAAAACCAGGGCTCGAATCCCAAATGAAAAACCCAAGTCCAAAAAAAGGACTCAATAGTAGAAAATATCGTGTGAATCAAGTTGTAAATTATGGATTTGATATGCCGAATTTTTTCCCTTGGCGGGCAGAAGGAGCAGTATATTTATCGACGCTTCGCCCTTACACCGGTCCACAATCTGCTTTCTTTGCTGTACAACCAGGCAGGAGCGCCTATCTCAGGCAACGAGTTACTCTAGGACAACCGGGCTCTAACGGATATAGATTAACCTACTATGTACTTGTAGATCGTAACAATAACAACGGCGTGTTGCAGATAAGCCTATTGAATACTGCTGTATCTAGAACAATACCTCTAAACACTTTACCTTATACAAGCTATCAGCCTTTTAGTATATTTTTTTCCGATGCAGATGTGAATGGGCAATCTAACGTTGATTTGGAGATTAGGGTAAATGGCGGTAATAGTCCCTCTTTTTTATTACTTGATGTTGTGACGATACTTCCCAGGAACTAAATCTGTAAGAAGGGAAACTTGGAGCCATGTCTTAAAGTGGAGACTTTTGTAATAATAAAAACACTACTCCGGTGGTATTTTAGACTATCATTTTTTCTTTCCAGATTAACCCCTCTTTCTTCCACTTTATGACATACTATATTAATATACCTAGTGAAAAGAGGAGCTAAGATACCTGGTGTCATCAACTTTAATAGCTCCACACTTACCAATCTTGACGACGGCAATACTGGAATCTCTCTACATACAGAAACGAATGAGCGTGAGCAGTTGCAGGTCGATGCCGTGATCGTTAATCAAGAGATGAAATGCGATTACGGTGCTATACGGGAATGGGGTCTGGACCTTGGTGAGTGGAACTTGCAGGTTGGAGACGGAATGACGACAAACATCCCTGGCGTTTTCGCCGCAGGCGACTTCGTAGCTTATGAGAACAAGGTTGAACTGATTGCAGGCACCTTCACCAGCGGCATCCTGGCTCTAAACAGCGCCAAGCAGTATATGGACCCGGACGCGCCCATTATGGCATATGTTTCCTCCCACAATGAGCGTTTTAAAGAGAAGAACCTCGAATTAGGAATTATTGAGGAAGAAGCATAAAACAACCAACACTGGACAAATAAGATATAATTTCCAGCGCTGAATCGATTGAGCTAGGGGTCCAACTTAATAGTTAGAAATTTCGATCAGGTTACCATCAGGATCTCTTATATACACGGATGTTATGGGAGCTAATGCTCCAGTTCTCTTTACAGGACCTTCTTCAACAGGTATCCCACAGCTATCCAAATGGAGCATCACATCTGATAGTTGGACGTCTGTTATAAAACATAGATCAGCACTACCGGACATGGGTGTTTTTGCTTTGGGTTCAAACTCTTTACCTACTTCATGCAGGTTTATTTTCTGTTGTCCAAAGTGAAGTGCCTTTCTTCCCTCTCCAAAAGTGATAATTCCCATCCCTAATACTCGGCTATAAAAATCACAGGTTATATCCATATTTTTAACAGTCAAAACCAAATGATCCAATCGAGAGATATGAATGACGATCAGCCCCTTTCAAGGTTATACTACAAAGTATATGACACGATATAAAATCGTGGTAGTTATTCATCGATCCGCAACGTGTCGGCATCTGCTACCAAAGCCACTTTTCTATCTGAATGCTTGCTTTGCAACATATTGTCCTTTCGTCCAGGCAATAGTTCTATTTCAGTTTAGAAAGAAGCAACCCCAGCTCTCCTTCGTCCAAATGTCTCCATTGCCCCCGCTCCAGCTTGTCCAAGGTAATATTCATGATTCGGATCCGCTCCAGCTTCAGCACCCTATATCCCAAAGCCTTGCACATTCTACGGATTTGTAGATTAAGACCTTGGGTTAAAATAATTCGAAACTCATATTCGCTTTGCCAATATACCTCACAGGGTTTGGTGATGACGTCCAATATTTCGACACCGCGAGACATGGCCCCCGTAAACTCGTCTGTAACGGCTTTATCAACGGTTACTACATATTCCTTCTCATGACCATGCTCGGAACGCATCATTTGATTCACAATCCCTCCGTCGTTGGTTAATAAAATCAGTCCCTCCGACGCTTTATCCAGCCTGCCGATGGCAAAAATTCGTGAAGGATAGTTGACATACGTAATAATATTGCCCGCGACCTGTTCCGCTGCCGTACAAATAATGCCAACAGGCTTATTCAGGGCTAAATATACAGGTTCGCTATGATTAGTAGGAATGGCTTTCCCATCGATCAATACAATATCCTGTGGCTCTACATCCGCTCCTGCTTCACAAACATTTCCATTTATCATAATTCGACCTGCTGCAATCAATCTGTTGGTTTCCCGGCGTGAGCAGAATCCGGTTTCGCTTATGTACTTGTTAATTCGCATAATCCACCTGCTTCTGGTTGTAGTATTGGGTTCTAAATGAAACTATGAAGCTTGTACTATTTTTCCGACTAAAAAAACACCTGATTGTTCTTGCTTAATCAGATGTTCGCCTTTTAGGACTACACTATGCTTGCCCGGCTTATTTGCTACTGCTGCCGCCGCTTTTATTTCTGGTTGGTTTGACAGTACCGCCTTTTGCGCCACCTGTCGCTTTGCTTCCCGGTGCGCCTGTAGAAGCGCTTTTTACCCTGACGGGCTTCGCTGTTTTGTTCCAGCGTGTCCAGCCCTTACTACCTGTACCTCTGCCTGTTCCGCCGCCCTTACTTTTTGCACCCATGTGATCACTCCAATAGTTTTCGTTCAGACTTAACTAAGCTATCATACCATTACTTTTGACATAATGCCTGCTTGATTTAAAAATAGCGACAAATAACCTCGTTCCTCTGGCTAAAGGCTGTACACAATAAAGATACGCATAAACCTGTCCTTTTAAACGATACACGTTAGATTTATCCATGAATTTGTAGTATTTTTACCTATGCACAGGTAATAATGAAATATGAAACTATAGAATGTAAAATACTTAGTCTTGAAGGAGCGAAGCATATGTCGGTTGATGTTTATCTTAACTTTAATGGGAACTGTCGTGAGGCAGCAGAGTTTTACGCAGAGGTTTTTGGTACGGAAAAACCACAAATCATGACGTTCGGAGAAGCACCGCCCAACCCCGATTATCCTCTACCGGAAGAAGCAAAAAATTTGGTCATGCACACGCGGCTTAATATTGATGGTAGTAATGTGATGTTTTCAGACGTTTTTCCCGGGATGCCTTTTGTTGCTGGAACTAACATCAGCCTCGCCATCGTCAATAAGGATGAAGAGAGAATTCGTTCGTTTTTTCATAAGCTAAAAGAAGGCGGAACCGTAAGTATGGAGCTTCAAGAAACATTCTGGAGCAAATGCTACGGCAGCCTTAAAGATAAGTTCGGAATTGAATGGCAATTGAGTTATGACAGTGAAGCGTAGAAGCAAATAAAAAGACGTTAACCCGGATCAAATCTTGCCTGGGTTAGCGTCTTTTCCATTAATAAAACATTAGCTGGCCTTCGATAATAAGTACAGAAAATAAGGGGTAACCAGGATCGTGATAATAATTCCGGTTGGAATATCAGCACCAAAACTGATAGTCCGAGTAAGTGTATCAGCAATCAAAATGACTAGTGCACCAACCAATACAGTCGTAGGTAGCAACAGTTTATGATTGGGCCCTACTAGCTTGCGGGCTAGATGGGGACTGACCATGCCTACAAAAAAGAAATTTCCACCTAGTGCCACGCTACCAGAAGCGAGCGCCACGGCAGCAATCGTCAAGCCGATAAATTCCCTTTTAATCGCTACGCCAAGCCCCGATGCCGTCTGATTTCCCAAGTTCAACGTATTAAGCGTGTTCGACCTGTAAAATGCGTAAAAACTAAGGATAAGCACCCATGGGAGCAGCACCATGATATAGCTCCAGTCGTCCCCCCACAGGTTTCCGGCCTGCCATCGCAGAGCAAAGTCATATTGCTGCTTGTCTAGCCGGAGCGTCATCATCAGAGATAATGCGCTGTAGCCACTGCCCATCGCAACTCCCGTTAAAATTAAACCCGTAGGTGAAATGTCTCTTCCCCGCCTGAAAGCAAACATAAAAATCAAAAATGCTGCCGTAAGGCCGCCTGCAAAAGCCAGCCCTGGAAGAATAACAGGTGATAATAATCCATCACTGGCGAATAACGTAATATACAAAAGTACAAATAAACCCGAGCCTGAGCTGATTCCCAGCGTACCTGGGCTGGCCATGTCGTTTTTGAGCAAACTTTGCATAATACAGCCCGATATGGCCATGCCTATACCTACCAATATGGAAAGCACAATTCGGGGCAGTCGAAAATCAAACACAATCAGGTTCTGCTTGCTCGTTCCTTCGCCAATGATGACCTTGAAAACTTCGATAGGAGACAGATTCATCTTCCCAACATTCATACTGAGTACGGCAACTAGCAGAGTCAACACAGCTAACAGCAAAATAATACCTATCCCTTTGGCATTGCGGGACTTGTTCAACTAAACTCCCTCCTCTGCTTGCGCACAAGGTAGAGAAAATAGGGTACACCCACCAACGCAAAAATAATGCCAAGCGGTGTTTCATGAGGGCGGTTAATCAATCGTCCCAGTAAATCTGCTGCAACCAGAAAGACTGCACCATACAGCGCTGAGGCTGGAATAATATATCGGTAGTCCGTTCCGACCAAATGGCGCATGATGTGTGGCACAATCAACCCAACGAAGCCAACAGGACCAACGACAATGACCGATATTCCCGTCAGGATTAATACAATCAGAGTTGAGAAAACCTTGATCCTGTTCGCGCGGATTCCCAAGCCCGATGCCACATCCTCTCCAAAGCTCAAGATCGTAATTGAGGGAGAAAGAGCGATAGCACAGATCAAACCCAATACAAACAATGGTGCAATAAAAGCCAATTCGTTCCACTGAGCACTGGCCGTACCACCAGCAGACCAATAATCAAGTGCTTGACCAATCTCATACTTAATAGCGATAAAAGTGCTAAATGCACCAAAAAGCATCGAGATGGACATTCCTGCCAGCACTAGGCGCTGAGGCGTCATTCCTCGCTTGCCTATAGATGCGATGTAATACGTAATCGCTGTAGTGACTGCCGCACCCAGACAGGAGTACAGCATGGTTTCTCCATAGGAACGACCAGGCAAAAAGGCCATACATAGCGCAATAGCAAATGTCGCTCCAGAGCTAATCCCTATAAGCCCTGAATCCGCCAGTGGATTGCGAGTGGTTCCCTGCATAATCGCCCCACACACAGCCAAGCTGCACCCTACAATGATGTCTGCCACGGTACGCGGAAAACGCAAGGTATGAATAATCTGGTGTTCCGTAATATTGGGATCAAACTGAAATACAGCACCCCACGCCAGATTCAGGCTCATTTCCGCAGCACCAAAGGTAATCGAAGCTGCGGTAACCATGAATAGCAGGAACACGCCCACGATCATATAGCTTATAAAATGAAACATTCCTTTTTTACTTTGTTCTTTGTGAGTAGACATGAATTACACCCTTAGTTGGTCAATTATGCATCGGTTACTTCGCTTGGTCCAGTAATTTATTAATCATATAATCCAGTTGTCCTGTCATACTGGCAACGTCCGAATAATAGAACAGTCCCGCATATTCTGCTGGAATTTCAATGATGTGTCCATTTTTAACTGCCGGGATACTGCTCCAGATTTTCGTTTTAGCATATTCGGATTCCTTCCCCTCTTTTTTGAACCAGAGGACGTAATCTCCAAAATATTCAGCAGCTACTTCATAGGATAAAGAGCCTCGACCTTCTCCGGAATCCTTAATCAACGTATTGAGTTTTTCCGGCTTGTGAAGTCCAAGATAATCGTAAAGCAACGTTCCTCCACGTGAGCCTGTTTCATAATATACTCCGTAGGAGTCACTACCCCAATCTTCAAAAATGCTAAACGTTTTGTCCTTGAATATGTCGGAATTTAGTTTCTCTTTCGCCTGACTCAGCTTGCTCTCAAAGAGTGCAATGGCCTTGTCCGCTTCATCTTCATGACCTGTCGCCTGACCGAGGAGTTTGATCCGTTCAAGAGAAGTCATTTTATCCTCAGGCACCACGAGAACAGGCGCAATTTTGGACAGCTTATCATAATCCTTTGTATCATATGTAATGATGAGATCCGGATCATACTTCATAATTTCCTCGGTTTCCCACTTTTCAATATTGGGGATGTCGTTAAACTTATCGTAAAAAGGCATCGTTTCTTGTTTCCAGCCCATTACCGCTGCTGGCTTGATCCCTAGTGTAAATACATCGCCAACATACCAGTTCACCACTACCCGTTGAGGATTAGCGGGCACCTTAACATCTCCTTTTACCGTAGAGACTGTACGCGTATCAGAATCACTACTTACCTCTTCCTTTGTGGAGGATGCAGGTTTAGCAGATGAATCGGAGGAACTGCCAGCATTACCACACCCTGAAATAACGAAGATCATTACGAATAGTACACATAAAACCATGTGAAATTTCTTGTTCATCATACGATTCATGTTGTAAAACTCCTTTGAAATATAGTAAGTGTAGAACATACTTAAAATTAGTGATATTGATAATCATTATCACTAATATAAAATTGTAAATTTCACCTGAGTTATTGTCAACTGTTTCTTTAACCTTTTTGTTTTACTTTAATGGGTTCTCCAGCTTACTTCTTCTATTGGCTTCATGCCATTCCTGATAGATACCCCCAATTTCATAAGACGCTGTGTTAATTGCAGTTGCCAGCTCCTTCATGATCTCCTTGGTATATTTTAAATGAGTATTTATGTTATGAGAAGAGTATAGCCCCGCTCGCTAACTTGTACATACGGGCTAAGATCATCGTAAAAATCCGTACGGAAAGGTCGACTTACATATTGCTCATACTGGTCTTCATACATCGAAGTTCGTTCAAGCAGCTTAATAGTCAGATCTATGATTTCTTGTTCGCTATACATTTTTTTTCATCAGATTTTCTCTTCCTTTCACAATCTTCAACTCATTTTATCAAACAAATAAACGATACATGAATGACCGTTTAATATCATTAAATTACTAGTGTTGCAATAAGAAGTGAAACTTATTTTTTACCAACTATTAACAATTTTTTTGGTGCAAACGATAATTAGAATAGAGGGGATTTTCCCTTCTATATTTCAAACTGGAGGAGACAGGCGAATGAATAGAGTATGGACGAAGGCATCGGCTATTCTATTGGTAGTAGTGTCCCTGTTATTCAACGGAACGTACGCGCTCGCAGCTTCGGCAACATCCACTTATGTAGTTACGTTCCAGCAGGCGACCTTGGTATCGAATGATCATGTAGGCAACGAATGGGCGATTGCTGCCCAAGCAGGCGGCAAATCCATTGAGGAAGGCAGCAGCGTGAAGGTCAAGGTCAAACCGGGCGGTAGTATTCAGTTATATGCCTATGCCGAGGAACAGGATAAAATCCCTGACGAGGGCGAAGCCCGCAAAAACGTAAAAGTCTCCACCATTTCTGCCAAAGGTTCTACCGTTAAGCTAAGAGTTACTGTCACTGAAAACCGCGGACGCTATTCAGGCAATCAGGCAGTTTGGGAATTTACGTACAAGATCAAAAAACAATAATAGAACGTAAAAATAGACCGTCACTCCCAGGAGCGGCGGTCTTCGTTTTTACAAGGACAATTTATGCTAAGAAACATAATTCCTTTACTTTGTTAGACAGAAATGTTCTTCAACCTGTTGTATTGTATCCATAATGTCAGTTCCTAAGGATTTTCTTTTTAAACATTTGAAGCCACTATCCCGAATAGCATGCTTGTGTTTATCTTCATTGCAAAGTATCGTTCGGAAAACATTCTCCATCGCGACTTCAGGATGATTAAGACCCTGAATGCAATCATACATATCTTGCTTACAATCCCGATTAAAATAATCGTTACGAACCACTTCTACAGACGCGAGTAAAAATACAACTCGGCTATGGGCGGATATCTGCTTTAATAGCTCTGCTGAAAAAAAGCCATCCACAATGATTTTTTTGCCGTTTGCCTGGCCAGTAATCTGGATTAAATCTGCTACAGCCATTCCGGTCTGCTCCTGTAAAGTGGCATCCAGCCTCTTCGAATATTCCTCTATAGGACGCATAAAATACTCTTCCCACGATGTAAAGTTTGGGCGTTCACTCATTGCTGTCTCTTTAACCTTAATATTAAGTGAGCTGTCATAGTGAATACCCATCACTTTGTACCGTCAGATTAGTAAGAATAAGAAAGCTCATTTTTGAATTCATCTACCCGTTGGATGATATGCAGAATATTGCGACCTTCACGAGTGCCATCAATAATACGACGAGCTTGTTTGCTGTCCCCGATATTAACGACTTCTACTTGATGTTCCTTACCATATTCGAGCAAGCTGTCCATAAGCGGACTGAATGAACGCATACCCAAGCATACGAAACCGAGGTCAAAAGGAATCTCAAACTCCTGTTCTCCGTGTTTTACTTTGAAACGGTCGCTGCACACTTCTGTCAAAGCAGTTTCCGTATGAACGTTCACTTCCCGCTCCTCCACCATTTTCATCATGGAAATACGGGTAATCATATCAAGGTCTTTGCCCAGTAAGGGCATCATCTCAATAATGGAAACTTCTTGAGCGCCACGCTCTGCGTAATATTCGACAACGTCCAATCCCACGGCTCCGCCACCTACTACAGCAATGCGTTTGCCTTCAAACTCTTGGAAGTTCTCCATATTGTGCAAAAGATCAAAGATAGAGAATACTTTGGTACCCGGTTTACCTAGTTGATCATGCAGACCTGCAATCGGCGAAAGCAGTGGTTTGGCACCTGTTGCATTGACAATAATATCAGGATTCAAAGCCGTAATCATCGGCAGATCCGCTTGGGTTCCTGTGATAATATCCAGATTGGTCAGTTGTTTGGCGCGTTGAATCAGATAGTCCGGGAAATCATTAATACGCGTTTTGTCCGGCAATCGGGCAATATCACGAGCCAAGCCACCCAATTCTGGTTTTTCTTCGAAAAGGGTTACTTTGCAGCCTACTTCTGCCGCTGTACATGCCGCTTCCAGCCCTGCGGTACCGCCGCCAATCACAACTACTTGAACGTTATTCTTAACACGTTGTTTCCGGTATTCTGCTTCTCTGAACAGGTCAGGATTTACAGTACAGCAAATCGGTTTACTCTTGGAAATGCGATGATCGGCACAGCCGATGTTGCAGGAAATACATTTTCTAAGCAAATGTTCGTAGCCGTTCTGTACTTTAAGCACCCAGTTGGGTTCTGCAATCAGTCCCCTACCCATCGCCAGAAGATCAGCGTCCCCTCTCTCCAAAATATCCTTGGCAGCCTGCGGGCTCCGAATATTACCTGAGGTCATGGTGACCTTACCGAATTTTTCTTTTACCGCCTTGGCCATATAAGAGCGCCAGCCATCCGGCAGGTTCATCCCGTCAATCTGGAACTGGATGGAATCATTCAGAGCAGCAGACACGTTCAGAATATCTACCTCATCATTCAAATACTCCAGCAATTCCAATGTATCTTCCAGTGTGTTGCCGCCTTCTGTGAACTCTTCCGCACTAAAGCGTAAGCAGATCGGGAAGAATGGGCCAACCACCGAGCGAATTTCATCAATCACCAATCTGGCAAATCGTGTGCGGTTTTCTGCGCTGCCACCAAATTCATCCGTACGTTTATTATACATAGGGGACAGGAACTGACTCAGCAAGTAGGAATGACCCGCATGTATTTCCACGCAGTCAAAGCCGGCCCGTTGCGCTCTTCCCGCTGCCTCCCCGTATTTGCGTACAATGGCGTAAATTTCTTCTTTTTGCAAAGGTCTTGGAATCGCTCCACCCTTTTTAGAAGGAATATTCGAAGAAGATATAGGCTGAACTCCATTCAATCGCCCAGCATAAGCGGAAGCACCTGCGTGGTTAATTTGGACAGAGACGCAAGCTCCATAAGAGTGCAATGCTTCTGTTAGTCTAAACAATCCGGGAATAAACTGATCGTTATCCATACGCAACTGGGTCGTTCCGTTCGTACCCATTGGGAAATCCAGACAAACATTTTCTACTGTTATCAGGCCGGTACCACCTTTGGCCCGCTGCACGTAATAGTCAATATGATCCTGAACGAAGCTTCCGTCCATAGCCGCAAAGTTAGTACCCATCGGTGGCATAACAATCCGGTTTTTTAACGTCATGCGCCGAATTGTTAGAGGCTCAAAAATAGCAGGATAGTGGTTCATTGTTCTTCCTCCTTGCGAGTTTGCAAATTTCATGTTCAAGTTTTCATTAAAGCATTCTCAAATGTGATTTTTTTCACTTTTAGGAACGTCGAGGTACTTTTGAGTACGACCGTTCCTTATGATTTGATTTTATATCATCTGATCTATAAATTCTAATGCTATTTTATGTATAGAATCATAGTTTCAATCTATAGATTGAGTTCAAAAAAAGGAACAATCTCTGAGGAATGTCCCTTTTTTGTCATAAAATTTTCGCTCACATATCTGTCGAGCAGCTTGCGCATTTTAGCATATCCATCTCCCTTAAACGCACCCAATCGAGTGCTAACAGGATATGCTTCAATGTCGCAGGCGACAGTCCCCAGTTTTCTTGAATACGCTTGGAAACTTCATCTTTGTACATGATATCCGCCAAATACTGAACAAGCTCTTCTCCTGATTACCAGCTTCGTTGGGCAATAAATATGCGTATTATGTGAAAATCCAGACATATCGTTGGAGTAACGAGAATCGTTCATCGGGTGTGGATATCCGTCATTCTCCTTAAAAACGAAGAAAAAGCTGTAAATATTCAATATTTCGTAACTTTCTACCGTTTAACAAAATCATTTTATAGGCTATATTAAATTTTAAGTAAAAGTAACAAGGGAGGTTTATTCATGTTCAAAAATGCTTTTAAGACATTTGGAGTCATTGGTAATATTGAAGCGATTTCATATATGTTGCTCGTATGTATCGCTATGCCGCTTAAATACGCAGCCGGGATGCCGCAAATGGTAAGATGGGTCGGTATGATCCATGGTATACTGTTCGTGACTTATGTAGTTGCGATTGTGGTCATGCTGATTTTGCGAAAGCTTTCGGTACTGCAAGGGCTTGTAGCCCTGATTGCCTCATTGCTGCCCTTCGGGCCTTTCATTTTTGACCGTAAGGTATTGAAGAAAGCCGAAGTGCGCGATAATGGTGCTACTCCGGTAAAAGCTACATAGGCACATACAAAAATAATTTTACGTAAAAACACGGCTTTCCGGGACCTCTGTAACCTTGGAAAACCGTGTTTTTATTTGGTATTGTAAAATGTTATTTTCCGAAGTTCTCCAAGCTTTCATAATAGTCATCTGACGGAGATTGAAAAAGGGGCGCCCCACTTTGTCATGATTTCATTCCTTTATATTATGTAATCTTATAGACAAAACCCCCACTAATCTCTTGGGTAATTCACACTCATGATATCCATAAAAGGAACTTTGTCCGTTTCACCATTATTCTCTACGTGCACTCTGCCCGTTCTCGGATCCATTTTAACGATCTGCCCGCGGGTTGTTTCTTGACGTCCCCATACGGTCAACACGACTTCGGATTGCTCTTGCTGTGCTTCTGCAAGCTGGTTCCCGATTTCCTCCAGCACAAATTCATCCCGGGTAGGCCGTTTGGCCACCTTCGCCTTTGCCACTTGCTTTCACCCTTCCTTTACTGCAAAATCAAATTCATTCTATTTTACCATACTTTTCATCATTTGGTGCTGGGAATCTGAGTTAAATCGTGTCACTTGCGTATAAAAAAGAACCGATTTTCTCACGAACAAGAAAATCGGTTCTCAAAGCTGGTCAGCCAGGAAGCAATTCCATATCCTTTTTTATTTTATCAGCTGTGGAATGTAATCCGCTACATTATAAATAGGTGCGCTGTTCTGCTGAGTAACGGCCAGAATTAAGGCGCCTTCCAGCATGGAAATAATAAGTACCGCCAGACTATGTGCCTTTGTCTCCGTCCATCCCGCCGTCTGAAGACGCTCCATATAGATATGTTGCCAATCTGTAAACGTATTCACACAAGCATGTCGAAGCGATTCGCTGATGCAGGAAGTTTCCGCAGCAGTCCAAAATCCGATGGGCATAAAGCCATTAAAGTTCGTTTGGTCCGCTTCCTCAGCTGCATTGCGGATGAAATCCTGTATGGCGAGCACAGGATCCTCGTTCCCTGATAGCGTTTCTTTCAACTTTTGCTTAATATACTCATTTCCTCTTCTGATGCACTCCAGAGCCAATTCCTCTTTTCCACGCGGAAAATAATAATAGAGCGAGCCCTTCGGTGAGCCACTCTCGGCAAGAATCTGATTGAGTCCAGTAGCATGGTAGCCCTGATGAAAAAAGAGCCTCGAAGCGGTTTGTACAATATTTTCATATGATGCGGGTTTAGCAGCCATATACAGCATCCTTCATTAATATAATATTTACAATTTTTATTTTGACAAAGAAATAACTTCATGTTTATTATATATAGACCGATCGTTATAATTCAATACCATCAATTTATTGGAGGAACAAAAACAACATGAGTACAATGACTCAAACAAGCCCTCCGTCTGATCCCAAGACGTTCAAGGTGCTGCCTATTATGATTGCCCTGCTGCTTAGCGGCTTTATCGGAATGTTCAGTGAAACGGCGTTGAACATTGCGCTGAATGATTTGATGCAGATTTTGCACATTACAACAGCAACAGCTCAATGGCTGACCACGGCCTTTCTGCTTACACTCGGTATTTTGGTACCTGTATCGGGCTTGCTGCTTCAAACCTTTACGACAAGACAGCTTTTCGTCACATCACTGCTGTTCTCTATTGCGGGGTGTCTCGTTGCTGCGTTGGCACCAACCTTTTCAGTGTTATTGATCGCACGCATTCTTCAAGCCGTCGGTACAGCACTTTTATTGCCGTTGATGTTTAATACGATCTTGATCATTTTCCCGGCTGAAAAGAGGGGCGCAGCTATGGGGATCATCGGATTGGTTATTATGTTTGCTCCTGCGGTTGGACCTACGATTGCGGGTCTGGTGCTGCAAAATCTGTCCTGGCACTGGATTTTCTGGATCTCCCTTCCGTTTCTGATTCTTTCGCTAATTTGCGGTATCTTGTTTATGCAGAATGTTTCGGAGATTACAAAACCGAAAATTGACGTTTTATCAATTCTGCTGTCTTCTATTGGCTTCGGTGGCGTTGTGTTCGGTTTCAGTAAATCTGGAGAAGGCGGCGAAGGCTGGGCTAGTCTGGTAGTTTTGCTCCCTCTGATCATCGGATTGGTATCTTTGATTCTGTTCTCTGTACGCCAGTTGAAAATGAAGCAACCGATGTTGAATTTGCGCGTCTTTAAATATCCGATGTTTGTTATCGGCGTTGTGATGGTCTTCCTGTGTATGATGACGATCCTTTCTACAATGCTGATTCTCCCGCTCTTTTTGCAAAAAGGGCTGGCCCTGTCCGCTCTGTCCGCAGGATTGGTGCTTCTGCCCGGCGGAATTATCAATGGTCTGTTGTCACCCATCATGGGCTCCCTGTTCGATAAATTCGGTCCAAAATGGCTCGTTATTCCGGGACTTGTGATCGTTGCCGCTGTCTTGTTTTTCCTGTCAGGCATTACGACGACATCAGCTATCGTACTCATTATTGTGCTGCATAGCTGCCTGATGATCGGTATTTCTATGATCATGATGCCTGCTCAGACGAACGGTCTGAATCAGTTGCCGATGGATCTGTACCCGGACGGTACAGCCATTATGAGTACGCTCCAGCAAGTTGCCGGTGCAATCGGTACAGCTGTGGCGGTTAGCATTCTCTCCAAGGGCATGGAAAGCTATTTGAGCCAATCCAGCATGCCGAAATCTGTAGAAGAATTGGCGAATGCTATGGCGTTTGGATCACAGAATTCTTTCTTCTTTGCCATGATCATCAGTGTAATTGGATTAATTCTTGCGTTCTTCATTCGCAGAGTTCATGTAGAAAAAGGGGCTGCTCAAGCTCCCATGCATTAATAGATAATTTTATAGCTATCTATGTTCAAAAATATCCTAAAAGTGAAAAGGCTGCTGACTATCTCCATGGTCAAGCAGCTTTTTTCTTTTATGACCCTATATACATATTTCTATAATTACATATTTACAAACCTTCTCCATTTGGTTACGATATGCTTTATGAGTTAAAGTGTAAAAATTACGATTACGATCAAGGAGGAATATCTGTTGTTTAAGAATCAGTATTTTAAACTCTTCATACTGTCGGTACTGGCAGGGATGATGGCGGCGTGCTCTTCAGCACCATCAGCTTCACCCTCTTCATCTGCTGCAAATGTACCACAAGATAAAAGTGTTACCCTATTGTTCAATGTGCAAAGCCCTTCTGTAGATCCTCATACGGATGTGAATTACACAGCCGTTCGTGCCGGAGTGAGTGAAACGCTTGTCAAGGTGAACAAGGATCTCAAGCTGGAAGCTTGGCTTGCAGAGAAATGGGACAGTAAGGACGGACAACACTGGACCTTCAACATTCGTTCAGGCGTGATCTTCCATAGCGGTAAAGCTGTCGATGCCGCTGCTGTCAAAGACTCTCTGGAAAGAGCACAAAAACTCAATCCATCGGTTAAAAATGCGCTGCATATCCGTGATATTCAAGCAGATGGTCAGATTTTAAACATCACGACAGACAAGCCTTTTCCGGAATTTGTATCTGAGCTGATTCATCCGAATACGGCGGTGATAGATACCACCTTTACAGGTGATCTTCCATCAGGGACAGGCCCGTTCAAGGCCGCCAGCTTCCGCGCCGGAAGTGAACTGAATCTGGATCGTAATGAGCAATACTGGAATGGCGAAGTGAAGCTGAAGCATGCCAAATTCATGTTTAACGAAGACGCCAATGCACGCCAGCTTGCCTTTCAAGCCAAGGATGCCGATATTGTGTACCGCCCGCCGATTGAAAGTCTTGATTTGCTGAAAGCCGATCCCACCGTTAAGGTTGACTCTCTTCCCAGCCTGCGGACGCATCAGCTCATTTACAATATGAATAACAACGATCTGAAAAAAACGACGGTGCGTAAAGCATTCGATAGCCTGATTAATCGGGATGAGATTGCCAGCGGTATTATGTCCGGTCAAGGAACCCCTGCTCAAGGTCCATTCTTGTCTGACTTTCCTTTTTCACCAAAGTATACTACGAAAAAGTTTGATTTGACTGCTGCGCGAGAAGGCTTCAAGCAGGCTGGATACAAAGTGCAGGATGGTAAAGTTACAACGCCCGAAGGCAAGCCGCTTCATCTTATATTACTGACTTACCAGTCGAGAGCAGAGCTCCCACTCATTTCACAGCTGATTCAGGCTAACGCCAAGGAGTTGGGCATTACGATTGATATCCGCCAGGTTGATAATATCGACGAATACCTTGCGGCTAATCAGGATTGGGATTTGGCGACTTATAGCAGTATTACAGCCCCGCGTGGCGATGCAAGTTACTTCCTGAATGCGACTTACATGCCTGAGGGAGCGTTGAATTATGGACGTGTGCATTTACCGGAAATGGAAGCTCTGATCACGAAGCTGAACATGACAGTGAACGAGGAACAACGTAACAAGCTAGCGCTGGAAGCCGTTATACTAATTGATCAAGAAAACCTGCAATCCTTCCTTGTTCATCCGAATAACGTAGTGGCCTATCGAAATTACGTACATAACTGGGTGACAAGTCAAAGTGAACACTATCTGCTGACTCAGGATCTGGATGTGAACTAAGATGCTCAAATCCATTGGCAAAAAGCTTTTCGAACTTGTATTGTTCTTTCTTATTCTCTCCTTTGTCAGCTTCTGCCTGCTCATGCTTGTTCCGGGCGATCCCGTCCGGAGCATTCTCCGGGTAGATGATGTCGCGGTGTCCAATCAGCAAATTGCGGATATGCGCAGTCAACTGGGACTGGATCAACCGTTACCAGTGCAATATGGCAAGTGGCTGATTCAATTACTTCAGTTTGATTTTGGACAGTCTTATTTAACCCATCGTCCGGTATTCACAGAGTTCATGGAAAAGCTGCCTTATACACTCCTCCTTACTGGAGCCTCCCTGTTCATCATGCTGCTGATTGCTCTTCCATTGGGAACCCTGTCAGCGTTGTATCGAAATCGCTGGATTGACAGCGTCAGTCGCGTATTTTCCTTAATCGGCTCCTCGATCCCCAGCTTCTGGATGGGTCTCTTGTTTATGGAGTGGTTTGCGGTTAAACTGCGAATTTTACCGTCCATGGGAGAGGGAACCGTTTTTCATCTGGTGCTCCCTTCCCTTACCTTGGGGCTGGCAATGTCTGCTGTCTATGTACGGATGATTCGTGCTAGTCTGATCGAAAGCTCGGGACAGGACTTTATTAAGGCAGCACAAGCACGTGGAATCGGTCCGGTGCGCATCTTTTTCAGGCATATGTTCCGTCACAGTCTTGTGCCACTCATTACGGTGTTCAGTGAGAGCATAGGCAGCCTACTGGGAGGTACTGTGGTGATTGAGGTACTGTTTGCCTATCCGGGGCTGGGCAAATGGATTGTCGATGCTATTGCTGCGAGGGATTACCCGATTATTCAGGGCTATACGCTATTTATGGCTGTGTTTATCGTATGCATCAATATTTTGGTAGAACTGTCCTACCGTTGGGTTAATCCTGAAATTGCTTTGAAGGAGAAACGATTATCATGATAAAATCCATACAGGCCGAAAGCAGGCAGCTCATCAAGATGCGACTGTCCAAACCGTGGAGCGTAACGCTCTCCATCCTGTTCATTTTTGCAGCAATTGTAGTGCTTCCCCTTCTTGCCCCGCAAGATCCGTACCGTGTCCAGATGGGGAATCGACTCCAACCGATCAGTGCTATGCATTGGCTGGGAACTGACCATTTAGGCAGAGATATGCTGTCAAGGGTAATGTCAGGACTTCGGACGACTGTCGGAACCAGTTTATTAATATTGACCGTTTCACTGGTTGTTGGGGTTCCACTCGGACTACTGTCCGGGTTTGTTGGAGGCTGGATTGATCGCGTGTTCAAGCGGGTGGTTGATGCTTTTATGACATTACCTGATTATATCTTTGCCATTGTACTGAGCGGCCTGCTCGGGCCGGGCTTATTGAATCTTATTTTCGCCGTGACCGCAGTAAAATGGGTTAGTTATGCACGGCTCGTGCGCAGTATCGTTCTGGCTGAGAAGCAAAAGGATTACATTTCATTATCCATACTGGCGGGTACATCCTCCCTGCGAATTGTCATGCGACATATTCTGCCCCACGCGATCGGGAATGTACTGGTACTGGCTACGCTGGATATTGGCAAAATCATTTTGATGATTGCCTCTCTGTCCTTTTTGGGCTTGGGTCCACAGCCACCGATTCCCGAATGGGGCGCAATGCTGAATGAAGGGCGAGCATATTTTCAAATAGCTCCCCACCTGATGCTAGTTCCCGGGGTTGCTGTCTCACTCACGGTACTCCTGGCGAATGTTCTGGGAGACAAGCTTCGTGACCAATATGATGTCAAAACCCGGACGGAGGTGTGAATCGGTTATGCTGTCTATTAAAGACCTAACGATTCAGACCAAAACAAAAACGATCGTAAACCGGCTGGAGCTTGCCGTTCGTCCGGGGGAATGGTTTGCTCTCGCCGGGGAAAGTGGTAGCGGAAAAAGCATGACCGCGTCTGCCATCGGCGGTCTTCTTCCCTCTTCCGTTACAGCCAAAGGGATTATTGCGTGGAAGGAGAATAATTTACTTGCCCTATCGGCCAAGCAAATGCGTTCCTTGCTAGGCAATGAAATCTCTTATATTTTTCAAGACTATCACGGGGCATTCACCCCCTTCCTTTGTATTGGAAGCCAGTTGGACGAGCTGATACGTGCCCATGGCAGACAGGATCGTAAAGCTCGCAAACAACGCTGTATGGAGGTGCTGGAGTGTGTACAGCTTCCTGCAGAGCGTGTGTATCGCAGTTATCCGTTCCAGCTCAGCGGCGGACAGTTACAACGAGCCGCTATTGCTGCTGCACTGCTGCTGGAACCAAAGCTGCTCATTGCCGACGAGCCAACAACCGCGCTCGATACACTGACAGCCCACCGGGTGCTCCAACTCATCAACCGGATACGGATGGAAACAGGGATTTCCGTATTGTGGATCACTCACGATCTACGGCATGTCCGCAAGTATGCGGACCGAATTGCGGTGATGCGTACAGGTTCACTGGTGGAGACTGGAGAGACGCAAGCCGTGCTGGATCATTCTTCGCATCCGTATACACGCCGGCTGCTGGCGGCCATTCCGCCATTGTCTCCAGGCGCTCCCGCACGTTTGCCCTACAGCACCGAAGAACAGGACACACCAGATAGGAGCGGATCACATGGATAATGAAGCGGTACCTCCTCAGCGACTTGACATCTCCAAGCCTGTTGTCACTGTTTCCGGTTTGACGAAGGCTTACGCCGGGGGCAAAGCTGTGCTGCAAGATATCTCCCTGTCGATTTCCGCCGGAGAATGTCTGGGTGTCGTCGGGGAAAGCGGCAGCGGGAAAAGCACGCTCGCTCGCTGTATGTTGACACTGGACCCGTTGGATCAAGGCGAGCTGGTGCTAGATGGGCGTGCAGTCCGGGGATTAAAGCGAAGCGAATTAAAGCGTATTCGTAGCAGACTTGGCGCCGTGTTTCAGCATCCCGCTGCGGCTTTGAACTCCAGACTGACCATCCTGCAATCGTTGATGGAACCGCTGGATCAGCTCAAAGGCTATGTTCCCTCCTATATGACGGGTATGCCTTCGGGACGTAGAGACATGGCCGAGCACTTGCTCGGTATGGTGAAGCTTCCCTCCAGCTATCTGGATAAGTATCCCCATCAGCTCAGCGGCGGGGAAAAGCAACGCGTAACCATTGCGCGTGCTATCAGCACCGAACCAGATTTTATCGTGCTGGATGAGCCGACGGCCAGTCTGGATGTGACCACACAGGCCACTGTTTTAAACCTGCTAAAGGATTTGCAGGATGAGCTGGGATTGGCATATCTATTTATTTCCCATGACCTGGCAGCCGTGCACTTTATGAGTGACCGGATCATGGTTCTGAAAGATGGCAGTGTCCTTGAGCATTTTTCCAAGGAAGCATTATTTCACTCAGATCGCCATTCCTATACACAATCGCTACTGGAGGTTTTTTCAACATGTTGCCTTCCCACCGAGCCTATCTTACTTTAGCCATTCCTTTAATTATCTCAACGATTACGACCCCGCTACTCGGTGCGGTAGATACTGCGGTAATCGGTCATTTGAGCCATTCTGCCTATTTGGGCGGTGTGGCAGTGGGTACTCTTATTTTCAATACTTTATATTGGCTGTTTGGCTTTCTGCGCGTCAGCACATCGGCTTTTACCGCACAGGCTGCCGGGGCTAAAAATAACGACCAGGGTATAGCCGCCCTCATGCGTCCAATGGGGATTGCTTTGGTGATCGGGGCCTTGTTCATACTGCTGCATAAGCCGATTCTGCTCGCTTCTCTCCAGCTTATTCATCCTGCTGCGGATGTGGCGGCGCAGGCATCAATTTATTTTAACATTCGTATTTGGGGAGCGCCCCTCACGCTGGTGAACTATGTACTGCTCGGCTGGCTAATGGGATTGTCTCGCGTAAAGGCGACACTGCTTTTGCAAATTTCCATGAATGTCATCAATATGGTGCTGGCTATTTTGTTCACACAAATCATGCAATGGGATGTAGCAGGTGTGGCTGGTGCTACTCTGATTGCTGAGGTCTTCGCATGTGTGCTGGGTTTTGTGCTGGTGCTTCGTTCGTCGGTCTGGAAGGAATGGAAGCGCAGCGGACAGCGGGATTGGCGGGGGTGGTTTGGAGCTTCGGAGCTGAAAAACGTCATGGCAACGAACCTTGACCTTATGATTCGCACGGCTTGTCTGCTGACAATGTTTAATCTGTTTACATCGCGCAGTGCGAGTTTTGGAACTGATCAACTGGCAGCGAACGCTATTTTGCTGCAAATCCACTACCTTATGGCTTACTTTTTTGACGGTTTTGCCAACGCCAGCAGTATCATGACGGGTCAAGCCCGAGGTGCAAGGGATCCAAAAATGCTGCAAAGAGTTATTCATTTATCCTGGTTCTGGACGATTGTAACTAGCGTGCTGACGGGTGGGCTGTATTTTGCACTGAAGGAGCCGCTTATCCGTCTGTTTACCGATAATGCTACGGTGATCAGCCTTACGGATCCATATAACGCTTGGCTAGTCGCCTTTCCGTTGGCCGCCGGACTGGGACTGGTATTCTATGGTGTATTTACAGGCATGACGGTGACGTACCCGATCCGTAATTCCATGCTCATTTCATTGGTCTTCTTTCTGATCGCGCTGTTCTGGTGCGTTCCCCACTATGGGAATCATGGGCTTTGGCTGTCGTTCATCGTATTTGCTGTAGGGCGGTCGCTGTTTCTTGTGATCTATTTGCCTCGGTTGCAGAGGATATAGCAGCTTATAGTGCTGGCGGATGTGTACATGCATGGATCTATGACCGCTACGAGAACGGATCATTCTTACGATCGCTGACGCTTCTACAGAACGATTCCGTCCTCTCCGCTGGCTTTATGCTGTTTGCATCAATTATATTTTCAAACACAAAACACACCTAAATAAGTCGCAAAACCTCATGAAGGCTTGCGACTTTTCTGATTTTTGAATTCTTGTCCTTCGGCTTATAAACTGGCCACACTAAAAGCAGCGGAGAGGGTGGAACGATTGCGGAAAAGCGGCAGCGGTCGCCTTTGTCTCCAGATTTACACCGCTGAGTGTAATTGAATACATCTGGAGACAACAGCGATTGGAGCAACGTTCTGTTCGCGGAGCGTCCACCACAAACACCCGCTTTACATCATACTCAAAAGCAAAGGATGTCCCATCAACCATCTATATGACGGCGTTGGGACATCCTTTAATTTTATGGAGAAGCCATGAAACTAACGTATGCAAATACCTTATTCCCCTTGAGGAACGGTCAAGCCCAAACCTTCGGCTACACGGCGTCCGTACTCAGGATCAGCCTTGTAGAAATGTCCGATCTGACGCAGCTTGATTTCATCACTTTCCACAGGCTTCATCGCACCCACGATGTTTTGTACCAGTCGCGCCCGTTCTTCTTCGCTGAGCAAGCGGTACAGATCGCCCGGTTGAGTATAGTGATCATGATGATCATAACCCACACTTTGTGCTTCTCCACTCACTTCAAAAGGAGCGATGTTGTGCGCTGGAGACTCTTTCGGCCCACCGAGGCTATTGGGCTCATAATAGACCGATCCACCTCCATTGTCGTCACTGCGCAATGCACCATCACGTTGATAGTTGTGTACTTCTGCATGTGGTCGGTTGATCGGAAGTGAATTGTGATTTGCGCCTACACGGTAGCGATGTGCGTCTCCGTAGGCAAACAGGCGTCCTTGCAGCATTTTATCCGGAGACGCTTCAATACCGGGAACGAACGAGCCTGGAGAGAACGTTGCCTGTTCTACTTCTGCAAAATAGTTCTCAGGATTGCGATTTAATACCATGCGTCCCAGTTCGATCAGCGGGTAATCCTTTTGCGACCATACTTTCGTCACATCAAATGGATCAAAGCGGTATGTGTCCGCATCCTCCACAGGCATAATTTGCACATGAAGCCTCCATGCAGGAAAATCACCCTTGTCAATGGCATTAAACAGATCTTCGGTATGATAATCCGGGTTTTCACCGGCAATTTTGGCAGCCAGTTCTACATCAAGATTTTGTACGCCTTGCTCTGTTTTAAAATGATATTTCACCCATACCGCCTGCCCTTCGGCATTGATCCACTTGAACGTGTGGCTACCGAATCCATGCATATGTCTAAGTGTAGCAGGAATGCCGCGATCGGACATCAGAATACTTACTTGATGCAGCGACTCAGGAGATAAGGACCAGAAATCCCAAACGGCATTAGGGTTTTTCAGATGAGTTTGGGGGTGACGTTTTTGCGTATGAATAAAGTCCGGAAATTTGATAGCATCCCGGATGAAAAATACGGGTGTGTTGTTACCTACAAGATCGTAGTTGCCTTCCTCGGTATAAAACTTCACCGCAAAACCACGCGGGTCGCGTACCGTATCAGACGAGCCTTGCTCACCTGCAACCGTAGAAAAACGGATAAACATCGGTGTTCGCTTTCCCACCTCAGATAAAAAGCTTGCTTTTGTATAGGCAGATAAATCCTTAGTGACTTCAAAATAGCCGTGCGCTCCTGCGCCCTTGGCATGAACCACACGCTCCGGCACACGTTCCCGGTTAAAATGTGCAAGCTTTTCCAGCAGATGCACATCCTGAATCAATATAGGTCCGCGTGATCCAGCCGTTATAGAATTTTGATTATCACCGACAGGAGCGCCCCAGCTGGTAGTCAGGTTGGCTGGTTGTTTATTCATCATTGAAATCACCTCTTGAATGAATTGGTTGGCTATGTGCTGTAAACAAAAAACCTCCCGCCTCTAGCGCCGAACATCTGAAAAAACTAGGGGGAAATTTCAGACGGCTTCAAGATCGAGAGGTCTATTCTATTTAAACATGAATTCCATTTTAGATAATGAAGATTTCAGGAAGATTTGAAAAAGGTTTGACGAAGATTAGAGCAACAATGATTCCCTATCGAGAAAATCCAGTATATCCTGAACCGACTGGGTAATCTCCCGGCCTTCAGTGGATACGATGAGTTCAGGCTCCAAAGGTGCTTCATAAGGCGCATCAATACCGGTAAAATGGCGTATTTCTCCGACTCTTGCCTTCTTGTACATGCCTTTGGGATCACGTCGCTCGCATTCCTCCAGACTGCACTGGATATAGATTTCATAACAGCCTTCCTGCTGCAAAATATCCTTTACCATTTCACGATCCTCACGATAAGGAGAGATCGTAGCGCAAATCGTCAACACCCCCGCATGTGACATCAGCTTCGCTACTTCAGCAATACGACGGATGTTTTCTTTGCGGTCAGCGGGCAGGAAACCCAGATTGCGATTTAAACCATGCCGAACATTATCCCCATCCAAAATAAACGTGTGTATGCCTCGTGCAAATAGTGCTTTTTCCAGTGTGGAGGATACCGTTGATTTTCCCGAGCCAGACAGCCCCGTAAACCAAAGTACCGGGCTTTTATGCCCATTCAGAAGCTGGCGCGCTTGCTTGTCAACGTCTGACGCATGCCAGGTGATGTTTGGATTTGGATTCATTCAGCACTCTCCTTTTTCATAACTTATCACTGTATATGGTTTTTGAAACACGTCCCCCAGCTTTAGGAAAGACCGTGTTTAAAGGCGCTCAAGGTACGCTGCCCTGCTGTGTGATCCAGTACCGCAAAAACAATCCGGTCAAACAACAATCCATATCCTTCATCTACAAGCACTTGCTTGAACCAGACGGCAACCTCTTCCGGCTTATTGCGGAATACCCCACAGCCATAGGCTCCCAGCAAAAGATGCTCTACCCCGTTTTGCGCAGCCAAACTGAGTATGTAACGGATTCGCTCCAGCATCACTTCGCTAATCCGATTTACCTGCTCTGGCTCCCGTTCTCGCACGACTCCAGCATTAACAGCAGGTGCGGTCAGGAAAGCGACTTGATACGGCTTCTCCAGCAGCATTCCCTGATCATCCCGGAACACCGGAACATCAGGCGAATAAATCATATAATCCGAATAAAAACAGCTCCGCAGCTTCCGGTTGTGCTGGTACATTTCTTCCATTTGTGAAATACAGGGATACAATGCTGACGAACGAGCCTAGCTTTCCTCCTGTGATGGCATTGCTTACCTCTTGTGCAATATTCACTTGTGCCTGTTTGGTATTCGTATAATATCCATTCTCCAAAACAGATAGCGTTTCCTGCGCCATATGTGATCGAATATCCCGGTTGCTCCGGGGGTTCATGGTATGTTTCATGATGGCTATTCCTCCTTTTGCAAGACATCCTCACGTAGTTTCGTCAATATTTCTCCAAGCCAATTGGTGCCTCGCCATGATTTGCGGTTCCGTATGCGGGCATCATTTTCAGCCAATCCTACACCCCAAATCGTGTCCGTCGGACTGGCCTCAACCAGTGTAGTTCCTTTCGTTTTGAGCAGGTGCTTAAGCAAATTCGGATTTTGCGTAAATTTGGCGTAGTTGCCGTCATACACAAATTGTCGGCAATTCGCCTCCCACAAGGATTGATCAAATCCGCGCACACTACGGCCACGGGCTTTTTGCTCCCGCGAGGTAGGGGTTTGCATAATTTTACTGGCTGCCTCTTCATCCCCAAAAAGATGTGCTTTTTTAAACATCATATATTGCTCTGCGCAGTTGAATTCCAATTCATTTACGGTAAACACAGAGGGATACCATTGCGAAAATGGCGACTGATTGCGATAAAAAAATGTAAACTTTTCCACGTTAATTCCTCATTTCATATTACTTCATGCTACATAAAACGCGACCGGGGCTTGAATCGGTATAACTTGGACGGACGATGTCCGGCCGCCTTTCTATATTCATTCGTCTCTTCCACAAGTTCGGCTATTTTGCGACGGAAGGCTGCGGCCAACAGCTCCTTACCCAGAATAATTTCATATACCTGTTGAAGCTCGCTCAATGTAAACAGGGCTGGCATCAGGTGGAAAGCGATATCTGTATATTCTATTTTGCTGCGCAAACGCTCAATTCCATACACAATAATTTTGGCATGGTCAAAAGCAATTCCTTGGGATTTCAGCACTTCTCGCTTGACCTCAATGGTTTTCCCCTTGAGAATTTCAGTCACTTTTACTTTGGCTGACAGGTGAATATCCCCATGCTTCAATGTAATGTTAATGTCTTGTTCCCATCTGTAACCGTCCGACTGGTTCGTCCGCGTCTCCTGAGCCACACTGTAGTCCAACTCAAACCATTGGGCATCCGCAGCATCATCTCCGGCTTGTACCTCCAGTGAATCGTGGTCTACCAATGCCATGTAGGCGCAACTGATGACCCGCGTACGTGGATCACGTGTTACATCTCCCCACGTATATAGCTGCTCCATATAAATCCGGTCTACATTCGTTTCTGTCTTAAGCTCACGTCGTGCAGCCTCTTCCAGGCTTTCATCCATCCCTACAAAGCCGCCTGGCAACGCCCATTGTCCCAGAAACGGATGCTCCCCCCTCTGGATCAGAAGCAACTGGAGTGTCTTCTCAGGTAGCTTGCGGTAATTGTGCTGAAGCTGATCCATCACGGTAAAAAGCAGCATATCTACCGTTACCGATGGACGCTCGTACTGATTGGCATCATATGCGGCCAAAAATTGTTCCTCCGACAAGCCGTTATGATTGTGCTTCGATATATCTGTCACTTGCGTCACCTACCTGTTCATATATGGGTAATAGTCGCTTTCTAAATCAAGCAGCGAAAACAGCTTATGTAACATTCTTTTATTTTAACTCAATGATAAAAACAAGATGTTAATATCAATACAATAATATATAATTCCAGCTTCGTCAACAGCAATCCTATGTCTCAAAAAAACCAAAAGAGAAACCCTGGTCTTGTATAGACTGGGTTTCTCGACAAGCTAAGTAAAGCCTTCTTTATTCATACCAAAGATCATTCGTTTCAACTTCTTGAAGACTGCTCAAAAACGATTTTGAGTTGTCAACATAAAGTTCAGTGTCGATATAGTACAGTTTTTTATCGTTTAAGCATTGATCAATATAATCTGCATTCAATATACTTTTATCCTCTACATTGGCGGCAAATGCCTGCAACTTGGGAAGCGCGGTTTTCTGATATTCAAGCCATGAATGATGGAATCCGGCTGGTTCTTCCAAGCAATAGATGTCATGATACAACACTTCGGCAATCCCCTTCTTCCTGAGATAGTCCGATGAGAAAGGCATACTTTTGAAGTAACGACCCGTCATCGCGAACACGCGATAGCTCCAATGAGGAGCACCGTGATTAGATTGGCAAAAAAGGTTCAGAAAGAATACGGAATAGTGCATTTTAATTGTAATAATCTGGTGTTTCTTCACTTCCGAAACAATCCGATCCGCCATCCGACTATCAATGATCTCATCGAAGTCAGCCAGAATGATCACATCATCATCCTCGACCCTATCCCGCAAGATAGAGGTACTCCTGTTTCTTTGACAAGCCTCATTATGAAATGCGCTGTTGTAGCTGAGCAGACGCCAATACCAACGGTCAAAGTTATCCGCACCACAGGTGGCCACATCAAAATACAATTGATGCTTCACGGGTTCACGAAACAGATCATCAGCATGAAATGGATGATGAATCACCTTCGGGCCAAGATAATTTGAATTGAAGTTGCGTGGCTTATCTAAATAACTGAAAGTCTTGTTAGCTTCGACCACATGCAGCTCGTCAATCCAGCGGTCATTTTCTCTTATTTTAATATCTGCAATCCGATTTTCATTAAAAAAAGGACAAAATTCGTATATTTTCATAACCGGAAGCTCCCCTCTACTATCGTAGTGTACGGATGAACATTGATACTGCGACAAAGATGCCCGGAAATTAAACGTACAAGCTCGGCGATGGTCTGGTCTTCATAGTGCAGTGAACTGTAATAGCAGGTTAAACTTAATCTATCGTGTTTTAAGCTTGCCGTCATATTTAACCAGTAGGCGGAGGGATTGTCGGCCGCATTGGTATTCCCGACAGGAACAGCCAAAGGCTCATAAAAATCGTCGGCTAGCCCATTTATTTCCTCTGATTGGTAATGGAAAAGCATGTGTGTTTCGTCTTTTAGTGACTCCATATTGGGATAAATATCCTGTATCATATATCGTAAAATAAAGTAATCCAGTCCTTCAGATGGAATATGCTGCAACGTGTGTTTGACATGTTCTAGAATGATTTCCCAATTATTTGAAGGCTCCTCTTCGGGAATCTGGATTCGAATGGGATAAGCTCCGGCAAAAAAACCGATCGTACGATCAATCACAACCCCCGGCAAAAATGACTCGCGTTGATAAGACATCACATGCAGCAGCAAATCGGCTTGCTTTTTCAATTGGTAGCAAGCCTGTGACAATGCTGTTAGTATCATGCTAAGCGGTGTAGTATGCTGCTTGACAGCCAACGCTTTTAAAAGGCGAATTTGTTCCTCTCCTTCAAGCAAATCTTGCGTTATTGTTGTCATGTGACGGTGGAGAGGCTGGATCTCCGAATCCCTGTCGACCTGTAAAGACTCACCACCTTCTACAACCTTTCTCCAGTAAATTGATGCTTTAGAAGAAACGTCTTTCGCCGCATATTGTGTCAACGCCATGCACCAATCCTGATAACTGCTTTCCTCCTTCCCATGTAACGTCAAATCACTCCCCATTCCCGGCAAGAGAAGATGCTTCAAATCCTCTAAAAAAATGTTTATGGATATGCCGTCAAAAATTAAATGATGGAACAGGAGCAATATCACCTGCCGTCTCTCTTCGCAATAGTGATCAAACAGCACGACCTTCCATAAAGGACCCTCCTCGATGTCAAATTCATGCTGAACCTTCGCGCAGTAATCCGAAATGTAGGTATCATGTGACCCTGGGATCGCTTGCAGCTGCACGTAGGAAACAACCTGTTCCACACTCATTTTCTGCTCATACTGATACCAATCATCATGATCCAGTTGAGCAAATGACAGCCGTAGGGCCGCATGTTTGTTCAATAGTACCTCCAGCGAAGCGTTCAGTAATTCTCTGGGAATATATTTCTTGAGCAGAGCCAGGTAAGGCACATTAAACATGTTGCGATTTGCCAGATCTCTTTGAAAAAAACGTTTTTGTACGGCAGACAGCGGAAATCCATCATCCGGGTATACTTTTGTTGTAGACTGAATAGTTGGGATATCCATATTCGGACTAATAACAGTGGCTGTATCCGCCACTCCCCTGCTCAATGAAAGGGCCAAGCGTTCAATGGTCTGCTCGCGAAATATCTGGTTGACTGTAACCGAATAACCATTTTTTTGCAGTAGGCTGGCTATACGCAGCGCAGAAAGCGAATGTCCTCCCAACGCGTGAAAGTCTTCATCCTTGCGGATGTGATCAAGCTTCAGAACCCTGCCCCAAATCTCTTCTATTATTTGTTCCAATTCGGTTTTTGGTCCAGAATTTGATTTTTTATCGCCCCTATGGATTTCTGGCAAAGGAAGCTTTTTACGATCGATTTTCCCGTTGACCGTTAATGGGAACGTCTTCAGCCAAACGTAACGAGAGGGTAGCATATAAGATGGAAGACCGTCAGCCATAAAAGTATGAAGCTGTTCCTCCCGCTCTTCCTTTTCCGCTGTATAGTAAGCGATCAGCCGCATATCCCCGTGAATCTCGCGGGCAACGACCAGACAATCTTTTACGACAGGGTAGCCGCCAAGACGGAACTCGACTTCTCCGGGTTCGATTCGATAGCCGCGAAGCTTCACCTGATCGTCAACCCGTCCAATATATTCGATATTACCGTCTGGCAACCATCTCGCCCGATCTCCTGTGTGGTAGAGAACTGGATTTACTCCTCTTTCACGATCTTTGGCAGAAGTATATGGATTTGGAGTAAACGCTTGCTGTGTCAGCTGGTTTTGCAGCCAATATCCCCTTGCAACCCCGTCTCCTCCCACATATAATTCCCCGACTGCTCCGACAGGCTGGACACAGCCCCGTTTGTCCAGAATATAACAAGTTGAATTACTAATGGGCCTGCCAATGGGTATATCCTGCTCAAAAGGCTCTTCGATCCGATAGCTCGTCGAAAACGTGGTGTTCTCCGTTGGACCATATACATTGAGAATCGAAAGCTCTGGATAGGCAAGCCGGATACGGTTTATATGTTTAACCGATAAAGCTTCACCACCTACAGCCAGCCATTTGAGCCCAGCAAACATCTTTTCATTTTCTTCAATCCATTGATTGCACAATGCGGAGCTTAGCCATAGTGTATTAATTTTCCACTCCTTCATTCGATGCTCCAGCATATGGATATTTAGAAGATCATCTTTTGAAACTACATACAGATGGCCTCCATTCAGCAATGTTCCCCAAATTTCAAACGTAGAAGCGTCAAAAACAGGCGAACCCGTATAGAGCAACCTGATGTCAGAGGAAAACGGGAAGTAGCTGGTGTTTTTGACCAAGCGGACGACATTGCGATGTTCTACCATCACGCCTTTGGGTTTTCCCGTCGAGCCTGATGTATACATCAGGTAAGCAAGGTCGCTGGGAGCATTCATGTTCTCCTTCTCTTCTTGTGGTACAACTCCAGACTGGTCAATATGCTCCGTATAAATCAGTTTTAAACGGATTCCCTTACAGGCTTCCGAGATACTTTCTGCCCCTTTCTGTGAGGTGATAATGGTGTCCAGTCTGGCATCCTTGATCAATTCGCGCGTTCTTTCTGCCGGAAAATCGGGATCTATGGGAACATAGGCACATCCTGTTTTCATGATCGCCAGGATGGAGACAATGAATTCGAGAGAGCGCGGCAAGTAAACCCCGATAAACTTCCCATGACTGTCGGTATCATCCGTTAGCTTATTGGCCATGTACTGGGACATTTGGTTGAGGGCGTGGTAAGACATTACCTGATTATGCTCAATTATAGCGGGCTGTGAAGGGCGTAGCTTCGCTTGTTCATGGAACAAGTCAACAATGGAACTCTCCCTAGGGTACTCTGTATACGTATTGTTCCAATCGTAGACGACTCGATCATATTCATCCTTGTCTATTAAACAAACGTCTCCAACCGCGCGATCTGGATATTCCACTGCATATTGCAATGTATTTAGCAGATGCTCAGCTAGGCGACTAACCGTTGCTTGCTTCAAGCGATCTGCATCGTAAATCAACTTGATAGTGATCTGTTCCCCGTCATTGGCAATGGTGATAGTCATCGGGTAATTGGTTTTCTCTCGTTCCTTCATAGCTGACAACTCCAACCCATGTTCAGGCTGACGGTAGTCGTTCATATAATTCTCGAAGGCCACGATGCTGTGAAAAAATGTATGTCCTTGGATGGCACTCCAGCCCTTCAGTTCGTTCAGGCTCACATAGCAGTAATCGTTCAGCTTTTGAATCGTTTGGTGAAGCTCCTTAACATATTCGGTAATGCTCTGTTCCACGTTCCAATGCATAACCAGAGGAAGCGTATTGATCAACAGGCCCGTAATGTGGTCTGCTTTTGAAAGATCGGATCCTCTACCGGACACGATCATGCCGAATACGGTTACATCTGCATCATGATAGACTTGCAGCACTTTCCCCCAAGCGAACTGTACCAAGGTGTTTAGTGAAATTTGCGCTTGTTGTACAAATGCCGCGATGCGCTTGGTCATGCTTGAATCGATATGAATGGTCTCAATCTGTTGCTTCTCAATCGGTTGATGCACATCAGTAAGCATGCCTCTCTTCCCCATCGGCAGGAGGGTTGGCTCCGTTAGGTCGGACAAATAATCTTTCCAGAATGACTCAGCTTCTGTTCGATCTTTATTGTTCAGCCAACGAATGTAAGTCTCAAAAGAGCGAGACAGGCTATGCTGCGGCACCATGCCTTTTAAGCTGCAATCATAGATTTCATGAACCCGATTCAGCAGCAGCGGCAGGCTCCAACCGTCCAGCAAAATATGGTGGTAACTCCAGATCATTGTCCATTCCTCTGGGGTAGTCTGAATCAGTGTTATGCGGTACGCAGGCTGATGCAGATCGAAACGCCGATTACGATCCGACGTTGCCCATTGTTTGATATACTTCTGTTGCTGATCTGGAGACTCTGTTCTAAAATCCAAAAAAGTCCAATCCAATTCTACATTTCGAAGGACACATTGTATGGGCTTGTCCAATTCTTCCCAAACGTAACATGTCCGTAAGCAATCATTTTCAGCAATGACGTGGCTCCATGCTTCCTGGTAACGGTTTACCTCCAGCCTGCCGTGATATTTCCAGCTAACCTGTACGAAGTATTGATCGGAAGATGGATGATCTAAATAATGGAATAGCAGACCTTCCTGCAAAGGACTTAAATGCATCATTTTATTCAGACCATACTGCTTAGAATAGGTCTTTACGATCTGATCCAGCGAATGCTGCTCCAGTGACACCGATGGAAAATCACTTGGTGTAAACTCTTCGTAATTAGCCTGGCTGCAATGCTCGATGATAGAAAGCAAACGTGATATGAAAGTATTTATCAACTGAGTAGTGGTCGTTTCTTCATAGTGACGTTTGCTATATTTCATGAACAAATGCAGTTGTCCATGAACGATGGAACAGTTAAGTTCCAACAGGCTTGTTCCATGATTAAGCGGTGAGCTATGGTCCTGTGCTGCTTCACGTGTAAAACCTATCCACTGCTCTAGCCCGCTCGTATTTGTCTGATCGAATTGACCCAAATAATTGAATAGAGCCTGTGGCTCGGAAGCTGTTAGCTCGGAACGGACTTCTTCGTTCGGATGGCAGTATCTCACAGCACCGTATGACATGCCACGGTGAGGAATAGAACGTAACTGCTCTTTGACAGATTTAATCGTCTCCCCCAAGCTGCAATTGTCCGTCATCCGAATGCATACCGGAAACATTGAGGTAAACCAGCCGACGGTTCTTGTCAGATCCATATCGGCTACAAAATGCTCACGTCCATGACCCTCTAACCGAAACGCGATCGTCTTCTGCCCAGACCAAGCGGAGAGCGCCAGCGACCAGGCCGTAAGCAGCAGATCATTGATCTCGGTATGATATGCCTGGGAGCAATGGTACAAAAGTAGCTGCGTATCGTTGGGAGTAAGCATTGTAACCAATTCCGAAGATTCACTGCTCATTTTATGGTCCACGCAATGGTCTACCGGCAGCACAAATGCTGCATTTTGGAGCTGTACTTTTTTCCAGTAATCTATATGACTTAAAGTATCTTCATTTTTGGCATAATTCATCATTACGGACTGCCACTTTTTGTACGGATTTGAAACAGGTGACAACTCGGTACCTTGATACAATTGATCCAATTCCTGTACCAATATTCTCCAGGACACGCCATCAATAACCAAATGATGAATCGTCATAAAAAAGCGGACTTGACCGTCAGGGTGACCCTGGATTACCCCTGCATAAATCATTTGGCCTGTCGCGTAATTCAGTTGTCTGTTCCATGCATCACATATGCTTGAAATTTCAGATTCGGGATCAGCAATTTGCTGAATGGTGTGACTGGCAAGTTGAATGGTGGTATCCTTTCGGTAGCGCTGCGAATATCCATGCTTGCCAGCTACGAACTGCATCGAGAGCTCTGGATGAAGTCTGATCAATTGTTTGATGGCCGTTTCCAGCTTTACGGGATCACAACCACGGAGTAGAAACAGCTGGGATTGATTGAAATAATGCGGTTCTTTGAACTGCTGCTCGAAAAACCAGTGCTGGATCGGCGTCAGACCAAATTCGCCTGTCAAATCAACCATACTATCTTCCTTCTTCTCACGTTCTGTCCAAGTAACCACAGCAGCTAATTCCTTGATAGTTGGATGCTCTGCAACTTGTCTTGGAGTCAGCATCATACCGTGATCTCTGGCCATAGAGACGACCTGAATGGCAAGGATTGAATCTCCCCCGGCCGCGTAAAAATGATCGTTTACACCGATATCTCCTCTTTTTAAAATTTGTCGCCAAATGCAAAGCAGTCGCTTTTCGAAACTGCCCTCCCCTGCTTCCGCAGCATTCTCAGCAGGGACAAATAATGTGGTCGGATCAGGAAGAGCTTGACGATCAACTTTCCCGTTTGTATTTACGGGGATTGAATCCAACTGACAAAAATAAGCAGGAACCATATAAGCAGGTAAAATAGAGCTTGCATACTGGGCCAATTCAGCCTCAGTCAGCCTTTTTAAGGCAGTATAGTAAGCCACCAGTTTATGGAAGGACTCGTCCTTCCAGGCTCGAACGACACATTGACGGATGTCAGGGTGCAGGCGAAGCTGATGCTCTATTTCACCCAGTTCGATACGGTAGCCTCTGATTTTAATCTGTTCATCACTACGGCCGATAAATACCAGTTCACCATCTGGCGTCCATTTCACGATGTCCCCGGTTCGATATAACCGCTCGCGCTGTGAATACTCATTTCCGATGCTCATCTCTTTGTGAACAAAACGCTCCTGGGTCAGCTCCTCACGATTCAGGTATCCTCTGGCAAGCCCTATGCCGCCCACCCATAATTCACCGGGAACACCGACCGGCACAGAATTATCAAATGGATTGAATACAAACAATCGTTTGTTATAGGCGGGTTTGCCAATCGTGATTTCTGCCTCTGGTTTGCATACCGAGGTGGAACATAAAATCGTCACTTCGGTGGGTCCATAAGCGTTCACAAAAAGTCGTCCTCTTCCCCAATAATTCACAATATCAGGCGTACAGGGTTCTCCCGCGGATACGATTGTATGCAGTCCAGGTAGTTCTCTTGGTTTCATGGTTCGCAGCACAGACGGCGTCAGCATGGCAATGTGGATATTTTTCTCTTCGAGTACATCTGAAATATCCGCATAAGGAGGCAGCTCCTCATTCGACAACACAACAAGTGTCCCGCCTACTGTCAACGTTCCGATCCATTCGTAGACCGAAGCGTCGAAACTGATGGAAGCGAATTGCATAACTCTGGAGTCAGGGGTAATACAAAACTTTTCAACAAGGTAAGGGATTAACGTAACCAGTCCGGCGTGCTCAATAAGCGTCCCCTTCGGATTTCCAGTGGAGCCGGATGTGTAGATGACATAGGCCAGGTCGTTCTGTTTAACCTGAATATTCAAATTCTCGTCGGGATGATCGTTCTGCTGCACCAGGCATTCATCTACACAAATAAGCGAATGCGCTTTCATACTCATTTGATTCATAGATGGATTTAGCTTATTTACCAGTTGGCTGTGCGTGATAATCATTTTGGCCTGCGCATCTTCTAAAATAAATCGAACCCGTTCTCCAGGATATTGGGGATCGATCGGAAGATAAGCGGCCCCTGCCTTCATAACTCCTAGTATTGTCGGGATTACATCTGCGCTTCTATCCATAAAGATGGCAATCAGCGTGCCGGGTTGTAAAGCGTTCTCCTCTCCTGCGGAAAACGACTCTAGAATCACGCGGCCGATTTGATTAGCCCGCTGATTTAACTCCGAGTAGGTCAGCTTCTGCCCTTCAAACTCCAATGCGATTGCATCAGGAGTTCTGGCAGCCTGCTCCTCAATCAGTTGAACCACAGTTTTATCCAAAGGATATGCTTGTTCCGTATCATTCCATTGTTGCATCTGCTCGTATTCTTTCGTTGTCAGTATGGGGTGAAGGAGTACCGCTTTCTCCGGAAGATGGAGTGCATTGGCCAGTAGTATCTGAAAGTGGCCTGCGAGATTAGCGATCTGCTTTTTACCGAAATACCTGCTATCATAGTGTATTGCGCATTCTAATCTTTCCGAACCATAACGGTAGCAGAGCGCAATCTCTGGCGGATTTATACCATATAGAGGAGCTAGTGCTTTTGTGCTCGAACTTGAATGCGAGAGATCACCACAAGTTTCTACGATGCCCACATTGAAAAAATCTCCATCTATTTCTGGTGGGGAATCCACTTTCATGTACTGCGAAAGATCCTCACTCCACTCACTGCTGCTATCTCGCTTATCCCAATTTGCCTTTATTCTTTGTATCAAGGAGAGAAGATGATCTTCCTTCTGAATATGGATAAAAAGCGGATAGTCCTGACGACGTTGTGTCCCCTCTCTGTCTGATAACATGGAATATAAAACAGGTACTGTATATTGATTGGCATAATGGGATAAAAGCACAGACCATATGGCTGCGATAAAAGAAGGCATACCCAACTGATGCTGCTGTACAAACTCCATGATCGTTTTGACCTGTCTTGTTTCCAAACGAATATGGTAAAGGACTTGATCTTTGTCTTCAGTCTGTCTGGCATCCCCTCTTCGATGGGAAAATAAAGGCAAGTAAGGTTGGATCACTTATTGAACCTCCCCTTTCTGAGATGCTATACTGGCAGCCTGATAAAAAGCAGCCCTGACTTCCTCAACCCCAATCTCGTAACTGCACCGCATTGAAAAAATAAGACCGTCTGTGTAGGAGGAAGCGATGCAGTTGAACAGCGAATAGATCGGCAGCGGATTCGGTTGCTTTATGACCGTATCATCGTAAAATTGGCTACACTTCAACCCTTCCTTTGCGCTATTGGCCAAATAGTTAAACATGAATACATCTAGCTGCTCATACTGCTTCCCAAACTGTACAAGTGTTCTGGCACGTTCCCACCTGTTTTTGTAGGCAGGTCCTGTAAGCAGGTTCATAAAATTAATTGTGTGGCGTTTTAATAAATCTAGCCTGCTTCTGACAGACAGCAGCATTTCATCCGGGTTCTGCTTCATATCCATCAGCATAGGCACAAAATCAATAAACTCACCGACCGTGTTATAATACGTCGCCTCATCGTACCTTCTTCCATCATATAAAAATAACAATGGCAACTGGTCCATACCTAAATAAATTTGCAAGCCCCTTGTAAAGACAGAGAGCGCAAACTCCAAGGATGGGTTTTTAGCCGGGATGCTCACGCTAAACAGATAGGCTTCTGTGCTCGTTCTTAGCTTCGGAGTTTGTAGCAGGTCCTGCTTGCTTTGCTGGAACGCTTCCAGATGAAATTCGGATATCAATGCCTGTTCAGTGATTCCGCTGGGC
The DNA here is from genome assembly GCF_059417685.1 of Paenibacillus sp. LT-B23. Lineage (NCBI taxonomy): Bacteria > Bacillati > Bacillota > Bacilli > Caryophanales > Paenibacillaceae > Paenibacillus > Paenibacillus sp. LT-B23. Next base: position 422,735 of record NZ_JBSQBM010000001.1, on the reverse strand, counting down.
CCGCTTTGGATTTGTTCTACATAATCCTTATAGGGCTTTACTTCATCCGTAGGAAGGGATCCGTTTTGAAGCAGACTCCTATAGCAAGCCATTACCTGTCGTTCAGCTACTTCCGAAGTCACCCGATCGCATATCGCATGATGATAAATCGTAATAACAACATGCTCACGCAGATTTCGTTTTAGCACAAACATCTGAAACAGAGTACGCTCTCCCGTGTATCGGGTATTCGTCATGTAGTCATTAATCATTTCCATAAAGGGGCCATATGGATTGCAGTCCGTTACGTCGAGGATGGTGAGTGTTGGCAAATCGGCGCCGGGAAGGACGTATTCCCTCCAATACGTCCATTCATCTCTTTGTACAGGAATGCTTCTCAGTAATCCTTGACTTTGTACAAATTGAGCATAAGCCTGATTCAAAAAATCATAATTCACATACTCGTCCAGCCTAAATAGGCCAATACTCGGCGGTGTATGAAATGAAATTTGCATTTGTTGAATTCCACTTAACGGATATTCTTGTGCCACTTGCCCCGTTTTAACCCACTGATCACTTTTTAAATAATCGTCTTCCAGTTGCTCGCGCAACTTCGCCACCTGATCCGTGTCCATGGTTTTCAAGCCCAGACGCTGGACAAACTCCTCTTCATCGATGACCTGGTATTGATTATCCATTTTTACTTTTTGATGCAGTGGTACAATATAATGCGGCTGCAGTTCTTTAACGACTTTCCCGTTCATGATCCGCATGACAGGATTAACGTCGTCCACGGAGTTCAAGTAAAGCACCCGAATATCTCTCACTTCGTGAAGAAAATCCCGCACTTGGTACTTCACCAGATCGTACACGCCATCTGTTTCTTGGTGCAGCCAGGAAATCAACTCTTGCTTGGTTTCTATAGTGCCCTGCTGCTTCAAGGTTCTTTTACTATCTTGAGCCGATTCTAGATAAGCAGCGAGCGCACGGATCGTCTTATAGTGGTAAATATCTGTCAAAGTGGTATGATATCCAGCCCCCTCCATCCTTGACATTAGCGTAAGCGCATGAATAGAATGTCCACCAAGGTCGAAGAAGCTGTCTACAACGCTGAACTGCTGAATACCTAATACATCCTGCCAGATTTCCATCAGCTTGGCTTCCAGCCCTGCCTCAGGAGAAATGTTTGCTGCCATGGTATGTCCATTGTCTTCAAAGGACAACAGTACCTTGCGATCCAGCTTTCCATTCCGTGTCAGTGGCATCTGCTCTAATTGCATAAAAAAAGAGGGGATCATGTAATTCGGCAGCTTTGCAGAAAGCGTGTTTTTAATTTCATCTGCCGTCAGCCTTTGGCTGGCCCTAAAGTACGCTCCTAGTTGCTTCTGTCCGTTCCCATCTTCACGCACGATAACAACCGCTGCTTGTATATCCTTTATTTTTAATAGCTGTGCCTCAATTTCCCCTGGCTCAATTCGGTAGCCCCGTATTTTCACTTGCTCGTCGATCCGGCCGATATATTCAATGTTTCCGTCCGCCTGCTCTTTTGCCCAATCTCCGGTTCGGTACAACCTGCCCCCCGGCACCCCTGGAAACGGAATAAACCTTTCCTCTGTCAGCTCTGGACGGTTCAAATAACCTTTCACTAATCCATCGCCAGCGATGTACAGTTCTCCTGCAACTCCTTGTGGCAAAGGATGCTGGTCATGATCCATGATGTAAACCGACGTATTGCTGATGGGTTTACCGATCGGTACGGTATTTGCTGCTTCATCCAAATGATCAATCCGGTAAAACGTTGCAAATACCGTACTCTCGGTCGGTCCGTAGACATGAATTAAACGGCCAGAGCCCAGACGGGCAAATGCTTTGCGCACATGGCTGACCGACACCTTTTCACCACCGAATAGCAAGGTTTCAAGTGTGGCAAAGCAATCCGGATCAATATCCACCAATGCATTAAAAAGTGCTGTTGTGATGAAGCATTTTGTAATCTGTTGTGTCCGCAGTACACTCGATAGCTCACGTGCATTCATGATGTGGGCTTGTGGGGTCAAAACGAGGGTGGCTCCGTTGAGCAGTGCCCCGTAAATGCCAAATGTAGAACCATCGAACGATAAACTGGCCAATTGCAATATCCGATCCTTTGCCGCGAATCGGATGTAATTTGTCTCTTTGACAACACGTGTAATATTGTAGTGCATCGTCAGGTTTCCCTTCGGTTCGCCCGTAGAGCCTGACGTATACATAATGCAGGCTAGTGCATCTGAGCCATGAATGGAGGTGAGATTCCCTGTTTCTTCCCTGTTATTTCGCTTGTCCGACAAATCCAGTACAGGAACGTTGAGCTCCACTTGTTGCTCAATTGGTAGCCGGGTTAGCAGGAGCTTTGCGCCAGAATCTTTCAGCATATAGCATATACGTTCCTTGGGGTATTCCGGGTCAATCGGTACATAGGCTCCCCCGGCTTTTAAAATCCCGAAAATACCAAGGATCATTTCCAATGAGCATTCGGCCATTATCCCGACGGGGTCGCCTTTATTTACGCCTTTGTTCCGCAGAACCCGGGCAAGCTGATTAGACTGTTTGTTCAGATCAGCATACGTCAAGTGCTTGTCTCCCAATACAACGGCCACTTGCTCAGGTGTGCGCTCGGCCTCCCACTCAAACAACTGATGAATCGTTGTATCCCGCGGGTAATCCGCTAACGTACCGTGTAACATGCTCCGCCTCATCTCCTTCTCCCATTAACATTCATACGATTTAAGGTTTGCTCTACAAGCATCTTTTTCAAAACTACCTGATAGGGAATGCAACGAAAAATTAGAAGATTTTGTATAAGCTTATGCCAAAAAAAAAGTATGTATGGAACGTAGAAGTCGTTTATGGATAAACTATAATCACAACTTTACATTAAAATGGGAATTTAGCTGGAGATGAAGAAATGACATCAGATGACATAATAGTATACTTTTTCCCTTTTTTTACGCCTTTAGTTTCACAGCATAGCGATATTGCATTCCCGACATTTCTGGCATTTCCAGAAATTCAAGTCTGTCATGAGCAATTAAATATTGAATCCGATATTCTAAAAAGGTGTCGCTTCTCAGCTGGGGCCATTGTGATAATGCCTCACCTATTATTTTTCCCGCGAGTACATATTGCCGATTATCCTCTACCCGCAGTTGACCGATCAAATCCAGCAAAGCCTGATCAAAGTAATCTTCTGGCACAGGATTGATATGGTCATTTTCCCATAATCTCAGCACACTTTCCTGTTCACTAAGCTCCAGCCAATCTTGTTCATGTCGATGTCGATCTTCCATGCTTAAAGCATGAATTTTATCTTTATTTTGTGTCATGAACCGTGCAATTTCTTTCGAATACACCACGTTCATGGATAGAGGAAACTTACTTTCCATGTATAGAGGATCACTCGGCTCCCGTTCCATGGAATCTGTTACATTTACGACCCCGATAGGAGCAGTTCTATTCCGCAAAAGGTATAATGCAAAACGTAATCCGATCTGCTCGTGAGCATTAGAGCCGCACCAGATCGTGATCGACTTATCATCAGAAATTGTAGTAAGAGTAGCCGTCATCTGTTCAATGCGGTGCTCCCAATTTGCGTAATGGAAAAATTCATAATCCACGATCCGTTCAGCCAACCAGTTGTGACGGTTCTCTTGTCCTTCTGGTGTTTCCAGCCTCCACAACGGCCCTATGGAAAATAGGTCATTAAAAGACAGTACTTCACTCTCATAACGCAATCCTGCTCCCGAAAGGCCTACTTTCATGGAGCCAGCAGCGGACTGAGAGAACAGCAGGTGTACATTGTTAGATGACAAGCCAACTGCCTCCTTTCACTGTGATCAATAATATCTTGTCTTTCGACCAGAAATATCTTTAGAATAGGCGTATAGCTATCACATCTTGCTCCACAATAACAATACCACAGGATGGTTACTCGACTGGAGGAAAAGAAATGACATCGGAGTGGCAGAGAATACAGACCAAACTGCCGGAATGGGTGGAACAAAGCCGCCATCAGTATATCCATGGCAAGGTGGCAGCGTATATTCCCGAATTGTCCAAAGCCCCGGCCGACGCGCTGGGTGTTGTTGTGATGAACGGAACCGGCGAGACCGTGGTAGCCGGAGATACCGAAATAAGCTTTACGATGCAAAGCATCTCGAAGGTATTCACGCTTATTTTGGCCTTGATGGATAATGGTGAAGATGTTGTCTTCTCCAAGGTCGGTATGGAGCCTACCGGAGACCGTTTTAATTCCATGCTGAAGCTGGAGCTGGTCGAGCCGGGCATCCCGTTTAACCCGCTTATTAATGCCGGAGCCATCGCCGTGTCCTCTTTGATTCGCGGAAACAGTCCTGATGAGAAGTTTGCCCGTGTCCTGCAATTTTTCCGTCTGCTTACCCGTAATGACAAGCTGGAATATGACCAGGATGTCTACGATTCGGAATCTGCTACAGGCCATTTGAACCGTTCCCTTGCCTATTTCTTGATGGAAAAGGGAATTCTGCGCGGACATGTTGAGGATGTGCTGGAGGTTTACTTCAGGCATTGCGCTGTAAAATTGAATTGTACGGATTTGGCACGCATGGGACTCGTATTAGCCTACAATGGACGTGATCCGGTCACGGGTGTACCGCTGATTCCCCGCCGCTATGTACAGATCGCCAAAACCTTTATGACCACATGCGGCATGTATGACGCATCCGGAGAATTCGCTATTCAGGTCGGACTGCCCGCCAAAAGTGGCGTATCTGGCAGCATTATGACGATGGTGCCCGGACGATATGGCATTGGACTGGTCGGACCTTCTCTGAACCGCATGGGCAACAGTACAGCGGGTGTACACTTGCTGGAGACCATGTCACGGGATTTGGATTGGAGCTTGTTTTAGTTTACGAATAAAAGGGTATTCCCAGCCTTTTAAGGCTTACGGGAATACCCTTTTATTTTACTTACCTGATATGTTAAATGGTTTGGCCATTAACCAGTTTGATATGAATGCGGAACGGATCAGCTACATACTTGCCACCATCGCGTTCCTGCACTTCATATCCTGCCGCAGTCAAACGGGCGACAACGGCCTCCAGTTCCTTCTGATCCGGCACAATCAATTCAAAATAGTCCAGGCCTGCGGCATGCTCGGGAGCTGGAAGCGCGCCTTCCCCTGCCCATGTATTCAAACCCATGTGGTGGTGGTAACCACCTGCGGATACGAACATAGCAGACGAGCCATAGCGGCATGTAATATCAAAACCGAGCACATCGCAATAAAATTGCTGCGCCTTGAGCAAATTAGACACATGGAAGTGAACATGCCCAATTACCGTTCCCTCGGGCAACCCTTGCCATAGTACATTTTCGGAAATTTCGACCAAGCCTTCTGCATCCACAGGATCTGCTCCCATAATGTAATATCCAATAGCATCTTTCTTCCACTGATCACGAGGACGATCCGCATAGATCTCAATCCCGTTATTATCAGGATCATGGATATACAGAGCTTCACTTACATCATGGTCCCCCTGTCCGATTTCAACCTCATGAGCAAGCAGATTACGCAGAGACAGGCCCAGAGCCACGCGGTTCGGAACAAGAATAGCAAAGTGATACAATCCGGCTGCGGATTGGCGAGGGAGAATAACTGCATTTTCAATAAACTTAAGGGTTAGCAGCGGTTGCTTTCCATCGACTGTCAATTCAGCGGTATCCGCCGTTTGACGCAGCAGTTGAAAACCAACGACCTCGGTATAAAATTGAATAGAGCGCTCCAAGTTACTAACCTTTAATGAAACCTGCCCGATTCTGGTGTTGTCATGGATATGTGCTGTCATGAGATTTCCCTCTTTCTACATGGATTGGAGGACTACGCTAATGATAAATTACTGTTCTGATGAGGTACGGCGGTTAAACAAAGAGTCCAGTGACAAACGAGACGTTGGCGCAAATACCAAATGCAGAGCTACCAGAATAAAGGCAATATCCAGTTCATAACCTGCTCCCTGTCCATTACCCATCAAACCACCGGACAATTTTGCTGTGAAAATCGCTCCGATCAATACAATAACAAAAAGTCCAGAGACATAACGAGTAAACAACCCAAGAATTAAAGCAATTCCTCCGACTAGCTCAATTACTGCAACAACATAACCTAAAAATCCTGGGACGCCAATACTGGAAAACCAGCCAGCTACATTGCCCAGCCCCATTTGAAATTTAGCAATTCCGTGCGCCAAAAACAAGATACCCAACGCCACCCGCATAATTGTTGAAATGTTTCTGCTTGCTGAACTCATATTTATCTCTCCATTCTGAATATTTTTTTGCACTCGTATGAGCACATAATAATAATTATTTTATATTACTAATAATTTGGTTAAAAAATAAAATGATCTTGCTCTAAGTTGTAACTTATATAAGTACGATTCAAGCTCAAATTATTAGTAATACGAATAATTATTTTGTAATGTGAATTTATCATAAGAAACTATAGTCTGTCAACAAAATATTTGGTATAATAAATAATAAATTAGTATATATTATATTCCCTTGAAGGAGGAACGCTCCATGGGTATAGGATGCAACATACGCGCCGCGCGTAAACGTAAAAATTTATCCATCCAGCAAATATGCGAACGAACCGGATTATCTCAAGGTTTTATGAGTCAAGTGGAAAACAATAAAACCTCCCCTTCCATTGCTACACTAGACAGCATCGCTAATGCACTTAAGGTACCCCTCGCTTTTCTGCTGCTCAAAGAAGAGGAACGAATGCAGGTGATTCGGAAGGATGAGCGCCGCAAAACGGTTTATGGCAAAAATAAGCTTCAAGTTGACCATTTGGGGGGCCAAGGTAACATCAAAATGATGCTGGTGGACATGCCGCCAGGCTCATCCACGGAAGAAGAGCATGCTCATGCGGGCGATGAGATTCATTTTGTTATGGAAGGCACAGTATATGTGGAGCAAGGCGAGGATTCGGCTACCCTCGAAGCAGGAGATTCCTTTAGCTGGAGAGCAGCCATTCCGCATTATGCCAAAAACATTGGAGAAAACAACGCCCGTATTTTGATTTCTGTATTTCTCGAAGCAGAGAATGAAGCTTAAATTTCATCAAAAAAAGCGCGTACCGGGAAGTCGTTTTTTCACTTCCACGGTACGCACTTTTTATATTGTTCTCACTTAACAGGTCCAACTCTATTTTTTCTTGGCTGCGTCAATGTCTCCAGGATTCAAACCTTGCCAGATATTCGGAATATTAACGGTCTCGGGATGCTCGAATACGAGGAACGCTGTCGGTAAATACCGCTCGCCGTATTCAGAAGAAGGTTTATTCACAATGGCATGATCCTTGACGAGCACAGTCGATGATCCACCATCCAGATTAGCACCGATAACCGCTCCGTGTTTAAGTAAAATGTTTTGCATATCATACAAATTGGCACCGATGCTGTAACCCGGCTGACGACCATCGATAGTCACAAAAATAATGGCGCCGTCTGCTCTTTGCCCCATTGCCGTACGGGGAGCAATTCCCCATCCTTCGCTTGCATTGCGAATGAGACCTTTACCATTCACGATCAGGCGTGGCTGAAAGGTAACCGCTTCTTGCACGTTCATTTTGGCTAGCTCGGACAGCGAATAATGCCCGGCCACCATTTTGCCTTGCTTATCAATCCCTACGATTTGGGCAGAAGCGTTTTTTCCCATATCGTTGTAGTATAGCTGGCCCTGTGAAATAACAACGCCGATCGGCTTAAAGCCATTCCCATTCCAGTTAGGATCGGCAAAGCCGCCACCATTTACGCCTGCAACGGCTCCCAAGCGCTCTACCATACTGGATACTCTTTCTCCCTTGCCTATATTGGCAGGAATCCCGAGTCTGATTTTAGTCGGGTCATGCACCGTCATTACATAGCCGTGATAATTGCGGCCAGATACCTCTTCAACCTCAACCAGTGGCGTTTGCTGCACCTTGGTCGGTGTCAGATCAGGCAGCTTGATCGTATGTCTGTCCTTCTCCTCGCCCATCTGCTCGAAACGGGCCGAATATTCGGCCACTCGCTTCTGCGCCTCCGCCTCACCAATAAAATATTTTGCCCAGTGACGATGTTGTGTAGTGATCAGCGTATCCGCAGCCAAGTAGCGCATGTCCTTGCCAGATGGTGTTAAAAACAGCCACGCGCCGCCCCCGATTCCAGCGAGCAACAGTACAATAAAAAGCCGCCCCATAAAGCGACCGAATTTTCCTTTTCGTTTCTTTTTTTTGTTTTTCTGCCTGCGAGCTGTTGCACGCTGTGGCAAGACTTCCGGTTTCATTCGCCATCTCTCCTGTATGCTGACTTCTGCCTTGAATATAACCGTTCTCTCAACGAGCTGATATGGTTTGTTTTTCAGGACAGCCATGCTGCTGATTCTGATCCTCAGAGGGTAACATATCGGCAGCGACATCTAACGACAATATCATAAACTAATTTTGTAGAATGATAGTGTCAATTTTTTAACAGATTCATCATACCGAAAAAGAACACAATAAAACAGCCCTTCACATCAATGTGAAGGACTATTTGGAAAATTACGTTAGAAACCACGTGGGGTCGGAACCTGTTTCATTTCCATTGCAATCTCTTTTACGGTGCGACCTCCGGTTCAAGCAGCATGAACAGTTCTTTCATTTGTTGTCGCTTGAGCTTCGGACTGAGCACATACAGGGTATCTCCCGGCTTAATCACAGTTGTGCCTCTCGGAGCTATAATTTGCTCTTCTCGAATAATAGCGGTGAACAAAATGTCATCGGGAAGCTGCATGTCCTGTATTGCTTTGCCCACAATGGACATCCCTTCCTGCACTTGAATGTGATTGATCTCCGATGTGGTTTTCCCCAGAGATACCAATTCCAAGAGCGAAGGTGATGACGTTTCGTTAGGGTCCATTAAGCCGAGTTTCACCGCCAGCCACGATATGGTCGTACCTTGTATAATGGCGGAGGTAAGCACGACGAAGAATACGACATTAAAAAACATCGGCCCCACGTCCATTTCATCCAGCAGTGGATAGGTAGCCAGTACAATCGGTACCGCTCCCCTTAGCCCTGCCCAGGATAACAGCGTCTTTTCACGTATAGAGTATCGGGAGAAAAGCAGACTCAGGAACACGCCAATTGGACGGGCTACGAGCATCAGAATAAAGGAAAGCGCCAAACTTTGCCACGCAATACCGAGCAACTGATCGGGAAAAACCAGCAGTCCCAGCAGGACGAACATCATGATTTGCACCATCCAGGCGAAGCCGTTGTTAAAATGAATAATTGACCGCTTGTAGGTCAGGTCCGAATTACCCAGCACGATGGCCATGACATATACTGCCAGCAAGCCGCTTGCCTCCAGTAAGGATGCCGCCGCATACGTTAAGACCGCAAATGCCAGCGCCATGACGGGATACAGACCGGATGAATCAAAATTCATTTTATTAATGGCATATACAGCTATGCGTCCGAGCACAAAACCAACGACCAGACCAAAACCCATTTCCCACAAAAATAGTAGAATATGTACCCAAATGGATTGCTCAGGGTGATGTATCAGCTCAATCAATGTTACCGTGAGGAATACGGCCATCGGATCATTACTGCCGGACTCCGCTTCAAGCGTGGATGTAATTCGTTTTTTGATGTTTTTACCACCTAAAACAGAAAACACCGCTGCCGCATCCGTCGATCCGACAATTGCGCCGAACAGCATGGATTCCATCCAGCTCACACCTAAAATAAACTTGGCGCAAACGCCAATGACCACCGTCGTAATAATGACGCCAAGCGTCGATAATGACATCGCAGGTCGAATGACTGGCTTAACATCTGCAAACTTCGTTTGCATCCCGCCTTCAAACAAAATAACGATGAGCGCGAGAATCCCCACCAACTGCGTAATAAACGCATTATCAAAATAAATAAACTGACTGAGCACCATGCCGACGGCAATAAACAATACGAGCGCAGGCATGCCGAAACGACTGGAAAATTTGGTAGTCAGTACGCCGACCAGCAGCAAGCCGGACAGCAAAAGCACAATAAAATTAATAATAGTTGTCTGTTCCATACGACGGCTTCTCCTATCTTGAAAATAGATGTTCATTTTTTCGCCTTTTATCTATATACCCTCAAATCACACAGAATACTAATCTCAGATAAAAAAATATATATAAAATCAAAAAATCCAGCTCATGAGCTGTGCTAATCGGCACTCCATGAACTGGATTTTTTGATTTTATAGGGCCTTGAACTGCGAAATTCTCAGCGCTTTATGCTTTGGGCTGAATCATATTCGCCGGTACGACATATTGGTCGAACTGCTCTTCGGTCAACAATCCACTACGCAGAGCCGCTTCTTTGAGAGACAGTCCTTCGGTATGCGCGAGTTTGGCGATTTTAGCCGCATTTTCATATCCGATATACGGATTTAATGCTGTCACCAGCATCAGCGAATTGTTCAAATTGTGCTCAATTTTAGTGAGATCCGGCTCGATACCAATCGCGCAGTTGTCATTAAAGGCAACAATTGAATCGGCTAGCAGATTCACGGACTGCAGGAAGTTATAAATAATGACTGGCTTAAACACGTTCAGCTCAAAATTCCCCTGACTCGCAGCAAAGCCGATAGCGGCATCATTACCCATGACCTGCGTTACGACCATCGTAAGTGCCTCGCTCTGGGTCGGATTGACCTTGCCCGGCATGATCGAGCTGCCTGGCTCGTTAGCAGGAATCGTAATTTCACCCAAGCCGCTACGCGGACCACTTGCCAGCCAGCGAACATCATTGGCGATTTTCATTAAATCAGCAGCGAGTGCTTTAACTGCTCCGTGTACGGCAACCACTTCATCATGGCTGGTCAGCGCATGGAATTTGTTTGGTGCGGACGTAAACGTTTTGCCAGTGAAGATGGAAATTTCCGCAGAGGTTCGGTCACCGAACTCCGGATGAGCGTTAATACCCGTGCCCACGGCTGTACCACCTATCGCCAGGTCCTTCATATATTGCACCGTGTCGATGATAATTCGCTTGCTTTTGTCCAGCATGGCATACCAGCCGCTGATTTCTTGACCCAGAGTAAGCGGCGTGGCATCCTGCAAATGAGTACGACCGATTTTAATAATATCCTTAAATTGCTCTGACTTCTGCTGGAAGGTTTCTTTCAGCTTATCAATAGCAGGCAGCAAGTGATCCTCCACTGCAATGACACCCGCTACATGAAGCGCCGTCGGAAATGTATCATTCGAGCTTTGCGACATGTTCACATCGTCATTGGGATGCAGCTTTGCATCCTGTCCCTGCTCTTGCAGCCATTGGCTTCCAAGATGAGCAATCACTTCGTTCACATTCATATTGGATTGCGTACCGCTTCCTGTCTGCCATACGACCAATGGGAAATGGTCATCGACCCGACCAGCAAGAATTTCGTCCGCCGCATAAATAATAGCGTCCTGCTTCTCCTGTGACAGCTTGCCCAACTTATAGTTGCTGATCGCTGCACTCTTCTTGAGCACTGCGAACGCCTGAATAACCTCTAACGGCATTTTCTCCGAGCCAATCGGGAAATTTTCCTTGCTGCGCTGTGTTTGCGCTCCCCACAGACGGTCTGCCGGTACTTTGATTTCACCCAACGTATCTTTTTCGATGCGGTAGTTCAATTCATTTCCTCCTCTTGGCCTATGTAATTCAGACAATATATGGTGACTTCCTTGCCTATTATACATTAAATTTCAAAGGTTATCATATATATTGCAAGCGCTTTTTTACGATAGGCCGGAGGAGGAATGTATCGTCAGCGACATACCAGGGAGGTCGGTTCAGCTAATGGTGATATTGCCTTTAGCTCGAACCTCTTTTCTGCCCAGCAGCTTATTCAGCGCGTCGATGTAAGCTTTGGCACTGGCTTCCAGAATATCTGTACTTGTGCCTCTTCCACGGGCGGTGTATTCTCCTTGTCTCAGAACAGCATGCACTTCTCCGAGCGCATCCTTACCGTACGTTACAGATTGGATCGAATAATCCTCCAATTCCACTTCTTCACCACTAGCCTTGTCTATAGCATGAAAAATCGCGTCTACGGAGCCGTTGCCCATCGCCACTTCATCAATAACTGCTCCATCCTGCTTAATCAGTCGAATGGATGCCACCGGAACCGACTGATTGCCATAGGATACCTGGATGGAATCCAGCGTGTAAATCTGCGGGGAGGCGCTGCGACTCTCATCCATCAGGACGAGCAAATCTTCATCCAGCACCTGTTTTTTCTTGTCCGTCAAGGCTTTGAATTTACGGAACGCCTCCTGAAGCTGCTCCTCTGTCAAAGCATCAAACCCCATGTCCGCGAGCTTTTCCTTGAACGCATGTCGCCCCGAGTGCTTGCCGAGCACAAGCTTACTCGTCTTCAAGCCGATGCGCTCCGGGGACACGATTTCATATGTCGTACGCTCCTTAAGCATCCCGTCCTGGTGAATACCGGACTCGTGGGCAAAAGCATTCACTCCAACAATGGCCTTGTTCCCTGGTACGGACATCCCCGTGCGTTTGCTCACCAGGCGACTGGTGGCATACAATTCCTCCAGAACGAGATCCGTTTTTGCATCATAAAGCTCGGTTCTGGTATCAAGGGCCAGCGCGACCTCCTCCACAGGTGTATTTCCAGCACGTTCCCCGATGCCATTGATTGTGCCTTCAAACTGATCTACACCATTACGGATGGCCGCCAATGTGTTAGCTGTTGCCATGCCGAGATCATCATGACAGTGGGTGCTGAGCTGTATTTTTTCGATGCCCGGCACTTGGGCTTTTACGATTCTGAACATTTCGCCGAACTGATCCGGCGAAGCATACCCAACGGTGTCCGGTAGATTGACAACCGTTGCTCCAGCACGGATCGCCATATCCACGACCTCGCAAATAAAGTCCAGTTCAGTACGACTGGCATCCTCCGCCGAAAATTCCACCTTATCAAAATACTTTCGTCCATAACGAATAGCTGCGGCTGCGGTCTCCAGTACCTTCGTCTTATCCATTCGCAGCTTGTGCTGGCGGTGAATGGGTGAGGTAGCCAAAAACAGATGAAGACAGGCGTCCTCCGCTCCCCGTAGTGCCTCTCTGACCGCATCTATATCCTGCTCTTTCGAACGTGCAAAACCAACCAAGGTTGAGTTGGTAACCTGTTTGGCAATCTCCTGCATGCTGAATATCTCACCTGGCGAGGTAGCCGGAAAACCGGTTTCTATCCGATCTACGCCCAATTTTTGCAGTTGAAGGGCGATTTCCACCTTTTCTGTACTGGTCAGACTAACTCCTGGTGATTGTTCTCCATCTCTTAACGTTGTGTCCAACACCCATATTTTGCGCATTCAGAACCCACCTTTGGTTTTATTTTAGGAGATGTTCGATAAAAAAGATTTACAATTCAATTTATTCATCCGATCATCTGATGTTTAAGATTAAAAAAATTATGAATTTCCCATATGCTTTTGCAGCTCCAGCTTGGTTCCATCCAAATGCTGAATACTGTACAGCTCGGCAGCCTTGGCATCCTGATCGCGGATCGCTTCATATATTTTCTCATGCTGAAGTGTAAAAGGATTTTGCATCGCCGGATCGGTTACGAGATTTTTCAGCGCCTTCCGAATCGCCTCTACAAAGCTGCGATACACATCTATAAGCACTTTATTACGTGTAGCCCCGGCAACAGCCAAGTGAAAAGTGATATCCGCATCCAGATACCCGTTCAAATCTCCAGCGGCCAATGTCACGGCACGACGGTCCAGCGCCTCGCGCATCAAGCGTAAATCTTCATCCTTACGTCGTAAAGCAGCCAGCCTGGCAATTTCCAGCTCCAATACACTCCGCACCTCATAGACTTCAATTATTTCAGCGCGACTCAGTCGGTAATCCAGAGGCTCCTGGGAAGTCATCGGTTGGCATACAAAGGTTCCGTGTCCTTGTTTTTTCTCTAATAGACCGGCATGTACGAGAACGCTGACCGCTTCACGCACCGTGGAACGCCCTACTCCAAAAAGCTTCATCAGCTCAGGCTCTGTCGGAATTTTTGTACCCACATCCCATTCACCAGTAGCTATTTTTCGTTGCAGCTGTTCAGCCACTTCATCAGCGATTTGCTTGCGTTTGACAGCTTGAAAAGGTATCATTTCCTGATTCATCTGATCATCTCCTGTTTCGTATCATACTATGACGGCTTGCCATCCTGCAACCTGTTTTTCATGTTCCTTTCCTCACTAAACATTCTTCTACCTGTAATATTTGTCTTCTCCACCTCTCCCATCAACAAAATAAAGCCCGCACCGTTGGACACGATACAGGCTTATTCCGATAAAATATAGGCTAGGATTTCGATTGTGCAGGTGTGACACAATATAAACGGCTGGTTGCTTCAAAAATATGGCCTGGAGCAAGTGCAATCAACCCGATCTCCTCCGCAGGCAAGTCCGGACGATTCGGTGCATTGATCATGTTCATTTGCGGCTCAGGACAGATGAATTCCTTGTTCGCTTTGTTATTCCAGATCATCCAATGCTTATAGGCCGTGCCTACATCGTATACGAGAGTAGCGCCTGTCTTACTGTGTGTCAGCTCCATATAGTTGCGTCCATTTTGCGGAGCTGCCGTGTAATGATTATCCATGGAGGCAAAATAAGGACTCACTCCCGTTGTCTTCAGCAGTTCCTCTTCCGGTGACAATGGCTGGAACTGTCCTGTGGCTAACAACCGCTCCGTCAGCTCGCGACGCTCACCGATGGTAACCTTAATTTTGTAGTCTTCCGGCGAACTATCCGGTACGAACGGAACCCGAATCGCCGTGTGAAAGGCATACAGGTTTGGAATCGGCTGATCACCCTCGTTGTGGATCACATAACGCTGATGCAGTCCAAATTCGTCCAGGCTGTACGTCAGCTTGATGGTAAAGGTGAACGGCAAATACCGGAACATGGGATGTCCTTCCCTTACATGCTGATTCATTACCACATAGCTGCCCTGTTCTCCAGATCCGTAGTCCTCAACCTCCCACCGGACGGTGTGTAAAAAGCCGTGCAAATGGTTATGGGTCGCCGTTTCATTGATGGGCAGTTCATATGTAACTCCATTCCACAGAAATTTGCCATCCTCATACCGATTCGGAGGAAACAGGAACGGAATCCCATAGACTGACGGACTTTGTTTAAAAGCCTCTATGCTGTCAGCTTCCGGCTCGCGGAGAAATGAATATCCTGTCTCATTGTCACGAAAAGAAATCAGATTTGCGCCGTTTCCCGGCAGGGCTACCGCTTCATAACGCCCGAATTTAAGGCGAATCGCCGGTATTCCATAATAAAGGTCACCAATTGCAGCATGCTGATGTGTCATCAAAAATCCTCCTTGATGAATGACGATGGTTAATGAAAGCGTTTAGCTTTTGGCTTGACTATACCATGCTGAGCAAAAAAATTCCATGCCAACACAAAAAAACGATGCCCCGTAAGGCATCGTCCTTTCCACGTCACTACACATAGCGCCCCTGCTTGGGTACAGCCTTGTGCTCAAAATCCTCCGCCAGTCGTTCCAACTGGGTTGTCAGCTCATTTCCCTGCATGTAGTGACCATGTCCCGTAACAGCAATCTCCGGCTTTAAACCGGACAGCAGTTCCACTGACCGCTGCGCTGCCTGCCAATCTGTCGTAAAATATGCAGGCGGACCATGTATTTCTTTTTCCTGTAAAATAACTGCCAGCGCCGATTCCTGTTTTACTGTAATAAAAGCATCTCCAGCTACCAGCAACCGTCTGCGTTCATGAAAAAGCGATATGTGACCCGGCGTATGTCCAGGTGTATGCAGCCACTTCCACCCAGGCGCACCCGGCACACTGCCATCCTCAGGCAGACGGGTGATGCGATCATCCAGATCAATGGCATCATTGGGATATAAAAAGGAAACGCTCGACAGCAGACCTCCACCCACGCTGGGATCAGGTTGTTGGTAATCCTTCATCCCCGTCAAGTAAGGGAGCTCCAGCGGGTGCGCATACACAGGGGTACCCCAATGCTGAACCAGTTCAATGACCGATCCCACATGGTCAAAATGCCCGTGAGTGAGCACAATAGCAACGGGAGGGCCAGCGAACCGTTCCTCAGCCAAGCGAATAATCGAGTCTGTAAACCCCGTCATCCCCGTATCCACCAGTACCCAGGATCGACTTCCCGGCTCCCCGATAAAACACACATTTACAAACAGCGTCCGTAAGCTCAGAAGATCGGGAGCAGCCTCTTCATTTGCCGTCATTCCTTCGGTGAACAGATGATTTGCCAAACCGTCATCCTCCCCATTCACATGGAAATTGCTGTCATTATCGACCTATAGGCTTCCCCCATGTCGGCAGATTATGCGGACACTGCTAAATATAATCCGCTTGTCACGAAAATAGACCATGTTTACATTACTCGGGTAATTTACTCCATGCCGCATCAAGCAAATAATCAAACAAATCATCGTTCTCTTCAATCCATGCATCCATACGCAGCATCTCTTCCTCTACCCGTGGCTCCCCTGCAAAATGGAGACTGTAATCCCACTCTTTGCCCCTTTTGCTATGGAACGTAATTTCGTATACAGAGGTCTGTCCGTCTACTCCAAACACGACCTGACCCAAGTATGCACCATTCTCATCTCTAGTCATCTGTGCCTGCTGAATATGTACTTCCTGTACTTCCTGAGATGCATTTTGATCCGTCATTCCTCTATCCGCCCTTTCATTTTCGCCAAAATGTACCAAAATGGATTTGTGAACCTTTTCGTTACATTGTACAATATATAAGCCGTGTGTGGAATTTGCAAAAAAACTGCGCAGGCAACCCCAAGCCCTGTTAAGGGCCTTTTCGTGAAATGGAGGAAAGTTACATGTCAGATTTTCAACAAAAATTGCAAAAATATGCCGAGTTAGCTGTTCGGGTGGGGGCTAATGTCCAGCCTGGGCAAACACTCATCGTTCATGCTCCCATCCTGTCCGCTGAACTTGTGCGGCTTATTGTCAAATCCGCGTATACCGTCGGAGCCAAGCTGGTTAAGGTAAAATGGAGCGACGAAGCCATCACTCGCCTGCAATATGAACTGGCTCCTGATGAGACTTTTAATATTCCTCCCAAATGGTATGCGGCTGAAATGACCGAAGAGGTCGAGAACGGCGCAGCGGTACTGCATATCATAGCAGAAAATCCGGATTTGCTTCAAGGTATCCCGTCCAGTCGCATTACTGCGGCTCAGCGTGTGCGTTCACATGAATTGCGCCAATACCGCGAACTTCAAATGGCCGACAAATTCAGTTGGGCTCTGATTGCTTACCCTTCCGAAGAATGGGCTGCCAAAGTATTCCCGAATCTGCCAGCTTCCGAACAAATGGATAAGCTGTGGGAAGCCATTTTCAGCACCGTGCGTGTGGATCTGGACAACCCGGTAGAAGCATGGAAAGAGCATTTGAAAACACTCTCCAGCAAATCAGATATTTTGAATGCCAAACGCTATAAAAAGCTGCATTATTTGGCCCCAGGTACCGATCTTACCATCGAATTGGCTAAAGATCACCTGTGGGTTGCAGCCGAAAGCGTCAATCAGCAAGGACATACCTTCGTAGCCAATATGCCTACCGAGGAAGTGTTTACTGCCCCGCTCAAAACCGGAGTGAACGGCAAAGTAAGCAGTACCAAACCGCTCAGCTACAGCGGAAATATTATCGACAACTTTACGCTGACCTTTGAAAACGGACGCATTATCGATGTGCAGGCTGAAACAGGCTTGGAGACTCTTCAGCATCTCGTTGAAATGGATGAAGGCTCCCACTACTTGGGCGAAGTCGCTCTTGTGCCTCACCATTCCCCCATTTCGGATAAGAACATTTTGTTCTATAATACGTTGTTTGATGAAAATGCTTCCAACCATCTGGCCATCGGCAATGCCTATGCATTTAACCTCAAAGGCGGCAAGGACATGAATCAGGAGCAGTTGGCAGCCAACGGCCTGAATTCCAGTCTGACACACGTCGATTTTATGATCGGCTCAGGTGAAATGGACATTAACGGCGTCACCGAGGACGGTACCGAGGAACCCATCTTCCGCAAAGGAAACTGGGCGATCTAAAAAGACAAAAAAGGCTCACGCCGCTGTCATGCGGAGGAGCCTTTTTTCTTCATTCAACGGGTTATGTCACAGATACTTTACAAATTACGAAGCCACTGATTTACTGTAATTCCAAAGACAACTTGCACTATGCTGATGATTAAAAAGACAATAAGGCAACTTACGATTCTTCGATTCGTGGATTGGTGCATGGATAAAGCGGATTTTACATAAAACATGCTGCCCAATATCCCAAAACACAAACCAAAGATACCCGCAAACAGCCAGCCTATGACCAAGCTCACCACTACAAAAGCCCAACTCCAGCCCGGAACTTTAGACACGGGCACGTAAGGCTGATTGGAACCCAGATATACGCCATCCACGGCCAAATCCGCTTTGTTGCCGATGACGACAACATTTACAGCTTTATTCGTCAATCTGATGGGGAAATCGACCAAATTCAAAAAAGCATTCTGGCTTTTAACCTTCTGTACGCTTCCATTCACAATAATTTTCCCTCCGCCGAGGCTACGCTTGTACTCAATTTCATACTGAGTTCCATTATCTTCTACATTCCATTTTGTCATTGCTCTACTCCTCTCAAGTTTTAGGCTAGCCGTAGATATACTTCCGACATTTCCTAATTATGTACTGTAAAAATCATAACATAAGCTGCAAGTTAAATAATGGAAAAAGGCCGCTTATTAGCGACCTCTTCGTGTATTTCATATTGTATTGGTGTTAGTTCGTATGTCCAATTTTAGCTTTGTAAGCAAGGGAATACTGGTCAGCAGCTAAAATCGCATCCAGCACATCGTCCGCTGTTACTGCAAATGGCAGATTATGAGCAGTTTCGCCTTCTTTCGTCGCCGCCTGAGCTACACGGTACAGATCCTCGCGGGAGGCTTCCTGGAGCTTGACGTCCTCCAGCGTGACGGGCAGATCCAGCTTCAGATAAAAATCGATATACCGTTCCACCTCGGCCAAAGTTCTTTTTTCTAACGTAAGCTGTACCAAGGTACCGAAAGCCACCTTCTGACCATGCGTCAAGTGATGAATATCCCCTTCCAGCACGGTAAAACCGTTGTGTATCGCATGTGCGCCTGCCAAGCCACCACTTTCGAATCCTAGCCCACTCAGCAGCGTATTGGCTTCTACCACTGCTTCAAGCGCAGGTGTAACCACTTTGCGCTTCACGGATTCATAGGCTTGCAGCCCGTAATCGAATAGAACCTCTTCGCACTTGGCCGCAATTGCTTCGGCTGCCAAGGTTGGCAAGCCGCCAGCCATCGTTGTCGCCCGCGCCTCGATGACGGCACGAGCTTCAATCCATGTTGCCATTGCATCCGCAATGCCGGAAGAGAGGAACAATGGCGGTGCTTGGGAAATAACCTTTGTGTCGACCAGGATCAAGCTTGGATTTTTACTAAAAAAAGAATACGTATCAAATGCGCCCTCATCCGTGTACAAGACAGATAGCGCACTGGTCGGAGCATCCGTGGAGGCTGTCGTTGGGATAATGACTACCGAGGAACCAAGCACCTCATTAACCGCCTTGGCGGTATCCAGCGTCTTGCCGCCGCCTACACCAATGACAATATCGACATGCCCGCTTCGTCCCTGATCAGCAATACGGTTCACTTCGTTTTTGGACGCTTCCCCTTGAAACTCCACCTTTACCGATGTAATCCCCGCCTGTGCCAGACTTTTCACTACCCGGTCGGCTGCGATACCCCATACCAGCTTGTCGGCAATAACCAGAGCAGTATGACCTAATGGCTTGACATATTCACCCGTTTTATCAATCACATTTTTCCCTTGCACATATTTACCCGGACTAATAAATACTTTTTCGCTCATCGTTCAACGCTCCCTTCCAAGTTTGTACAATTCCTATTATACAGCCGGAAGAGCACACATCTCAATTTCAAACCCCAGATCTTCAATCATTTGATGATCGGCTGTGACTTCTTGTCCATCTGTCGTTAAATAATCGCCTACGAAAATCGAATTGGCTGCATACAGGGATAAGGGTTGCAGTGTCCCCAAATTCAGCTCCCGTCCGCCTGCGACACGAATTTCCTTGGATGGACAAATGAAACGAAACAGCGCCAGTACCTTTAATGCTCTGATCGGAGATGTGCGCTTTGCTCCTTCCAGCGGGGTTCCAGGGATCGGATTCAAGAAATTGACTGGGATGGAGTCGGCACCGATTTCCCTTAACGCATAACCCATTTGGACGATTTCCTCATTTGTTTCCCCCATTCCGATAATCACGCCGGAGCATGGTGACATCCCGTGAGATTGAGCCGTTTTAACCGTTTCAACACGTTGATCGTATGTATGTGTGGTTGTAATGGACGGATAGTTGGCCTTGCTCGTGTTTAAATTGTGATTGTAACGATGGACTCCCGCCTCTGCCAACCGGCGGGCCTGATCTCCTTTGAGAATCCCAAGGCACGCACAAATTTTAAGTGGCATCGTACTGGTAATTTCCTGTACCGCCTCAATTACCTGATCCAACTCTCGATTTGTTGGACCCTTGCCGGAAGCTACGATACAATATGTACCTGCTTTCCTCGCTAACGCTTCACGGGCTCCGGCCAGCAGAGACTCCTTGTCCAGCATACTGTATTTGCTGACAGGTGCGGTGGATACGATGGATTGTGAGCAATAGCCGCAATCCTCCGGGCACAGACCGCTTTTGGCATTCATAATCATGTTGAGCTTTACCTTTTTACCGTAAAAATGATGACGCACCCGAAATGCAGCTTGCATAATCGACAAAATTTCCTCATCGTCCGCTTCCAGCACCGCCAACCCTTCTTCGAGTGTCACATTGCCGCCGTGGATCACATTTTCAGCCAGCGAGTACCAATCCATAACCTCATTGGACCATTTCATACGTTATACCTCCCTATTTTAAATGAACATGCTAACAGATACGTTTCTCAGGCGAAATTCCCTTTTTAATTGTCAACCAAATAAAAATATAATAGGTTGACAATAATACAGTTCATCATATCAATTCATGTCTCATGTGTAAAGATGCCAAAATCAAAAAAAGCGGCCCTCTATCGTTCAAGGGTCGCTTCAAGAATGATTCAATTATAGAATTTCTACTCTTTTATCTGGTGAATCCTGATTTACGAGACTCCCGCTTCCTCCATAAGGATTGGCTGCTTCAACAGCCGGATACGTGAAATCCGCTTGTTCTCGATTTCTTCTACAACGAACAGACAACCTTCAAATTCTACAGACTGACCCGGCTGTGGCGGGATGACTTCAACATGCGAGTACAGCCAGCCCCCTACTGTATCATAATCCTCATGATCCAGATTCAGTCCAAAGCGATCATTTACTTCATCGATTAACAGCATACCGTCAATGGAAAATTCCTCGTCAGTAATCTGCTCACAACCAGGACGCTCCTGATCGAACTCATCCTGAATTTCACCAACGATCTCTTCCATAATATCCTCCAGCGTTACCATACCCGATGTACCGCCGTATTCATCAATCAGAATCGCAATTTGTGTCTTGCTACGCTGCATACGTTTGAGCAAATCACTAATTTGCGTTGATTCAGGAACGGCAAGAATCGGACGGATCATCGTACGGGTATCCAGTTTGTTCGCCCGCAGAAGATCCTTGATATGGATAAAGCCGATAATATGGTCCTTGTCCTCGGCGCAGATTGGATAACGCGTTCTCATGCTCTCCGTCGCAATCGCGAGATTTTCCTCTGTGGACTCATTGCTGTACAAACAGATCATCTCGGTACGCGGAATCATGATTTCCCTGGCGGTCGTGTCGGTAAAATCAAATATATTATCAACAAGCGCCAATTCCGTATTATCAATTAGTCCGCTCTTATTGCTTTCTTTCATCAGAATGCGTATTTCATCCCCCGTATGCGCGGAATCGTCATATTCGGATACCGGCTCCAGACGGAATAAACGCAGCAGGTTGTTCGCCATGCCATTCAACGCCCATATGAATGGATACATCAGCTTGTAAAACCAAGTCATCAGCATGGCCGAATACAGCGTAATGGTTTCAGCTTTACGAATAGCTATTGTTTTGGGCGCCAATTCACCCAGCACAATATGCAGAATCGTAATCACAATAAATGCAATGACCACGGCAGTACCGTGTACATATACCGGTCCCAGCCCGGCGGCTGTAAACACAGGTTCGATCAAATGTGCAATGGCCGGTTCTCCGATCCACCCAAGTCCCAGCGAAGCCAGTGTAATACCCAACTGGCAGGCAGACAGATAAGCGTCCAAATTGTGTAACATATTCGCGGCATATACGGCTTTTTTGTTGCCCGCCTCTACCAATGTGTCAATACGGCTGCTTCTGACTTTCACCATTGCAAATTCTGCTGATACAAAAAAACCGTTCAATAATACTAATGCAAAAACAATAAATAAGTTAAACATACTCGGTAAAGGGTCACTCAATATGCTCCCCATCAGCCGTCATTACGGCAGACAGGCGCACCTCCTTCGGATAATTTCATCATAGACAGAACGATAACACATCATAAGCAGCGTCAACTTCCCAACACAATCACTCCTTCCGGCTTTCACAAGCCATATTTTCGCATGAATGACGGAGCCATTCATCAGCTTATATTTAATTATATAGTTATACACTACACAGTCAATCCGCAAGGTATGTCAGAAAAATCGGCTAACGCGGTCATTTTGACCGGAAATCGCCATTTTCCGCCTCTTACCACAAGGGAAGCTACTATATTTGAGAAAGAATATAAATAAAATAAATCCCCCGCCGTAAGGCAGAGGATTGGGGGATAAACTATATATATGAAGACATCATCGAACCGGGGACGAGCCCGGATTACCCATGACGCCAGGATATTGGTACA
This sequence comes from Paenibacillus sp. LT-B23, assembly GCF_059417685.1. Taxonomy (NCBI): domain Bacteria; kingdom Bacillati; phylum Bacillota; class Bacilli; order Caryophanales; family Paenibacillaceae; genus Paenibacillus; species Paenibacillus sp. LT-B23. The sequence continues at coordinate 399,683 of NZ_JBSQBM010000001.1, read as the reverse complement.
GCAGCGGCTCATCAAAAGTCGCATAGTCCAGATTCACCATCAACAGAATGGTGCGTCTTCCGGTAGACGGATCACTGATAATAATGTGGTCACGACCTGCCGCTTCCAGCATACCTTTGAATATTTTAGCGTTCCACTCCCGGTTATTCTCATACGTCATATAGAAGGTTCCTGTTTTACCCAAGTTCAAGCGTAAAATATTTTCAATATAAGATTGCTCATATTGTGGAGTCTGAGTCTGTACCACTGTGCCAGTCGGTGTCATTGCGCTACCACTATTTACTTGAGGGGGAAAGCCGCTCATGGGCTGCATGGTTCCCATTGGAGCCAACCTAGGCCATTCGGGAAACCCGCCGCCAGCAGGATAAGAGACAGGACGGTAAGCTTGCTGTGAAATCATGTTAATTCCTCCTAAAATGGTTTTAAATCATCCAAACTCATGTTGTTACACATTAATAGACGGCAGGGCAATCCTGTGCAGTTGGACTAAAGAAGCAATGGGCCTTGTAACGGCCGGTGTTAGTCTGGTTATACCAGGTATCCGGACAGTCCCCGGAAGGTCTGAAAAACCACAATGCATTCGAAGCCGGGCGAATCTTTTCCCCATTAATGACACGCCGGGCAAGACGAATGTCACGGTCACGGGCTCTTTGATAAAAGTACCCCTTTTGGGTAGCTTCAAATCCGCCGGGACTTTGAAACACCATGTCATTCATGAGGCGAATTCCCTGAAAATCCAGACAATTGGCCAAAATCCGATTAACACCGACATTGCCGACCATGAGCATTCCCTGCTCCCCTTCTCCTTCGGCCTCTGCTCGCATAAGCCGGGCCAGTGTCCTTACATCCTCTGAGTTGACATTAATAACAGCCAACGTCTTCCCTCCTTACTGCTCAATCATATATCGTATCGTATGGTACAAATGCCTAAGGGGTGACAGCTCCAGCGAAAAAAAGATAAAAAAATAGCCCCGAAATTCGGGACTATTTCTTCAGACAGCTTACGGCTCGTAAATCATTTTACGCGTCATCCCGCCGTTCACTACCAGATTTGTGCCTGTAACAAAGTCGTTGCCGGGTTGGGTCAAATACAGGCACGCCCGCGCGATGTCGGCAGGGGTTCCCACTCGACCAGACGGATGCTGCTGATGGTCTTCGGGACGCAGTTGCCCGTAATCCCCTGTCTCAATCCAACCCGGACTAATACAGTTGACCCGGATGCCATCCTTTCCTAGTGATATGGCCATCGCGTGTGTAAGGGCTGCAATGGCTCCTTTGGACGCTGCATAGGCTTCTGTATCCGGTTCTGACATAAAAGCCCGTGTCGAAGTCATATTGACCACCGAGCCCCCTTCCCGATTGCGCTTCATCACCTTGGCCACTTCTCGTGTTGCAATAAAGCAACTGCGTACATTCGTATTCAAAATGTCATCCCATTCCGCAACCGTTAACTCATATGGAGATTTCCATTTGGACACGCCCGCATTGTTAATCAGCGTGTGAATGGTGCCATATTCCTCTTCCGTGGCACGGATCAGCGCAACAATATCTTCCTCCTTACGCACATCACAGGGAACAAAGATCGCCAGATGTCCTTCATTCCGTGCCGCAGCCGCAACAGCGGCCCCCTCTTCCTCATTGTGATCAGCAAATACGACCTTGGCACCCTTGCCAGCATAGGCCAAAGCGACCTCCCTTCCGATTCCATGTGCCGCTCCTGTTACGATAACAACTTGTCCCTCAAATGACATGGCTTATCCTCCTCTATACATTTCCCTAGTATATATGTACCAAAATGTGCTGCACAAGAAACAAAGACAGCCCCCTGGCCATGTTGTATTGCAGGGGGCTACCCATGAATGAACGGGAGAATAAGCTGCTGTCTACATTTTAACCTGTTCTAAACTATAGCGATTGAGACGCTGGAACCCGATGTACCGTGTACCCTGAAAGGTAAGCCGCCCCTCATCTCCCTCGGCACATTGACCATATTCTTCCCCGCTTACCTTGAACTCCATCCGGTCACCACTCTCCACCTCGAAGGTTACATAATAGAAAGTATAGGTACGAGTCCCTTGTTCCTCCTGCCGCCTCTGTTGGAGATGTGTCCTTCTGGCCGTAATTCGGGAACCGACCGTCAATACAGGCTGCTTTTTATTCCGGCTCCATTCCATGACTTCCTTGCCCGCAGACAGTACGACAATACCCAACACGACTACGAAAAAAACGGGCAGTACCGTACCCAGCCAATCGAACATCCATAATGACTCAAATCCCATGCACTGCACTCCTCTCCGCCAGGCATTCCACAGGGAAACGGCCGGGCATCCTCACATGACCTAAGCTTTCTGTAATAGTATATGTACGTTCCTGCCCAAATTTGATAGCAACCCTTAAGAACGCCAAGAGCCCCCACGGAATGATCCGGGAGGCTCAACATATGGCGATATCAGAATGGCGCATCTGTTTATACATGTACAAGCTGGAGATAACGTTGTGTCTCATCCAGAACTTCATTTTCTTCTGTTTCCGCATAACGCTCTGCACACTGTTTGCAATCCTCTTCAGTCGTGCAACCATAGGCATCCTGGCAAGTGTAACAAAATTGAAGGTAGTATTGAGTTAACATATGATCCTGATTCGTTCTCATGATTATCACTCCTATCGTTGTTTACAGGTTCAGTATAACAGCGACTCATCCGGTAGATTGTGATTTTTTTCACATATTGTCATATAAAATTTAAGTTTTTTAAAAATAAAACGCCCTGTGCCTCTTCCCAGATCTGCATGACCTTTTGAGGACGTGCAAAATGAGGGGAAAAGCACAGGGCAATCACCCTGGTGAAGGTTATAGGATCCTCCAGCTGGCACCGCCATCCGTCGTTTTAAGTAACAGTGATTTCTTGTCATCCAATCGTTCCAGAAGCAGCCAACCTACCGTAGAAGAAGCAAAACGGAGCTTGACCGATCGCGGGTAATCCTTTAGCTTCGATGGCAGCACTTTGCTGCCAGTAAGGGTTGTCCACGTCTTGCCCCCATCCATTGTTCGGCTCATTCCGGCTGGGGTTATGATCCACCCTTCCTTATCATTTAGAAAGGTGCGGCCGGGAATAATGGAGTTTCTTTTACTGCTTAGCCCCAAAGACACATTGTTCCATTGCGTGCCTGTATCAGCAGTAAACAGTCCGCTATATTTTGTGCCGCTATCCAAATAACAGAGAACAGGAATCCAGTATGAGGAACTACTTCCTTTAAGAGACTGCGGAGCTTCGGCTTTTGCTTGAGGACAACCATTCATTTTATTGGCTACTGGAGTCCAGGTCTTCCCTCGATTCGAAGTTTTATAAAGCTTAACACTGCTATCCAGATTAATCGCAACAAAACCCTGCTTGTTGCCATCAAAGCTCATTCCCGCCATGCTGCCCTGATCGGGTAAGCCCGAGCCTGACTCATTGGATGACATGCCAGAACTTTGCGCAACCTTCTTCCATGTGGCTCCTCCGTCAGTGGTATGATACAACAACTTTTGTTGATCCTGCTCATTCAAGTTTGTAGAAGCCATAACCCATCCGTTAGACGGATCTACATACTGGATAGCGCTCACATGTTCCCCGCTCGGGAGCGCTGAAATGTCCCAACTCTGTCCCGCATCAGCAGTTCTGAGGATGACGGTTGCCGTTTTGTCCAGATTTTGACGAACAACCCAGCCGTGCCGGGAATCGGTAAAGCTGATATCCTTCCCATATTCAAGCTTGTCTTGAAATTGAACGTTTTCGGAAGGAGAAATATTATTCCAGGTCTTTCCGCCATCATGCGTATAATAGAGCCGAAGCTCATTACGAGTAACTCCCCAAACGAAACCTTTGGTATCATCAATCAGATGGAAATCAGCTATTCGTGTCTGAACTACATATTTGGCATTGGGATCGCCCACCTTCGGCGTCAATGGTGGATTAATAGTTATCGTTTGTCCCTGGTCATCCGGTTCCTCAACCTGAGGTTTGGTTACGGTTTCTGTGGGTTCGGAAGAACAGCCAGTTAGCAGAATGCCTGTTAGCAGCAATACTCCCCCCAGGAGCGCACGCCAGCGCAGTTTCATATAAAAATCCTCCCTCGATGGCATGCGGTAATCCGTGCCAAAAGCTTATCTGAAACAGAATTATACCATAAACGACCCTAAGTGACACTTTTCGCATGCTCATACCAAAAAGCCAGCCACCCTTAACTACATGCAGGATGCCGGCTTTTTAACATTTATACCTATTAGGATTTACGGTTTAACAAACTTTTGTGATATCCGTAGAAGAAATAAATCAGCAAACCCAGCAGAAGCCACACGATAAATCCAATCCACGTGCTGATATGAAGCTGAAGCATCAAACCGACGCAAACCAGGGCACTCAAAAGCGGGAGCAACGGAACCCAAGGTACGGTAAAGCCTCTTTTCAAATCCGGACGTCTCTTCCGAAGAACGATCACCCCAACCGATACAACGGCAAAAGCGAACAGGGTTCCGATACTCGTCAGGTTCGTCAGTGCATGTAATGGAAAAAATCCACTAGACAATGCAATGATGCTTCCGACCAGCCAGGTACTTCGGATGGGTGTTTGAGTTTTGGGATTGATTTTAGAAAAAAATATCGGTAACAGACCATCACGGGACATCGAAAAGATTAGCCGTGTCTGACCATACAACAGCACAAGTAAAACCGTGGTCATCCCGGCAATCGCACCGACAGAAATCAATCCTGCCGCAAAATCTTGATGAATAAAGCGCAAAGCAAACGCAACAGGATCATTTACCCCCAGTTGCGTATAAGGTACCATTCCAGTAAGTACAACCGAGACCGCTATATACAGTACTGTACAAATCGCAAGAGAGGAAATAATACCGATTGGCATATTCCGTTGCGGATTACGTACCTCCTCTGCTGCCGTTGAAATGGCATCGAAGCCCAAATAAGCAAAAAATACGATTGCCGCAGCACTCAAAACACCGGAAAAACCATAGGGGAGAAACGGTGTCCAATTAGCAGGCTTAACATAAAAAATTCCGATTCCGATAAACAGCAGCACAACTCCGACTTTGACACAAACCATAACGAAATTAAATCGGACCGTTTCCTTGGCTCCGAGACTCAGCAGCAGTGTAATCAACATAATGATACTCACAGCGGGCAGGTCAATAATGGTTCCCTTGGCTGAATCGAAGGCTGCGGTTAGAGCCAGTGGTAAATGTATATCGAAGCCGGCCAGCAAGCCTTGAAAATAAGCAGACCAGCCACTACTCACAGAGGCAGCCGCCACCCCGTATTCCAGAATTAAGTCCCAACCCAGCACCCAGGCCAGAATTTCCCCAAACACAATATAGCTATACGCATAAGCACTGCCGGCAGCGGGAACCGTAGATGAAAGCTCCGCATAACACAAGGCTGCCAGCACGCAGGCAATTCCTGCAATAACAAAGGAGATCATCAGGCCAGGACCCGCATTTTCCGCTGCTGCCTTGCCTGTGATCACAAAAATCCCGGTACCGATGATACATCCTACACCCAGCATAGTCAGATCGAAGGCGCCCATCGTTCTCTTCAAGTGACCCGTCGTTCCGTTTTCCCCATGCGGGAGCATACCTGTCTTTTTTCGAAATAAGTCCATAATCATAATCCTCTTTCCATAATGTCCTACGCCAATATTGCTACTGCAACGCTTTAGTGTGTGTTTCTGTCATTCGATTAATTATTGGCGAGTCCCTGTTTGAAGTCAAGGAGAAATGTCATATTTCTTTGCAGTGGAGGGCACATATACGGTAAACTAAGTTGGAAAGATAAATTTTGTATTATTAAAATTGAAAAGGTATTCAACCCGAGAAGGAGATGAGGATTTTATGAGCTTAAAACCTTACAAACGAAGCAGAGTGGCCATTGTCGGCATGGGAGCGGTCGGTACAACGACCGGTTACACCCTCCTGCTACGCCAACGCATGTCAGAACTTGTCTTTATCGATGTAAACGTCAAAAAGGCGCAGGGGGAAATGCTCGATATGAACCACGGGCTTCCCTTTCTCGGCGGTGTCAAAGTGTGGGCAGGTGATTATGAAGACTGCCGTGATGCGGATATCATCATTGTTACAGCGGGCGCATCACAAAAACCGGGAGAAACACGCATTGATCTGCTCAAGCGTAATGCCGAAATTTTTGAAAGCATTATTGATAATATCGTCAAGGTAAACACACACGGCATTTTGCTGATCGCAACCAATCCAGTGGACATTCTCTCCTACATTTCCTGGAAACGTAGTGGCTGGCCTTCGAGCAGAGTTATCGGTTCGGGAACATTGCTGGACAGCGCACGCTTCCGTTATTTGATTGGTAAGCAAAAGGGCATTGACCCTCGCAGCATCCACGCCCATATTATTGGAGAACATGGCGACTCCGAACTGCCTGTATGGAGCACGGCCAACATCGCAGGAACTCCATTGGAGCTGGGCGAAGAAACGAAAAATGAGATTTTTGAAAGCACCAAAAATGCAGCCTATGAAATTATAGATGCCAAAGGCGCGACTTCTTACGCCATCGGGCTGGCTCTCGACCGGATCGTAGCCGCCATTCTGGGAGACGAAGGGTCGGTACTTAATGTGTCCACCTTGCTGGAAGATTATAACGGAGTGTCTGACGTTTATCTGGGTGTTCCGAGTATCGTAGATCACAACGGGGTACGTGAAATTTTGGATCTTCCACTGAATGACAAGGAACGTCAAGGGCTACACCAATCTGCGGACAAGCTGAAAGATCAAATCAGTAAACTCAACCTGTAGATGAACAAATTGAAATTGTAGACAAAAAGGGCCTCCACAGCGGCGAAAATACCGTTGAGAGGCCCTTTGATTATGTCATATAAGAGTTCAGCTTATCGTAAACAGTTTACTCAGATTACCAAGGCGGCGTATCGCCATCGGCAAATTCGTCTTCTTGCAGGCGTTTCTCTTTCAGACGCTCAGCCACCGTTTCGAACGATTCAGGTTGAAGCAGCTCAATCGGTGAAAAGCCTTTTTCAAACGTAAATGCATCGCCTTCAATGATAAGCGCGTACCTGTCGTGCAGCTTCGTAATATGCAGCTTGGCCCCAAAGTCGGACAGCAGTCCACGTACAGCCGTATCATCCAGCTTGAAGCGAACTTCAATTTCAGGCTTTAGCTCAACAATATGCTGCGCAGCCTCTACGACCTGAAGGGGTTCCCATTTCCCTTGCAAATCCCGTTTTTCACTGGCAGCCCACAGTTCCAGATCACGTTCCTCTTGCTGTCTTTCCTCATTGGAAGCATCCGGCCATTTCGTCTCTACATAGTTCTGGACGAAGCCCATGACATGCTCATTAACGATTTCTGGCATGGATTGCTCGTAGGTCACAAATTTCAGAAAATCCTCAAAATACCGGGCATGCGAGGACTGGTGAATTTTAAGCTCCCATTCATCGTTCATCCCCTCCTCCAGCATGTAAGGATACATGATAGATTTCATATTACGGGCTGAAATGGCCATTTCGACCTCACTGACCAGACTGCTTTCGGTAATACGGGCAATTTTAGGTTCAAAATCACATTTGAGCACAAAAATAAAGGGATCATCGGAGTGTGTATTCAAGGTAGTCTGTACAATGATCAGCGCTCCGCCGCGTACCGCGCTCGTATCCAGATACATCCGCACCAGATCGTCGCAGGCATTTTTAAAATCTTCCTTATCCTCTGCTGCCCGCAGCCGGGCGAACATATTGAAATTGGGATTACTGCTCAGTTCATGCTCCGGTTCGACGATAAAGCGGCCAATTTTGGTCGGTGCCTGCTCTGTGCTCGGATTTTTCTCGACCTTCCGCTTGCTAATGCGGGCAAATTCCCCGTCCAGAAATTTTTTAACATCACTCTCGTCATAATCATAGTCATCCATCGTAGCATAATGCTTGTAGGACTTACCGCCCTGTCCTTCTTTTCCGTCCACCTGAATTACAAAAAAAGATAAAAAGTCCACTTGAAAGTTCATTTGCGTTTCATACGCTCCTTTTCAGGCATGTACGCGTAATTATATCACTATGGATTTAAAACGTACATCCGATTCAAGTCCTCATCGTTAAGATATACATTTAAGTTAACATAATATTTATTATGTAATCTTTTGTGCAAGCTGTCGTATCCGGGGAATCTAAGTAACGCAAAAAACCGATCCTTATTGGAATGGAGGTGTAGCCTGCCATCCGCTAAGGATCGGTTTTTTATGATCTCATCATTATTTCATAATTTCATACCTATGACTCTCTTCCTTCATGCTGTCTTTTCCACAATCGTGCATACAGACCGTTGTCATCCAGCAGTTCATCATGTCGTCCCTGCTCTACAACCCTTCCTTTGTCCAGTACAACGATGCGGTCCGCATTTCGTACTGTTTTGAGCCGATGAGCAATAGCGATAACGGTTCTGCCTTGTACAAGGCGATCAATCGCCTGCTGAATATCCTTTTCATTCTCAGGATCAAGCGAAGACGTAGCCTCATCCAGCAATACGATCGGAGAATCCTTGAGAATGGCTCGTGCGATGGAAATCCGTTGCTTTTCCCCACCTGACAACGTACTGCCGCCCTCACCTACCCACGTGTCATACCCATTCGGCAGCTTGGAGATAAAATCGTGACAGCAAGCTTGACGAGCGGCAGCTTCCAGTGCCAGCGCCATGCGCCAATCCAAAAAGGATAAGCCGATCAACGCCAGAAGCGGCATCGTCACCGCCCCGATCATTTGCGGAACCAAATGGGAAATCCCATGCTCCACCATCGTGAAATCACCCATCATCATATTCGCCAAATCACCCGGATCACGCTTGTTTAGAAAACCGAGTGACAGCTTGCGCAAATGCTCAGCCAAACGCGATCTCCCGGTTACAGAAGCGTCATAGGCTCCCCGGTACTGGGAACGATAAGGCGGAACTTCACACAGATACAGCAGGATCAACGATATTAGCAGCCCTCCACTTATCCACCACAAGCCAGCCGATTGGAGCGAAGCTCCCGGATGAATGAAAGGCTCGAAAATAAGACGAGCCGCCCCTACCAGCAACGCAAATGGAATCAGCCCCGCAACATTAGCCACAGTTGTGTACAATACCGGCTTTAACAGTACCCGCGGATTACCCGCCGTTATATTTTGCAGCATACTCATCGTTTAGCCGCCTCCTCTCCTGGTGCCCCAATCTGCCATTGTCCGGCATCTGTATACGCTTGCCACAAGCGGGCATACAGACCATCTGCACGAAGTAGCTCTCTATGCTGTCCCCGCTCAGCAATATGGCCTTCCTGAAGCACCAGAATTTGATCTGCATGCTGAATAGTGGACAACCGGTGTGCGATTACGATCACCGTCTTGTTCTTCATCAGCTCCTTCAAGGCTAGCTGCATCTCGTATTCATTTTCAGGGTCAGCAAATGCCGTGGCTTCATCCAGCACCAGAATGGGTGCATTTTTGAGAATAGCGCGTGCTACCGCAAGCCGCTGCTCTTCGCCACCCGACAGATATACTCCGCCTTCCCCGATGAGCGTATCATAGCCATTCGGCAGCTTACAGATGAACTCATGGCACTGCGCTGCCTTTGCCGCTACGATAACCTGCTCCATGGAAGCCCTCGTATCGCCTACTGCAATATTGTTGAACACCGAGTCAAAGAACAGAAAGGTTTCCTGAAATACAAAAGCGACCATATCCATCAGGTTGGACGTACTCATCTGTCGGATATCCGCGCCACCAATACGGATCGCCCCCTCCTGCACGTCCCAAAAGCGTGGCACCAGATTAGCGATCGTGGATTTCCCGGAGCCGGAAGGTCCGACTAATGCTGTCATTTCCCCCTGTCTTGCGGTAAAAGAAATATCGAACAATACGCGAATCGGTTGAGTTTCCCCGCCGTCTTGAGGCTCCTTAACCTCTTCCGTGCTGCCATAGGAAAAGGAAACCTGCTCAAACTGCACATCGTAGGTAGTCGGCTTCTGCGGATGTGCAGGCTCCTGCATTTCAGGCTCGTTAAAAATACGGTCGATCCGATCAACACCTTCATTAATATCACGCATGGACGACATGAGATGCATAATTTTAAACATCGGAGCCGAAACTCCGGGAGCCATCACCAGGAAAAACAGCAGCACCGAGGCAAAAGCAACATTCCCCGGATTACCACTCAGCAGATAAACGCCCACAGGCAGGACAAAAGCGGCAAATGAGCTAATAATCACCTTAAATACGAGAAAGCCGGTTTGGAATTGGTCGGTGAATTTTACACAATACTCGCGGTAATGCACCATATCGGAGTAAAACTTACGGAACGAATGCACCGTCTGCCCAAATACCTTAATCGCAGGCATACCCCGTACATATTGCACAGCCGATCCGTTCAGACGCTCCAGTGAATTGTAATATTCTCTGACATTATCCCGCGTTTTGGAACCACCTATCAACGTCATCTGGACAGTAAAAGCGAGCAAAATGGGCACAACACAAGCAAGTGCCAGCCAAACGTTCAAGCTAAACATAGCGACAATCATCACCGCCGCCGTCACGATGACCTGCACCAGATCCGGTAGTTGGTGAGCGACAAATGTCTCTACTTTTTCCACGTTCTGCTCCAGTGTCTTTTTGACAGCACCCGTGGAAGTACCATTGAGCCAGCCTAACGGTAGCTTGCCGATATGCGCTGACAGCTTGACTCGCAGACCTTATAAAATACGGAAGGCTGCAATATGAGAGATAAGCCCACCGATGTACATCGTAATGAGGCTGGCCAATAAACCTGCGAGCGCGATCAGCCCCCATCGAATCATAAACGGCCCGTCTGCTGTTGTTGGTTGTGCAGCATGTTCGAGTAGTTCCTTGAGCACAAAATACACAGATGCATAGGGCACCAGCATCAGAATGGCGCTTAAACCGGAAAATAGCGCAGAAAAGGTTAATAACCCGCGCTTTTCCCCGGCGATTTGCAATAATCGGGCAATACCCGCCTTTTGTTGCATGAATCATTTCTCCTTTCAAATCACGGCAGTTGCAGTACGCTTGAGCTTGAGCCTAGTTCTATTGTACGGCTCTCATCCTGCTTCCCGCCGCCGATTCCCGGAGAATCACCAACGCTGGAGGGAGAAGTTTTTTTAATGGAGGATTTTATAACGAAGACAAATGATTGTTTTTTCGGTAGGCACTCGGGTTATAGCCATATGTTTTACGGAATAACGCGGCAAAATGACTAAAGTTGCTATAGCCCACCATCGCTGACGCTTCACTGACGGTGATCTGCTCGTTTTCCAGCAGTTGTTTGGCTCTTTCCAATCTTTGTTCGCGTACAAAGCCAAATACCGTTGTGCCGAATAGCTCCTTGAAGCCGTTTTTGAGCTTTTGTTCATTAATATGTACCATCTGTGCCAGCCGAATCAGACTCGGAGGCTGAACCAGCGTACGAAGCAAAATATCTCTCGCCTCGTGAAGACACTGTATATCATTGGGTTTGATCGTCATGGTCGATTTAGGCGGAGCATTGCGTGTTTCTTGCAGAAAAAGGGCCATCAGCTCCAGTGCCTTGCTCTCCAGAAAAAGCTGCCGGGTCATGCCCTGATAAGGATGAAACGACAGTTCCTGAGCAATCGCTCGCATACCGGGCGTAATCACTGTTTCCATACAAGCAAACGATTGTTCCAGACGAATACTCAGTTCCTGTAAAAGCTCACCCCACTACGAAGGATTAAAACGCAGCTCAATATGATTCATTGCTTTATTCCCCGGCATTTCCACTTGGATCTCCACTTCGTTCATATAAATGAGCTGCACATGCCCTCCATGTTCACGATCTGAACGGAAACCATCGATGGACCAGCTAGCCGAATAATCCAGGTTCAATGCCAGCTCCAGATACGGGGTGTCAAACCTTCTTGCAATTTGGACTGGCTCATGAAACAGCATTTGACTATGTGAAAGCTCGAAGCCTTTGCGCAAAAAATGCGTTCGATGCACACCCTCTCCCCATTGCTCAGGTATATGATAAATATGCTCATGTTTCGCGGACGCCTGAATGGGGTCTTGTTCATGGCTCATAGAGTTGGCATCGACTATTTCATTGTAGTAATCATTAAATGTAGACGGATTGGTATGTATTTTCATCTTGTTATCGTTTCCCCCCTTTAGCTGGATTCGCAGTGCATACGCGTTTCATTCTTGATTACAAATATAATGATTATCATTCTCATTTGAAAGATAAAAAATTTCTTTCATAGTGCTTGGAACATTTTCGGTTAACATAATATATATTACGTAGCTCATTTGCTGTTTTTAGAATAAACTTGACTTCGGTGCTGACTGATCGTATAGTGTGGATATATCTGTAATCAAGGGAGAGATTTTGATGTCGGTGAACGTTCTTAACTAAGCAACTTCATATTCAGGGAAGACCATTCAGGCGCTTGTGCCCTCCGGGGACAGGTTTGTTTGATACTGTGTTTTTACCCTGACATTAGTTAAGAACATGCGGATATCATAAATCGCCTCAGGGATTATTTTCTTCTAGGCCTTATTCCGTGCTGTGTTCAGCGCGGTTTTTTTGTTTTCAGATTTTGTGAACTCCTTTATACACCTCCTATTCATGGACTAATTAGTTTACAAATTGGTTTACTCATGGATGATTTGGGGACGCATAAATTAGAGCTGCAAAAGCTGGATTATAGGCTTATTTGAAGATAAATTCCCTCTTCCTTCAGGGCGGAGAATGAACGATTTGTTCATTCTCCGCCCTTTTTTTATTTCACAGAGAAGGCTCTAAACAATCCTAAAATCACACACTAAAGGAGAGATTTATTCATGAAAGAAACCACAATGCAGCGTTTGGAATACGACCGGATCAAAACAAGAGTTTCCGAATGTGCTTTTTCTTACCTTGGTAAGCGGCATGCCGCTTCTATGCAACCAATTACAGACATCCGTACGATCAAGACCAGACTTGACGAAGCGACCGAAGCCTTGCAGCTCATTCGCCACGGTGCAAGTGTTCCCATTCCCTCGCTGGAAGGGATGGAACACATACTTCACTTACTGGGAACCGGATATTTGTTCAGCGAGCGGGATTTTTCTTACATTGCCCAATTTATCAGAAGTTGCATTCAACTGATAAAATATATGGGCTCCAAGTCGAATACCGCTCCAAGCGTCAGTGCCTATGCTTCTTCCATGTATGGTATGGAACCCCTTCTGTCTGAAATTGAAAGATGTATTTATTCAGGAAAAGTGACGGACACCGCCAGTAAAGAACTGGCTAAAATCCGCAAAAAAATAGCGGTCACGGAAGAACGGATCAAAAGGAAACTCGATTCTCTCACCAGCCATCACCGATCCATCATGCAGGAAAATATGATCAGTCAGCGCGGTGGCCGTTACGTGCTTCCGATCAAAAAAGAGTTTCGCAAACAGGTGAAAGGCAACGTGCTGGATGAATCAGGTAGTGGTCAAACGGTTTACATCGAGCCTGCCGAGATCGTAAGTCTGCAATTCGATCAGAGTGCGAACATGGCCGAAGAATCCAAAGAAGAAATGAAAGTGCTGGGAGATCTGACGACACTTGCTGAGTCATATAACCGGGAGCTGAGCATCAACACAGAGACAGTAGGCATACTCGACTTTTTATTAGCCAAAGCCAAATATGCCTTAACGATGGATGCTGTGCCTGTCGAGCTTAACCTTGACGGAATTATAGACATTCGAGGGGCACGTCACCCGTTGATGGGAAATTCCATGGTTCCACTTGATTTCTCAATCGGTGAAGGCTACTCCTCACTCATCATTACCGGACCCAATACAGGTGGAAAAACGATGGCTCTCAAAAGTGTCGGCCTGTTGACCCTGATGGTGCAGTCCGGATTGCTGGTACCTGTTTCAGAAGGCAGCCGAATGGCTGTATTTGAGGAAATTGAGGTAGATATCGGAGACGGACAAAGCATCGAGCATGCCTTGAGCACCTTTTCTGCACATATCCGTAACATGATCGGTATTTTGGAAACGACAGGCAACTCCACTCTGATCCTGATTGACGAAATGGCATCTGGAACCGATCCGGGCGAAGGCGTGGGCCTTTCTATCGCGCTGCTGGAAGAATTCCATCGCCGCCGGGCAACCGTAGTGGCTACTACACACTTTAGCGAAATTAAGCATTTTGCTGAAAATACACCGGGATTCCAAAATGCTCGTATGGAGTTTGATACCGAAACGCTGCAACCCTTGTATCGTCTTCGGATCGGCGAGGCCGGGAAAAGCTACGCATACGCCATTGCCTTGAAGCTGGGGATGTGGAATCGCATTATTGACCGTTCTCAGGCTATTTCTTCGGGTAGGACGTCTCAAAATACACGGGAATCATTTGTGATTCCCCCAGCTTCTGATGATGTAAAGCAGAACACAATAAGTGAACTCTCTCCTAAAAGAGCGTCTTTAAAGCATACAGCCACAAAACAGGTGAAACAAGAACACACTGCCGAACCTAAGCCGTTTGCCCTTGGTGACAGTGTTTACGCAGCCTACCTGAACCGGACTGGAATTGTGTACAAAACCGAAGATGAACGAGGCAATGTCGGGGTTTTGATCCAAGGACAAAAGCTCACCATAAACAAAAAGAGGCTTGTTCTTCATATTGCAGCTACCGAGTTGTATCCCGACGACTATGATCTGGACATCGTTTTGGAAACTAAGGAAAACCGCAAAAAACGGAAGCTTCTAGGCCGGAAGCATATCGAAGGCCTGATGATTGAATCTCCTCCGGAAGATAAAGTGTAAAAACAATTGTAGATTCAACTCTATATAAGCTGAACTTAAAAGTTACCTACAGTGCAACTGCACAGACATTTGGTGTTTCCCATAGCCACCGCTTCGCTTGTACAGCACCATTCCGTCTACTCCGTTTTCCATGTACATTTTTCAGCTCAGCTAATATAGCCACTCAAAATTTATAATTAGAATTGGCAAAGCAGATTGAGTTAGCATAATATTTATTATGTTAACTCAATCTGCTTCCGTTATTTTGAGAACTGATAAATACTCCAAAACCCTATCATATATACCTCTTGTTTCGGCTCAAAATGGAATCGTCGATGATGAACACTCGTACACGCGTAGATGAAATAAGCGATTCGAAATGGAGCACAATGCTAAGACTTAAGAGGTGAGAAAGTTGAGTTATTAAATATTTGCTTGCGCACTACAATTTTTCAATACATGCCGTCAAATAAAACAGATGTATCTTCCTCGATCCGTTACAATTTGTGTTGAATTTTCAAAATAGATATCACACGGACCAATTTTAGATCCAAACTTCTTTGTATACTTATTGTCCTTGACTTTTCGTATGATTATTTCAAATTTCCGATCTGCCAATTAATCACTCCTCAATGATATACTTCCTTTATGATATATTATCGGAGGATGAACCTTCTCGATACAGCATAGTATAAATCGTCATAGAAAACGATGATTCCCGAAAGTATTATTCCATGTTCCACCGGCAGCTGTACCGATTCTACTCGATCCCCAGGCTAGACGGACGGTATTTTCCGGATACGTATACTGCTAATAATCAGCTTCTCAACCTGCGTAGATACTGCTTTAAAATGAGAATCAAAAAACATCAGTGTGCC
This sequence comes from Paenibacillus sp. LT-B23, assembly GCF_059417685.1. Lineage (NCBI taxonomy): Bacteria > Bacillati > Bacillota > Bacilli > Caryophanales > Paenibacillaceae > Paenibacillus > Paenibacillus sp. LT-B23. The sequence goes on along the minus strand of NZ_JBSQBM010000001.1, from coordinate 383,997 downwards.
TTCGTTCTTATTGAACGTAACGTTCAATGTCGAGTGTGCAGTTCCTTCATTAACAATCTCTAAAGCTCTATTAAAGCCATAAGACTCTCTATGCTTGTCTGTATCAGAAATTAAATCGAATCGTCTCACCAATAAATCATTTTAATTCTCAAGCAAGAGTTTTATTACTTATTGAAGCTCGGTTTTTACGTTCAGCAACCTACCGATGTCATCGTAGGTCAATCCCAGTTCGTATTTCAGGATAAGCATCTGTTTGCATCTTTGCGGAATCCGGTTCAACATTTCCTTTACCCCTTGACTCTTTTCCCTTTGCATATAATGATCTTCAGGTGAATGTTCATCCTTTAAAAATAAAAGCTCGATCGATACGGTTTTTCCTCGCCGGGTTTCCTTCCTGTACAGGTCATAATATTTATGCGTTGCGACTTTAACAAGCCAGGACATGAACTTTGCCGGTTTGATGGAATCGATATGCATTATGCTTTTTAGCAATCTGTCCTGCACGATTTACTCCGTATCGGGCGGGTTTGCACCGATCCGCACCAAATAATGTTTAATGACTTTGCCTCTCTGAAGCAGTTGTCTCATCAACTCGTCATCGATCATGATCTGCTTCTTTCCACTCTAATAACGACATGAAGCGGATATATGTATACAGGTTTTTAAAATAAAAAAATGAGCAGTGCGGCTGCACGGCTCTCCAAAGTTGATCTTAGGTTGAGATGACGCCCAGGGAAGTTCTTCGTAATTCTATTGCGTTCAAACAGCCCCCGAAATGCCATCAGCTTTGTGATGTTGGAAAATCCTTATTAGGCAATAGGCGTCAATGCCGTAATACCGACTAATTCAGAGTTTAGAAATTGAAGATTATCCACGATTTTACCGCCGGCATCTACGCCGACAACGGTAGTGATCGTATCCACTTGAGTAGGATTACTCGATGTTCCCCGGAGTTGAACCTCGAATATCGGGGCTCCAAAAATCGGGATATCAACATTTTTGGCGGTAAGAGCCCCTATGGAGAACAATTGATGCGCGATCGGAACTTTCGGCGAATTGTTCGCGTTATCCGGTATGGAGAACACTTCAATTTCAAAAGTCGCCGGTACAGAGTCATCATTGCTGATCAGTACCCGTACGATTTGAGCGCGAGCGCCTGTTTCTGAGCCGTTCAGGACTGGGCCAGTCGTTATTGTTGCTGTTGCCATCTTCTATCATCTCCTTTTGTATAAGATACTCTATCTTATGTTTTTTTTAAGTAGATGCTTGGACGATTTAATAGAAGTGTTTTTTTCATAGTTGGTTGACGATTATATTCAACATATGCGGCATCATTTGGAGCAAATTAATCAAAAGCAAAGCTATATAAGCTGAACTTAAAAGTTACCTATCGTGCCACTTCGCAGACGGATGGTGCTTCGCTTGTACAGCACCATTCCGCCTACTCCGTTTTCCAAGACATTTTTAGTTAAGTTTATATAATCGTTAAAACAAATATAATATGTTGGTAATTTTCGTTGATATGAAGTTATGAAATTGGGTTTCACTCTATTAAGTTTACATAATAATTATTATGTAAACTTAATCTTTTTATTCTTCCTACATATACCTATCATATTACTGTCAATATTTCACTTTTCACTATTGAACACTTTATTCCCCTTTTTCTCTTGTTAGCCCTACCTCTTTAATTCCATCATAGGTACCTGAATATCCAGCTTGTCCATCGCTTTTTCTTTTTCCCGATCCGTGACATGCGTATATACCGTGGTCGTCTGGATGGATGAGTGTCCCAGCAGCTCCTGTACAGTACGCAGATCGGCACCCTTACGCAAAAGCATCGTTGCAAACGTATGGCGTAGCTTGTGACTGGAGTAAGACACCCGACGTTCCGCACTCTTATCCTGCTGGAATCGCTCGAACGTTTCCGTAGCAATCTGCTGAATAGAGCGCACCGCCAAGCGGCGGCCTTTTTGCGACACGAACATCGCGTCCTCCTTCCCCCTCCACGGCGTTAATCTTTCCTCCAGCGCACGTTCCACAATATCACACACAGCCTCAGGTACAGGAAGCGTACGCCACTTGCGCCCTTTACCAAATACATCTAGTGTGCGCCGTTCTCTGCTAAAATCCGAGACATTCAAAGAATGAACCTCACCCACCCGTAATCCCATATATACCATGAGCAGAAAAATAGCCATGTTGCGATTTGCATATTTTCCCTCCACCGCGAGTAAAAACGGCTGAATTTCCTTTTCATCCAGATAGACGGGCATACGATTCTTTTCGGTCTTTGCTTTTTTAATTCCGAAAGCCGGATTCGTGCTGCACAATTCAAATTCCTGTAGCGCTTTAAAAAAGCTGCTCACCGCTGCATGCTTGCGGTTCCGGGTACTATCTCCAGCTCCGCCTTCCCGAGCTTTAGACAGATACGACATCACATGAATTTTCTTCACCTGATCAAGCGGCTTTTCACGGAGTGTGCGCAAAAACTGCTTCACATCCCCTGTATAGTTTTTTTGTGTATGTAGCGTATATCCGGCATCCTTCATCCAGATCAAAAAAGCTTCCAGCTCCTCAGCATACACTTCATCAATATCTTCTATCGTATCCAACTCCATTTGATGTGCCCCTTTTTTCATCCCGATTCCCTCCGCTTCGATTCATCTTCCAAATATGCTGGAAAACGTCCATTTTCGCCTAATTTTTATCGACAACTAATGCGTGAGGGCTAATGAAAGTCGATTTAAACCTAAACAGCGTATAATTTATATTATACGCTGTTTTTTGAACGCTTTTCAACTAAAAAAGCGGGCTATCCTCCAATAGATAACCCGCACTTTTTGAGTTTTTTACAATGCAATATTATGTAATTGTTTGTAATTATAAATAGCACCTAGCAAATTGGCTTCATTACCTAATTTACTTTGTTCAATCTGCGCGTAAACAAAATTAAACGTAGACTCCGAATAAAGTTTCTCTAATTCTTGTCTAATGGTACTCACGAGTAGAGGATTTTCAGATATACCTCCACCAATAACAAACTTTTCAGGATCAAGCACTGATTGCAGATTAATGATTTGTATAGCTATATTTCTGCAATATCCTCGGAAAACAGAATGCACAACAGGATCATCTTTTTCAATGAATTCAAATACTTTTTCGCCTGTAACTGAACCAACGGGAAGATTTTTATTTTTCGCAACGTTTTTAGTTAAGGTCAGACTACTTCCTTGAAAGCCAAGAAAATAATCAAGATTGTCTGCATCTTCATTATTCGTTCTAATGAAGGAGAATTCTCCTGCGGATAGATGATGGCCTTTCAATAATTTCCCTTGAGATATGATTCCACCTCCCATGCCTGTGCCAACCACTAGGACAACCCCATCGTTAACCCCTTGTAATGCACCTCTCCAGGCTTCTCCAAGAGCAGCGCACTTTCCATCATTTTCAATCGTTACAGGTAAACGAAATCTTTTTTCGAGAACTTCAACCATATTCAAATCATTTATATACTTTAAGGAGCCTCCATGCACCATATGACCGCTAGTGGAATTCACAATGCCTGGCAAACTTATAGCTACACCTTCGATTTCATCCACAAACTGACTATGGATTTGTTCTAAAGTTACAATAAGGTCATCGAGTGAGTCCATCGGTGTTACAACTTTACCCTTTTTGAAAAAACCATTCTGGGAAAATAAACTAAATTTTATAAAAGAGCCTCCAATATCAAAAACTAGTATTTTATTTTTCATGATAGCAACGTCCCTTTCATTGAGGAGATAAAGCTTATCCAGCTTATAAAATTTTGACATCATTACACCTAAAATATTAACAATTAACGAGATCCATATCAATGAAAATTGCATTGAAAAAGTTCGGATTTCGTTTGATTAGCTCATGATTGCAAATAATACACAGGTTCACTCCGATTGATTTCCGCCTAATCTGGCGTGATCGTCAGTATCGACAAGCATATCTAAGATTACACGAGATGAGCACTTCTTGGAGCAACAAGGCTAATGTGAAAAAGAATTTTGCTGTCTCACTCCATTTTCCCTCCATCATTCAGCACGCTATACTTAAAGAAGTCGAAAGGCAACCTTATATTCAGCCTATGTTCATTTCAAAAATGCAAGTTATTCATGACAAAGGGAGTGTTCTTTTATTTATGAGTACCGAAATGTTGGAACGTCGAAGTGAAATTCTAAAACGGAACATCCATCAGTTGCTGGTTCAGGAAAATCAACACGGCGTGACGCGTCAGGAAAATTACACTTTGCACAAAATGATCAGAGAGCTTCATCAAACTTCTCACGCCTTGAATACTTCCCGTTGATATGAAAGAATGCGATTGCTAAATTTTAAATGCAAAATAACCTTCAGCCCCACTTCCTTAGTGGTGTTGAAGGTTATTTTGTCGTGTATAGCTTTTAATGAGTAAGTTATGATTTCTTCGCAAGATTATCCCTTGGAGCGACTCAGCAGATACAGGAAGTATGGCGCCCCAATAATGGCCACAATTAAACCTGTCGGGATTTCCTTCTGTAAAGGTAAGGATCGTGTGATCGTATCGGCCACAAGCACTAACAGTGCCCCGACCAATGCACAGGCTACTAACAGCATCTTATGCTTCGGTCCCACCAGCTTTCTCGCCAAATGTGGAGCGACTAAACCGACGAAGCCGATTCCACCACTAACCGATACGCTGGAACTGGCCAATCCAACCGCAGCAGCGAGTAAAAGGATACGTTCTTTTTCAATTGATGTACCTAACCCGGATGCCGTCTGATCCCCCAGATTAAGCACATTCATTACATTGGCCTTGTAGTATGCGAAAGGCAGCAACACAACAAGCCAAGGTAACAGTGCCATTACAAATTTCCAGTTGGACCCCCATATACTTCCTGCCAGCCAACTGGCAACAAACGTATAACTTTCAGGCGTAAGCTTGAGGGTCATGATGATCATCGCAGCACTGATCCCCGCCGCTACACCAATTCCGCTTAACAGTAACCTTGTCGGAGAAATCCCTTCACCCTTTTTGTAAGAAAGCGCGTAGATCAAAATAGCAGCCGCTCCCGATCCAATCAGCGCAAGGGCAGGTAGTAAAAACAATGAATTCGTTGTTTGCATCGTTGGGAAAAGCAATACAAACAGCATAACCATCAGCCCGGCTCCGGCATTAATCCCCAAAATACCAGGGTCCGCCAAGCCATTACGTGAAACACCCTGCATGATACAGCCAGAAACAGCCAGACCTGCACCGATCAAAACGGAAATAACCATTCGTGGCAATCGGAATTCAAATAAGATTAATTCCTGCTGTGGAGTCCCTTGCCCAAATAAGGTTCTAAAAAGCTCCATTGGCGAAAGTCGAATGGTTCCTGTATTCGCACTAATGGTGAATGCAACAATGAGTAGAATGAGCAGAACGATAACAACGATCCAATCATGGATTTTTTTTCGGTGGCCTGCTTTGGCAATAGCTCCAGTCGTGATGTTATTCATCTTACAGTGCTCTCCTTTCTTTACGAGCCAGATAAAGGAAGAATGGCACCCCAATCAGGGCAATAAGCACGCCTACTGGTGTTTCCTCCGGTGCATTAATCATGCGGGCCGCCAGATCGGCAAACACGATGAGCAAAGCTCCCATAATGGCCGAACAAGGAATGATCCATCGATAATCGACACCGACCAGCTTTCGGGTCATATGAGGAATGATCAATCCTACAAAACCGATAGACCCTACTAGCGATACCGCCGCTCCCGCCAGGACCAGAACGAGAATCATCCCGGCTACCTTCACCAGCCCTGTTCGCTGACCGAGACTGAGCGCAATTTCGTCCCCGAGACTGAGCAACGTAATAGACCGGGACAGCATAAGCGCACCGACGAAAGCAGCCACAACCCAAGGCAAGACAATCCCCAGTTGCACCCACTTGGTTCCGCTAAGTCCTCCTGCATACCAGAAGGCCAGATCCTGTCCGACATTAAAATACAAGCTGATCGCGTCACCCAAGGCAGACAGTAAGGCCGTTACAGCTGCACCCGCCAACACAAGGCGTACTGGCGTAAGTCCAGCCTTGGATATGGAGCTTGTACCATATACCATCACAACAGCTAAGGCCGCACCAACAAAGGAGTACAGCATCAGCTGTAAAAAGGATGAACCGGGAAAAAGGGCAAAACAAATCGCCATCGCCAAACTGGCTCCCGAATTCAATCCAAGCAAGCCCGAGTCAGCAAGCGGATTACGGGTCATCCCCTGCATAATCGCCCCCGCCACAGCGAAGCAGACTCCGATCAACACACCACCCAAAATCCGTGGTAGCCGGATTTCCCAAATAATTTGATGATTTTGTATTTCAGGATTAAAATGAAAGACTGCGTTCCATACCTCAAACAGCCTAATAGGAGCTGCACCAAAAGATAGGGATAAAGCGATACCGAACGCCAAAAGGGCTAACCCGGCTGTTAAGATGAACGAAGCCGCCCATGGCCGTGAGTGGAATGGAGTCGGCGGCTGGCTATTGCTACTCTGGCCGGGGCTCTCCGATGATTCTGATAATTTCATGACTATTTTTCACCCTTACTGTTGAATAGTATGTAGGCTATCACACAAACCTGTGCTCATGAAGGCGTTTGATAATGAGAATTATTATCATGCAATCTTTACTATTGTAAATTAATGCGACAATGGCTTCAATAGTAAATTTCGACGAACCCGTGAAGCCCTGCAATTTTGTGAAAAAATAAAGCCCTTTGGCATAAATAAATACCAAAGGGCTGCCAGCAACACCTGAGTAACTACTTCTGTGAAGCCTTCTCTTTATTCCGCTCGACGAGCATGTCTGCGATTTCTTCTGCTTGTCCTACAATGGCAATCGGGTCAAAGTACCAATAGCGATCCTCTTGTAACTCAAAGACCCTGTCATTTCGAACGGCATCCAGTGACTTCCATATACTGTCCCCTGTATAACCGGCGGTTTCCTTGTTAACCGTCAGAAAAATATAAGAGCCAGCATACTGATTAATAACTTCTTTCGATACCGATTTCCATTGAGTATCACCTAATAGTTCTTTTTGGACAAAAGGTGGAGGCGTCAAACCCAGTCCACTGTATACCGCCTGTCCTCCTCTGCCAAAGTTATCGCCATATACATAATATTCCTTCGTTGAAGCCTCCATGACAGTGAAGGTATCCTCAGGTTGAATGATTCCCTTTAACTTGTCGCGTGCTGCCTGCATCCGCTGATCGTATTGGGCTAGCCACGCTTTAGCCTCCTGCTCTTTACCAAGAAGCTCTCCAAAAGCAGTTAATTCCTCATGCACATCCTTATACGTGCCATAAGGAATAGCGACGGTCGGGGCAATTTTACTGTAATTCTCATATTGAGAAGCATCTTTGGAACCAATCAGAATCAAATCCGGCTCCAGAGTAAGTACCTTTTCAAAGGACACGCTATCGCGATCTCCAATGCTTGTAATGCCTTGTACAAGATCCCTGGAAAACGGATTGTCCAAATAATACTTCACACTCCCCACAGGTTTAATACCAAGAGCTAATAAATTATTCTGATACATATCTACGACGATCCGTTGAGGATGAGTTGGGATCGTAATATCACCGTGAATCGTTTTGACTGTTTTCGTTGCCGCCGTCTTCTGCTCGGTAGAAGTTTGATTCTGCTTTCCGTCAGCCTGCTCCGTCTTTCCCCCACAAGCGTTCAGAACCAGGATGAGTGACAGGAGCATCATTGCAATCCACATTTTCTTTTTCAAAACATTCATTCCTCTCTCTACTTACCTTTCATACTATTCTATTTAGGTACCGTACTGGGCTTGATGCAGGCGGCTATATGGACCTTTTACCGCCAGCAATTCTTCATGTCTACCTTGCTCGGCGATGCCCTGATCGGCAACTACGATAATGCGGTCGGCGTTTTTGATCGTTGCCAGACGATGCGCAATAACGAGCGTTGTGCGTCCTTGCGACAACTCCGTCAACGCCTGCTGAATCGCGGCTTCCGTCTCCGTATCCAGTGCGGATGTCGCTTCATCCAAGATGAGAATAGGAGGATTTTTGAGGAACATCCGAGCAATAGACAAACGTTGCTTTTGGCCCCCGGACAGCTTCACGCCCCGTTCACCAATCATCGTATCCAAACCTTCCGGATAGGAACGAACAAGGTCTTCAATCTGAGCCCGTCGGGCGGCATCCCAAATTTCTTCTTCCGAAGCATCGAGCTTGCCATATGCAATATTTTCACGAACTGTTCCATCAAACAGGAACACATCCTGCTGTACGATCCCAATCATGGAGCGCAACGATTCCAGCTTCATTTCACGGATATCCATACCATCAATGGTAATGCTGCCTTCCTCCACATCATAGAAGCGTGGCAATAAACTGCAAAGCGTCGTTTTACCTGCTCCTGAAGGGCCGACCAGTGCTACAGTTTCTCCAGCATGAATGGATAGGTCCACTTTACGCAATACCTTGTCTTTGTTTTCATAGCCAAATGTTACACCTGCAAATTGGATCTCTCCATTGAGATGGGTAACGGTCTTGGCCCCTGGCAGATCTTCTACATCCGATTCACTTTCCAACAAATCCAGGTATCGGCGGAAGCCGGCAATGCCTTTGGGATACGTTTCAATAACGGAGTTAATCTGCTTGATTGGTGCGAGAAATACGTTGGACAGCATCACAAACGCGATAAATTCCCCGTACGTCATTTGCCCTTCAATCACAAACCATGTACCGCACACGAGTACAAACAGCGAAACCAGCTTCATCAGGATAAAGCTAATTGAAGAATTCCAGGCCATAATGCGATAAGCGACCAGCTTCGTTTTACGGAAGCGTCCGTTATTTTCAGCAAAACGCTCCATTTCATGTTCTTCATTCGAAAATGCTTGAACGACGCGGATACCGCTGACGTTATTTTCAATACGAGCGTTGTAATCTGCGATATCTGAAAACATACGATGGAAAGCAGCATTCATTTTACGGCTAAAATACAAGGACAAGTAAATCATGAGCGGCACAATAATGAACGTCAGCACAGCCAGCTTCCAGTTAATGCCTAGCATGATGCCGAAGGCCCCTCCCAATGTCATCAGCGCGATAAACAAATCTTCGGGTCCGTGGTGAGCAATTTCCCCGATATCCATCAGATCGTTGGTCATACGGGAAACGAGATGCCCTGTTTTGTTATTATCAAAAAAACGGAAGGATTGCTTCTGCACTCGATCAAACAGCTTTTTACGCATGTCCGATTCGATATTAATCCCCAGCTTATGCCCCCAATAGGTAACCACATAATTTAAACCGGCACTAACTACATAAATACCAAGCAGTCCTAGGCAGGCATATAAAATCCACTTCCAGTTCCCGCTAGGCAGCAAATCATCGACCACCCGGTTGACGGCAAGTGGAAAAGCCAGCTCCAGCAGTGCAGCCAGCAAGGCGCAAGAGAAATCAATAATAAACAAAGTCCGGTAAGGACGGTAGTATTCAAAAAAACGTCTCAGCATGGTTATGACTTCTCCCTTCTTATTTGGAGTGATTATTGAGGATCGGTGGAAAGCATGGTAATGGCTTCATCCAGCGATTGGTCGATAGCAAGCGGTGAATACGTAAACCACGGGTCAGCTTTGATGAAATATACTTTGTGATTTTTGACCGCAGGGAGATTTCTCCACAGTGCGCTTTGCTCGATTTCCTTGAGGATTCCATCCTTGCTCTCTTCATCATAAACCAGCATAATAATTCGGTCCCCTGACAGTTCAGGCAGCTTTTCCATCGAGATGCTATCGTAAACAAAATTAAAGTTCGGGTCCTTCGCCAGCTTTTGGCGTATGTACTCAGGAGGATTCAATTCCAGCGAGCGATAAATGACATGTCCTACATTCCGCGCCCCGTACACTCTCAGCACATCCTTGCCGTAGGTCATGTAAATCGTGACCGTTTCGTATTTCTTAAATTTTCCAGCCAGCTTCTTCCGGGCCTTCGGCAGCCTTTTGATCCAGATTAGCAATCCACTGCTCAGCTTCCTTGTCCTTACCTAGCACGGCGGCAACATCCCGAAATTGCTTGAACACATCCCCTGCTCCAAAAGAAACGACTACAGTTGGAGCAATTTTCTCCAGCTGCTCCTTCACTTCGGGAGTGGTATCTTCTGATGTTATGATCAGGTCTGGTTGTAGCTCCAGCACCTTTTCTACATTCGTCGGGTTCCCAATATCCGCAACTCCGTCAATCTTACCTTTTAAATAGTCACCCTCCAACAAATGGGAAGCGGCACCTACCGGTTTAACTCCTAAGGCCAGTATCGCATCCAAATATTGTGTTGTAATAACTCGTTGCGGATTTACAGGGATATTGATCTTGTTGCCAGTGGCATCTGTATATTCACGCATAGCAACTGTTTGGGATTGCCCGGAAGAGTTGTTAATGCTGGTCTTTCCGTTAGTCTGATTGCGGGTATCTGCGTTTCCACAAGCACCCAGTACAACCGTCAGCAGAACCACAAGACAAAGCGTGATTTCCCATTTTAATCTGTTACTTTGTTGCATATTACAAATCCTCCTTAGTTATATATATCGAAAATGATAGTGATTCTCATTATCATACATTTGTTATTCTATCTTTTACCACTACTTCTTACAACACCAAAATTAAAAACTTCCATTAATATTTATGTATCATCACAATAGAAAAACCAAAAAGCCACCTGCTATAAGGTAGCCTCATGGTGTATTGATTTATAAAGTTGGGTTATACACTCGGTTTATTTCTTCTGATCCACTAGCTCCAGCTTGGCAGGAATTGATTTTTTCACGGTTTTACCCTGGAGTACATCCTGTGCCGCCCGAACTGCCAATTGTCCAATCAGTTCAGGTTGCTGAGCCACGGTTGCCGTGAGCTTGCCTTCCTTAATTGATTTCAACGCATCCTCATTACCGTCAAAGCCGATCACCGGAATATTTTTACCCGAGCTTTGAATGGCTTCAATCGCCCCAAGCGCCATTTCATCATTATGGGCAAATACCGCCTGAACATCCGGGTTGCCTTGCAGCAGGTTTTCCATGACATTCAAACCTTTGGTCCGGTCAAAATCGGCCGACTGTTTGGCAATAACGTTCAGTTCCTTATCCGCTACTTCGTGGAAGCCTTTGCCCCGTTCGCGGGTAGCCGATGCACCTGGTACGCCTTCCAACTCAATGACCTTGGCACCTTTTCCGACTTGATCAATCACGTATCTGGCAGCTATGCGTCCACCCTCTACATTGTCCGAAGCGACAAGCGCTTTTACATCTCCTTTGTCAGCCGAACGATCCAGCGTAATGACCGGGATGTTCAAAGCGTTCGCGGATTGAACGACCGTGGAGATAGCCGACGAATCTGTCGGGTTAATTAACAACGTATTTACGCCTTGCTGGATCAGATCGTCCACATCATTGCTTTGCTTCGCCGAATCATTTTGCGCATCAACGACAATGACCTGTAATCCTTGTTTTTTGGCCTCTGCAACGACTCCATCTTTGAGAGAGACGAAAAATGGATTATTCAGCGTGGAGATAGACAAGCCTATTTTAATGTCCTTCAAGTTCGCGGCTGCTTTAGGTTTCGCCCATTCCGGCGGTTCCAAAGAACAGCCTGTCATGAGCAGGAGCAGCAAGGCTGTCATAATTAATGTAAGCTTTTTCATATATGTGGTCTCCTTATATACAGATTAGGTGGTTTATGCAGATTTCTTACGGTCAATCAATACAGCGATGGCGATTACAATCCCTTTGACCACCATTTGATAAAAAGAGTTCACACCCAGCAAATTCAAGCCATTGTTCAGCGTCCCGATGATGAGTACACCGATTAACGTACCTACTATTCGCCCCCGTCCGCCTGACAGGCTTGTTCCACCCAGTACGACAGCCGCAATGGCATCCAGTTCATAAGAAGTACCTGCTGTCGGCTGCGCCGAGTTCAAACGTGAGGTCAAAATAGCACCCGCCAAAGCAGAGAGCATTCCAGCCAGAGAGTAAATCCAAATTTTCACGCGCGGTACTTTAATACCGGATACAATCGAAGCCTTCTCGTTACCACCGATGGCATACGTTTTGCGTCCAAACGGCGTTTTATGCAAAATGATCCACAGTACGGCAAAGGTAATAAGCATCGTAATCGCCGGAACCGGAATGCCAAACTGGTAGCCGCGGCCGAACAACTGAAATACCAGGCTGTCTCCGAGTCCTGTAATTGGATTACCGTTGGTATAGACCAGCGTCAATCCTCTAAAAATAGTCATGGTCGCCAATGTGGCAATAAAAGGAGCCATTTTACCTTTGGTAATCATCAAGCCATTAATCATCCCCATGACGCCACCCAGCGCACAGCCAATGATAATCGCCAAAATCGGATCGAACCCGGCCAGCATCATATTCGCGACAAATGCACTGGATAGAGCTAGGATCGAGCCAACAGACAAATCAATCCCGCCTGTGAGAATCACGAAGGTCATACCAAACGCAATCAGCGCATTAATAGATACTTGGCGCAACAGATTTAGAATATTAAGGGGTTCCAAAAAGCTGGGATTCAAGACTGATACGATGATGACCAAAATAATGAGTCCCAGTAACGGGCCGAGCTTTTGCGTGATTTGCGACATTTGAAACCCTTTGCCACCTTTAGTTTCATTCATAGTTGTCATATTACTGTCCCCCTGTAGCTAACGTCATAATGTGTTCTTGTGTGGCTTCTTCCCTGCTCAGTTCCCCGGTGATTTTCCCCTCATGAACCACAATAATACGATCACTCATGCCGAGCACCTCAGGAAGTTCTGAGGATACCATGATGATCGCTACTCCGCGCTCGGTCAGCTCGTTCATCAACTGGTAGATTTCCCGTTTGGCACCTACATCCACGCCTCTCGTTGGTTCGTCAAGAATAAGTACGCTTGGGCCAATGCCCACCCATTTAGCAATAACCACCTTTTGCTGATTGCCACCTGACAAACTGCGTACCGTCGTTTCGCCTGATTGAGTTTTTATTTGTAAGCGCTTAATTAATGTATTAACAAAATCCAGCTCTTTTTTGCCTGAAATAAATCCTTTCGACGTAAAGCTGAACAGATTGGGCAGCACCATGTTTTCCCGGATCGAAAAATCCAGCACCAATCCCTCATCCTTGCGGTCCTCTGTAATAAAGCCGATTCCCAGCTTAACCGCGTCATCCGGCTTGCGGATAGCTACCTTTTTTCCCCGCACATGGATTTCACCGCTATCCAAAGCATCCAATCCAAAAAGCGCTCGCATAATTTCTGTCCGCCCCGAACCCATCAAGCCCGAAAAGCCTACAATTTCCCCGGATCGCACGGTAAAATTCACATTTTTAAATAAACCTTTGTGCGAGGCATTTTTGACCTCCAGCACCACTTCTCCCAAAGCAGGTATTCTCGCCGGATAGCGCTCAGTTAGCTCCCTGCCGACCATTTTCCGCACAACCTCATCAAAATCGGTATCAGGAATCGCTTGGGTATCCACTGTTTTTCCATCACGCATGACGGTAATCCGGTCGCAGATTGCGAATATTTCCTCCATACGGTGTGAAATATACACTATGGAAACGCCTTCTTTTTTCAAGGAAGTAATAACCTCAAATAGCTTTTGAATTTCCCGTTCAGTTAGCGCGGCTGTCGGCTCATCCATTACGATTACTTTGGCATCCGTCATCAATGCTTTAGCTATTTCAATCATCTGCTGTTGACCTACGGAACATTCGCCTGCTTCCCCATTCAAAGGCAGATTCACTGCAAGCTTAGCGAATTGTTCATTTGCTAGCGCTTTCATTTTGGTGCTATCCAGCAATCCCCACTTGGATGTCATTTCCTTGCCGATAAACAGATTTTCCAGCACCGTCATTTCCGGCCACACATTCAGCTCCTGGTGGATAAAAGCAATTCCCTTTTGCTCCGCTTCTTTAGGGTTAGCAAAATAGGTTTCCTGACCGTCAATGATGATGGTTCCTTCATCACGGCGATGCAGCCCAATTAAAATATTCATTAGCGTTGATTTGCCTGCACCATTTTCACCCATGAGTGCATGAACCTCTCCTTCATGGAGATCAAAATCCACACCACTCAGCACCTGATTGGTTCCAAAGGCTTTGTGAATTCCCTTCATTTGAATCTGCATGCTGTCCCCTCCTTTATATCCAAAATGAACTTATCCAAAATAGGTTTATCCAAAATAAACCCCGGCCTGCAAAATACAATTGGCAAACGGCTTATTTTCTCCTGTGCGAATGACCACCTTGGCATGACGGGTCAACTCCTTGAATTGCTCATGCGAACAAAACTCAATGGCGGCGGTTTGCGCCGTGGTCTGCGAATTTTCTGACTGTTCCCCTGCAAATGTGCGGCTAATATACCGTAAAGCTTCCTTATTCCCCTGTTTAATTTCTTCAGCCAACGTTACCTTTTCGACCACCATGTCTGCTGCGATTACATCAACGACATCCTGAAAGGACGGTACGCCCAATTTGAGAGCCAAATCAATTTTGGTAACGCCTTCAGGAATGGGTAAGCCGGCATCGGCCACGACAATATAGTCCGTGTGACCGAGATCTGACAGTACCTTGGATATATGACTGTTCAGGATTCCATGTTTTTTCATATTATAATTGCTCCTCCACTTCACGCCGCGTTGGCATACCACCCTGTGCCCCAAATTTGGTAACGGACAGTGATGCAGCACGATTGGCGAATTTCACACTGTCTGCCAGCGATTTCCCCTCAGCCAGCGCCACTGCAAATGCAGCGTTAAATGTATCCCCTGCACCTGTCGTATCCACGGCTTCTACTTTATAAGTAGGGACAACGATCTCCTGTTCTCCGTCGAAAAACCGTACACCATTGCTGCCTTCTGTAACAAACAACTTGTTCGGATATTGACGTAGAGCCTCTTGAAGGCTTTGGCCCTTGAACATAATAGCGGCTTCATGCTCATTTGGCGTAATGTATGTCGCATTCTCAATCACACTTGCTTCCACCTCACGAGCCGGAGCAGGATTCAGCAACAGCGGCACCTCATACTTGGCGCAAATTTTGCTCACGTATACGACCGTTTCCTCCGGTATTTCCTGTTGAATGAGCACCATATCCGAATTTCGGATCACATCGATCGCTTCCGCTACATAGGCTGGAGTTATTTCATTATTCGCTGCTTTTACAACGACAATACTGTTATCTCCTTCAGCCAGTACGATATGTGCTGTACCGCTTTTCATATGTGTAACCGGTTTCACATAGCCAACATGAACATGATTTTCTTCAAAGTTCCGTAAAATCTGTTGGCCTAAATGATCATCCCCTACACGTCCAATCATCGTAACGTCCGCTCCGAGACGGGCTGCGGCTACTGCCTGATTGGCTCCTTTCCCTCCGGGCACGGTTGTAAAGCTTTCACCCAGTACCGTTTCTCCTGCACCGGGGCGCTTGGATGAAGTCACTACAAGATCCATAGAGCTGCTTCCGATAATCGTGATTTTAGCCATGATAATCCACCTTTCTGGTCGTTTCCCGTTCAATGAATTTGACGGGCAATTGTATGCTTGAATGAGTAAGTATGCTCGAATGAAGATTAGGTACGCTTGACTTCGTTGCTTGCGACTGCTCAATCAGTTGAATCAGCAAGCCTGCTGCTTCCCATCCCATTTCATAAGCAGGCTGCCGAATGGTTGACAATGGCGGGAATAACAAGCTGCTTAACGGTATATCATCAAACCCGATAATCTGAACATCATCCGGGATTTTTTTTCCTAATCTATGTGCCTCATGCATCACCGCTGTAGCCACAATATCGTTACTCGCAATGACTCCGTCCGTATCCGGATGCTTGCTGAACAGCTCTTTGGCCCACAGCTCGGCTTCCTTGAACGAAAAGGACGTCGTCTTGACAACATGATAAGCAATACTCGATTGCTGAAGTTCTTCAACCGCCCCGCGAAAACGATCCTGTGCTGGACGAATATGCGCCGGCCCCTGCATGACCGTAATTTGTTTGCTACCACGGGCCACGATTTCCTGCGCTGCAAGTCGACCGCCATGAGCACCATCCGCATATACGGAAGGACTGTCATTGGAAGTTCGATCAAGAAAAACGACAGGGATTTTCAACTTGGCGTAGCAATCAGCATTGGGATCATTTGTAGATGAAATGACGCCAACGACATTATTTTGAATAAAGGTATCCATGTAATCCAGTTCTTTTTGCCGATCCTCATCACTATTGCCAAAAATAATTCGAAAATCATTTTCCTGCATTCGATCCTCCACTCCACGGGCTAGCAAGGGAAAATAAGGATTCGTAATATCCGGTAGAAGCAGGCCGATCAATCTGGATTTCTTTTTGTACAAAGAACGAGCAACTTCGTTGGGTTTGTAATTTAGTTGCTTAACAGCGGCCTCAACCTTGCGGCGTGTATCCTCATGCACATATCCGGTTTCATTAATAACTCTGGATACGGTTGCTACGGAAACGCCGGCATAGCTGGCGACCTGTTTAATTGTTGTCATTGTGTGGTTTCAACTCCAATGTGTAACCGGTTACACATATAAAATATCACAGCATTTATTTTTTGACAAGCACTAAATATTTGCACACAGCAGGTTTTGGCCTTATAATTCTTATTGTAACTGATTAAGTTTCACCTTTGACATTCTAAACGTGACCTTACTTATTCCTGGTTACTCGATAAAATACGTATACATGGAGGCTTTTCCTTATGAATATCGAAGTTTGGTCTGATTATATGTGTCCGTTCTGTTATATCGGCAAACGCCGTTTGGAACAAGTAGTGAAGCAATTCCCGCACCACGATGAGGTGCAATTGACATTTAAGAGCTTTGAGTTGAACCCGGATGCTGTAAAAGACAGTGGTAAAACGATCAATGAAGAGCTGTCAGCCAAATATGGCGTCAGTCTGCAAGAGGCTCAGGCCATGAATGATCGTATGAACGAAAACGCACGCACGGCGGGTCTGCAGTACAATATTCATGCTATGGTGCCAACCAATTCTCTGGATGCTCACCGCTTAACACTTTGGGCTCAAACACAAGGCAAAATGCTGGAGCTGAGCGAGCGCTTATTCCAGGCTGTGTTCATAGAAGGAAAACATACGGGCGATCATGAAGTGCTGACGGCGCTGGCTGCGGAGGTTGGTTTGGATCGAGACCAAGCCGCTGCCGTGCTGGCCAGTGACCGCTTTACGGACGAAGTTAGAGCTGATGAAGCCGAAGGTGCTGGGTTGGGTGTTCGTGGTGTGCCTTTCTTTGTGTTTGATCGAAAATTTGCTGTTTCGGGTGCTCAGCCGGACGAAGTATTCCATGATGCCCTGCAAAAAGCATGGGACGAACGTTCTCCTTTCACAATGGTAAGTGCAAACTCCTCCGCAGGCGATGCAGGTGTATGCACCGACGACGGTTGTGAGCTGCCACATCGCAAGAACTGATGGGTCAGTGAGCAGCGATTCACAACCTCTTAACGAATTTTCATTAAAAAAGCGTGCCGACATCGGATTAGACCGTATGCTGGCGCGCTTTTTTAATAATTGCTACAATGATTTGATCATCCCGCCATCGACAAGAATGGTACTGCCTGTCAAATAGGATGAGGCTTCGGATGCCAGAAAAGCAACCACTCTGCCGAACTCTTCTGGCTCCCCATATCTTCCCAACGGAATACCCTCTTCTGCTTGTTTGCGAACCTGATCCAATGTTTGCTGAGTCTTTTCGGCCCGATGCTCGTCCAAGCTTCGCACACGATCGGTTGCGATTCTTCCCGGCGCTACGGTATGTACCAGGATATTATAAGGAGCTAATTCCAGAGACAGTGTTTTCGCTAATCCAGCGACACCCGTACGTAGTGTATTCGAGATAATAAGACCCGGAATCGGCTGCTTAACCGAGGAGGATGCAATATTTAAAATTCGGCCGCTTTGTTGTTTTTTCATATATGGTAGAGCTTCACGAATTAACCGGATATGACTAAGCAAATTTTGCTCAAAGGCTTGCAGCCATACTTCATCTGTAAAATCATCAAAGGTTCCCGCAGGAGGCCCGCCTGCATTGTTAACTAAAATATCGATGGTGCCGAACAAATCTGCCGTACGACGGATAGCCTCAGAGATATGCTCGGGTTTCGTTACATCGCAAACCACATATTCTACGCGCCCGCTGGCCGTTTCCTGGAGTTCAGCCTGTGTATGTTGAAGCTCCGCTTCGTCCCGTCCCGAAATCACGACATTCGCACCTTCACGTGCCAGCTCCCGTGCGCTTGCCTTGCCAAGCCCTTTGCTGGAGCCTGCAACAAAGGCAGCTTTTCCCGTTAATCCTAAATCCATCTATGCCACTCCCTTTTCTCTGTGTTCTCTATTTAATTGTACACATGAACAGCACGTAATGCGAGTAGCCCCTCTTGGGTTATATAAAATTTCATTATACGCCCAACCTATTTCCACAGTATAATGGACAATGCACATGCATTTTTAAGAAATCGCACAATAGAAAGAAGATGAACCAGATATGTTCGGCACCATTCTTTTAGACGTGGTTTTACCTATTTTTGTACTCATTGGTTTTGGTTGTATCATGCAATATTATTTTCGACTGGATTTGTATACTTTAGCTAAGATCAATTTTTACTATATTACCCCTGCGGTTGTGTTTACCGGACTGTATAATTCGGAAATTTCGTTATTGCTTATGGGTGAGGTTTCTCTTTTTTATGCCTTGTACATAGCCATTCTGTACGTCATCAGTACGACCGTTGCCAGATCTCTGAAGTATAGCCCCGGAATGCGGGGAGCTTTTACAAACAGTGTCATGCTTGATAATTCTGGAAATTATGGCCTGCCGATCAATCAGCTAGTATTCAAAGGTGATCCGCTGGCTACGTCCGTTCAAGCACTGATTATGACCTTTCAAAGCTTTGTCACGTTTACATACGGTACCTTTGTTGTACAGAACGGCAAGGCCGACACTCGAAAAATTCTGATTAATTTTTTGAAAATGCCGGTTCCTTATGCCCTCGTGCTGGGCTTGCTGCTGAATCTGTTACACAGTCCATTGCCCAATTTACTGGCAGAGCCGTTGAATTATATCAGCCAGTCGATGGTTGCCGTTGCTCTGCTTACGTTGGGAGCGCAAATTGTGCAATATCCCTTTCGTCTGCGGCGTACAGCTGTGTATATCAGTATGGTGCTGCGTCTGATTGCCGGTCCTGCGGTCGGTTTTCTGCTCGTACTCTTGCTTGGGCTTAAAGGGATTCCAGCACAAGCCCTGCTGATTGCATCCGGTATGCCTACCGGTGTTAATACAAGTATTTTGGCTGAGGAATATAAAAATGAACCCGATTTCGCAGCTCAAACGGTACTGCTCTCAACCATTGTGAATGTCATTACGATGACGCTGTTGATTTCAGCATCCCGGTACCTTATTTGATGTTACCTATCGTGCCACTGTGCAGTCGGATAAGTGCTTCCCGTTGCTTCCCCCTTGCTACCGCTTCGCTTGTACAGTACCATTCCGCCCACTCCGTTTTTAACGTTCATTTTTCGAGTTCCGCATATAAAGAAATACTTTTGTCTGAGGACAAGAGCATTTCTTTTCTTCAAAAAAGAACATACGTTTGGGACGATTCACCTTTTCCTGTTTAAAGTGGTATGTGTGTTTTATGGAGATTGTATGCGTGAAAGAATTGTTTTTCTATTATGAATTTTTCATATAGTGAAATAATTATAAATGATGTTATTAAAGCTGCTCTATTCGTTGCTGGTTCCAATTTGTCGATGGTCTGTTACCGAAAATGGACTGAGAGTCTACAAGACCAACAACCCTAAAGCCAGCTCACTAAATCAAGAGTGGCTGACTCTAGGGTTGTTTCATGTTAAATGCTGAAAAGCAGTTTAGCAGCCATTTTGGTAATGGTGCCCTTTTCGTTCCGATTGCCCTTACCTTATCAGGATTTAAGGCTCTATCCCCCATTGCTTGCTTCCAGCCAAGTAAGCGATTACCTTAGTGGAATCTTTTAAACTGGTTGCTGTGGCATCAAAGGAATAATCATCGGTTTG
Organism: Paenibacillus sp. LT-B23; assembly: GCF_059417685.1. Classification (NCBI taxonomy): domain Bacteria; kingdom Bacillati; phylum Bacillota; class Bacilli; order Caryophanales; family Paenibacillaceae; genus Paenibacillus; species Paenibacillus sp. LT-B23. The sequence continues at coordinate 363,854 of NZ_JBSQBM010000001.1, read as the reverse complement.
GGTGTAATTGCTCCAGTCCGCTTTGGATATCCGGGTTTGCAGCTCCACACTTTGACCGGGTTCTAAAGAACCCGCACCTGACTTAAAGCCGATTTCCACATAAGAATCTGCTCCCGGTCTAACATTGGATAGTGTTTTGAAGCTGGCGACCACATTCTCAGGACCAATACTTGACCAATCCGCGAAGAAGTTTTGGGGTTTATCCCCATTTATAGTGTAATAATAACGCAGCGTCACATCCGCAAGGGAAACGGACGAGGTTCCCGTATTCGTAATTTTAAACTTGGAGCTGATCGTGTTACTTGTTTCAGATACATTACCGTTGAAGGTCTGTACCTTGAGAACACCCTGTTCTGTTCCTGGCTCGCTTGGTGTATTTTCCTTTACTTTCACCGTGAACAGCACATCGCTACCTGCATTAAAATGAAACGTTAGCGCTGTGTCTCCTTTAGGGAGTTTGGACAAATAACTATTGGAGAAGGTAACCGTTTCGCCATTGATCGTATAATCTTCACCTTTTTTCAGTACCACGCTGCCCTGCTTAATGGCGTCTAACGTATTACCGCTAAGTGTAAGCTTGACGGAAATATCGGTATTTGCGTTATCCTGTCCATAGGTTGCAGTCGTCGGCGTAATGCTGGACTGGCCGGCAGATGGTTGATCACCGCCCACTCGATCTGCCACCAGAATACCGCGGCCATTTGTTCCCAGATAAGCACGTCCATAAACTCGGGGGTCACCGATAATGGTCGTCACCCGTGCATATTGATGCTTGTCGTCATTAATGCGTACCCAGTTTGCGCCAGCATCGTCCGAACGGTAAAATCCGCGTGTACCGTCGATTTTACCAACGATGAATACAGTTGCATTGGTACGATTCTGTGCTGCTTTACCAAAGCCTACAAAGTCTGCCTCCTGCACATTAGCGAGCTTGGTGAACGTAACGCCGGAATCCTTGGAATGCCACAAGCCGTATGGCTCTCCATCCTCAGAGCCCCCAGCGAACCATACATCCCCTTCTGCTCCACGTACTGCATCAATATCGGCATTGCCTTCAGTTGGCAAGCCAGATACCGCCGAAGCCGTGAACGATACGCCTCCATTGGTGCTTATATATATTTTTCCGGCGGCGAACGCATAGTATTTGTTAGGATTCACCCGGTCTGAGGCAATCTTCGCATTCGCTGGAATCCCTGTACTTGCGGTCCATGAGTTGCCGCCTGTTTTGGAGTAAAATACGCCTTTGTCCGATGTACTCCAGAGCAAGCCATTACCATCGGCCGCAACGGCTATGCTTCCCCCTCCTGCTGTGCCGGAAGGCTCACTGTTCGCTTTATACCAGTTTGCTCCGCCATCATTGGAGAAGCCGATGGATTTGGCATTCGAATCTTTTTGGTAATCTGCTTTGCCTACCCGCGCCATAAAAGCTGGATTCAGCTCGGCATAATCGATACTTTCACTGCTTGTAAAAGTGGGATTATCCAGCATTTTAGCTGGAGCCTTGAACAGATCGTCATGTCTGAAACCGGAGACATCCCCTACTGCGCTCACCAAAGGTGCACCGGTTGGAGGGCTTACAAGATCCAAAATCGCAGTTTCCTCTACCCCCTTAGCTGCAACCGAAATGTCCAGCTTACCGCCCTTGTCCCAGTTCGTCAAATTTTTGGAGCCGTAAATAGTAGCTCCTGTGCCGTATAACATATGGTCTGAATTAAATGGATCAATCTCCAGATCCCCGATCATCCAGCCCAGCTTGGGCGATACTTCCGGCGGAGCAGGGTTGGCATTGAAAGTCAGCCAAGGTGCAGCTGTTATATCCAAATTGTATTTCAGCTTGCGAGTTGGATAACCATCGAATTCCCAAATGGGGCTCCAGGTTGCCCCGCTGTCGGTGCTGCGATAAATCGTTGCATCCGGCCACCATGAATTCAGCGTAGCCACCATAAGAGTACCCGGCTTCTGCGCGTCTACTGTCAGTCCACCATATCCAAAATAATTATCCGTGCTGCTACTGGCAACAGGACTTATATTGGTCCACTGACCACTGGCTGTATTCAATTTCCACACATCACCCTTTGTCCCGTCATATGGACCTGCTCCATCGCTATAAGAGATATACAGGTTGTCGTCCGATGACAACACGCCATGATGTGGCAAATAGCCCTTAGGTTGCCCTGCTACAGCAGACCAGGTTGTCCCGCCATCTGTACTGCGATAGACACTTTGATTCTTATCAGCTACCCCCACATAAATCGTCTGTGTAGCTTTGCTGGAAGAGCCCGTCTTTTTGTCAAACGTAATCCAGGCTAAACCGACGATATCACTGGTGTACTCATTGGAAGGGTCCTGAACATACGTGCCCGGATTTGGGAAGCTGCTTACCTTGCTCCAGGTTACCCCGTAATCCGAGCTTTTCCATAGTCCATTACCACTCCGTGCCCCGAAGAACAAAATATTGTTCTTATTGGGATCAATCGTCAGCCTCTCCCCCATCGAGCGGCCTGGCATATTACCTCCCACCTTAAAAGGAAGCTTCGTTGTCTGCCACGTATTGCCCCGGTCGGTTGACCGCATAATCTGTCCGTTTTGCTTGTCCCATGAATTGGTATACGTACCTGTAGCTAAATATACACGATTTGGATCAACAGGATCGGTCGCCAACGCATCCACGCCATTTTTGTTCCAGTCTTCCCAGCCCACAGAATCCGTCAACGGAATCCAGCTCTCGTCAGTGGGGTTCCAGCGGTAAGCACCTCCAATATCCGTACGGGCATAGATCAGATTTTTTTCCTTCTCATTAAAAATGATACCGGGCACAAAACCGCCACCTCCACCCGTGACCACACTCTTCCAGGTATACTCATCACTTGGAGCGGCATGTGTCGGCGTTATCAATCCCGTCCAGGAAGCACCCGCTACCACTAACGCCAGACACGCGATCCTAAACCTGCTTTTTGCCTTCGTCATTGAATTCAACCTCCTTCTCCATTTTCATTTGAATATGCGAGTCATTTCCAGATGAAAGAAATCAGCCGATTCCGGATTCGTTCCTATCATTGTATCTCCAACCAACATAGTCTGATCAATGCTTCTCTCGGCCTCACCTCCAGTCGTTATCAATGAAATGCAACAGGAATTACTTTTTATAAAGCGCTTACATTTTATCTTGCTCAATAGATTCGTCATCTTTTTCTCGGTTCCTTGTGTAAAAAATCAAGATTATGTTAATATCATCAATTGCTCCGCGGCTTACAATGTGGGTTTGATCCTTCTCCTGGGCATTGATACCTTTTATATATTACTATTATGAATTTTTCATATATTGAAATAATTACTTTATTTCTCATTCTTTAACCCCCGTCAAAATACTTTGATATACGCCAAAAAACCGCGCTATGCGCGGTTTCGGCTTCTGTGAATGCCAACGGTAAATATTAAATATATCCTTTATTATTGCAAATATTCAAGCGCCAGTGCCAAAAATATGTGGCCTGACACAAGCAATGCACGTTCATCAAAATCAAAATGAGGATGGTGGTGAGCATAATGTGTTCGTTCATCCTCATTACGCGCCCCGACATGAATGAAGGCTCCCGGTCGCTGCTCCAAATAATAAGCAAAATCCTCTGCTCCCATGACCGGCTTCAGATCCAGAAAAGCGTCAGCTCCATACAGCCTGCCGACAAGCTCGCGTACACGTTCGGTTTCAGCTTCAGCATTCACCAGAGAAGGATAGCCATTCAGATAATCAATTTCATATCCTGCATGATAAGCCTCAGTCAAACCCTTGACAATACTGCGGATTTCATTCTCGACCTCCTTGCGCACTTCTTTATTGAACGTACGCACGGTCCCTTCGATTTTAGCCTTATCCGCAATAACATTGAAGGCGGTTCCCGCCTGAAAAACACCAATGGTCAGCACAGCTGATTCAATAGGGTCCACCCTGCGACTGACCACCTGCTGCAATCCGTTCACAATTTGGCTACCGATGACAATAGAGTCTACCGTCTGATGCGGTCGCGCGCCATGCCCGCCTTTGCCGATGATCTGGATCGTAAATGCGTCGACAGCCGCCATCGCAGGCCCACTCTTTAATCCAATTTTACCAAGTGGAATTTCAGATGCGAGGTGAATACCATATACCGCCTCTACCCCATCCAGACAGCCATCCTCAATCATAAACTTGGCTCCGCCGGGCGGCTTTTCTTCCGCATGTTGAAAAATAAACACGAGCTTGCCCTTCAGAGCCTCCCGGTTATGGCTTAATACACGTGCTGCTCCTAGTAGCGCAGCCGTATGGCCATCATGTCCACAAGCATGCATAACACCGGGAACCGTGGATTTATAGGGCGCATCCTTTTCATCCTGAATAGGAAGCGCATCAAAATCGGCACGAAATGCGATCGTTCTGCCTGGTTGGCCGCCCTCCAAAAACCCGAGCACACCGTTCCCGCCCACATTCGTTCTCACCTCAATGCCAAAAGATCGCAATTGATCAGCGATAAATACAGACGTATTCGTTTCTTCAAAAGAAAGCTCGGGATGCTGATGCAGATGTCTTCTCCACGCAATCAGGTCTTGCTCACCGTCTTTCAATTCCTGAACCCATTTCTCTAGCATAATACCCTCTTTTCCTATTGAATTTATTTAATTATATGTTTATCTTACCATGAATTTACTGTAGAATCTTCTATCCTGCCGATAACAAGCCAAAGAAGATATGTCTTTGATTTAAGCCGGGTAGTGACAAGCGGCATAATGTCCTGTGCCAATCGCTGTCAGTTCCGGCGCTTCCTCACTGCAAAGCGAGGTCGCCAGCGGACAACGAGTATGAAAACGACAGCCAGACGGTGGCTTCGCAGGCGAAGGAATCTCACCTTGTACCGTAATCAGCTCCCGTCGGTTTTTCGGATTCGGATTGGGTATGGAAGCAACAAGCCCTCGGGTATAGGGATGTGCCGGATGCCGGAAAATCTCCTCGCTTGGCGCAATTTCTACAAGCTTACCCAAGTACATGACCCCAATCCGGTCCGATATATGTCGGACAATGTGCAATCCGTGCGCGATAAACAAATAGGTCGTATCCAGCTTACGCTGTAAATCCTGAAGCAGATTGACAATTTGCGCCTGAACAGAAACATCCAAAGCCGAAACTGCCTCATCCGCCAAAATAAACTGCGGTTGCAGCGCAATTGCACGAGCAATCCCGATCCGCTGGCGCTGGCCTCCCGAAAATTCATGCGGAAACCGCGTGATCAGCGAAGGTGACAATCCGACTGCACTCAGCAGTTCCTCGACTCGTTCCCGTTTGGCCTTGCCATTCAGCCCTTCATGAACCGCAAGCGGTTCACCGATAATATCCCCCACATTCCAACGCGGATCAAGCGACCCGTAAGGATCTTGAAAAATCATCTGCATATCACGGCGAGCAGATCGTAATTCGGAATTCCCTAACTTTGTCAGCTCCCGGTCCTGAAACCATACCTGCCCTGAGGTTGGGCGTTCTAACTGCATCAGAAGACGACCTAAGGTAGATTTACCGCTGCCGGATTCACCGACTAGTCCGAAGGTTTCACCCTGTCGGATCGAAAACGATACATCATCCACCGCCCGGATTGAAGCACCTGCCCGACCGGGAAAGCTTCTTTTCACCGGATAATACTTGCGAAGTCCATCCACCCGAAACAAATTCTGCTTGTCATGCCCTGTGTCCGCAACAGTTACATTGGATTTTGCAGATTCCTTTACCTGTACACCATCACCGCTCACTTTGACCCCATCAACAGCAGATACATACGTCACTTCTTCCTTTGCTTCTGCCGCCTCTTCATCAGCATCTGCCGAGACTCGCCCTTCCACAGATACCTCTGAAATACGCCAATCACCGGACGCAGCCAATTGCTCCGAATGCCAGCAAGCTACCTCACGTCCATTCTTGGCAGCCAAGGGAGGGGCTTCGTTTTTGCATTGATCCGTTGCATGCGGGCAACGTGGGTGGAACAAGCAGCCGGACGGCAAAGCGCCCAGGCTGGGGATGGCCCCCGGGATCGAAAATAGCTTGCTGCTGCGATCTGTATCCAGCGTTGCCACCGAACGAAGCAATCCTCTTGTGTACGGATGCAGCGGCAGCTCGAACAGCTCTTCCGTTGCGGCCTGCTCCACGACTCGCCCGGCATACATCACAACTATTCGATCCGCAATCTCCGCTGCAATACCCAAATCATGCGTAATTAGCAGAATCGACATGTTGAATTCCACCTTTAATTCCTGAAGCAACTGCAAAATTTGCGATTGAATCGTTACATCCAGCGCCGTCGTCGGTTCATCCGCAATCAGCAGTTCAGGGCCACATGACAGCGCCATCGCAATCATCGCCCGTTGCAGCATCCCGCCGGACAGCTCTCCGGGATACTGCTTCATACGGATTTCCGGCTCAGGAATCCCTACCCTGTTCAGCAAATGAACCGCATGAGCCCATGCCTGCTTCCGTGTCTTCCGATCATGCTCCATAATGATTTCCATCAGTTGATATCCAATGGTGTACACCGGATCAAACGCCGCCATCGGCTCCTGAAATACCATCGCCATCTTTTTGCCGCGAAGTGAGCGCAATTCCTGCTGCGACAAAACAGTCAAATCGATGCCCTTCAACCGAATTTTCCCTTGGGCAATTCGTCCGCCCTCATAATCGATCAGCCGCATAATCGCCTTGGAGGTAATCGTTTTTCCGCTACCGGATTCACCAACGAGGCAGACCGTTTCCCCCGCCCCGATCGTCAGCGATATGTTGTCGAGTGCTTGCAGCAAACCTTTTTTAGTGTGAAAATCGACCGACAGATGCTCTATCTCCAACAATGATGACAAACGAACTCCCTCCTTCTATAGCACTAACGAATAGGCTTCCTGATGCTAGTTTGCGTTCTTTTTCGGGTCCAGCTCATCTCTCAGCCTGTCTCCCAAAATATTGACCGACAGCACGAACAACGTAATGGCTAGACCAGGAAAGGTACATATCCACCAAGCCACTGTCAAATATCCGCGTCCCTGAGACAATACCGTTCCCCAATCCGGAATTTCTTTTACCGTGCCAAGCCCCAGAAAGCTTAATCCCGATCCGGCCAAAATGGCACTACCGATTCCAAGCGTCGCCATTACGAGCAGAGGGGGCAGGGAATTAGGAAGCACATGACGCCAAAAGATACCAAAAGGTGTAACTCCGATGGAGCGTGAAGCTGTGACGTAAGAACGTCCTTTTATGCTCATAATCTGTCCCCGCATCACCCTTGCATAACCCGGAATAGCAGATATGGCTACCGCCAGTACGATATTAAACAAACTCGGTCCTAGAGCTGCCGCAATCGCCAAAGCCAACAGAATGCCGGGAATTGTCATCAAAATATCAATCAATCGCATCAGCACTGTGTCCACGATCCCACCGATGTAGCCTGACAGTGCTCCTATAATTCCACCAGCCAGACCACCGACGAGCACCGACATAAAGCCGATAAACAGGGAGTCCCGACTTCCATGAACGACCAGACTGAATACATCCCGTCCAAAATAATCCGTTCCGAACCAGTGAGCAGCGCTTGGGCCCTGTAAAATCTGGTCGCTTAACATTTCTGTTGGCACATAGGAAGCAATCCATTGCGGAAACGCTGCACAGGCGACCACGAACACAATAATTAGCCCTGCCGCATATACGAATCCATCCGACACTCCTCCGAACCATAACCTTCCGGTTTTCCGAACAACCCGCTGCTTTCTTTCCTTCCAGACTGTTTTGGCCGCCATCGTTTCTCTCAACTGTCTTCCTCCTCCCTTATTCCTGCCGACTTACGCCTAGCGTCTAACCCTCGGATCAATGAACGTATAAGATATATCCACCAATAGATTTACGATCACGTACATGATAGCAGAGAACAACACAACTCCCTGCACAACTGGTAAATCCTTAGCCATAATCGCATCCGCAATTAAACGCCCAATACCTTGTCGCGAAAATACCGTCTCACTCACAACTGCTCCGGCCAGCATTTCTCCCATCAGCATCCCGATCATCGTTATCGCAGGAATCAACGCATTACGCAGCGCATGGCGATACATAATGACCTTCTCCGATAAGCCTTTGGAACGGAGCGTAACGATAAACTGCTCATTAATGACCTCCAGCATACTGTTGCGTACCATTCTGACAATGAACCCCGCACCGACAATGCCCAAAGTGAGAGACGGAAGCACAAGGGTTTTCCAGCCGTCCGAGCCCATTGCAGGCAGCCACCCCAAATGAATGGAGAAAATGAGCAACAGCAGAATTCCTGACCAGAATGTGGGCATGGAAATGCCGAACAATCCGACGATTCGCGCGATGATATCAATGGGCTTATTCCGATGAATGGCCGACAGCACTCCAAGCAGGACACCGATGATGACCGAAATGGCAGAACCGGCAAGCGTCAACGCCAATGTAGGCGGGAGATTGACCCATATTTTAGGTAGCACCGGATCAGCATTGAGGAGTGATTTTCCAAAATCACCTTGTAGCAGATTTCCGAAATAGTTCAAAAACTGAACATGAAAAGGCTGATCCACTCCCAACTTATGACGCAAATTGGCGATCATTTCTGGCGTGGCCGTCGAAGGGTCCAGAATAGAATCCACCGGGTCCCCCGGAAGCAGATACAAAATACTGAACACCAGAATACAAGAACCCACAATCACCAACAAAGAGGTAACCAGTCGTTCTGCAACAGCTCTGATCATGAAGCCCACTCCTTTCCGTCTGGATGGCTCGCCAGAAACAATTTAGCCATACTATTTTTGAATGCGCACATCGTTGAACAGCGGATAACCCACTAAATCGAATTTGAGACCTTGCACCGACTTGGCGGCTCCAACGGTATAAGGGAATACATAAATCGGAATGATAACAGCCTGATCACGGATCAATTGTTGTACCTTTTTGTAAATCCCCTCCCGCTTGGCATCATCCTTTTCAATCGCTCCCTGCTCCAACAGCTTATCGACCTCAGGATTGGAGAAGTTAGGCAGTGTAGGCCGCTGATTTGGAGCCGCTGTGTGGTAAAAAGCATATAACGCGTTCGGGTCCACATTGACCTGGCTATTCCCGTAGAAATCATAGTTTCCGTTCGTATATACAACCGTTGCAACATCCTTGGTAATTTCAATCTTCACATCAACACCGATTTTCTTTAGCTGCTGCTGAATAATAGCTGCAATGTCGTTGCGTTTTTCACGGTTCGGAGTGCCGTCTACATAATGCAGCGTCAGACGTTTCCCATCCTTCACACGGAAACCATCCGCACCTTTGACCCAACCCAGTTCATCCAGCAACTGATTGGCTTTGTTAGCATCCGGCTGCAAGCCGTTTTCCAATGATTTATCATATCCAAAAATACCCGGAGTGAGTGGCGACCAAGCCTGCTCATAGGTACCCAGGTAAAGCGTTTTGACAATCGTCCCCACATCAACACCGTATTGCAACGCCTGTCTGGCCTTCAATTCATTCCACGGTGCCTTCTTTTGGTTAATGAACAGCGTGTATGGTAAACCCAGGGTATTGACCTGCAGCAATTGAAAATTAGGGTCACTCTTCAGTGTTAAAATATTTTGCGGCGGAACTGTTTCTGCGGCCAATGCCTGCCCGCTCTGCACACTGCCGATCCGTGTCGCTTCCTCCGGCACGATTTTAAAGGTCACGCTATCCAAATACGGCGCTCCCTTGTTCTCGACAGTTTCCGGCGCCCATTTGTAATCCGGGTTACGTTCGATTTTGATTTCTGCATTTTCGTCCCACTTTACAAACTTAAACGGGCCTGTGCCCACCGGATGCTTGCCGAATTGATCTCCATATTTTTTGACTCCTGCAGGAGAAACAATTGCTACTGCCGGAATACTTAAATTGCTCAAAAATGCCTGCGATGGTCGTTTCAGATTCAGCTTAATCGTGTATTCGTCTATCACTTGTGAGGATTCATACGGGGCCAGCAAGTTAGCAGCATTACCAACTACAGCTTGCGGATCAATAATCCGGTCATAGCTGAATTTGACTGCTTCCGCATTAAACGGAGTTCCGTCATGGAACTTAACGTCCTTGCGCAGCTTGAACGTATAGCTTTTTCCATCCTCGGAAACGCTCCATTCGGTCGCCAGCCAAGGTTTAATCGTATTGTCCGGCAGCTTTACAACCAAATTATCGAATATCCCACGATACACCCGGGATGCTACCGCCAATCCACTCTTATGCGGGTCCAGTGAATCCGGCGATGTCGCCAGCGCATAGGTTAGGTCCCCACCTTCTGCGGCTTGCCCGCCTCCCGCTGCATTTGCCCCGGTATTCGTAGAATTGGCTCCTCCATTGCCTGAGCATGCCGATAATACCAGCATCAGCGACAGGGTTAGAGCTAACATTTTCGCATATCGACTTGTTCGTTTCACCTGTAAAACACTCTCCGTTCTCGTGGGTAATTTTATGAATGCATTGCATATTTGAGGCCGATGTTACATTGTTGATAATTCCAATCAGATATATATGAATTGTACAAATAACTGTATACCCGTGTTTTTATAGTGTCAATGCAAGTTCTAATTGGAATGATCTATGGATAGATAGAAGACTTAAATTGACAACGCAAAAAAGAGCCGACAGGAATGCTCTCCCCGACCCTTTTTCGTTGCTAATTACAATTTTGAATTTTTCAGGTATTGAAAAACTGACTTATATTCCCTCGTACCGGATGAGTCTGCTCCCTGTACTCCCCACCCGTATAACTGCCAATCACCTTACGCCAAAAGGACTGCGCTGGCCTGTTCGTGCTCATCTGCGTCACCTTCCAACGCCCAGCAAAACGTCCAAATAGCTCATGAGCCGCCCACGTCCCGACCCCATTATGCCGATAAGGACGCAGCACAAAAAACTCAGCCATGTAGTAGTCAGCCTCCCGATTACTGGACATTCGGTCAACCAGCGCAAAACCTACGGGAACGTCCTGCCTCCAGATCAGAAAAGGCAGCTTTTGTTCACCGCTTGTCCAGTATTGATACAAGTCCGGGTAAGCCGGGAATGTGCCGTTTTCAGTAACATCAATTCGAAGATAGGCTGTAAAATCATATAAATAAAATTGCATGAGCTGAACAATAACGTCCCTCTGCGACTCCGGAACACTTTTGATGGACAGCTTCAATTCCGACTGAATGTCATACCCCATACTTTCACCTCTCTTGACGGATCAGTTCGTTCTTTACTTTGATTTGCATTCCATCTTCCCTTCCATCCGATGCTGTTCAAAATATGCTAAAATACATATATTATGACCGGACGAGGTGGAACCCAATGAATATACAAAAGATTATCGACCGGCGCAAACTGGACGAAAAAATGCCGGGATTACCATGGTACGTGCAGCAATTTATGGATTACAAGCTGCCCGACCTGTCCCCCTCCACATTGCTGGAATATGTACGGGATTATGAAGCTTTTTTTACATGGCTTCGCTCAGAAGGCTTGTCTGCCGGAGAGACGAACGCCCAAGTTACGCTGGAAGAATTGGAGACGCTCCATATGGATAGTATTACGGGCTACCGTTTGTTCCTATCGACTAAGCGTGAAGGCTCCAACTCCCGTATTACGATTTCACGTAAGCTATCGTCCCTGCGTTCCCTCTTTCATTATTTGAGCCAGATCGCTGAAGATGAAAACTTTTATCCTTTGCTCAAACGCAACATTATGGCCAAGGTCGAAATCAAGCGCATACATAAACCTAAGGACACGGCCGCCAAGCTCAAAGGAAAGATACTGGAGGAGGAAGAGCTGCTTGAATTTATCGGCTATATTTATGAAGGCTATGGACAGGATTTGGCCGATAACAAGCAGGCACTGTACTCCTATGAACTGAACAAGGAACGGGACGCCTGCATTGCCAGTCTCATTCTAAACTCGGGCCTGCGCGTATCTGAAATCGTCAATCTGAATATGGACGATCTGGATGTAAACAATAAATTACTATATGTGTATCGTAAAGGCAACAACGACGAAACCTTTAAAACGCCAGTATATTTCCGCGAGCAGTCCAAAGATGATCTGGCACTCTATTTATCCCTGCGGCATACCCGTTATCGCGCACCCAAAAAGGAAAAGGCGCTCTTTGTCGCACGTCCCAACGGCAGTACAGAAGGCAAACGGATGACAAAAAGAGCGATTCAGGCGATGATTATCAAGTACGCCAAACGGTTCGGCAAACCTTACCTGACTGTTCACAAGCTCCGTCATTCCTTTGCCACCGACTACTATTTGCAAAACGATATTTACAAAACGAAGGAACAGCTCGGTCATGCTTCCACGGAAACAACGGAAGTCTATGCCCATCTGACCGACAAGACCATGTCCCAAGCGATTGAACGACGGGTGGAGTCTCAAACCGACTCAGCCGATTGATGTCTCAGCCCTACTCATTCCGGACTCCTTCTCTCTGCTTCTGAATCTGTCCAAGTAACCAGCGGCCTGCCGGGCCGTTGGCATCGGCGGGAAATATCTGTATCGTTTTATCTGAAAAGTGGCTCTGTGCCCAACCCGTATGATCTACCCAAACCGCTACTCCCTGTACATTTGTCAGCTCAGTGGTAAGCTGGGCATCCGATTGTTTCCGCACCATAACCAGCTTTGGATAATGCTCTTGTTTAAAACCTTCCAGCAACACGCAGTCGTATGCCTGAAAATGCCGGATTAGTTCGGTGACAGGCCGACTATGCTCCTCTAAAATGGCTGTTCTTTCACCTGAAACAATGGCTACGCCTTCGGCTCCCGCTTGTCGGTGCTTGTACGTATCTGTTCCCTCATGATCCATCTCAAATTCATGTCCATCATGCTTGATCACAGCTACGCGTAGCCCGGACTCCCGCAAATAACGAATCAACCCTCCGAGGAAGGTCGTTTTCCCCGTATTTTTGAATCCGACGACCTGACATACATACGGATTTATCCTATTCACGTCACATGACCGCCTAGAAGCACCAGCACACGTACCTCTTCTCCTGCACGCAAGCCTTCTGTTGTTGGAGGAATCACGATCAGACAGTCGGTGTCCTTAATCGTCACCATGACGCTGGATTCATCTACTCGCGCAGGAATCGCGTATACTTGTCCATTGCGTATTTCCAGGGAGCTGCGTACAAAACGGGTAAAATTATTTACCTTCGTGTAATCTGCTCCCAACCGTGCCGTCCAGGTTTGCAAATACGGCTGCTCTGAAGACAGCATCATTTGGATGGTGGGTCGCACAAACAACTCACAGCCTACAAAGCACGCACCGGGATTGCCAGAAAGCGCAAATAACAGCTTACCGTCAATGACCGCGGCTGTAGTCACACTGCCTGGACGCATGGTGACCTTGTTAAACAGCATATCCACATCTTCCTGTCGTACCAGATCGCCCATAATATCAAAATCCCCCACCGATACACCGCCACTCGTGACGACGATATCGTAGGCAGCTATCGCTTCACGTACAGAAGCACGGGCGAGAACCAAATCATCATGAATGGCTTGCAAGATGAACGGCTCCCCCCCTGCCTCCCTGATTTGTGAAGCCAGCATATATGTATTGCTGTTCCGAATTTTCCCCGGCTGCAACGGCTCATCCACGGCAAGCAATTCCGAACCTGTGGAAAAAACGGCCACCCGTGGCTTCCTGTAGACGGGTACCCGATGTACACCAAAGGTAGCCAGCACCGAGATGTGCCCTGCCCCCAGACAGGTTCCTTTGCTGAGTAGAAGCTGATCTTCCTGAATCTCATGGCCGATTGGTGTCACATTTTTGCCGATTTCCATGCGCTTCTTCAGGCCGACATATACCTGTCCATCTTCCTCACGTAGCTGTGTCGCTTCCAGCATAACAACCGTGTCTGCCCCTTCAGGCAATTGTGCTCCTGTCATGATGCGCGCCGCCAATCCCGTCTCCACCCGCTTGTCCGATACGGTGCCGCATGGAATTTCATCAATCACACGTAGCCAGATTTCCTGACCGGACGAACAGACTTCAGTGTCCGAACCAAGGATGGCGTATCCATCCATGCCTGAACGACGGAAGCTGGGATATGGGTGTGGTGCGGTCAAATCCATCGCCAAATAACGTCCATGGGCCTGCTCGAGTCCTACATCCTCCCGCTCTCCCCGTTTGACATGAGCAGCTATTCTGCTTTGCGCTTCTTCCACTTGAACCGCTTTGCGCTGAAATTTGTCCGAATTTAATTGTACCTGATTCATATCTTCACTCCGTTCTTCTGAAAATGCTCTCTTTCTGTTATAACGCTAAAACCGTTATCTGGCAAATCCGGACAGTATTTATTGGGTCGTGGTCAGTCTCTTTGCGCAAAAAAACAGCCCGGAATCTCATACCCAGGCTGTTTTGGCAGGTACTATTTTAGAATTTTAATCATCATTACACTTCTTGACCCCATCATCGTCGGCTTCGTCGGCTGATTTTACCTGAACCGCTGCGTGTTTTAGGCTTGTTGTAAGATTTCCGCGGCGAATCAAAAATGCTGGAACCGCCGCTGCTGCCCCGGTCACGTGAAATCGAGCCCCTGCTCGGTGAACTGCTGCTGGAGCCTCTGTCGAACAGACTTCCGCTGGAACCGACACTGGAATCAGACCCCTTACCCCTGCGGGTAACGGAACCCTTCCGCTCCACCGTAATCGGCGGGATCGCTTTCTTCTCCTGCACCGTAGGTGCACGATACTGGCCCTGAGAAGGTCGGTATACATCTCTGCTTGAATACCCCCGGTAAGAGCCGGAACCGCGTAACGAATCAAACAGAGCATCCAGTACGGTTGCCGTTAAGTATCCTTTTAGAAAGCTGGAACTGTAATTTTGCTCGACATACTTCTTGCTGTCAATTTCAATTAATGTGTCTTCCTTCTTGGCTGGATCTTGCTGTAAATGGTACCATTCATCGCTGTACACCAGAAACATCCGCTCATTGCTCTGCGGTGACATTTGTTCCGGTTCACGCTGTTCTTTCAGTTCCTCCGCCACTTCCGGAACCGTTTTGCCTGCGGCGCGATACACGTACGAGGTCGAGTTGCCGCTGCCGCTGACCGATTCCAGTGGGTACGTATCTTTCACATTTGGCGCACCGCAGCCGCTTAACACGGATACGAACAAGCTCAGCGCCACAATGACCTTTAATGCATACTGCCAGGTGCGTTTGCCCATGTGTCACCCTCTCCTAGCTTGCCCGAATAACCTTGACGTCTCCGGTAATTACTTCTTCTCCTTCATATAGCATAAAGCGACCATCCTGCCACTCTACACGCAGCAAATGGTAATCATCTGACTGATACTGCCAAACGTGCTGTTCTCCACCCTGTTGAAAAGGAGCACGGCCCATAACCGTAACATGCCCAAAATACTGCTCTTCCAAATAATATGTTGTATCATCCAGCTCCAGAATCGTTGGCACTTCCTCCGGGTTGTCCAGTCTGCCGTCGATAGCCTGGTACAGTCCAAATTGCAGCGTTTCCCGTTCCTCAATGTGAAGGTAGCTGACTTGATTACCATCCTGGAGCGTCAAAACAACGGCATTCCGAGCGCGGTTGTGTACTCGGCCTACCACTTCATATGTGACAAGAGACACTTCACAGATATCGCCCGGATTTAAATGAAGCATGCTTTTTTCCGCTTTTGGTGGCTCCGGCTTGGCAAACAGATTTGAAATACGTTTCCATACACCCATGATGATTCCCCCTGCTTTTCTTTAGCCTAGAAACATGCTGCAATGATCAAAGCGCCGACCAGATGCAGCGTACCTGAAAACAGACCAAAGCCAATTTTGCCTTCCTGCGTCCCTTTATCCAGATCAAGCTGTGCCCAGTACCGAAGCAACAGACGAACGATAACTTCCAAAACAAACAGAATGACAAAGGCGATCACAGAATACACAAGCGCCTCCAGCAAATTGTTAGCTGTAGCAATCGAGCTTGACAAAATATACCCTTGTGCAAACAGCTTCATAATTAACCGGACCGTTACGGCCATATTACCGGCTTTCACTTCTGCAAAATCCTTATACTTCGTAAATAAAGAATCAATGTACATCAATACGAACAACAAAACGGCACCCGCGCCAGTCCATACAAGCATCGCTTTCATCGTTTCTAAAAAATGCATTTCATACCATCCTCCACATCTTCTTGACCTTCATATATGTTGATTTACGCCTCCGGGCAGGGAAAAGCGAAGGAGAAAACGGTTCCCCTTCGCTTCCTTAGCAGCCACGCAGGCGGCCATGCTTATAACCTTATTTATTGTCGTATTGCTTCAACAAAGCGGCAAGCTCATCGTCCACGGCGCTTTTCTTATCAAGCTCCTTAAATTCCTCATCCAGCGATTTTTCCTTAGAGGACATTTCGTTGCTTGCTTCTGCACGCGCTTCTGCTTGCAGCATTTTTTCTTCCATACGCTTCAGTCCGGCAGTTGCCGTATCGGAGCTAAAACCGTTCATCGCTTTGTTAATTTCTGTTTGCGCTTTGGCTGCATTATAACGGGCAACCAGCGTTTCACGCTTGTTCTTCATTTCCGTCAGTTGTCTGCGCATTTCATCCAACTTACCACGCAGGTTATCGGCTGCCGCTTTATTCTGCTCGTAGCCCGTCTTGAACTCGGTCATTTTTTGCTCAGCAGATTTCTTTTCTTCCAACGCGCGGCGAGCCAGATCCACATTTTGCGCTTTTGCTGCCGTATGAGCCTGTTCTTCACGTTTTTTCACCAAAGCGGCCTGCTCTTCATATTGCTGTTTGAATCTCTTCTCAATGGCAATCTGAGCGGCTACCGCTTTCTCTGCATCTTCCAAGTCCTCTTGCATATCACGAATGTATTGATCCGTCATTTTAATTGGATCTTCGGCCTTGTCAATAATGGAGTTGATATTGGACATCGTAAGATCTCTTAAACGTTTGAAAATAGACATGTGAAGTTCCTCCTAGAGTTGAATGCTTAAATTTTAAGCTCTGTACACATGTTTACGCAAGCTTTGCAAATAGAGTTTCAAAAATATTATCCGATAAAGTACATTTAAAGTACATTCTAAAAACCACGCAAGTATGGCTCCGGGATATCCGCCTGTACTTTTAGATCCCGCGATGCATGCAACGCCCAATACGGATCGCGCAGCATGGCGCGTCCTATCGCTACCAGATCAGCTTCTTTTTGCTGAATCACCCGCCGGGCATCCTCATAATCGTCCAGCAGACCGACAGCGATTACAGGTACATTCAGCTTTTCACGTATTTTATGTGCCAAATCCACCTGATATCCCGCTCGCGCAGATGGACCGCCGTTAGAACCAATCGGCCCCTCGCCACCAGAGGAGATGTGAAAAATATCCACACCTGCATCACGATATCGTTCCCCTATGCCCGCTATGTATTCCACATTATATCCGTTTTCGACATACTCTTTGGCGGATATCCGCATCAACACAGGCATATCAGACGGAAGTACCTCTTTAACAGCCTGAATCACTTCAACACCGAACAGCGATAGATCCTGTCCATACTCATCTTCTCTGGTGTTCGTTAAAGGTGAATGAAATTGATGGATCAGATAACCGTGAGCGCCATGAATTTCTACCGTATCAAACCCGGCTTCCACCGCGCGGCGCGCGCCTTCCTTATAAGCCTGAACCAGCTCCCTGGCTTCGACTGTCGTCAAAGCATGCGGCTCCTTGAAACGTTCGCTAAAAGCAATCGAGGACGGTGCAACAGGCAAGTCGGCATCTTCAGCCTTTCGTCCGGCATGACCTAATTGAATTCCGATTTTGGCACCGTACTTGTGGACTTCCTCCACTATTTTACGGTATGCAGGAATATGCTCGTCACTCCAAATGCCCAGATCATGATCAGTAATACGTCCATCTGGGTGGACCGCCGTCATTTCCACAATAATCAGCCCGGTACCACCTACTGCCCGGCTAACATAATGGACATGATGCCAATCATTTGGCTTTCCATCTTTGGCCTCCACACTATATTGGCACATGGGGGGCATTACAATCCGGTTTTTTAAAGAAAGTCCCTTTAATTGATAAGGAGTAAACAAGTCGGTCACTTTTATCCATCCTTCCTTTAATTCCAATTCTGTACAATATGAATTGCAACCTCATTATACACCAGCTATCACTGGATACCGAATCCATTAAAAGGCTAAAACTTGCGAAAATGCTGTTGTTTTCGGTCAGGTTTAATAGAATATGTGCGTTTAGCTTCGAGATCTGCACTTACATCCGTATTGTGCTGCATTTCCACTCAACCATTCAATAGTCTAACCTGTTTAACAGCATAATTTCAACATGTCAGGTACATAATAAATGAAAGCAACAGAAGGTACCACTGCACGGAAAGGGGGATACATATGCCGTACAGGGGAATATTGCCAATCATGGCACTGTTACTAGCATTTTCGAGTTTTCCCGTTCACGCGGATGCGCCTCCCGATACCGGAACGACTCATCCCAAGGAAGCGGTTGTTGTTTCTTCAGCACAAAAGAGCAGACAACGAGCCACTCCCACATTAGCCATGCTTCGAAAAAAACATGCGGATATTTTTAAAATGTGCGGCCCACATACTCAGCAAATTGCCCTGACTTTTGATGACGTGCCTGATTCCCGGTATACGCCGCAGGTTCTGGACATTTTGCACGCGAATGGTATCAAAGCCACCTTCTTTATCGTCGGTCACCGTGCGGAAAAACACCCGGGCATGATTCGCCGTATCATACGTGAAGGCCATGCCATAGGCAACCATTCCTATACCCACCCGGATTTTAGGAAGGCTTCACCGGAACGCTTTCGCAACCAGATTAAGAAAACAGAACATATTTTGGAGGCCACCGTGGGCTTTCGACCCAAGCTGATTCGCCCGCCCTATGGTGAAATAACGGAGCCTCAGATCCAGTGGGCGCGTCGTCACGGCTACATGATTGTAAATTGGAACGTAGACTCCCTCGATTGGAAGGGACTGAGTAAAACACAAATTCATCGTAATGTGATCCCGGCTACCGGACCAGGCTCCATCATTTTAATGCACGCAGGCGGTGGTCAAAGCTCCAACCTGAAAGGCACTGTTCAATCCCTGCCGGGTCTTATTCAAGCGCTGAAAGCCAAGGGGTACAAATTTGTCACGGTTCCACGGCTACTTCACACCTCGGAGCGGAAATAACAGTAAAGGGCTGTCTTACGAGCAGATGCATTCTGCTCGTCAAGACAGCCCTTTTTTAATCGACAAAGCCCATATGAATCAGGACCGGCGATTAAGTTATTTGATATTTGTTTACATAATATATATTATGTAAACAAAATTCATGGCTTATACAGTCTATTTATCAATGACGTACAGCTTCACATTTTGGAAACCAAAGTCATTCACAAAAGATGGACTTCCCGGAATGAAAATATCAATCCGTTTCCCCGTAATGGCGCTGCCCTTATCGCGGGCTACCGCTACAAAAGATTGATCCGGCAGCCCTGGATGGGAATAGCCTGTAACCAACACTTTCGTACCCAACGGAATTACGCTTGGGTCTACGGCAATCGTACCGAGCTTAAGCGGATTTCCGAAATAGTCTACCGCTCCCCATTTTCCATTTTCACTGGCTGCTGCGGAATACGCTGTGGCCTTCACATCAACTACTTTGCTGTAGTTAAATGTTTTGCCCCATGCTTCAACCTGTTGACCGTCACCGGCCGGCTCTTTCTCGGACAAAAGCTGAGGCTTCGAATCTGAAGCAACATTTACCTTGTTCTCGTCCGGAACCTTAATTTGTACTCCTGCATATATATTGCTGGCAGCAACATCCGGGTTCTCCTTTTGCAGATCCTCTACGGATACCCCGTAACGCTGAGCAAGCAAAAAGAAGGTATCACCTTCCTTGGCGGTATGAAGCGAAGCGGCGTCGGCTACCCCTGCTGTCTGTGCCAATCCTGCTATAGCTGTGGCCAGCACTGCAAATTTCATTGTTTTTCCAATACGTTTCAGATGTTTCAAAAGATATGTACCTCCTCTAATATGCCTGCGAAGTTAGCTGTCGGATTCGGACTCAGGAGAAGCCCTATGCTTAATGCAATTCACCCCTAGGCACCTTCCATCCATTCGTATGAAGACGGATCAGAAGTGACTGCCGTTGTTACGTCCCCCGCACTTCCCATGATTTTGGGTCCCGCATTCAGCGCCTCTCGTTGCTGTCTGCTGCCCAGGTAAGTTTTGGCTCACTGCATAATATCACAATTTTGTAACCTTATCTGCATGAAAATGTTGGGAACCTCGAACATCATACTATATCCGTTACAATTTTGTCATCAAGAAATCGAAAAGAGTTACAAAAGTCTGAACGAGGATGACAAAAAAAAGAAAAAGCCCTCCCGTCAAACTTCTGCCGTGGAGGGCTTGCTTCATAGCCTTTAAAAGCTCATTTCTTATAAAACCTTGGCAAGAAAATCCCGGGTACGGTCATGGCTTGGTGTACCAAAAACCTGCTCCGGTGTACCTTGCTCCACAATTTGACCATTATCCATAAAAATAATGCGGTCTCCTACCTCGCGGGCAAAGCCCATCTCATGCGTTACGATGACCATCGTCATGCCACCCTCAGCCAGCTTCTTCATCACGTCCAGCACCTCTCCGACCATTTCAGGGTCCAAGGCGGAGGTCGGCTCATCGAAGAGCATCACATGCGGCTGCATCGCCAAGGCGCGTGCAATTGCAATCCGCTGTTTCTGTCCACCGGACAACTGGTTTGGATAGGTGTCTTTTTTGTCTTCAAGTCCAACGGTACGCAGCAGCTCCAACGCAATTTTCTCTGCTTCCTTTGCTGACTGGCCTCTAACCTGGGTCGGCGCAAGTGTCAGATTTTGCAGTACTGTTTTGTGTGGGAACAGATTGAAGTGCTGGAACACCATGCCCATTTTCTCACGAGTTGCATTAATGTTGTGACCGCGTGCCGTAATCGGCTCACCCTCAAACAGAATCTCCCCGTCAGTCGGCTGCTCCAGCAGATTCATACAACGCAAAAATGTACTTTTTCCCGAGCCACTCGGTCCAATGACGACAACAACCTCGCCTTTGGCAATATCTACATTAATGCCTTTTAAAATTTCATTTCTGCCGAACGATTTACGCAGTTGTTTAACGGTGATCACTGGCTCTCAACTTCCTTTCCCATAAACCCAACAGCTTCGACAAGCTGAATGTCATTACAAAATAAATAGCTGCCGCGATTACGAACGGACTTAATCCTTCGTAGGTAATGTTCTTAATGACTTGGGCCTGATACATAATATCCACCATACCGATGGTAGAAATGATGGATGATTCTTTAATAATCGTAATAAATTCATTACCGATGGCAGGCAGTACGGACTTGAACGCTTGCGGTAAAATGACGTGACGCATAGCTTTGCCTCGTCCCATACCGAGTGAACGGGCTGCTTCCATCTGACCACGGTCTACTCCCTGAATACCTGCACGGAAAATTTCTGCCAGATATGCCGAGCTATTTAGAGATAACGTAATAATACCGGACTGAAGTGGCGTAAAATTGACGCCCAGCGTCAATGCAACCCCGTAATGGATGATCATAAGCTGTACCAGCATAGGTGTGCCACGCAGCACCTCCACGTACGCTGTACCCAACCACTCAATGATACGTACACCGCTCATCCGCAACAGAGAAATGATCAGACCAATGATAAATCCGAACAGTACCCCGAGGGCGGACAGCAACAATGTGTAGCCGATACCCGTAACGTAAAAACTGCGATATTTCCAAAATATATCCACAATGTTATGGGAAGAAGCCTGTCGATCCGCAGAGAGCGCACTCGCTTCCGTGGAAAACTTTTCAATAGACCCGTCTGCTTTCAGACGAGCCAGCGTTTTATTTACAGATGCCAGCAGTTCAGTATTTCCTTTACGAATACCTACAGCCGTTTCTGCTCCTGCTTCCTCAGGCACCGCCTTGGCAAGTGTTACAGTGCCATCCAATGTGTATCCTTTAGCGACAGTGTCTTCAATCACTACAGCATTCACACGTTGGGTCCGAAGCTGGAGCACCAGATCGGATATTTTGTCCAGTGAAGTTACTGAGGCATTGGGCACTTTCTGAGCAATTTCCTCTTGGATACTCCCCTTTTGTGCTCCGATCTTCTCGCCTTTCAAAGCAGCCATCGTCGAATATTTGTCCTTATCCTCCGGGCGTACCATAATCACTTGCTTGGAGTGGTAGTACACATCCGAAAAATCAATACTCTTTTTGCGTTCATCCGTCGGTGTCATACCTGACAGAACCAAGTCTACGCGGCCACTTTGCAGAGCAGGCAGCAACGAGTCAAAGCTCATGTCCTCAATGACCAGCTCTGCACCCAGATCCTTGGCAATTTCATTGGCGATATCAACATCAAAGCCAACAATGGTATCCTTACCGTTAATTACTTTATGAAACTCATACGGCGGAAAATCGGCACTCATGCCGAGTACAAGTTTTTGCTGTGTCTTCGCTTCCGTTCCGTATGCAGTGAGCATAGGAAGACCAGCCAGCAGCAAGATAACCGCCGTCAAAATCAGGGCGGTAAAACGATATGCCTTTTTCAATCTTTTTTTCTCTCCTTAAATTCTTTATAATAAATAAGATTGTGTCATTATAAATGAATATGCATGAATATGCAATGAATGTTATAGTACTATTTCAGCATACCTAACGTAATACCTACATTACAGCTTTTACAAAGGAGTTTTTCCATGAATTACAAAAATACGATCCAACGTACCATTGAGCAGCATGCCCAACGTTTTAAGGACATTTCTTTATATATTGGCGCCAACCCTGAACTGGGAAATGAGGAATTTTTGGCCTCTGCCCGTCTGAAAGAGGAATTGGCTTTTCACGGATTTGAAGTTCAGTCCCCTGTTGTGGATATAGAAACGGCTTTTATTGCGACTTTTAAAGCAGCCAAACCCGGGCCGGTCATCGCTTTTCTGGCGGAATATGACGCTCTGAAAGGCTTGGGACACGCATGTGGACATCACTTGATCTGTATGATGAGTACAGGAGCTGCTGTCGGCCTCAAATCAGTCATTGACGAGATCGGCGGAGAAATACGAGTATACGGCACACCTGCCGAGGAAACGCGCGGTGCCAAGATTCCCATGGCGGCTGCCGGTTTGTTTGATGATTGCGATATAGCGCTCATGACACATCCTTATGACCGCTATGAAAAATCCGGCAAATCGTTGGCAATTGATGCTGTACAGTTCGAATTCTTTGGGAAATCCGCTCACGCCGCTGCCAGTCCCCACGAAGGTATTAACGCGCTGGATGCAGTGATTCAAACGTTCAACGGCATCAATGCGTTCCGCCAGCAGGTGAAGAGTACGGTACGTATTCACGGCATTATTAATCAAGGAGGCCAGGCAGCGAACATTATTCCTGATTATGCTTCTGCTCAATTTTATGTACGGGCTGCTACACGTCATGAACTGAATTCATTGACTCGCCGTGTCGTTCAAATTGCTGAAGGTGCTGCCTTACAAGCTGGGTGCCGTCTGGAAACCTCGAATTATGAAACATCTTATGATGAAATGGTGACCAACCGCGCGCTTTCCGATGCCTTTACCGCTAACCTGGTGCTGGCGGGCATTGCGCAGGAGAATATAACAGAGGGTGAAGATCACGGCTCTATGGATATTGGAAATGTGTCGCTGCACTGTCCTGCCATTCATCCTTACATTCAAGTTATGGACGAGAAGCACGCCTTGCATACACCTGAATTCCGCGATTTAGCGATGCAGGATCGGGCGCTGGAAGGAATGTTGTTAGCCGCCAGAACCCTGGCATGGACCGCCTGTGATGTAATTACGAAACCTGAATTGCTGGCTCAAATCAAGGAAGAATTCGCTCTGCTGAAAAGCGAACGTTAATTTTTTTTAATTACGCCTTCTTTCCAGAAAGGAGCATTCAAAATGAATAATATGAGCAGCTTTTGGGCGTTGTTTATTGTGGTCGACATCATTATTTTGTGGTTTTTTTTCCGAGCATTATACCGAAGGAACCGTGGAAACCGAAAGACACGTCGACGTAATGCATTTTTTCTTAGCTCCCCGTCCCCCTCTTCCCTTGAACAGGGGCGCCATAAAGAAATTGTAGAACTGATGCAGCTTTTGGAACGATCTATTCCAGCCTCCTACGCTCATAGCGTCAGGCAGCGTGTAATAAAAGCCCATCCTCACCTGACGGAGAAGGAATACGATTGGCGCTGGAATGAGCTAAAACGATATTTTATGCTATGCGCCATTATGAATCGGGTGCCGATGTTTAGTCCGGATGTAGATGAATTGTGGCACGAAATGCTGATGTTTACACGGGAGTACCAGCAATTCTCGGAAGCCTTCTTTGGTCGCATGCTGCACCACGCCCCTCATTCCGGCTCACAGCCGATGCCGGATGAAAGGGCATGGTTTGACTGGCTGTATGTGGAATGCTTTGGCTGGAACCGCTATAGCGCGAGCTTATGGGGGGCTTTTTTTAATCATCCATTACCGAATAACGAGCTTGCACACTATTACAAGCTGGCAGCTTCCGGGCAGCCAGCAGGCGACCGTTGGAATACGCAAGAGGGTATGGGCATCTCTCAGCAGGCACAGCAAGCGGTTCAGAGGATCTTGGACCATCTACGTATCCGGGTAAATGAAGCTGTAGATGATCCAGATGGCAAGCGACTGCCGAAGGTCAACTATTTGCAAAGTGATTATCTACTGCTGGCCGTTGTATGGTATTCCTGGTATCAACCCAAACAGTTTGCCTTGCACATGCATCCGGATGCTACAGGAAGTGCCGCATTAGCAAGCTCATCAGGCTGTAGTTCAGCAAGTGGCTGCTCGAACTGGGATACGCACCACTCGCACCATCACTCTTCCCACGGTAGCTCCCATGATGGAGGCTCATCTCACCACGATTCAGGTGATTCCGGCGGCAGCCATTCCTCGTGCAGCAGTAGCTCCTCATGCGGAAGCAGCTGTGGTGGAGGCGGAGGCGACTGATCACATCAAAAAAAGGGCATTCCCCAGCCACTATTGGCTTTTTGAGGAATGCCCTTTTTCCATTGTACATTCTGCATCATTTGAACACTTTTACCCAGTACACTCAGTTCATTCGTTTCCAATTAGTGAACGATAAATATCCAGATACGCTCCCGCCGACACATCCCAGCTGTACTCTCCTGCAAAAGCAGTGTGTGTAAGCTTGGACCAATGCTCAGGCTGGCGATAAAAATCAACCGCACGACGAATCGTATGCAGCATATCATGTGCATTGTAGTTTTTAAAGCTAAAACCGTTCCCTTCGCCTGTAGACTCATTGTAAGCATGTACGGTATCGTTCAGACCGCCCGTTTCCCGTACAATGGGAATGCTACCATAGCGAAGCGCCAGCAACTGGCTGATCCCGCAAGGCTCAAACCTCGACGGCATAAGGTACATATCGCTTGCAGCATAAATTTTACGGGACAACGGTTCACTGAATGCCAGCTGTGCCGACATTTTCAAGGGATAACGTCCGGCCGCTTCCCGGAACCAGTGCTCAAAGGCCGGATCTCCCGTGCCTAGCACGACAAACTGAATATCATCATAGTACATGATCTCATCAAGTATCCTTGTTACCAGATCCAGTCCCTTCATATCCACAAGTCGGGTTACCATCGCAATTAAAGGCACATCCGGTCGTACCGGCAAACCCAGTTCCTTTTGCAGACCGATCTTGTTTTCCTTTTTCTTGACCAGACTGGTGCGGTACTTCGTATAAATACGATTGTCCGTAGCAGGATTGTAGCTTTTGGTATCAATTCCGTTCACTATACCCGATAAACGCCCCTGCTCTCCCAGCTTACGCAGCAGCCCTTCCAGCCCGTAGCCGTAAAATTCTGTCTGAATCTCCTCTGCATAGGTAGGACTTACTGTGGTGACATGATCCGAGTAGGTCAGTCCGCCCTTCATAAAATTCAGTCTGCCATGATACTCCACACCCTCAGGGGTAAAATAGCTACTGTCGAGATTCAGCAGTTCCGTTAAAACCTCATACGGAAAATCCCCCTGATACAGCAGGTTATGTATCGTAAACACGGTGCGAATATCACTGTAAAAGGGCAAATGACGGTAATTGGCGTTCAATAGCAACGGTACCATCGCGGTATGCCAATCATGACAATGCAAAATATCCGGCTGGAAATTCAAATCAGGCAATACTTCCAAAATCGCCCGGTTGAAAAAGGAGAAGCGTTCGCCATCATCCATATAACCGTAAATCCCTTCACGACCGAAGTAATATTCATTATCTATAAAATAAACCTTAATTCCGTCCAACGTCAGTTCCTCTACTCCACAATACTGATCACGCCAACCTACAGCGACATGCTTGACCGTTACCGGACGCAGTGACTTCTTATAAGTATCGGGAATCCCCGCATATTTAGGCAAAATGATTCGGACATCGCACCCTGCCTGAAGAAGGGCCTTCGGCAGTGCACCAATGACATCAGCCAACCCGCCTGTTTTAATAAATGGATGTGCTTCTGCTGCTGCAAATAGAATCTTCATATATGCTTCCTCCTTAATGACCTCAACCCTATTTTAAACCAGTTGTAACATGGATTAATCCGGCTTTTTAGCTCTCCGGGATGCTTTCTTCAATATAACGACGCTCAGCGGCGGAATGGTCACCTCCAGGCTGTGCAGTTGTCCATGGCAAGGGATCTTGGTCGTGCGCAGCACTTCGGTGTTCAACTGGCCACTACCACCGAAGTCCGAGTGATCACTATTCAGCAACTCGATATATCTGCCTGATTTTTCCAGACCAATTCGGTAGTGCTCTCTTGCCACAGGCTGAAAATTGATGAGAACGACCAGTGTATCTCCCGGTTTTTTACCTTTACGTAGATACGTAATTACGCTCTGCCCACAGTCCTCTGCCTCAATCCACTGATAGCCATCCCACGAATGATCCAGCTCCCATAATGCTTTTTCCTGGATATACAAATGGTTCAGCGCTTTCGTAAAAGCGTGCAGCGCACGGTGGCTGTCATAATCCAGCAGAAACCAGTCAAGCTGCTCCTCATCTTTCCATTCGATGAATTGGCCGAATTCCCCTCCCATAAATAACAGCTTTTTACCCGGTGAGGTGATTTGGTAACCGAGAAGCGCTCGAAGCCCGGCAAATTTTTGTTCATAGCTACCCGGCATTTTATCAAGCAGCGACTTTTTACCATGAACGACCTCATCGTGCGACAACGGCAGTGTAAAATTCTCGCTGTATGCATAGGCTATGGGGAACGTCAGTAAGTTGTGGCGCTCGGGTCTCTGATCGAAATCCGTTTCGATATAATCAAGCGTATCGTTCATCCAGCCCATATTCCATTTGTAATTGAAGCCGAGTCCTCCATCACTTACCGGGGAAGTCACCATCGGCCATGCACTGGACTCCTCTGCCATCATCAACGCATACGGATAATAGCGGAAGACTGTTTCATTCAGTTGTTGAAGGAAGGCAATAGCCTCCTCATTTTCAATACCTCCCTTGGAGTTAAAACGATATTGACCCTCCGGCTTTTCAAAATCCAGCCGCAGCATACTCGTCACAGCATCTACGCGCAGGCCGTCAATGTGGTACACGTCCATCCAGAACAACGCATTGGATATCAGGAAAGAACGCACCTCCGGCTTGCTGTAATCGAACGTCAGCGTTCCCCAGCCGGGCTTTTCCGCAATCAGCGGGTCCGCGTATTCGAACAGCGGCGATCCATCAAACAGTCTCAAACCATGAGCATCCTTGGCGAAATGAGCCGGAACCCAATCCATAAGCACCCCAATGCCCGCCTGATGACAACAATCCACCAAGTACATAAAATCATGCGGTTCCCCATAACGGCTTGTCAGCGCAAAATATCCGGTAAGCTGGTATCCCCAGGAAAGATCATACGGATGCTCACTGAGCGGCATAAGCTCGATATGTGTATAACCCATTTCCGTTACATAGGGCACAAGAAGCTCAGCCATTTCCCTGTATGTATAAAACGTACCGTCTTCTTTTTGTCTCCAGGTGCCCAAATGCAGCTCGTATATATGAAGGGGTTTTCCATAAGGCTCTCTCCGTTTACGCCGCCAAGCCGCGTCGTTCCAAACATAGCCCTCCAGTGAAGCGACCACGGAAGCCGTTGCCGGCCTTAATTCTGCGCGTACCGCGTAAGGGTCTGCTTTTAGAAAACATTCACCATTTGCACCCGTTATATGATATTTGTAAAAAGTTCCTTGGGATATACCCGGAAAAAAACGACTCCAAAAGCCGGATTCGGGAACTCTATATAAGGAATCCTGTTCCCCATTCCAGTTGTTACGATCTGTAGCAAGCCCGACATGGAGAGCATGAGGAGCCCAGACCGTAAAACGGACGCCCTGTTCTCCGTTCTCCACAGTAAGGCGGGAACCCAAAGATCGGTAGCTGTGATAAAGCGTTCCTTCGTGAAACAAATAAATATCTTCCGGCGATACAGCCTGTTGCGGGAGAGTTTGGTCTGTCATCACGTCACCACCTCTATATGTTTGTTTCGTACAAAATGTATGATTCGGAAATGCATTTACTTTCCGGTCAAAGCTGACTTGAGTTATTACCCCATTCTAGCCACAATGAACAGAAAAATGACTATGAAAAAAATAAACCTTAAATTTTGGGGGATCTTACACACCTGATGGTTTCAAGAGCACCCCATACCGTTTATGTATGTACTACAACAGACAACTAAACCGGGAGGGAAACGAAATGTTTAATAAAGAATGCATTGCCATGCTGCTGGCAGGCGGAGAGGGACGCCGTCTTGCTCCCCTTACTTCAACGATTGCAAAACCCGCCGTACCCTTTGGCGGTCATTACCGAATTATCGATTTTCCTCTCAGCAACTGTGTTAATTCAGACATCGATACTGTAGGTGTGCTGACGCAATATGAGGCGGAATCCTTGCACGAGCATATTGGGGATGGAACTCCTTGGGGTCTTACCAAAACGAACGACAAGGGAGTTACCTTACTTCCATCTTATAATACAGATAACGCTGAATATTTAGGAACGGCAGACGCCATTCATAAAAATATCGAATATATTGACAGCCAAAACCCGGAGCATGTGCTTATTTTATCCGGTGATCATATTTACTATATGAATTATCGTGAAATGCTGAACTACCATAAAGAAAAAGGTGCAGTGGCTACGATTTCCGTTATGGAAGTGCCTTGGGATGAGGCGCACCGATTCGGAGTCATGAGCGCCGATGAGCATTTGCGTGTCACAGAATTTGCCGAGAAGCCAGAAAAACCGGAAAGTAACCTGGCCTCCATGGGTATTTACCTGTTTAAGTGGGATTATCTGAGAAAATATCTACTTGAGGACGCAGAGGATGCCCAATCCAGCCATGATTTTGGTAAAGACATCATTCCAAAAATGCTGGCCGATCAAGAATCCCTATTCGTTTATGAATTCCAAGGCTACTGGAAGGACGTAGGTACTGTTAAAAGCCTGTGGGATTCCCATATGGATCTGTTGCAAGAGGATTGCGCCATTGACCTTCAACGGAAGGACTGGCCTATGTATACGCGTGAACGCCGTACAAGGTTGAGCGCACACAAGCTATCTAACCGCAAAACGGATTCACTGGATAGCCTCCTGCATGATTCTTGCCAAGTAGAAGGTCAGATCGAACGTTCCGTCGTATTTAGCGGCGTCGAGGTAGGTAAAGGATCAGCTATTAAGGAAAGTATCGTTATGCCTGATACCCGTATCGGACGTAATGTGCATATTGAGCACGCGATTATCGGGGAAGGTGCTGTAATTCGTGACGGTGCAGTCATCAAGGGTAACCCGAGTGAAATTATGGTTATCGGACCGAATGAAACAGTGTTCGGCAAAATGGCGGTACGCCCACAAACGGCCCGCATGCTGAAAGAAGCTTATGAGCGCAACACACGCTTGCGCGCTGAAGGTTTTACTTCATAATGGAACGAAAAACGTCAAACAGCCAGCACCCTGCTATAGTAAGGTGCTGGCTGTTTTTCTAATTTAAATCTGTTTAACTAACTTTTAGGTTACATAACTAGCCTTGAGTGAGTTGCGGTGGCTCTACGAGTTGCTCGGCTTGCAATGCAGGCAATGAAACTGTAATGGTGGTGCCTGCTCCCAATTCACTCTTGATGAGCATTTGCCCTTGATGGCGCTCCACAAACTGCTGTGAGATTGCCAATCCCAATCCCGTACCACCATTCTGATGGTCTACCTGGAAAAAGCGGTCTCTTACTCTGGCAAGATTCTCCGCGCTAATCCCGATTCCTGTGTCTTGCACAGATACCTCGATGTTGTCTGCGATCCGTTGCAGAGACAGAAAAATAATAGAGCTTTCATGCGAAAACTTGATGGCATTGTCCACAATGTTTAAAAACACCTGTTTCAGACGGTTGCCGTCGCCATGAACCAGATATGCTGTTTTCTCCGAGTCCAGTTGGAGTTTAATTTGCTTCATTTCCGCCTTGGCCCATACGTTCAGCATAACTTCCTGTAAAAGCTCCCGTAGATCCACTGTTCCCATGACAAGCTTCATTGCGTTTTGCTCCAGCTTGGAAAAATCGAGAATTTCCTCCACCAGACCGATTAACCTGTCAGTTTCTTTGGAAATAATTCGCATCCCAATCTTCGTCTCCTCTGGGTCAAAGCCGCCGGAATCTAGCGTTTCACTCCAGCCTTTAATGGAAGTCAACGGCGTGCGCAGTTCATGAGATATGGATGAAATAAAATCATCTTTGATTTGATTCGTTCTGACAATTTCTTGCGCCATGTAATTTAGTGTCGAAGCCAGCTCACCCAACTCATAACGATAATCGCCTTTAATACGTGCATCAAATCGTCCTTGCGCCATCTGAGCTGATACATCGCGGATATTGTTAATCGGCCTAACGATGGAATTAGCGAGACCTGTACTGACCACAAATACAATAATTAGTACGGCTGCCATGATGCCAAGGGAAAACAGCGTAATCGTAAACAGCTTGTCGTTGACCTTTTCCAGAGAGGTGGTAAACCGTACAATGTAGACCTGATCTCCGACAATATTGTCCAGTTTTTTGGATACCGCCATTACCTGTTGTCCCGTACCCGGTTGCTTCCCGATCCAGCTACCCGTATCCCCTGCTAACGCTTGTGGCACATCGCTCGTTTGCACACTTATATCTGCCGCGAAGTTCGTCGAGTTATCAATTACATTTCCCTGTTCATCAAGTAATTGAAATTCCGTGTTGGGCAAAGAAAATGTATTCAACAAATAAGATTGCAAAGACTGTTCTGGGTCTTTGAATTTAGGTGCAAACTCACCTACTGATTCAATACGGCTTTCGATGTGTTTATAAATCGTGTCGTAGTAGTACCCCCGGATTGCAAACATGAAAATGGTTTCTACCAACAGAAGCGCCAAGAACACCACAAAAAAATAGTGAAGCACAATCTGTCTGCGAATTCCTTTTTTAATCATTGAGCCTGACCTTTCCATTTATATCCATGTCCCCAAACCGTTTGCAAAAAGGCGGGCTCAGAAGGATTGTTTTCAATTTTTTGACGCAACCGCCGGATGTTCACATCCACGATTTTTGGATCCCCCATATATTCCTTGCCCCACACGTGGTCAAGCAAAACATCCCGGCTGAGCGGTGTATTTTCTTTTTCAAGAAAAAATTGAATCAGGGAAAACTCTGTTGGCGTCAGCTCAATCAACTGTCCGTTTTTCTTAAATTGCTTGGCAATCAGATCCAGCGTGAACGGACCGGACTGAAAGGATACTTTGGCTGCCGTCTCTCGGTGCACATTTACCCTCCGCAGCAGCGATTGAATACGGGCAATGAGCTCCGTCGGGCTGAAGGGCTTGCTGACATGATCATCAGCCCCTACCGACAGGGCATATACTTTATCTTGCTCCTGAACCTTCGCCGTGAGAAAAATAATACCAATTCGCTCATTCGTTTCCCGAATTCTTCGACAGACCTCGAAACCGTCCATGCCCGGCACCATTACATCGAGCAATGCGATATCAATATCCCGTACCGTGTTCAAAATATTAAGAGCCTCATGCCCATCCGACGCCTCCAACACCTCGAAACCGTTTCGTTTCAAATTTATAACGATAAAGCTGCGAATGGATTCCTCGTCTTCCATGATTAAAACTTTACTCACTCTATTCTACCTGCCTTTCCCCCAACTTGTTTTTAATGGTTTTACGTGGTTCCAGCTCACTTGATCGCTTGATTCCAATCACCTGTGCATTGGTTCGCCATAATTGGCTATATCCTTCATTATTTCGCTCCCATTGCGACAACGAGAAATATTTAATTTCTGCAATCGTTTTGTCTGTATTGTCCAGAATGAACCGCAAATAGCTATCCTTCCTTGATACTTTCGGATCAATGGTTACCTTGCCGTGCAGTTCCTTCGGCAGTCTGAAATAGATCTGATCATTGG
This sequence comes from Paenibacillus sp. LT-B23, assembly GCF_059417685.1. Lineage (NCBI taxonomy): Bacteria > Bacillati > Bacillota > Bacilli > Caryophanales > Paenibacillaceae > Paenibacillus > Paenibacillus sp. LT-B23. Next base: position 331,250 of record NZ_JBSQBM010000001.1, on the reverse strand, counting down.
AGTCGCGATACTGTTGCTGTTTGAAAATCGTTCCCTTTGCACCATCCCACTGATAGAACGAGACAAAATACGGGACTTCATCCAGCGGCCTGTTGGACCATCCTTTCGGCTTCTCCAGATTGCCAAATTCCAGAATGCCATCACCATCCACATCACCGCTAGTAATGGTAGCATCCTTAAAGGTCACATCCATGAGATCAAGTTTTTTGAGCTTGCTATGGTCCATCACAATGACGTTGGACACCGTAGTTGTCTGGGCAATCTTGGTATCTATAATGATACCCTGCCTGCCCTCGGCTACCTTACCAGCGACGACATTGTAGATACTAAGCGTCTGACTGTCCAAATCCAGCGATCCGATTTCCTTAAACGTTCCCCCGCTGAATTGAAATGTTTTGACCGTGAAAAATTCATTACGGCGCAGCGTGATAATCGTCAAGTCATTCAAATTGTCCCCGTTCAAGTCCATCTTGTTATGATTAAAATCGTCTACGACGAAGTCCGTATAACCAGTAGCATATATTTTCTCCAAAGTTCCTCCGGTATAAGAATACACGATGAGTCCCTTCTGATCGTTACCATCACTGCTATCCCCGCTGGAAAAGCCTGCTACAATATCTAGCGTGCCATCATTCGTTACATCAACCAGTTTGAACGATTCCAGTACAGTACCTTCTCCGTCAAACGTCAGCTTCTTTACCCACGTGCCGTTCTGATCCTCGAACAACGCTCCGTGTATTTTTACACTTTCATCTGGCGTTTCATAAAAAAGTACCGCTTCGTCTGTACCATCATTGTTCAGATCCCCCGTACGAATCGGCGTCGGGTCATCGGGGTCATTCGGGCGCAGAGGCTGCACCATTCCAAGCTGCGTAACCACTGCACCATTCAACTGCTGTTTCTCGTCAGACATCATCGGTGACTGCATCAGCGAAATCGGGTCACTAATGACATTACAGCCGCTTAAAAATCCAACAAGGAGCAGTGATGCACAGCAACCGGTTAATATTCTCAACAACATCATTTTCACTTCACTTGCCGTCCCCTTCACAATTTGTTCTTTTCCACCTGTGTCAGTCGTCTGCCCTGAATATCAAATACGAGTTCGCCGCCGTTCAATCCCCATATGCGTGAAGCAAAGCGTTCAGCCATTTCCAGCGGCAGTACGGTGATTACGGTCACCCGTTCGTCTGAGCACAGCTTTCGGAAGGTATCCATCACATGAGCTGCTGAAGTCGGGTCAAGTCCATTTACAGGCTCATCAGCCAAAATGACCTTGGCTCCGTGAACGAGCGCTCGTGCAGTCGCTACCCTTTGCCGCTCACCACCACTAAGCTTGTCGCATTTGTCATGGGCCTTATCCAGCAAGCCCAGTTCCTCCAATACGTCCATTGCTCCCATATAATCGTCAGAACGTACCATTCCGGTCACCATTCTCCATAATGGAGTCTGACCCGATCTGCCGATCAGCACATTTTTGAGAGCGGTCCGATTCATATTTAAATGCGGATTTTGCTCCAGGTATGCCCATTCCCGCTTTATTTTCATTTTGCCCGTCCATCCCGATTTCAGCACATCATGACCGTCCACCATCAGACTGCCTTCCTCCCATGGATCTTGCAAAGCAAGACAGCGCAGCAGTGTGGTTTTTCCACTTCCGCTCGGTCCCACTACGGCTATCAGTTCGCCCGGGTGAATTTCAGCATTAATCCCGCGAAGTAACGGGGTCCGTTCTGGCCCCACTTGCTTGGTCAGCTTCTGTATTCTGATCATCTTTGTGATTCCCCTTTGTCCGCCATCAATACTGTCTATAGTTTATAGTAAATGTGAAACAAATACCATGCAAACCGCAGTTTTATGCCGTCGATATTCTTTTTCGGAATAACAATCCCAACAACCCGAAAACGACGTAGCAGCCCCCGAGAACCAGAAACATGCTGCCTTGGGTTCCATAGTCCAGTAGCGCCCCGCTAATGTTAGGTCCAATCACACTTCCCAGATTAAAATGAAAGGATGCCAGCACATTGGCGGCGGCTAATAACGATTTGGGTAGCAAATCGGCAGCATAGGCCAGACCCAGGGAGAAAAAGGAGCCGACCAAACCGCCTGCCACCGCCAACAATACTAATGTCAGCATAAAATGATTGCCGCTCCACGGTATCAACATAAAGATCAATCCACCCGTTATCCCTACGCTTATAAGCACCTTTTTACGGCCCCAACGATCACTCCATATACCTAGCGGCAGTTGAAGTACTAATCCACCTAAGCTGACAAAGGGCAGCAACGCGGCAATCTCATCGGTATGAAAGCCAATGCGAAGACCATATACCGGAAAGTTGCTGTTCAGGCTGGCTTCCATATAACCGTACAAAAATGCAGGCAGCAGCGCGTACCATGCCCAGCTATAGCTGCGCCGGAATCTTTGTGCTGGACGCGCCTCGGTTTCCAGCTTTTCCGGTCTGGAATCCGGCAGCTTAAGGAGCACCAGCAGCAGAACGAGCAAGCACAGCAAGGCCAGCGCTGCAAATGGAACCAGCAGCCCGTAATCAAGTAACCACAATCCAAGCGGTCCCAATGCAAACCCCAGACCGTAGGACATGCCATAAAAAGAAATGTTGCGCCCACGATTCTCTGCCGGAGTCACTAGCAGTATCCACAGTTGGGCAGAATAATGCAATGCACTGTCCCCGATTCCGACTAGCAATCGCAGTATGAACCACACCCGGATATCGGGGATTAGAGGGAATAGCAGCAGCGTAAAAAGCACAAGCACAAGTCCTCCAGCCATCAGCTTTTTGAAGCCCAACCATCCCAATGTCCGTTCAGCTACCAGCGTCATAGCAAATGAACCAATATACAACGCTGCGGCATTCATTCCGTTCAGCGAAGAAGAAACTCCCATCTGTTCCAAAGATATAGACAAAATCGGCAGCAGTAGCCCTTGACACAGTCCGGCCACAACAATAACCGCAATTAAGATAAAGTAATGCACCCGCATGGACGACGACATTATGCTTCCTCCAGATATAACATATAAAATATCAATATCGTAAAATGAATGTTAAGGAATGATTTGCATTTGATTCCATAATCAATAGATATTCTTATTACTATGTATAGCGGTCACGCAAACACAACCAAACTACATGCAAATTCCGGTATTTTTAGTGCATAAAAGAAAGGATGAAAAAAATCGCCATCTAAGATGACGATTTTACGGAAAGCCTGTCTGATAAGTAACCGACTCCGCATCGTTAGGGAGCCTTGTATGTTCAATCCGAACCAAATCACGTCACAGCGCACTATTTCATATTATAGTGGACAATGCCCAGCAGAACAAGCCATAATAAATAAGTGAGCAATTTCAAAATGCTCATGTTGTGCTTATGGACGGGCTTAATTACGTTCACCGCTCTGGGCTCGAAGACAGAATAGGAGGCATTTGATTCCATGAGTTATCAAATTAAAATAGACACTTCTCCAATTTACGAATTACTCGGTAGCTTTATGGCCTATGTAACCAAAAAGTGGGTACACGACATGGACTTGGGCCATGAGTGGATCGACAAGGTGGATGCACGGCTGCAAAACGAAGTGCGCTCCGAGCTTGCTACGGCGCAGGATTGCCCTTTTAGCGATTATGACGCGCTTTATGTATGGGCTTTGCTTCGACCGGAATCGGATGAAATATCCGATTATATCGCTTATTTGGACAACGGCCCGGATGAAGACATGTTCGAGCTGATTGTACCGCATGTTCCTTTTTTAACCTTTGAAGAATCTTTGCGCATTCGCAAGGTGTACGCCCCTCTCCTCAAATTATGGGATCGGGACTATTTCCGGGCCATGGAAAGCGAACTGCGTGTGCTGGCAGAGGAAGACGCTGCAGAGAAACGCATGCTGCTGAGCAAAATGGAGCCGGAAGCACTGGTTGAATACGCTACAGCCGGACTGATCGTGCCTCATATGGAAGATTTGGATACCGTTGTTCTGTTTCCAGTCGTCCATAATCGTCCGATTAATTCGTACTGTTTTTATACCCGTATGCTGCTGATCCAGTATCCGGTAGACGTTCCCGAAGAAAGTGAGGAAGAACCGCCCACACTCCTGCTTCGGCTGACCCGGGCGGTAAATGACCCGCAACGCCTGCGGATTCTGCGTTACGTGGCTCAAGGCCCTAAATCTCTTGAGGATATGCGTCATGATTTGAGCCGATTGGAAGACACGCTCATGTCTGATATGATGATTTTACGAGTAGCTGGCCTGCTCCGTATCCACATTGGACGTTATCACAAGGAAAAATTCAGCATTCGCCCCGACGGAGCGGCTGATTTACAGGTATTTTTGGAATCCTATATCGGACTGTAATTTAAACTGCACCCTCAGTTATAACGAACATCGTTAAAGCGTTGGCTTGGAAGGAGTATGCAACATGTCGTATCCGAAGCAGCATATTTTATTTGATCTTGATGACACTTTGGTCCACTGTAACAAGTATTTCGACCTTATTCTCAACCACTTTTTTGATTTGCTTCAGGAATGGTTTGCAGCCCATAACCTGACGAAAAATACAATTCGTGAAAAGCAAATCGAAATTGATGTAGCTGGAGTGCATCAGGTGGGCTTTGCCAGCGAGCATTTTCCACAGTCCTTGATTGATACGTACCACTTTTTTTCGGAACAGTTTGGACGCCGTACCGATCCGCGGGAAGAGCAGGAGCTTCGCTCGCTTGGGCGAAGTGTGTACGAGCAGGAAATCGAACCGTATCCCGGTATGGTCGAAACGTTAAATTCGCTCCAAAAAGCTGGACATTCCCTGCATCTGTACACCGGCGGTGAGCAGGTCATTCAGGAAAAGAAGATTGATCAGATGAAGCTGGCTAACTATTTTGATGATCGCATCTACATTCGCCAGCATAAAAATGTCGAGGCACTGGAGGAAATTATTCAGATGAACCGCTTTGACCGAAGCATCACCTGGATGATTGGAAACTCCCTGCGCACCGATGTATCTCCCGCCCTTGCGGCAGGCATTCATGCCGTGTATCTCAAGCAGCCCAAGGAATGGGTTTACAATATGGTAGAGCTGCAAAAAAACATTAACTCCGTGATGTATACGATACAGAAGCTAACAGAAGTACCTCGAGTGATACACGAAAGCATTCAATTGCATCAACAAAAAAGAACTCTCGGCTAGATAGCACCGCTAATATCCCCTTCAAGTAGACACTCAAAAAAGTCCACATGGTATCATGAGGCTAGAGAGAACTTGGAGGGGATATTTTTTACTTTTATAACTACTAACGATTTCAGTCAAATTCAAACAGCGCGCGCCGATTAAGTATCGGCACGCGCTGGCTGCTTAGTCTTTTTTTATTTATCTACTTGACAGGGGGATAACCATTCAACAAATGTTCCACGGATAAAATCCGGTCAAAAAGACCAAAGACTTCTTCCGAATCGTAAAGATTCTCCAATACGCTGACCTCCATCATTAAACGTCCCGAAAGCGTAGCCGTTGTGAGCAATAAAGACTGGTTTTTGATGGAAAAATAGATGGTATCCACCCATTCCTCCATAATCGGATACGATATGACTCCCAGATTGGACAAGGTGATGGTAAAATTCCACAGGGGGAATCTTTCAGGCATTGTTTTCATAACCAATTCAAGACACTGTTGTTTATATTTCCGATATGAATTGGAAAACGAAGCAAAAAAGAGCGACAACGCATAAGGAACCCCCCTTTTGAACCATTTGAACGCGGATTTCACCTGTTTTTCCAAATTTCCATCCCGGAAAAATTGCATTGGAAGGCTTGCGACGTAATTACCGTGCATAGTTTCTGGCGAGTAGTTATGCAGAAAACTCAAATCCATAGGCATGGAGACAAACACGCGTTGCTTGCCGGGAGCATGCTGCAGTAGTCCATCAGTCATTCGATAACAGATGTATTCGGTTAATGTCATTTTTAGGCTCCGGCATCGTCGTAAAATCTCACCAGTCTCCTCTTTGCTGAATCTATACGATTTTTTGACATAACCACCGCCTTGTTCCGGCCTTCTGCCGTAACTTAAATCAACGGTTTCGCCAGCGCCTGTCCCTTTTCCCCTAACCCTGGACATAAAACCTGCAACAAAAACCGGCATCCACATAAAAGCGGAAAATCTTCTTTTCATACGCAACAGCCTGTCTTTGGAGACGTCGCCCTTTGCCGCCTTATTTTTCGACTCGAAATCTGGTTCGCCTGAGTAATATTCCAGCCATCTCTTAATCCAGAAAACCAAGCTCAGCCCATTAGCCACCGCATGGTTCATCGTAAATATCATTGTATATTCATTTATAGGGTAAATACGAAACGGAAGTCTGGCATTGGTCGGTCTGTACTGAGCCAGTACCTCCTCCTCCGTAAAATATTGGGAAAGCTTCACCTTTTCAGCCTCCAGAAAATGTTCCAGCTCTTCCTGAGAAAAACGCCCCCATACAAACGTGTCTTTTTCGAATTGTTCCACCCTTTTGGCTTGCAGCAAAGGATTGTCCATGATGAGCGAACGATAGCTGAAAAACAATTTTTCAGCGTCGATTCTTCTTTTAAAAGTAACCGTTGCGATCATGCTATTGGATAAAATATAATCTTCAGTTCCGAAAAAGTAGGTGCTCGCCAGTTTAATCGCATCCATTTTTCCCCCTCCTTCTCTTCTATTATTTTACATAAACCCTACTTTTTTGACATGATCCATCATCAGCTTCACTTTTTGACCGTCCAGCCTGGACCACTCAAACCCCAGCGCCTGCAAAATACCGTCAGTCTTTTTGTTCATCGTCATGAACAACGTTTTGCTTGCTCCCTCAAAGAAGACGTTGGAATGAACAAGAATCCGGGCAACCTCCTGCTCCGTCTCTGGTTCATCGTATTTTTCAAACATGTATTCGGTAAAATCCTCCACTGGCATTGGCTTTACATTTATATCCGCTTGCTTCAAAAGCTTGGAAAAAGATATCATGCTAACCTGATGGCTGTTAAACAGATGATAGGTTTCATTGATTAAATTTTTCCGGTCGAACAGGAGTACAACTGCCTTGGCCACCTCATCCACAAAGGAGAAGTTCATGGTCTTATCTTGAATTGCGGGGACCCGGCCAAGTGTGATCATCGACTTTACCAATGAATAAAATGCATTATCCATGATATTTTCCTGGAAGATCCCCGAATTGGAATCAAACACAAGGTTCCCGACTCTGAACACATTGGAATCAAGCCCTTGTTGCCTTGCTTTAACAATCTCTTTCTCGGCTTCGAGCTTTGTCATAACGTAATAGTTATCAGAGCTTTGTTCGACATTGCAATCATATTCAGTGAACATGATGCTGCTCTGGTCTTCTATCCAGCCACTACCTACGCTGGTGGTGGAAACGAAATTGTAGGTTTTTTTCTTCCCTGTACCGGCAAATTCGATCAGTCTTTCGTTCCCTTCCACATTGACCGCCTGAAATTCCGAGTAATGCCCAAAATGCTTCACATTTGCCGCCGAGTTAATGATCGCATCAATGCTTCCAGCCAAATCCTCATAGCGCTCCCGGCTCAGTCCAAAGTAGTCCTGGGTTAAGTCTCCGCAAAACACGCACACTCTGTCTTCCCAGGCATTCCCCCCAAGCTCAAGACCAAAATGAAACTTCAGCTTCGCCCACAGTCTTTCCAGCGCCTCATCGTCACTCGTTCCCCGAACAGGTACATATACCTTATATTCCGTATTTTTCAACAGTTGGAACAAAATATGAATTCCCAGATACCCTGTTCCTCCTACCAGCAGAACATTACGGTAGTCAGCCCGTTCAGAAAGATCAATGTTTTCATAACCCTGATTTTTCTTCCGGTATTCTTTGAGACTCTCACGCATTTTCCAGACAACACCAGGTACGCCGTTTTCCCCGGAAGCTGCCGCTTCCCGTAAGGTGTACACGAATTGTTTTAATCTGTCTTTGGAATACTTGATGTTATCCGCCAAGGCCCGAATCGTCGGATATTGAAAGATGTCGTTAATGCCCACTTCAAAATCCAGCGCCAGCCTTGAAACCACCTGAATCGCCTTGATCGAATTGCCACCCAGTCTAAAGAAATGCTCATCAATTCCGATCGACTCCATGCCGAGAATCTCCTGCCATACCTTCTGGATTTTCAAATCAACGTCATTTCTTGGGCTGCTGACTGTGTGGTCGCTTCCCTGCCATTCAGGCTCGGGCAATGTCTTCCGGTCAATTTTTCCGCTCGGAGTCATCGGCATGTTATCCAGTTGCATAAAGCTGGATGGCACCATAAAATCAGGCAGCTCCTGCATAAGCTGTTCCCGCAGCTCCTCTGCTCCCGGTTCGCCCTCTGCTGTAAAATACGCCGCCAGATACTTCTCGCCTTGCTTGTCTTTCCTGGCGATCACCGCTACTTCCCGGACAAGCGGATGCTTTTGCAACTGTGCTTCGATTTCCCCCAGCTCAATGCGGAAGCCCCGAATCTTCACCTGATCGTCGATTCTTCCCAAAAATTCGATATTCCCGTCCGGCAGCCAGCGCACCAGATCGCCTGTGCGGTACAGCTTCTCTCCAGCCTCGTAAGGATTCGCCACAAACTTCTCCGCTGTCAGCTCCGGCCGGTGCAGATACCCCCTGGCCAATCCGTCTCCAGCAATGCACATTTCCCCGGCTGCTCCCAGCGGCAGCAGCTTTTGATGTTGATCCATAATGTAAATTCGAGTATTGGCAATCGGTTTGCCAATCGGCACCGATGGATACCCCATATCCTCTTCCCGGTACGTCCACGCGGTTGCAATTACGCTCGATTCGCTCGGACCATAGGCGTTCATATACTCCACGCAGTCCTTCCACTGCGTCACCAGCTCTTTGGTAATCGCTGATCCGCCTGTCACCAGTTTTTTCAGCGTCGGCAGCCTGTCCGGCTCAATCCCTGCCAGATAGGTTGGCGGCAGCAGGGCAATCGTAATTTGGTTTTCGTTCATGAAGCGTGCGAATTCATTCAGATTATTAATAATATCTCGCGAAACCAGATATAGCGTTCCACCTCCCAGCAAAATCGTAAACATTTCCCAGACCGAGGCATCAAACGAACTGCTGGCAAATTGCAGCATCCGGTCTGATCCATCCACGCCCCATTGCTCCTGGAAGAAATGCTGGAGGTTGATGATTCCCCGGTGTTCTACCATGACCCCTTTGGGTTTCCCTGTAGATCCCGAGGTATAGATGATATAAGCCAAATCCTCCGGCTTGTTAACAGGCTCCAGATTGGCACGGTCTAGCTCTATATGCTTCAGGCTTTCGTCATCCAAATCCATGACTGCCCCGTGATAGGTGAGCTTGCCCCGGAGATGCTTTTGCGTCAGTACCATGGACGCACTGCTGTCCTCCAGCATGTAGTGAATCCGTTCCTCCGGATAATTCGGATCTATCGGCAGATAGGCGCCGCCCACTTTGAGTGTTCCCAGGATGCCTATGACCATTTCCATGGAACGCTCCGCCATGATGGCGATAATATCGTTCGGCTTCACTCCACGCTCTCTCAAGACAATGGCCAGCCGATTCGCCTGCTCGTTCAGCTCCCGGTAGGTCAGCGTTTGCTCTCCCGAGACCAAAGCCGGATGATCTGTTCTTTGCTCCGCTCGTTCCTCAAACAGTCCGTGAATCGTGTGATCCTTCGGATATTCCGCCTCCGTGCGGTTAAAATCACGGAGCTGCACGCTGCTCTCTTCCTCCGGTACAATCTCGATATCTTCGATCCTCATCTTTGGACTACGGATGATTTCACGGATGATCATTTTAATCTGTCCGGCTACCCGCTCCATAAAGCCTCTGTCATAGGCCAAGCTATTGTAACGGAATTTGATCTGCAAATCGTTCTCAGGCACAACAATGAAATTAAAATCAAAATTCGTCTGTTCGGAGACCTTTGTAGACAGAATCCTCAAATCTGTTCCGTGGTCGCCCTGTCCTTTGACAGCTTCCTCTATCGGATAGTTTTCAAAGGCCAGCAGGTTTTGCACCAATCCGCCTCCATGGGCGGTCCGTGACTGAATTTCCGCCAGTGGATAATAATGATGCCGCTCCGATGCCCATGCCTCCTGCTGCAGTTTGGCAACCAAGGCTGAAAAGCTTTCTTCCTTTTCTGCCCGGACTCTGACAGGAATCGTATTGATAAACAGCCCTACCATCTGTTCAACGCCTTGAATTTCTGCCGGTCTTCCCGAGACAACCGTTCCGAACACCACATCCTGGGTATTGTTGTACCGTTGCAGCAGGATTCCCCATATGGCCTGTATCACCGTACTTAACGTGGCCCCGTTTTCTCTTGCGATTCTCTCCAAACTCGCCTTCATTTCCTTATTTATCGTAAAATCGTATTCCTCCTGAATGTATCCCGAATTAGCCCTATTACTTTTGGTTTGAGGCAGCAGCGCGGGCGGCTGTTCGTACTCTGTCAGATAATTCTCCCAGTAAGCCCCCGTCTCCCGGTCATCCCTTTGTTCCAGCCACTGGATATATTGACGATAAGGATACACCGTGCCTAATTGCGGTATGCTTCCTTTATGAAGCGCACTGTAAATTTCCAGCAGCTCTTTAAATACAATGCCAAGGCACCATCCATCTATAATGATATGATGAAAACTCAAAATGAAACGGTAGCTGTCGGTACTCACTCTAATCAAGGCAAATCTGATCAGCGGCTCCCGGGTGAGGTCAAAGCCCTTTTCTCTATCCTTGTCCAAATAGGCTTGGAGATAGTTTTCTTTCTCTTCCTCCGTCAAGAAGGAAATATACTCGAAAAACATTTCAGCTGGTCTGTCCTTTAAAACGACCTGAACCGGTTTTTCCACCTTCTCATAAACAAAGGCGGTCCGCAAAATATCATGTCTTTGAATCACCTGCTGGAAAGCACGCTCAAACAAGCTTCTATCGATCTCACCCTGAAAACTGATTACGGCTTGCTCAAAATACGCATGAGAGTTTTGTTCTCTGAGGAAGTGGTAGAGCATTCCCGACTGCATAGGGGTCAGTGTATAAATATCCGTGATATTGGGCTTAGAATCCCCCAGCGCGCGATATACCTCTTCTACCTCCGCCGTTGTAATGTTGCTGGAGCTTACATCACTGGCTGTCAGTTCCGTATATTCCTGTGATGCGCAATGCTCGATAATTTGCTCCAGATTTCGCTTAAAGCCTTCCGCCACTGTGATCAGCGTGGCCTTTTCATATTCGTGCTTGTGATAGGCGAAACTCAGTCTTAGTTTTCCATCAGTCACCCTTCCGTTAATGTCCAAGCAGTAAGGTCTTTGCATGTCGGGTGAAACCGTCTCATCGCTAAGAACATCGGAGATGGTAAATATGTCAGTATCGATATCCTGGTCAAACTGCCCCAGGTAGTTGAAGCTGATCTCAGGGTGCAAATTAAACCTTAAGATTTCCTCGTCCCGAGAGAACGTCTGGTATTTTAAAATGCCGTAGCCGATGCCTTTTTGCGGAATGCGCCGGAGGCTTTCTTTAACGGCTTTAAGCCGGGAAGACACGTTCTTGACGTCTGCCATATCCAAAATCACAGGGTATTGGGCGGTAAACCAGCCTACGGTTCTGCTGATATCCATATCCTGAATGATTTCTTCGCGTCCGTGCCCTTCCAGGTTAACAAGCACCTTGTCTTCTCCTGTCCATTCCCGAATAGCCTCTCCCAATGCCGTCAAAAGAACATCGTTGATTTCAGTATTGTAAGCCTTATTCACTTCTCTAAGCAGCTTGGCGGTTTGGACTTCATCCAGCACGATTTCGATATGATCGCTATCCATATATTTTCTGCCATGAACAGAATGATCCTTGGGAATTGGCTTGATTTCATTCTGCTCCAGTTCGGACCAATACGTGATTTCTTGCAGAAGCTCCCCGCTGCTGGCATACGTATAAAGTTGTTCAGACCATGCCAGGAAAGAGTCCGTTTTGCCTCTGAATGTGACTTCTTCCCCCTTCTCCGCCTGTCGGTATCCTGTAGAAATATCCTCAAAAAGAATCCGCCAAGAAATCCCGTCAACCACCAGGTGGTGAATACTTATGCACAGATAGTCACCGTCTTTCTTTTTGAACAAGCCCGCTTGCATCAGAGGTCCACATTCTAAATCCATGCGGGACTGAAGCTGGGCGGCTTCTTCTTTTACGGAGCTATCATATATATCATCATTTGTAAGATCCTTTACCTCCAGCGAATATAGTTCGCCTTCCGTGCCCCGGTTGAACAGAACCACCTGTCCCGCCTTCTCACGCACTACAATACGCAAAGCATCATGGTGTTCCACCAAGCCATCTAACACTTTTCTTAACACCTTTTCGTCAAAGCCCTGTTTCCTATGTAACAGAACAGACTGGTTGAAGTGATTTTTTGCTGCAAAAGGCTGCTCGAAAAACCAGCTTTGGATGGGCGTGAGCATGATTTCTCCTGTTACCATTCCTTGAAAAGCAGTATGTTCGACAGATTGTACATAGGCACTCAATTGTTCAATCACAGGATGGTCAAAAAGATCCTTCAGTTGCAGCTTTAGCTTATAATCGTGAAGCTTGGACACGACCTGGATGGCTTTAATAGAATCTCCCCCCAGATTCAGAAAGTGATCCTTAATGCCTACTCGTTCGACTTTCAGGACTTTTCCCCATATTTCAGCCAATATCTCCTCTATTTTGTCTCTCGGTGCCACATATTCCTCCGTTGCATTCACGCTCAGATCGGGCTCAGGCAATGCCTTTCGGTCAATTTTTCCGCTCGGAGTCATCGGCATGTCGTCCAGTTGCATAAAGCTGGACGGCACCATATAATCAGGCAGCTCCTGCATAAGCTGGTCCCGCAGCTCTTCCGCTCCCGGTTTGCCCTCTGCTGTAAAATACGCCGCCAGATACTTCTCGCCTTGCTTGTCTTCCCTGGCGATCACCGCTACTTCCCGGACAAGCGGATGCTTCATTAGCTGCGCTTCGATTTCCCCCAGCTCAATGCGGAAGCCGCGAATTTTCACCTGATCGTCGATTCTTCCCAAAAATTCGATATTCCCGTCCGGTAGCCAGCGCACCAGATCGCCTGTCCGGTACAGCTTCTCTCCAGCTTCGTAAGGATTCGCCACAAACTTCTCCGCCGTTAGCTCCAGCCGGTGCAAATATCCCCTGGCCAATCCGTCTCCCGCAATGCACATTTCCCCGGCTGCTCCCAGCGGCAGCAGCTTTTGATGTGTATCCATAATGTAAATTCGAGTATTGGCAATCGGTTTGCCAATCGGTACCGATGGATACCCCATATCCTCTTCTCGGTACGTCCACGCGGTTGCAATTACGCTCGATTCGCTCGGACCATAGGCGTTCATATACTCCACGCTGTCCTTCCACCGCATAACCAGCTCTTTGGTAATCGCTGATCCGCCCGTCACCAGTTTTTTCAGCGCTGGCAGCCTGTCCGGTTCAATCCCCGCCAGATAAGTAGGCGGCAGCAGGGCAATCGTAATTTCGTTTTCGTTCATGAAGCGCGCAAATTCATTCAGATTATTAATAATATCCCGCGAAACCAGATACAGCGTTCCACCTCCCAGCAAAATCGTGAACATTTCCCAGACCGAGGCGTCAAACGAACTGCTGGCAAATTGCAGCATCCGGTCCGATCCGTCCACGCCCCATTTTTCCTGGAAGAAATGCTGGAGGTTGATGATTCCCCGGTGTTCTACCATGACCCCTTTGGGTTTCCCCGTAGATCCCGAGGTATAAATGATATAAGCCAAATCCTCCGGATTGTTAACAGGCTCCGGATTGGCACGGTCTAGCTCTATATACCTCAGGCTTTCGTCATCCAAGTCCATGATTGCCCCGTGATAGGTGAGCTTGTCCTGGAGATGCTTTTGCGTCAGTACAATGGACGCACCGCTGTCCTCCAGCATGTAGTGAATCCGTTCCTCCGGATAATTCGGATCTATCGGCAGGTAGGCGCCGCCCGCTTTGAGTGTTCCCAGGATGCCTATGACCATTTCCATGGAACGCTCCGCCATGATGGCGATGATATCGTTCGGCTTCACTCCACGCTCTCTCAAGACTGTGGCCAGCCGATTCGCCTGCTCGTTCAGCTCCTGGTAGGTCAGCGTTTGCTCTCCCCAGACCAAAGCCAGGTGATCTGCTCTTTGCTCCGCTCGTTCCTCGAACAACCCGTGGATCGTTTGATCCTTTGGATATTCCGTCTCCGTATGGTTAAAACCGCGAACTAACGTACTCCTTTCTTCCTCTGGCACGATTTCGATTTGCGAAATAAGAGTTTCACTTTGCTCCATGACTTGAGCAAATAAATATTCAAAGTGGGAGATAACGTTCTCAATGGGGATGAATCTTTCAAAAGCCTGTATCTGATAGTCAAAATTAACGGCTACATCCGCTTCACCTTCTTGTCCCCATATCAGGAGATTGAGTGCATTTCTTTCATGATGATGCGGCATACTTACAATCCGGCTTGCTGCGCCGATCAATGCTTCTCTCGTTTCCTGTTCCTCGAAAGAAAGCGATATATCAAACAGTTTGCCTTTCTCATTGCTATTCTCGTAAACCGCCCGGTAAATTTCACCAAAAGACATTTTCTGATGACGATAGCATTGCATAAGCTCACGTTTGATGCTCTTAATCAGTTCTTTGAAGCTTATATCTTTCTCGGGGCTGATCCGCAGCGGCAGCACGTTGGCGAAATGTCCCATAGTCTGCTTATATTTTGCTTTGCTCCGATTAAAAACCGGGACGCCGATCACCATTTCGTTCCGATTGCAAATCTTGCTGAAATACAGGAACAGTATGCCTAAAAAATAGTGGAATGACGAGCATCCTTCCTCTTTGCAAAATTCAATCATTTGATTGTATAACGCCTTGTTTATAGTTAAGGTTCGCCGATCACTCCAAACGGAATCGCCGTCACCATCATCGATATCCATGCCTCTGCTCAACAGAGGCTCGGGAATGGTCAGATATTTGTTCTGCCAGAACACCCTATCTTTTAAAAAGGCCGGAGAATTCAGATAATTCTGATTATCGGAAATAAAATCAGCATAGGAATAGACCGTTCTGTTCATTTCGCCAATTCCTTGCACCAATTTATTGTAATTGTCAAACATTTGACTGATTAAGAGAGCAAATCCCCATCCGTCGATCACCAAATGATGAACTTTAAGTAAAATGAAGTATGTGTTCGGGGCACCTTTCAACAAAACAAATTGAAAATAGAAATCCTCTGGTTGAAAAGGTTTTAAAAACTCTTTTTTCATCCAGTTGATGCAAAAAGAGTTTGGATTTTTCTTTACCGAAAAATCATGAAACGGAACTTCATAGTCAGCTTCTGGCAAAAATGTTAAATAAGGCTCTCCCTTTTTATCAATAAAACGGGCACTCAGAGAATCATTTTGCCTGATTAATAACTGCATGGACTGCCTAATGATAGCCGTATTCAGGTTTCCTTTAACCTCAACATACCCACCGATATTGTAAATAGGCTTTCCAGGGTACATGCACTGTTCGAACCATATATCTTTCTGATAGGAACTTAACGGATACTCCTTGACACTTATTACACTTGTTTGCATAAAATCCCCTCCTGTTGTTAAACATTTCATGCGTTCTACTCCGTATGCCCAAATCATTTCCGCTACAAATAAAAGAAGCCTATTCCCATATAAAAAGCACAGGAACAGACAGCAGACTTCGCCCGGTTTCCTTCGGCAACCTGGCAATCATGGCTGTTTAATCCAGCTTTAGACCCATGGCTTTGTGTCCACCACTTTCGAGGTGTTTACGATTAACGGGAAATACATTCGTATATTTTTTACATCTTTTGAGCATGTTCTTATGCTTCTTCCTCCTACATTCGGTAGGAGCTGACCTTGAGTTTTCAAAGCATTTACCTTGATATAGTTTTACAATACGTTGTTAGGTGCTGATTAAAATACTTCAGCAAGCCACTAAATTCCTGTCATCCGACAACTCCAGTTCATTTTACTTAATTTCCCTTATCCCCCAAGATTAAGAGATAACAACCTGTACAACTTTAGCGGCTTAGCTTTTTTTAAAATGATGGATTTGTGATCCACCTAAAAATGACGTTCCAAAGCTTCTCTCGCATTCGATGTTTCGCCGAAAATAGCGACGTGAGTGTACACGGGGAGTGAAGGACAGTTGGAGTGCAACTTCGGAAGAGTAAAACGTGCTTTTTCCAACATTTTCTAGGATAAAACCAAAATCAAACCAGGAAAACAAGAGGGAACCCCCTCCACAACTGATTAAGAACAAATAAGCTTACTGCGGAAGATATATCCAAGGTCTAGTCACAAAGCGTAGCACCCCGAAGAAAAGAATGTCCTTGCAAGAAATGTCGCGCCTAACCTTTAGCAAGGAAGAAGCATGCCATTCTTCCACCTGCGAACGAAGCATTAATGTCAACCAAGCGTCAAGGAGTGCACATGGACAATATCGTCCTAGTCATGGAGGTGTTAGACAGCGTACCAGCGAAGTTCATTTTCCAACGGAATATTCCACGATTTGAGCCATGATCACTTTGATCTGAGCACTTGGTTGGAAACGTGGCTAACCATCTCAATCTCACCGGCTGTCAAGGTAAACTGCATCGCCTTCACATTTTCCACGGCATGATGTACTTTTGAAGCCCCAGGTATCGCAAATACGTTCTCTCCGTGAGCGTTAATCAGCCAATTCAGGGCAATCTGGGTTGGCGTCACGTTATATTGTTGAGCCAGTTGTTCCAATGTTTCAATTAGTGGCTTTGATCTCCGCAGCCCCGAATCCCGGAATGCCGCCGTCCACTTGCGCGGACCCTTGATCGACTTGACCAGAGACGGATTATTATGGAATTTTCCACTTAAGACCCCCTGCATTAGCGGAGAGTATGCGATGATCGCCACGCCAAGCTCTTTAGCCGTGTCCAGAATTCCGTTCTGTTCGATTCTCCGGTCAAGCAGGCTGTATTTCACTTGATTCGAAACTAGGCGAAGGCCGTGCTCACGCAGCACACGATCGGCTTCACGTATTTGTTGCGTGGAAAAGTTACTTACGCCCACATATTTAATCTTTCCTTGCCCAACCAGTTTAGCCATCGCATTCATCACGGCGCCAACCGAAGCAAAGGAGTAAGGCGAATGCACCTGGTAGAGGTGAATCGTCCGTTGATCCAAATGGCGAATACGTTCATCAATCGTTGCTGTGATACTGCCTGCGGTCCGAAAGGCCGGCCACCATTTCGTAGCGATATTCGCCTGTTCCGCGAGCGGTCCTCCGATCTCATTCAGCGTGCCGGCTAGTAGCTGCTCAGACTGTCCGCCACCGTATGCTTCGGCAGTATCAAACCAATTAACTCCACCTTCTAAACTGGTCTGAACGATTTGCCGTATATCCTCCCGCCGCAGCACTGGCCAGAATTTCCCGACTATCCCTTTTCCATTGCTGAACTGCCAACACCCAAGCCCCAGCGGTGACAGCTTTAAATCCGAGTTGCCCAGCTTACGTAATTGCAGTGAGCCTGCCACACTTACCGTTTTCTCTTCCACGATCCTTCCATCATCTCCCGTAAAAAAGTTTTCATGTGAAACGATTGCCTTCACGTTTTAAAGCACATAACACAACTTTTCTTCCTGATTTGCACAGTCCACTATGGAAAGTTTTTTGAACGCTATGCATAGAGTCTGCTTTATAAACTACCTAAAAAAAATACTTTTGCATAACCCATATTTGTTTTATCGGTTGGAAGCTTACAAATGTTTAATAAAATGTTATACAAGCATCTCTTATGGGTAATTTTGGTGTACGGAACATAAAAAAAGATGACTCCTGATGAATTCAGAAATCATCTGATGACAGCTAGAAATGGCCTTCTTTTTCAATCTGTCGAAAATCATACTCTGTACCTGTATCAGTTTTCCTCACGAACGCTAAGTTGCCCTGTACCTGGTTCATTCAGAACAATTCTTGCTTTGACGGTCGAACCATCTTTACGCTTAAAAGATAGCAGCTGTGTCTGTCCCTTCGTCAACAGAGACTTGAGCATCGTTTCCGTAATCTGCTTGCCAGCATATTCCTTCCAGACGACAAAGCCGCAGCCCTGCTTGTAGTGGCTGCATCCATATCCTTTACGGCCTTCGATAATGCTCCCGCCGCAATTCGACCGCGGGCAGCTGCCTAAAGTCTGCCTTTGGCCCGGAGAAGTGCCCGACGGCTCGGCGGACGAAGCTCGCGCTGCACCTGCGCTTGAGCTACTCCCAGCTGAACCCGATGCAGCCGCAGTACGCCCTCCTGCACTCGATAGCACTTGCTCCAGTGACGATGCTTCGCCCGAGTTGTTGGTACGCCGTGACGGAGCGCGTGCAGCCCCTTGGGTGGTGGTGCTTCCGCTTGCGCCTCCACTACGGGCGCCTACCTTACTACCCGAGCGTTTACCTCTTGCTTCCTCGCCAAAAGCGTTCGCTGGAGCCGGTGGTTGCTGCCTCACCTTGTCAATGATGGATAAGGTAAACTTTTTAACGTTATCCATAAACTTTTCCTGGGCAGCTTCCCCCTTGGAAATTTGATGCAAACGGCGTTCCCATTGACCTGTCATTTCCGGCGATGCAAGCAGGTCAACCCCCGCATGACGAATCAGGTCAATAGCCATTTTCCCCTTATCCGTAATGAGGATCTTTTTACCCTTCATTTCAATGTAGCCAACCTTCTTCAAGCGTTCAATCGTGGCAGCACGTGTCGCCGGCGTACCCAGTCCCGCATCCTTCATGACCTCGCGCAGCTCCTCGTTCTCCATCTGCTTGCCTGCGCTCTCCATGGCTTTAAGCAACGTGCCCTCTGTGTAGCTTTTAGGCGGCTGCGTGGCCTTCTCTTTCATCTCAGCACGAGTGCAATCCACCGGACGACCTGCATCAATCTCAAACTTCTTGTCCGTCCATTCGTCCGTTTCCTCTTCTTCCTCTTTCTTCGGTGCTTTGCTCTTTTTGCCTTTATCCTGATCTGCCTTGCTCAGAACTACCTTCCAGCCCAAGGACAGAAGTTCCTTAATGCTTGTTTTGAACAGATGCTTGTCCACCTGAGTCATCACGGTATGCATTTTATATTCGGCAGGCGGGAAGAAATGTGACAAAAACCTGCGGATTATCAGGTCATATACATTTTGTTCCTCTTTGCTGAGTGTTCCCGGTCTTTTCAACGTCGGCAATATGGCATGGTGATCCTCAACACGGGATGGATTGCAGACAGCTTTATTCTGTTTATGGACCAAATTGGGGTTCGCTTGCTGTACCAGATCAGCATAAGGACCTGTGCCCAGCATACGAAGCGCCTTGTGCATACCGTCTATATTTTGCTCCGTTACATAGTTGGAATTAGTACGCGGATAGGAAATGACCTTATGCCGCTCATAAAGCGCTTGTGCTACATCCAGTGTTTTTTTGGCTGAATAACTATACTTGGCATTCGCCTCGCGTTGAAGCAGCGTCAAATCGTACAACTTGAACGGATATTCCTTGGTCTGCTTCACATCATATTTGGTGATTTTACCTATTTTTCCGCGAACTGCGGCTGCTATCGCCTCAGCTTCTTCCGGTTTGGTGAGCCGATCTCCCTGCCACGCACCTTTGTACTTGATCTGATCTTGCTTAAACTCGGCCCACACGTCATAAAAGGTTTGAGACTGAAACGCCTCAATTTCCTTTTCCCGGTCATGAATCAATGCCAACACAGGGGTCTGCACCCGTCCGACTGACAGTAACGCGTTATGCCGTGTTGTAAAGGCTCTGGAGGCATTCATACCAATCAACCAGTCTGCTTCACTTCGTGCCCGCGCAGCCTGAGTCAGAAATTCAAACTCCGAAGCATCTCGCAAGCGTTCGAAGCCTGACGCAATACTCTCTGCCGTTAAATCCGAGATCCACAGGCGCTTGACCGGCTGACGCAGCTTTAACTGCTGTTGAATCAACGCAAAAATATATTGCCCTTCTCGCCCTGCATCACAAGCATTCACGATTGCATTGCAGCGTTTGGCCAACTCACCAATTATTTTTAACTGATCTTTTGTTTTCGGATTCGGTACGATTTTAAACTGCTCAGGGATAATGGGAAGATCTTTAATATTCCAGCGTTTGTACTTGGCATCGTATGCATCCGGCTCAGCAAGACCCAGCAAATGACCGATCGCCCAAGTTACAATATATTTCTCCCCCTCCAGATAGGTTCGGTTATTTTTAGCCCTCGGCTCCATAACAGCCGCAATGGTGCGCCCCATATCCGGTTTTTCAGCAATAATCAACGTCTTCATTCGTATTCCATTCCTTCCTGACGGCCTTCTGCTTCCCTTCCCTGACTCACACGTATAACAAACGAGAGGTAAATGAAATACAGGCAGGGCCTCATGCAAAAGGAGCCTTCTCCCGGCGAAAGCTCCTTTGTCCATTAGCGCTTCAACAATATACGTGTATTATACCATAGATACAATCATACTCTCAGGTGATGATTAACGAAGCCATAAAATGATAGTAGCCCTTTCATTTTCTATAAGGCCATGTAAAAGAGCTTTATAAATTGAACTTAAAAGTTACTATAGTGCCATTGCGCAAAGGGATGTTACTTCCCATCGCCACCACTTTTCGCTTGTATAGCCCCCTTCCACCTACTCGGTTTTCCCTATACCTTTTTCAGTTCGACTTATATGATAATTCAGATGAAGTTTCATTTAAAATCACTCTTCACATATCAACATGAGTTATATTCATGTTATTTTATATTACATTAAAATTGAGTTTTATCTTTATTTTCGCAAAATAATTTCATTATTCAATAAAAAAGCTACACTTCACTCCTGTTTTTATGTTATGATCGCTGTAGAAAATAGAAACAAAGATTTGAAAATCATATAAAGTCATATTATTTAACATTAAATTCACAATACTTTACATACAATGATAACAAATGCTGTTTCGGCATTTTACAACCCTGATCATGACAATCCTGTGAACGCAACAAAGCCCCATCCGAGGATGGAGCTTTGACTGGTAACTAATATAGAGCTATATTTACACCAAAACGGTAGCGCCCATCAGGTATTTATCGACCTCACGTGCGGCTTCCCGACCTTCATTAATGGCCCACACAACAAGGCTTTGCCCGCGACGCATATCACCAGCAGCAAAAACCTTATCTACATTCGTAACATATTTCCCGTAACGTGCTTTAACGTTGGAACGACGATCGGTTTCCAAACCAATTTGCTCCACAATTGTTTGCTCAGGACCGTCGAATCCAATCGCAATGAGAGCAATCTGTGCCGGAAATACGCGCTCCGTACCCGGAACAGGCTGATAGATCTTGCGACCTGTCTCATCCACAATACGCTGAATTTGAATCGTGTGCAGCTCTTTCAAATTACCGTTCTCATCACCTACAAACTTGGTGGTCATGATGGAGAACTCACGCGGATCTTCCCCAAATATCGCCTTCGCTTCCTGCTGTGCATAATCAAGAGTGTACACATTCGGAAATTGTGGCCAAGGATTGGCAATAGGGTCACGTTCCACAGGAGCTTTGGCATGTGTACCAAATTGTGTAACACTTCGACAGCCATGACGCAACGAAGTAGCCACACAGTCCGAACCTGTATCACCACCACCGATTACAATAACATCCTTACCTTGGGAGGACAAATAATTGCCATCTTCCAGATTGGAATCCAGGTAGCTCTTGATGGTACCGTTCAAATAATCCATCGCATAATGAACGCCATTCAAATCGCTACCTTCAATGTTGAATTCTCTCGGCTTTGTGGAACCACCACACAGTACAACCGCATCATACTCAGCAATAAGCTGATCGGTAGGAATATCCTTTCCAATCTCGGTATTCGTAATGAACTGAATGCCTTCCGCCTCCAGCAAATCCACACGACGCTGAACAACCTTTTTGTCCAGCTTCATAGAAGGAATGCCGTACATCAGCAGCCCGCCAACACGATCCGCGCGCTCGTACACAGTTACGCTGTGTCCTGCTTTGTTAAGCTGCGCAGCAGCAGCCAATCCTGCCGGACCCGAGCCGACAATAGCCACTCGTCTGCCTGTACGCTTCTCCGGCGGATTAGGGACAACCCAGCCTTCCTCAAAGCCTTTTTCGATAATAGCTTCCTCAATCGTCTTGATCGTAACAGATTGTCCGATCAGGCCGACCGTACAGGAACCTTCACATGGCGCAGGACAGACACGCCCAGTAAATTCCGGGAAATTATTTGTTTTGTGCAACCGATCCAGTGCTTCCTTCCACAAACCGCGATATACGAGATTGTTCCATTCCGGAATCAGATTATGAACTGGGCAGCCCAAAGTCGCTCCCATGATGTCCATCCCCGTATGACAATAAGGAGTTCCGCAGTCCATACAACGTGCCCCTTGGGTACGCAGCTCTTCTTCGGACATATGCTTATGGAATTCTTCCCAATCCTTAATACGCTCTGCCGGATCCCGGTCTGTAGGAAGCTGTCGTGTGTATTCCATAAATCCAGTTGGTGTAGACATGTTACGTTCCCCCATCTCTTCGCTTATGAACCCCGTTCATCCATCGAACTCAAGTCAAATTCGAATTTGTCTGTTTGTATCATGAAAGGGTCTATTCTCGTTGAATTTGATTTATTGTATCACAATACAGCGCAAAAGTAATGAAAACTTATGCAACTTTCTGCATCAACAGCCAAAAGGATTTTTTATATGGTTCATTAATTTTTCAAATGAGCGAGGTCAAATGTACCCCAATCTTACTTCGTCCTCTCGTAAACGACAAAACGGTAGTCGTACGGGTTTCTTTCATCCTTGACACCGGGAGTCTCACTGACTACATTCCAGCCATTCCAATCCAGCTCTGGCAAAGTCGTATCTCCCTCGAAAATCTCATTAATCCTGGTTACGATTAACCGATCAGCATGTGTCCAGAACAGTGAATAAATCTCCGCGCCGCCGATGATCATCAGTTCTTCCTGCGCCGCCAATTGGAGACCTTCTTCCAGAGAATGGATCACTTCTGCGCCCTCCGCCAGATAGCTCTGATCACGGGTCAAAATAACGTTACGCCGCTTAGGCAGGCTTTTTCCGCCAAAGGATTCCCATGTCTTGCGCCCCATGAGTACGGTTTTACCGATGGTCTGCTCCTTGAAAAATGCCATATCTCTCGGCAGGCGCCAAGGAAGACTGTTATCCCGACCAATGACGCCGTTTTGTGCCATAGCCCATATCATCGAAATGCTCATAACTCACAGCTCCCCCAAATCAGATAGCGACAGGCGCCTTGATACCCGGATGATATTCATAGTTCTCGAAAGCAAAGTCCTCGTACGTATAATCAAATATTGAATCCGGTTTACGAAGGATTTTGAGCTGAGGCAATGGATAAGGATCACGCTCCAGCTGCGTATGCACTTGTTGCATATGATTTGAATAAATATGCACATCGCCGCCTGACCAAATGAATTCGCCCGGCTCCAAACCACACTGCTGTGCAACCATATGCGTTAGCAATGCATAACTGGCGATATTGAAAGGAAGACCAAGGAAGGTATCGACTGAACGCATGGTCAGCATGCAGGAAAGCTTCCCTCCGGCCACATAAAACTGAAATACGAAATGGCATGGCGGGAGCTTCATTGAATCGATTTCAGCCACATTCCAAGCGCTGACGATATGTCGTCGGGAATCCGGGTTGTTTTTAATCGCTTCAATGACATTTGTAATCTGATCAATATGTTGTCCGTCTGTTGTTTCCCACGCACGCCATTGCGATCCATATACAGGGCCCAGATTCCCCTGCTCATCTGCCCATTCGTCCCAAATGGTAACCCCGTTCTCCTTGAGGTAAGAAATGTTGGTATCTCCCCGCAAGAACCACAGCAACTCATGGATAACGGATTTCAAGTGTACTCTTTTAGTTGTTACCAAGGGAAAGCCCTTGGCCAGATCAAAGCGGAGCTGTCTTCCGAAAACAGAGAGTGTTCCCGTTCCAGTACGGTCCTCTTTTTTCACTCCATTTTCCAATATATCCTCCAGCAAATCCAAGTAATTGCGCATTTTATTTCTCTCCTTTAAGCATGAATAAACATCGGCATTAATAAAATCCGAACGTATATGAACGTTAAAAGCATATCACGTTCACGTACAGTATCCAGTATTCAATGCCCGCAGCGTCAAATTCTAATCTAGAAAAGACCTGCTATTCTGCACCCATATCTATATTTAGTTTATCATGGACTACGCTTTATTGACTATCTACTGTGTGAATTTTCATGGACGTCCTGAAAATCCTAAAATATGAAAAAAAGAGACAAAGAACGCAGATATAGCGCTCCTTGCCTCTCTTTCCATGTATGAAAACCAAAAATGAGATAATGAATTGGGATTAGCGACGCGGTGCCAATGCATGAATCGGATGACCCAGCACAACTTCCGCTGCTTCCATAACGATTTCGCCCAGTGTAGGGTGAGCATGAATAGTCAAGGAGATATCTTCGAGTGTAGCACCCATTTCAATCGCCAGACCCAGCTCAGCAATAAGGTTGGAAGCTTCCAGACCTACGATTTGCGTACCCAGTACCAGACCTGTGTCAGCATCAGCTACGATTTTAACAAAGCCTTCAGTAGCGTTCAGGGAAACGGCACGGCCGTTTGCTCCATAAGAGAACTTGCCGACTTTGACATTGTGGCCTTTTTCTTTAGCTTGTGTCTCAGTGTAGCCTACGCTGGAACATTCTGGATCTGTGAAAACAACAGCCGGAATACATTTGTAGTCCACTACAGACGGTTCGCCTGCGATCGCTTCAGCAGCCACTTTACCTTCGTAAGAAGCTTTGTGAGCCAGAGCAAGACCAGCAACGATATCGCCGATTGCAAAGATATGAGGAATGCTGGTGCGTCCTTGGTGGTCAACTTTCACCAATCCGCGCTCATCCAGTTCTACACCGATCAGATCCAGACCCAGTTCACCGTCTGTGTTTGGACGACGTCCAACAGTTACAAGCAGGTAATCAGCAGTTACTTCTTTGCTTTCGCCGTTAACAGAGAATTTCACCGTTACGTCTTTATCTGTTTGTTCTGCACTTTCCGCTTTAGCACCAGTGAAGATTTCAATACCGGTTTTCTTCATGCTCTTCGCAACGATCGAAGTCATATCCTTGTCGAAGCCAGGAAGAACAGTATCCATACCTTCAATGATTGTTACTTTGGAACCGAATTTGGAGTACATTTGTCCGAGCTCTGCACCAATGTATCCACCGCCGATTACGATCAGGCTTTTCGGAATTTCAGGCAGGTTCAATGCTTCTGTAGAAGACAGAATACGTCCGCCAAACGGGAATGGTTTCAATTCAATTGGACGGGAACCTGTTGCGATAATCGCATTTTTAAAACGGTAGCGTGGTGATTCATGTTCGTTGAATACACGCGCTTCATTTTCGTTGATGAACATGCATTCACCGTTGAAAACTTCAACTTTGTTGCCTTTAAGCAGACCGCTTACGCCGCCAGTCATTTTCTTAACAACACTGTTTTTGAATTCTTGTGTTTTAGCAAAATCAACTTTTACGTTCTCAGCCGTAATACCGAAAGACTCGCCGTGTTGGGCAGCTTCGTATTGATGAGCTGCAGAGATCAAAGCTTTGGAAGGAATACATCCACGGTTCAGACAGACACCGCCCAGCTCCGATTGGTCAACGATCAATACACTTTGTCCCAATTGTGCAGCACGGATAGCAGCTACATAGCCGCCAGGACCCGCACCGATAACCAATGTGTCAATATCCAGAGAAGCGTCTCCTACTACCATTGATTACACCTCCATAACAAGCAACTCAGGGTTAGCGAGCAGCTGTTTGATATAGTTCATGAAGTTTTGAGCAGTTGCACCGTCAATAATACGGTGGTCAAAGCTCAAGGAAAGAGCCATTACAGGAGCGGCAACAATTTCACCGTTTTTCACTACTGCTTTTTCACTGATACGGCCAGTTCCCAAGATCGCTACTTCAGGGAAGTTGATGATTGGAGTAAAGAACATACCGCCTGCGGAACCGATGTTAGAGATAGAAATTGTGCTTCCTCTCATCTCATTGGCAGCCAGTTTACCATCACGACCGCGTACAGCCAGATCACGAATGGAATCAGCGATCATCCAAATGCTCTTACGGTCAGCATCTTTAATTACAGGAACGATCAGACCGTTGTCTGTATCTGTAGCAATACCGATGTTGTAGTATTTTTTGTAGACGATTTCGTTTGCTTCTTCGTCGATCGAGGCATTCAGAGCTGGGAATTGACGGGAAGCTGCAACCAATGCTTTTACGATGAATGGCAGGTATGTTACTTTCGTGCCTTTCTTCTCAGCGATTGGTTTCATACGAGTACGGAAAGCAACCAGCTCGGTTACGTCCACTTCGTCCATAATCGTAACGTGTGGAGCTGTGTAAGCCGATTTAACCATAGCGTTGGAAATCGCTTTGCGGATAC
This sequence comes from Paenibacillus sp. LT-B23, assembly GCF_059417685.1. Classification (NCBI taxonomy): domain Bacteria; kingdom Bacillati; phylum Bacillota; class Bacilli; order Caryophanales; family Paenibacillaceae; genus Paenibacillus; species Paenibacillus sp. LT-B23. The sequence continues at coordinate 304,686 of NZ_JBSQBM010000001.1, read as the reverse complement.
CTTTAAATGGTACGCGCTCTTCCTCAGCACGTGGATCTGCTGTTGGTGCGGATGGAGCTGCAGCTTTCGCTTCTTTTTTAGCTGGCTCTTGTGCTTTTGCAGTTTCTTTCGCTGCTGGTGCAGCCGCTTGGCCTCCACCATTTTTGAAAGCTTCTACATCTTCTTTAGTGATTTTACCATTTTTGCCGGAGCCACTCACTTGAGCGATGTTTACACCTTGCTCACGTGCAAATTTGCGTACGCTAGGAGTAGCCAGCACGTCTTTATTTGTTGCAGCAGGAGTTGCAGCCGGTTTTGTGTTAGCTCCGCCTTGTGCAGCATCCTGTTCTTGTTTAGCGGCAGCCGGTGCTTCTTCTTGTTCAGGAAGCTCACCCTCTGCAGCAATTACTGCCACAACTTGACCTACGTTAAAGATGTCTCCGTCTTTGGCAAATACTTCTTGAACCGTACCATTGACCGGACATGGAACTTCAACTACAGCCTTGTCGTTTTGTACTTCCATGATGATATCTTCATCTGTTACTTTATCGCCGGGCTTGATGTGTATCTTGATGATTTCGCCTTCGTGAAGACCTTCGCCTAGCTCTGGGAATTTATATTCAAATCTAGCTGTACCTGCAGCTCCGCCTTGTGCAGCAGCACTTGGCTCAGAGCTAGCAGCTGGTGCTTCCGGTGCTTCTTCTTGTTCAGGAAGTTCACCTTCTGCATCGATTACAGCTACGACTTGACCTATGTTAAAGATGTCTCCGTCTTTGGCAAATACTTCTTGAACCGTACCATTGACCGGACATGGAACTTCAACTACAGCCTTGTCGTTTTGTACTTCCATGATGATATCTTCATCTGTTACTTTGTCGCCGGGCTTGATGTGCATCTTGATGATTTCGCCTTCGTGAAGACCTTCACCCAGCTCCGGGAATTTATATTCAAATTTAGCCACGTTTAAAACCTCCCAAATTTACGGTGTGCTTTAATTAAAATTCCAGTACTTTATTAACCGCATCAATGATACGTGTTGGCGTTGGCAACCAAGTATCTTCAATTTGAGCAAAAGGATAAACGGTATCTGGACCTGCCACACGCAGAACTGGTGCTTCCAGATGCAGAATTGCTTTTTCGTTAATTTGTGCAATCACTTCAGCAGCTACGCCAGAGCTCTTTTGCGCTTCTTGAACAACGATGGCACGATTTGTTTTTTGAATGGAAGCCACGATTGTATCAATGTCAATTGGGCTAACAGTACGCAGGTCAATAATTTCGACTTTAATACCTTTTGTTTTTTCCAGTTCATCAGCAGCTTTGACAGAAGTGTGTACCATCAAACCATAAGTGATGATTGTAACATCGGAACCTTCACGAACTACGTTCGCTTTACCCAGTTCAACTGTGTAATCATTCTCAGGAACTTCAGCGCGGAATGCATGGTACAAGTTCAAATGCTCCATGAAAAATACTGGATCGTTATCGCGAATAGCCGCGATCATCAGACCTTTTGCATCGTAAGGATTGGAAGGAACAACAACCTTGATACCAGGTGTTTGAGCCAAAAGTCCTTCCAGGGAATCTGTATGCAGCTCAGCCGCTTTAACCCCGCCACCAAAAGGCGTACGGAATACGATTGGAGAATTGTAGCGTCCACCGGAACGGTAACGCATACGGGATGCTTGAATTGCCATTTGGTCGAGTGCTTCAAAGATAAAGCCTACGAACTGGATTTCAGCTACAGGGCGGAATCCTTGGACACCCAGACCCACAGCAAGACCCCCGATTGCGGATTCCGCCAACGGAGTATCAAATACACGTTCTTCGCCAAACTCTTTTTGCAGACCTTCTGTTGCACGGAATACACCGCCTACATGACCTACATCTTCACCGAAAAGCAGGACGTTAGGGTCGCGTTTCAACTCTACGCGCAGTGCGTCACGAATCGCTTCTTTCATGTTCATTTGTGCCATTTGCTTCATTTCCTCCTTAAACATTGACAGATCAGTTTCAGTTCAGGTCCAATTGAAAGACAGACCGGATCGGGATGCCGCCCGGTCTCTCTGATTTATTTCAAGCTCAATTATTTAAAATCAGCTTTTTGTTCTTCCAGATGCTTAGGCGTAGATTCGAACATGCTGTCGATCAGGCCGGAAATGGTCATTTTTTCTGTTTTCTCGGCTTTTTTGATCTCTTCGTTCACTTTCGCTTTAGCTTCTTCTTTTACGCGAGCTGTATCTTCTTCAGTCCAAAGACCTTTTTTCTCAAGATATTTCGCAAAACGGGCAATCGGATCTTTCGCATTCCATTCGCCCTCTTCTTCTTTCGAACGATACTTACTTGCATCGTCAGACAGGGAATGTGGACGGAAACGGTAAGTTACAGCTTCGATCAATGTCGCGCCTTCGCCGTTACGTCCGCGTTCAGCAGCTTCTTGAACAGCCTTGATAACTGCGAGTACGTCCATTCCGTCGATTTTCACGCCTTTAATACCGGCAGCAACGGCTTTGTGAGCGATAGAAAGAGCAGCCGTTTGCTTCGCAAATGGAGTTGTGATTGCGTAGCCATTGTTTTGCACAAAGAAAATAACTGGCAGCTTGTAAACACCAGCATAGTTCAGGCCTTCGTAGAAGTCACCTTCGGAAGAACCGCCGTCACCTGTATATGTAATGGCGACTTGTTTTTGTTTTTTCAGTTTGTATCCCATTGCAATACCCATAGCGTGCAAAATTTGCGCGCCGATGATGATTTGCGGCATCAATACATTAACACCGTCCGGCACTTGGCCGCCGTGTTGATGACCACGGGAATACAGGAATGCTTGATATAATGGCAGGCCATGCCATACGATTTGCGGAATATCGCGGTAGCCTGGGGCAATAAAGTCTTCTTTTTGGAGTGCATATTCACTACCAATCATTGTTGCTTCTTGTCCGGATACCGGAGCGTAGAAGCCGAGACGTCCTTGACGACCCAAGTTAACGGCACGATCATCCCAAGTACGTGTAAATACCATGCGATACATAATTTCTTTCAACTGATCATCTGTAAGTTCAGGCAATTTATCTTTATTGATAATTTCACCATCCGGAGAAAGCACGGACAGAGCCTCAACTTCCTCTGTGTACACTTCATAAGGAACCTTGCTCATTTTCTTCACCTCAACAAAAAAATTTGAATATCAAGTTCCGCTGTTATAGGATTATTATACACCTGTTATATTGCTTGCGTCAAAGATTTAGTTATTTTTTTTGAGTTCGCCACATTTTTGTTTGTGTAACAGGGAACATTTTTTACTATAACAGCTTAGTACATGATTGAAATTTTAAACATCTATTGCAATCAGGGTAATCTTAACTTATTGTGATCCCGAATGCAAAATCATACCCCAGAAAGGTGACAAATAATGACGGATTCCCGGTATTTGAAACGAACCATCCTAAAAGACGAAATAAACAGCCGCTTTCTTGGCGAAACCAGAACACTCCGTATTTATTTACCGCCCGGTTATAATGAAATTTTGAGCTACCCGGTCGTGTACTGTCAGGACGGAGAGGAATTTTTCAATTTTGGCCGTATAGCAACACAGGCGAACCGTCTCATTCTGGACGAAGGCGTTGAGCCTTTCATCATCGTCGGCGTTGAAGTTAACACGAAAATCAGAACTCAGGAGTATGCTCCCTTTGGCAATCGCTTTGAGGCGTACACCGCCTGTTTTGCAGAAGAGATTATTCCCTATGTGGAACAGAAGTATCCTATAAGAAGAGATGCATCGTCCCGAATTCTGGCTGGAGATTCACTGGGAGGCAGTGTGTCTCTGCATTTAGCCTTGCTATATCCCCAACTGTTCAATCGTATTATCAGCCTGTCCGGTGCTTACTATGAAGCTTCACAAGAAATTATCGCTCGTGAGCGTGATTTGTCCCATCTGCGGGTATGGATGACGGTTGGTCTTCAAGAAGATGCGTTTGAGAGCGACACCGGCATTTACAATTTTGTAGAACTTAACCGCCAATGCGCAGATTTGCTACGCGAACGGAACGCCGATGTTTCCTATCGAGAAAAGGACGGCAAGCATTTGTGGGGCTTTTGGCAAAATGAGCTGCCTGACGCGCTAATGTATTTTTTAGATCGCGCCTGAGTGAAGCTTTTCCAAAGCTACAGAGACTAATGGGGATTGGGCATTTGTTGACCAGAGCGGGTCGTTATGCTCTTTCCTCTTTTTTTGCATATTGGATACGCTTTCAAAACTGGATAACGAAAAACGGCAATTTTTGCCGTCTTCTGTCGTTCACATTATAGCTTTTCTTCTATGATTTTGTCCAGCAAGGCATTGCACCCCGCATCCATTAATCGGTATGTCTCTTCAAAGTTCCCGGTGAAATATGGATCCGGCACCTCTCTCAGCTTTTCTTGTGGCAGCAGGTCCATGAATTTTAATATGTCAGCCTCTGCTCCGCCCGCGATTTTGCGTATGTTTCGCTCATTGGAGTCATCCATGCACACGATATAATCAAACGCTTCAAAATCATGACCTTTCATTTGCCGCGCCTGTAGGCCATGTTCACTGATTCCGTGCAGCTTGAGTTGGTTTAGCGTTCCCTCATGCGGGGGATTCCCAATATGCCAGTCTCCTGTTCCTGCCGAGTCTACCCGAATTTTTGCACCCAGTCCCCGTTCCTCCGCTTTATGTCTCAGTACCGCCTCCCCCATCGGGGAACGGCAAATATTACCCAAACACACAAACAAAACGTTAATCATTTGTCTCTCCTTCCTACTGCGCGTTACAATTCCTTTTTTCTGTTTCATTGTAGCTATGCCCTCCAAAATTGTGCAAGCCATATTTAACGCGTTATACTTAAAAGCTGATGAGCTATGCAGACGCTAGACAGACAGAAAGGATGTTGGATATGACGAAGAAGCGCGCGATTGTATTTTCCGGCGGCCGTCTTGTCGAGGAAGATCTACAACAAATACAACCTGGAGATTTCATTATTGGTGCAGATAAAGGTGCCCTATTCCTGATCGAACACGGCATTACGCCACACGTATCTGTAGGAGACTTTGATTCAGTAACACCTGAGGAAAAGTCACGGGTTGAATCCGCAAGCAAACGTATGCTTTCGTGCGATCCCGTGCTCAAGGACCTGACAGATACAGAGCTTGCTCTGGAAATTGCCATGGATGAGCAGGCGGAACATGTGCTTATGCTTGGTGTTACGGGGACACGGATGGATCATACGCTGGCTAATGTTCAAATATTGGTACGTGCGATGCAACATCATATAAGCTGTGCCATTATGGACGCCCATAACTATATTGAACTCACTGGATCCACGCTGGAGATTGAGCCTATGGGCTATACATATACATCGCTCATTCCTATGACTGCCGAAGTAACCGGTATAGAACTGGATGGATTTATGTATCCACTGCACAATGCCACACTTAAAATGGGACAATCACGTGGAGTCAGCAACCAACTCTTAGCTCCAAAAGGAACGATTTCCATTGAAAGCGGGCTGCTGCTTGTAATCCAAAGCAAAGATTGATTATGACATTATTGTAACCTTTGCAAAAGAACTTTTTCCTGCTTAAACCCTTGCTAATCAAGAGTTTTATCATTTATCCTGATTTGTGAAAAACGATATCTTTTACAAATTGTAATTTTTAATCGTTTTTTAATAATTGGTGTGTAAGCCTTGTCCCTCAAGCATTTGAGAGTGTTTTTCCAACTATTAGGCGGTTTCAAAGCTGTTATACTCAACGCTGTCAGTTAGTTAGCAACTCAGCAAAATATTGCACAAATCGATTTCTGGAGGTACTTACAACATGAACATGCATAAAATCATAAAAAAGGCAATTATCGTAGGAATGGCAGCCACTATCGGCTTTGGAACGTTTGCATTAGAGGGAACAAATACGGCTCAAGCTGCCACCGCTACTTCTGTAGGTCAAAAAATAATTAACTACGGCGAAAACTATATGGGGACTCCCTATAAATTTGGAGCTTCCACAAGCACTACACGCAATTTTGATTGTTCTTCCTTTATGAAGCACATATTTCAGAAATACGGCGTCGACTTACCTCGTACCTCTGTTGCACAATCCAAAGTAGGACATGCCGTATCCAAGTCCAATCTGAAAAAGGGTGACCTCGTGTTCTTTTCGAGCGGTAGCCGCGCCACAGGAAGCAACATTACACATGTAGCGGTCTATGTAGGTGGAGGAAAAATTTTACACACATATGGCGGACCTGGGGTTACTTACTCCGATTTGAACTCCGGCAACTGGAAAAGAACATACATCAAAGCACGCCGCGTGCTGTAGCATTCATTTTAATTTAGCCTATTCAAGCCGGGACTCTGGGTCTCGGCTTTTTTATATTTTTCCATACTTTACTACTCTGTTTCAGGGGGTGTTCTGAGTGAATAGCCGATGCCTCGTTCCGTGCGAATCATTTTGAATCTTTGTCCTTTGTCTACCTTGACTCTTAAATGCCTGATATACACGTCTACTACGTTCGTATCAACAATATAATCATGCTTCCAGACATCCTTCAAAATTTGCTGCCTGCTGCAAACCTGATTTAGATGAATAGCCAGATGAAACAAAAGATCAAATTCTTTCGGAGTTAATTCCAGCTTCTGTCCGCCTCTGCTTACCAGTCTACTTCCACTATCAATATGTAAATCACCCGCCTGCATTGGTCTTTTCACATCACGTGCAGTACCAAAAATCCGCAATAAATTAGCCACTCTGGCTTGAAACACTTTAGGGGAAAAGGGTTGGACAATCACATCGTGTGCTCCCTGCTCAAAACAGGAAACAATATGGTTCTCATCGTCCGATGAGGTCATTACGAATATGGGAACAGTGGGATCATTTTGCTGCATGATGCGGATCAAGCCTTGTGTATTGGCCTGCTCATTCTCCATATTGAGTAACAGCAAATTCACAGAATTTTCGTCTAAATAGGACTCTCCCTCCGCTACATTGCGGGCGTAAACAACCTGATAGCCTTCCTGCTTCAACTGGTGCACGTACGTAGTAGCAGATGCTTCATTCCCATTCACGAGTAAAATTAACGGGTTCATTCTTCTCACCCACCTGTGTTTGGACATAGGACTGCGATATGGGTACAGACGTATTTGATACAAACGATTTAAGCATTATTTATTATATTGTAACAAAAAAGCAGAGAAATCATTCCCCGGGGGAAGACTTCCTGCTTTTACGGTTTAGCCTAAATAGCGCTGATAGATTTTCCTTGCTTCTGTTACGTCCTTCGTTCCGTGTATCAAGGCTCTTCCATCTGCAAAAATAACTAAACGGTGCACTCCCTGACTAAAAGAAACCAGAAACGGATTTTGCTCCACTCTTCCCTCTCCCAAAGAAGCCAGTCTGTCTGCTGTTTCTTTAAGATTCACCTGTATCGGCTCTGCTGGTCTAATTTGAACGGTATCCCGGCCGCACAGTACATCTGTTTTCTGGCGATGGGCTGCCGACAAATAAGGGTAGGTCGGATGAGTGCCACAAGAAGGACAATCCGCTTTTTTGACACTGTCTACTGCTATCGTTACATACTCATTTTGCCACAGATCAAACGAAAGCAGCTTCCCCCTAAGATCCTCCGGGTATCCACCAAGTAGCTTGAAGGCTTCCGTGGTCTGGTTGGCCGTGACCATCTGCACCGCCTGTGCTATAATTCCCGCGGTATCACAGGTTTCTCCGCCGAACGGTACAGCTCCAAGCAGACAATGAAGACAAGGCGTTTTCCCTGGTAAAATGGTATAGGTTACACCATAGCTGCCAACACATCCCCCATAAATCCAAGGAATGCGATGCTTTTGTGCCATATCGTTCATAAGTAGCCGGGTATCAAAGTTGTCGGTGGCATCCATAATGAGGTCCACTCCCTGAATCAGCTCCTCCAATTCCTCTACCCCAACATCCAGTACATGTGCATGTATGATCGTTTCCGAATTGATTTCCTTTAGTCTTCGCTGGGCAGCTACTGCTTTGGGGCACCTCTCTGCGGCGTCACTCTCCTGAAAAAGCTGTTGGCGCTGCAAGTTACTCCATTCCACATAATCCCGGTCTGCGATGGTCACAGTGCCTACGCCTCCGCGAACGAGAGTTTCCGCAATTCCGGTACCCAGCGCTCCAGCACCTATGATCAGTACGTGAGACAAAGCTAGTCGACGTTGCCCTTCCGGCCCGAAAGGGGCGAATCTTTCCTGTCTGGAATAACGATCATTTTGTTGTACTTGCACACCAGTTTTTTCAGTCGCCTTCATGCCTGAACCAAGCCTTCAATCGGGCTGCTTGCCGAGGCATAACGTTTTACAGGAATCATCCCCGCCTCAAAACCGTATCTGCCCGCGCGAACAGCCAGCTTCATCGCCTCAGCCATTTTCACAGGGTCCTGAGCTCCTGATACAGCTGTATTCAACAGCACGGCATCTGCCCCCAGTTGCATCGCCATTACCGCATCTCCAGGTGAACGAATGCCAGCATCGACGATAACCGGAACCTCCGCTTGTTCAATAATGAGCTCCAATGAGAACGGGTTTAGCAAGCCGCGTCCGGTACCAATGGGTGAAGCTCCAGGCATAACGGCATGTACACCAAGCTTTTGCAGCCTTTTGGCAAGAATCACGTCATCCGATATGTAAGGCAGCACGATAAAACCTTCCTCCAGCAGTTTTTCGCTGGCCTTGAGCGTTTCAAAAGGATCAGGAAGCAAGGTCTTGCTATCTCCAATGACCTCCACCTTAATCATATCGCACAGACCTGAGGCTCTCGCCAGCTTAGCGATACGCACTGCCTCATCCGCTGTCGTCGCTCCTGCCGTATTAGGCAGCAACGTATAACGACTCAAATCCAGCGTATCCAGAAAATGTTGCTTATCCCGTTCCTCCAAATTTAATCTCCGCACGGCAAACGTCAATATTTCGGTCTCCGCAGCTTCTACCGCTTTGGATTGAATATCCAGATCGTGGAATTTCCCTGTACCCAATAATAGCCTTGACGTAAAAGATGCTTTGCCAATTATGAACATGATTAACCACCTCCCACAAAATGTACAATTTCCAAGCTATCTCCATCCTTCAGTACCGCTTCATCATGATCTTCACGAGTCAATATGTGACGATTCAGCTCCACCACTACAGTTTTCACTTTCAAATCCAGCTCTTTCAGCAGCTGATCCACATGAATGATCCGATTGGAAAAGGTCATGTTCTGACCGTTAATCGTCAGCTTCATTTGCTCGCCTCCTTTATACGTTCAGGAGAAAAACCGCTTATTCCAAACTCAGCCTCACCAGCCCCTTTTAACAGAGCTGCTACCGCACGCCCGGTAGCTTCGCTCAGCAACACGCCGTTCCGGTAGTGCCCGACCGCGACATATACCCCTTTTACGCCGGGAACAGACCCAATACAAGGTCGCCCTGCTACTGCCTGGGGACGCAAGCCCGCCCAAGTGCGTATAAAAGAAGCTTCACGGACGCGAGGCAGCCAGGTAGAAGCACGGGCCAGCAGCCCCTCCAGGCTTCCAATGGTGACCTCTTTGTCATACTGATGTGGTAGACTCGTCGCCCCAATCCAAAGCTCGTTATTCCGCTTGGGCACCAGGTAAATATCATCGGCGTAAAGGGTATATTCCAGTGGATGATCCTTCAAGGAGACTGAAACAGCCTCACCCTTGACCGGATAAAGCGGATATTCAAAACCGACCTGCTCCAGCAGTCTCATACTATCCAAGCCTCCAGCAATAATGACCTGTTTGCAGGAAAAAAAACCACTGTCTGTTTGTACGCCACAAACTCGCCCATTCTGTACTACGAGTTGCTCCGCCTGTGTACCAGAGCATATTGTTGCTCCCAGTACGACAGCTGCCCCCGTATAAGCACGACAAAGCTGGGCAGGAGAAATTTGCGTCTCCTTTGATCGGTATATAGCCCCGATCACTTGACCATCCAAACCTGGAATTCTGCGGGCCAATTCTCTGGCATCCCACCACACAGGATGATCAACCTCTTGCGCAATAGCCGCATTCCAGCGTTTTTGCCCCTCTGCTTCCGAACGGAAGGGAGTCACAAATCCTTCTGTACGGAATTCCACCGAAACACCAGACAAACGCTCCAGGTCACGAACCAGCTCGGGAAATGCATCCCGGCTTGTGCGAGCGAACTGTGCCAACTCCGGGTCGGTGAATTCCTCACTCTCTGCTGCCAGCATCCCGACCGCAGCTCCTGAGGCTCCCTCGCCTGGAATGAAGCGCTCCAGCAATATCGTACTGCGCCCCTCCTTGGCCATATGATAAGCAATCGAGCTACCGATGACACCTCCACCAATGACCAAGCATTCAGCGTGTCCAATGGCTGGTGCCTCTGTTTTTATCTCTGGCATATGTTTCATCTCTCCCCTCCACTTACGATTCTGCTTGCAACGATCTCCTGCTTCCGTTTCACCACTACAGGCTGTGAACTACCAGATCCGCCATTTGCCTGTACGCCATCGCAGCCGCAACAGGGGACTCTGCCTCCCAGATGCCGGACATTACGGCAATCCCGCTTGCACCCGCAGTATACAGCTCGTGAATATGGCGTGGTTGTATGCCGCCTAGAGCAATCACAGGAATGCTCAATAACCTGCTTATGCGCTCAAGCTGTGCTATACCTCGCGGAGTAACACCAGGCTTGCAGTGAGTCTCATACACATGTCCATAGAGTACATAATGCGCTCCTGCCCGTTCAGCAGCCTGTGCCTCCTCCAAGGAATGCACCGACACCCCACAGCGCGTATCCTCTGAAAGTAAGCTTTTGACAGCTGCCACAGGTAATCCGTTAGCCGGTAGCTGGATAGCTCCAACGGAGGTCAGCAAAGCAACATCCATTCGGTCATTTACTGCAATTTTCTGTAAAGGAACTCCCAGCTTTACCATACTGCGGGTCAAAGCAAGCATCTCTGATGCACCCTTCTGCTTCAAGCGCACGTGTACATAATGAACATATGGATGAATAGCAGCAGCCACTTGGGCAGTATGTGCATATGCATCGGAATTGCCTTCCATCGTAATTACGTGCAATTCGATCTTTTTCTCACCTCACAATGGACTAAATAGTTGTAAGCTGACCCTGTATCTTTACAGTCTCATATCGTGCCATACGGTATGGACTAGCCACGTTTACCAGCAAAAAATGAAGGGGTACGGTATATGAATACGAACATATGAACACGAACGAAAACGCAAAAAACCACTTCCCGAAGGAAGTGGTTTAACGTACGTCCAATAACCGAACGGACCATTATATCCGTATACGTATATCGTCCCACGTACAAACAAAGTAATAAATTCGTTACCTCGTTTGTACGGCGCTCACTTCCCTACGCTGGCATAACCCAGATCAGGTGCAAAGGGTCCGAAATCCATTTATTCCGTCTCAGCCGCATGGGCGGCTCCCCTAGTGTAACTATTTTATTGTATCAGCTAAAGATAGCTTAGCATATTTTCCTAATCCTGCAAACCCTGCTTCTTGTGAAGCTTGGTACAAAACTGGATATTTAATTTAATTTAATTGACTTTACTTGACCATTCTTCCACATTCCACGTTTTGGTTACCCAATCCTCATAAAAGTCCGGTTCGTGAGATACGAGCAGTACCGTTCCTTTGTATTCCTTCAAGGCACGTTTCAGCTCATCCTTCGCTTTGATATCCAAGTGATTGGTAGGCTCATCGAAAAGCACCCAGTTGCTTTCCCGCATTAGCAGTTTGCATAGGCGGACTTTGGCCTGCTCACCACCACTGAGCGCGGATAGTGGACGGGTGATATGCTCATTTTTCAAACCGCAACGCGCCAAATGTGCCCTTACTTCATGCTGGTTCAAGTGCGGGAATTCATTCCACACATCCTCAATCGGTGTAACTTTCTCTGCGCGTACCTCTTGCTCAAAATAAGCTGGCTGCAAGAAATCCCCTTGATAGGTCTTGCCGCTAATCGGCGGAATTTTTCCCAGAATGGTTTTGAGCAATGTCGATTTACCGACACCATTATAGCCCACAATCGCAATTTTATCGCCACGTTCAATCGTCATGGACATTTTAGGCAACAGGGCATGGGTGTAGCCAATTTCAAAATCAATACCCTCAAATACCGTTTTCCCACTCGCACGTGCTTCTTTAAATTGAAATGTTGGTTTAGCCGCTTCTTCCGGTTTATCGATGCGCTCGATTCGATCAAGCTGCTTCTCACGGCTCTTCGCCCGACCTGACGTAGAGGCGCGCGCCTTATTACGTTGAATGAAATCTTCCTGTTTCTTAATAAAATCCTGCTGCTTCTCATAAGCTTCAATATGCTGGCTTTTGTTCAGGTCCGCCATTTCAAGGAACTTTTCATAGTTGGCTGAATAACGGGTCATCTTGGCAAATTCAAGATGATAGATGACATTAACGACCTGATTCATAAACTCAGTATCATGAGAAATAAGAATAAATGCATATGGATAATCCTTCAGATAACGTGTAAGCCATTCAATATGCTCTACATCCAAATAGTTGGTAGGCTCATCCAGCAGTAACACATTCGGCTTTTCCAGCAGCAGCTTGGCAAGAAGCACCTTGGTCCGTTGTCCACCGCTAAGTGCGGATACATCCCGATCCAGTCCTATCGCGGAAAGGCCCAATCCATTCGCCATTTCTTCAACTTTCACATCGATGAGGTAAAAATCCCCCATATCCAGTTGCTCCTGAATTTCACCCATCTCTTCCAGCAGCACTTCCAGTTCTTCGGGAGAAGCTTCCCCCATCTTGTCAGTGATCTGCATCATTTCCTTTTCCAATTCCAACAACGGGAGAAAGGCATCCTTCAGTACATCCCGCACGGTTTTGCCAGGTGTCAGCTTGGTGTGCTGATCCAGATACCCATAACGTACACGTGGAGTCCATTCCACTTTGCCTTCATCCTTAAGCAATTTTCCGGTCAGAATGTTCATCAGTGTCGATTTACCAACACCATTGGCTCCCACCAAACCTACACGTTCCCCTCCGAGCAATCGGAAGGATACATTTTTAAACAATGCGCGGTCCCCAAAGTTATGGGATACATTTTCTACAGTCAATAAACTCATAAGCTGTTTTTGGCTCCTTATTGTCATCGGCAATGCCGACTGTTCTTATTTCATATGCATTTCTTTCAAAGCCTTATTGTAGCACATCCAGTAGCCTTATCGGAATATTGAAAATGGGTGAATTTGAAGGATTTTGATATTGTCTGCTTATAAAAAAAGAAAAACCACTCGTAGGAGTGATTTATTTAAAGATTGTTTAAAGATTTATTTATATTCATTATAACATTTATATTCAAAATACCCTGCGGCTGCCGCAGATTTTTCATCCGTAAAACGCTCTGTCGCTTTAAATGGAGCTGGACAAGAATCTCTGTAAAAATATTTCATTCCGGTATCCGGCTCTACGCCGCCGATAATGGCTTGCTTCCTCACGACTCTTCCGCCACCAAACCCATAGTTATTATAGTACCTGTCTCCAACCGGAATTCCCTGGATAAACGCCATCAGCCCCACATCATCTACAGTGTTATACCATTCCTCTTGCGAGATGAGCGGTAGCGTGAAAGTATAGGATACACCATTATGTGCTGCCTTTTCGTTATGGAGATTAATGAGTCGGCCCAGATCCTCCTGAATGCTGTGGACAATGGTAGAACGTCGTACTTGCTCAAAAGCTTCCGGGTCATTAAGCAACGAGATCGTTGTCTGTCCCTGAAGTTCCTTCTGAAAGCCCTCTATCCACCTGTGATTCCGAGCATCATAGGCATGTACATAATTGTCCAAAGTAAACCCTACACTGTTACCTGCTGAATCAACGTAGGCATAAGGTTTTTTTTCACTCCATTTGGGTCCCTGGACAGCTTGTCCATGCTCATCTGTGTAAGATTCGGAAGCGAACGCATAATAGCCGTCATAGTCCAGAACCATAAGGGCAGGCATATAATCCAATAGTGCACGTTGCGCGACTGGATTCCCATCAATCCCCATATTAAGAAAAAGGGTATGCAGGAACGTGTGCAGCGCTTCTTCTTTATCTACACGAAAAAACTTGTCCGATCCATACCCAGCCTCTCGTTCCTGACGCTCATTCTGTGAAAGCACGACACCTGCATCCTGAACTGCGGTACGGAGCGCCGAGGTATATTTCATTTCCAATTGCTGTACTTCGCGCTGATTCTGCACCCGCAGGTCACTAACCACGCCAAAGGGCAGAAAGAGCAGTATAAATATAACTGCAAAATCAGTAATCTTCATTCAGAACCATGCCCCCGTAAGAAGCTGTAACCGCCGGTTTTCCGCTATCTGCCCCACCAAGGAGCCATGATTTGTACAAGTCCGCAGGAGTCCGATTCGTATTGTGTACCCGCACTGTAAAATAATCTCCTGAGATCATGGTATATCGACGTGTTTGATCCGACTTTGCCTGCTGATTGTCAGGGAACAGTACAGGCAAGATTTGCGGGTTATAGTATCCGTCATATACGGAGGAATAGTAGCCGAGAAAGCTATCCGGCTTCGCAGCATCTGAATAGTCCGGTACATATTTTTTGTGCATATGCTCCAATTCAACCTCATACGTATTACCCGTCAGCTCCAGCTCACGCATAAAATCGTTATACATCGTCGGTGTAATATATCCCTTGGTTCTCACCATATCAACAAAACGTACGGTTGAATGATACGTATTTAATCCGGATATATCGTCCTGTCGTTCAGCGGCTTGAGCTGCGGGCACTATGTACAAGAGCAATACAGCGAGCAGTGCCCCCAACAGCTTGGATATAGATTGAACCACTTCAGTCCTCCCCCAATTTCTCAAAACGCATGGATTTTATTTCTCCATACTGATCACGCTGTGGATGCATGGAATATAAAGAGGAGGCATCGAGGGCTGATACATCGGGCTCGAACGGTTCAGAATACATATCGTACACTGTACCATCGACTTGGACAGGAATGCCTTCCTGCAAGTTCATACGGATTGCCTGCATAACTTGAGTTCCTTTGACCCGTTCTGGCATACTCACCTCTAAAGTACGATTGATACGCCCCTCGGAATGCTCCTCCTGCTGCGATCTTAATTCCAGTGTAGTGCCCATCTGACTGGACAGTTCTGCTGCCGCTGCACATGCGGTTATAAACAGCGTAACTGACACACCAAGCCGCAGCATACTTGAAGCGTGATCAGACATGCTACTCATCTCCCTTACAATTGATATCCTTATTCTGCATCCTAGGATTGGATAAAAAGCAACCCGCGTACAACGTTCGATTTATCCTTGACGATCTCGGCCTTGAATTTACCACTTGGATTTACGTATTCGTTTTCTTTCTCATTCAGCGTATTCGTTATTTTTCCGGTCTTATCACTTCCACCGTTCACCGCTCCATACTGTTCACTGTCAGGGCTAATGTTCAGCGCATTTCCGTACCACTGACCTGCCATGTTTTTTCCGGTTTTAATCTGAATCCCGAATTGATCTTTGCCTTGGAACTTCCGCAGCGCATTAGTCACCTGGGACCCGCTAATCGTTGTACCGTCATACACCGTAAAAGAGGCTTGAGACAACTCGGTCTGGATATCAGCAAAATTGTTTTGTGCCGTTTTGGTTGCCTCCTGTGCTGAAATAAACAAAATAACTACAATTGTGATCAGTGCAATGGTCAAAAATATGCCAGCAGCTACTTTTAAGGCTGTTGATGCGTTATTCATTATTTTTCTCTCCTTAGCTGTGATATCGTAATAGTCATATTAGAACTGCTATTGAATCTTTTGTATTTGCTCGTAATAGCTATCCATTTGGACAAAGCTCATACCGATCAAAGGAATGACCAAATATAAAAAGATAAGACCGTACATCGGAGCAAAACCGATCATCCTTCCCCAGATGGCCTTGCTGTCTATAATTTTTTCATACTCCTGTTTTCTTTGTTCAAAATAGTAGGACATATGGGAATCCAAATCGTCGAAGGCCTCCCGAATTGTAATTTTGCCCAAAGACAGATGCAGCTTGTCCACCAAGCGTTGAAATTCGGGGAGTGGCGCTTCTTCTTTCAACAAGTCAAGTGCTGCCTCAGGCCCGTGCTCATAATGAAGCAAACATTTTTGCAAAGGTCTTTTGAAAATAACCGAAAATCGGTTCAGCCATTCCAATATTTCCTCAACAGACATTCGTTCCATAGCTCGCAAAATCGAAATGACCGTCTGAAACTGGTAAACCTCATGCCTCATATCCAAGCGCCGCATTTTTCGCTGCAAGTACAATAAAAGCATAGGCATCTGATAGGCTACATACCCGGCAACCAAACTGATCAGCACTTCCCACCACTTGATGTATTCCTCGTTCCACGCTTCCAGCTTTTGCAGGATACGACGCGTATTTTCGGAAAGCTGCTCCGGAGTAAATTTACCACCAGAAACCTGCTCCAATGCTGCATACGTCTGCTCATAGGTGCTGTCTGCCCTCATGTTTAGCGCATGCATCATTTTGCGGTCAATCTCACTCTGCTTGAAAGCTTCTTTTTCCTCCGCTGGACCCAAACGCCCGAACATTTGTCCCGATTGAACCGGAGCGTGAAGGATATGTGTTTTCTCAGCTTGATGTAAAATAAATACCGTACTGATGCTGAACACCAATCCTGCAATAAAAAGAGTGATTCTGCGTATGTACAACCACTCCAGCTTGACCTCTGCACCGCTTTCCTTTAGCAGCCGGGTCAGTTGGAAATAAGAGGGCATATGCTGTCGCGGAATTAAAGCATCCACCACATTACGAATAATGGGGAAACGGTACAGCTTTTGCTCCCAGACCCGTTTTCCTTTGCCCGCACGATATCCAGTCTCGTCGGTCTGTTGCAGCTTTTGGAGCAGGAAGTAAGATACTATAATTACAATATAGACGGACAATTTTGTGATAAAGCCCCATTTCCCCTGATAAAACTCATCCATAGATGGAAAGCTGGACCTTGCCCATCTTTCAATTGGCATTGTAAAAAAAACAGGTGCAAGTGCGATCACATTTAAACTTTTAAGCAGGTAGTCCAGTTTATTTCTCCGCAGTAGCTCCAGTTGGATTTCGCGCGCAAGACTGCCAAGTCCCTTTAAATAAATGGAGCCTCCCTCTTCAATCCGGTCACCAAACTCCATTACCATATATGAAATACCGGCAAATGCTTTTAAAAACCGATTAGGAGCGGACTCATAGTATCTTTCCAGCGCTTCGTGCGGATCAGCGTCCGTCAGCGCCTCATGAATAAGTCGCGCATGCCTTCCAGCCTCAGCCCCTGCCAAATCGGCCGCCTCGGATATTGCCTCCTCCACCATGCCGTGCTGATGATAATGATGGCGTACATTGGCGAACAATTCGATCATCTGTGCAAGCAGCCTTTTTTCCATCCGGCTAATCGCCATATCCAAAATGAGACTGTTAATCACCACTCCGCATAACAGAGCCAGTACGGCAAACTCTAGCCCCGGTTTCATCATAAGCAACACAATGCCGCTACAAGCAAAAGCCACCCAGATGAACAGCGTCATTTTCATCGTCTCAAGGCGAAGCTTATATTCATCGTAAGCGTGCAAACCGGATAATCGTTTGCGTACACTCGTGATATACCCGGATGTAACAGGGAATCTCATGCCTAGCGTGTACAACTTGTGCATTCCAGATTGCATGTGCCGTTGCAGCACTGCTTTTCCCTTCCGTCCCTCTCGCACAGAATGAATTCGCCCTCCGTGGAGTGCATGACCATTGCGCTTACGCAGCCACCACAAAGCCACATAGAGGAGCGCAAAGCATCCACCCGAAAAGAGCAAAACCCACAGTAAAATTACTTTAAGACTCATAGGCTTCCTCCCAATAGCGAGTCAGGAATCTGCGAAAATCTCCGGCATCCTTGACGTTCATCTGCTCACACATTTCTTCTGCGCTTTTGACAGTCAGGGGCTCCATCGCCATATATCTCCCATTCCGATATTCCATAACATGACGGTAGCTATAACTCGATGCAGAGCTGGAGTCTGAATCTGTATGATCGGGATCGCGCGGCACACATTCCGTAATCCGTTCAATATATCGCCGTCCCTCAGCATCACGCTTGAGATGCACATCAAAGTTAATGACATGAACGACCTGTTCCTCAGCAATACCTTCATGCTGAAACACTCCTGTTTTGAGCAGTGAATTACGAAGGGAGAACACAAGATCACGAAAGGTTTTGGCGTGATGGGTGAAAATGGTAAACAGACTGGCAACCTGCGACATTTGAATCATCCATGCGGCTACCTCGTCACTCGCTACTTCACCAAGGATATTGACGGTTCCATCTGTCTTTTTCTGCAAATCGAGCCCTTGTTGCCCTGAAATATGATCCGTTTCCCGAAAGGTCAGAATGTTACGACGGCTGTAAATGCTACGCAGATGCAGCTCAAAGGCCATTTCCTGCACACGAAGCGTATACGAAGCATAAATATGCTTGACCATCGCCATCAGCAACGTCGTTTTACCTGAACCTTGCGCTCCGGTGATTGCTGTGATGCGGCTGCCTTTCATTAAATAAGAAAGTAACTGTATCGGAAACTCGGCATTTTCTCCCTTAATTAATTGCTCGAGCGATGCGCTTTGAATATCGAATTTACGGACAAAGAAAGCCCACGATTCTGAAAAAGGAGGTCGTACCACAACAACCCGTGACCCATCCTTCATTTCGTTAACCTTATAACCATTGGCTTCGGAAAGCTGCCCCGGGTAGTTATATTTGTAAATATTTTGGCATACCCTTTTAAGCTCCCGCTCTGAACCGAAGGAAAGGAATGAAAGGTAAATGGTCTTGCCTTTATAAAAAATCCAAACACTCTCATAGCCATTCGCTATCGATTCAGATGTTTGTTCGAATGCATATTGATCCTGAGGCCAATCAGCCGATACAGGGATTCCGCCTTCCGGCACACCGCTAACGCCCCCACTGACACCGTCGATCCGCTGGTCACGAATATCATCAATGACGGAAAAGCCTTTATAGTGCTGATAAATCCGCTGCACAATAATATCTACCTTCTCCAGAAAGGAGAGAGGGCGATGCTCACAGTCATAGATATAGCGGATATCCTCTGCTGTGATATGATAGCTTCCATCCTCTTCATCTTGCTGCGAATATCTCATTTCCGCCAAATCATAAGTATCCAGTAAGCGTGAAAGAGCATCGACACCAAACTTTTGCTGATATTGATAAAATACAATCTCGAATTGATCTTGTACGCTAAACAGTTCTGGTCTGGAGAATGGCATAACGGTATCGACGATCTTTTCGTTCAAGCCGTAACCGTTAATCAGCAGCTCAGCCATCAGGTTTTTCACAAACCGTTTGTCTCCACTGCTGCCATTGGCACAGTCCTTTAACGCCCTGCGCAATTCGGCCCTTTGATGGATACGCCGCCTGTATTCCTCCTCATGCAATCCGGCATCCGCCATCTGACTATGACTTAGCTCATGTAGCGCATTTTTGATATACTCCATCAGCGCCTCCAATGTGGCATCTTTACTCTCTGGAGCTACCCGAATGGTTGAATGCCGCAAGCGAAGGCTCCTGCGGTATTTAACGATAACCAGTATGATACACAACAGAACAATGCAGGTAAGAAGCAGCCCATTAATCATTTGAGCGGACAGCATTTAAGCGCCCCTCTCCAAAGCCTTGAGCCGAAGATCGGACTCTGCCGTCTCCAGAATAGCCTTGCTGATCTGACGCATGCTCTGTGCCCATCCCACAGGCATAAAAAGCTTACGATCCTTTTCTTTACCACTTCGTACATCCCGCTGCACATGACCGATCACGTCTCTGCGGTTCCACGCATCCATAAATTCAGTGCTATAAGGAACGGTATGGAGTGCTCCCTTGTAGCCATATCTCCTGCGAATATTCGCCACATTTGCTTGAGAGTGCACATCATATTTTCCAAGTACGATCAATAGTGGCAATTCTGAGTAAGTGGATAATGGAGACACAGATTCAAAGTAGGCATCCAGTTCTCTCATATTTTGAGTCAGCGAAAGAACTGCCAGCTTGGCTCGCACACATGTTTCATGCTGTACAGCTCCCCATCCTGCCCCGCTCCCTGCATCAACCAGCGTCAAATCATAATACTGATCTGCCGTATCCATCACTGCTCGTACAAGAGCAGAGGATAACAGTGGCGGCGCGGCTCCAAAGCTTGAGGTTCCCTCAAGCACATCAAGAGTCTGCTCCAGTACAGGCGTCGTATAATTGCGAATATTTTCTCTGGATAATGTCCCTCGCAGAGCTAATCGTGCAAGAGCATCCCAACCTCCCTCCTGAAGCTGTAAGCTTGGATCGTCCATCCGATGTTCTTGTATGGGAAATCCTGACTCAATCCCGCTCTGTCTGCGCCCCAGATGGGTCAGCAGCAGTCGCCCTCTATATAGATTACCTATGGTAACAGCGATGGATGCCGCCAAAGAACTGCTTCCACTCGCCCCCTTAACCGGGCTCCAAAACAAAATGGTACTCATGCTTTCCTCCTTTCCGCACGCTTTAACGCATGACGGCTCTCTTGGGGTTCCCAACCCATTAATTCTCCAATACAACGACTCAGTTCTTTCTTATACATTCTGGACAATGGCCTAAGCTTGAGCTGTTGTTTGTGCTCATTTTCCAGCTTCAGGGCAAGATGCCCTTCATCCCATGGCAGTATATACGGCTCCTGCTGCCAAGAGGCCGGAAAGCGGTTCATGTATTCCCACAAATACGGCTCCTCCACGCCACAATCTACAGCCTGTATAAATAACTTGTGAAATACAAGATTCTTCGGAAATTCAGGTTGACTAAACAAACGCTCAAGCCACACCTGTCCGTTGTCCATTAACATCCGGCTATAGTCACTGACCCAAACCCGCTGTTCTGCCTCTTGCCAAACAGATACGGGGCAGAAATCAGGTGACTCTACATCCAGAATAACAATGTCATAAGTCAAACCTGCTTTCCGATCAGCCATCATAGCGATATGCAGATCATCCCAAGATGTAAAACCCGTGGCGACATCAAAATCGCCAAACTGCACAATGGGAAGTGGTTTGTCGAGCATCCCTATGCTGTATCGATACTGTCCTCGCAGCGTTGCATCCACAATTAATACCTGTTGACCGGATGCTGCCAATATACTGCTGATGTATAACAAGGTATCGCTTTTATCACATAGCCCGGCAAATATCCAAGTTTTCATACGTTTGTCCCTTTTCTTTGATTTATTTACCATATGGATCAGAGCTTCCGCTCTGCGTCAAGATGTCTGATTGTTCTTTGGCATCCTGTCCGTTTTCATATCCGTCCCCTGTACCTGTGTTCTCATTCAAAGCTCCACCTGAATTCGCTCCCGCATGCTGTGCTGCAACTTCCTCACTCAGGCTCCTTTCTATAGGTGTCGATATAACATTGTTTGACGCACTAAGTGCATTTTCAAGAGAGCCACGCAACTGCTTGGACAGCTTTTGTTCAGCAACGCGGATCAAATTAGGATCACTATTCATTAACTCTATCACCTTCGAATTGGGTGGATAGGTTGGAATCGCCTTCGGCTGGAATTGCGGATCGACATACGTTAATGCATAGATAGATGCTTTATGCAGATAGGCGTCAACAATCCCACTCGAAAGCGATAATATCTCCTGCTCATTCAACGTAACCCAGATGACCGGACCTTCCAGCTTGGAAATTTTCTTTTTGGCTAGCAGAATATAATCCTGGCCCGTTGGAAATTGAATACGAATATCTACTTCCTCTCCGGCTTTGAGGCTGTTTGGGAGGACCACCACCTTCAGCTCCCGATTACGTAAGTCTTTAGATGTAGGTTCTTCGGCAGTAATCATAGCAGATGTAAGCACGGACCCTTTTTTTAGCTCAATTTTAGCCGTGCTGCCGGAAGCTTCATTTTTACCCGCAACCAAATTGGCTGGAGACTGAGAGCCAGGAACCGTAATTCCCTTCAAATCACTAGGTGCAATCTGCTCACCCGGAGAAATGTCACGAACGACAACCCATCCTTTTTTCGCTGTTCGTTGTTCTTGCTCATAGCCTTTCCATTTTTGTGCTGCCTCTGCTTCGGCCTGCTTCCTGACATCATTCAATTGATGGGTGTTAATTATAAGGTAGCTCGCGAAGACAACCCCAACAATACCCGCACCAATACAACCGGCATAAAGCTTTTGCTTACTGCTTTTTCTTAGCTTGGACACACAACTTCTCCCCTGCCTTTTTGATATATACCTTTTATCTAGCGCTGACTGCGTTTGAGGAATCCAAAACGTTTCTTTCGCGTATCGGGAATGGCCCCACGAAACATTTCATCCAGCACTTGATCCATCTCGTCCTCTTGCTCAAATGGATCGGAATGGAATGGTAAAGCAAACACTTTGTCGTGATCCAATTCCTTACGCAGCCTGCGTATAGCCTCCGTTGCTGCCAGCGGCAAACAGTAATTCCATTTATGCTGCGGATGGCGCTGGAGAGAACGAGCCAGTCCTGCTATATCTTGAATTCTCCACTCAGCTCCAGAACCGACCACTAACGGGTAATCGGCTCTCAAAAATTCTTCCAAGCGCTCATTATCCTGCCCGCTCCCCAAATCCAGCACAATAAATTGGTAAGAGCCCCCCAGCAACGCAATGACATCGGCACGGGATGTTTGGCGCCAATAGTGTACTCCGTCTACCTCAAAGCGTCGGTTTGAACTCGCTCGCCCAACGGGTACTCCGTCTACCACTTCTTGAAGCCGGGCAAATGCTTTGGCTGTACTATGCAGTTCGACCAAGGCCACTGAACGGGACCTTCGGGCCAGATAGTGGCTCACCGCAATCGCTGTGTGCGTTGCACCGGAACCAGAAGACACGCCCAGTACAGCTACAACCCTTGTACCTCCGTATTCGATAGAAGCATCGCCAACGGACACTCCTTGTTGAGCAGGCTGAAAATCTGCACTGCGTCGAAGCTCCCCAATCACCTCTCCGGCAGACTGAAATCGCTCCCCTGGATGATGACGTAGCAGCTTACGAATCACCGGGATCAAATGACGAGGTAATTCTCCACGAATATATCCTTCTACTCCGGCCGTCCACTCGCTATATTTGCCACCTGTACAGAGATACAACAACAACGCTCCCAAACTGTACAAGTCCGAACGGGCATCCGTTTGACCTGCTCCATATTGCTCCGGGGCTGCGAAGCCCACTGTGCCCAGCTTTACCGTATCCTGATTCATCTCAGCCTTATAGCTCCGCGCTATGCCAAAATCAATAAGCTTAAATTCCATTTCCGGTGTAAGCATAATATTCGTTGGTTTCAGATCCCGGTAGATGACAGGGGACTGGCGAGTGTGCAAGTAATCCAGCACATCCAGCAACTGCAAAGCTAATGGAACAATTTGCTCCTGCGGAATATGGCCTTGGTAACCCTTCATGTACGCTTCCAGCGTAATTCCATCAATATAGTCCATAACCAGATATACCGCCCCGGATGGCGGATGCTCGAAGAAGTCAACAATTCTCGGTAATCGTGGGTGACTCAGCGAAATCAGCATTTCGGCCTCCGCGCGTACAATCTTCATCATTTGCGGGTTGGCAACGGACTCCTTCACAGCCCATTGCTTACCTGGCAGCTTCAGATCCTCTGCCATAAACACGCTACTCATCCCTCCCGTACCCAACGTGCGGACAATCCGGTAACGCTCACCCACAACCGAACCGTATTCCAAATGCGATTGTTTTTTCATCTCTCTTGCCTCCTTTCTATAAGCAAACAACGCAAAAAAGGGAAAGCCTACCGCAAAAACACAATCTTCATGTCACCATGAAAACGATGTTCGCGGGATGCTTTCCCTTTATTTAAACGTGGTTATACTATTTTTAAGGAACAATTTGGGTTTATTATATAGCACACCTATACCGATTGTAAAGCATTATTTTCCATACTTGATCATATACAATGTAATCTCATCCCGGTTATGGAATAGCTGCTTGGCCCGCTGGATCTGCATGCCGGACTGCTCGAACGAAGCGATCACATCATGAATAAGCGCCAAAGGCTTTTTATGCATTAGCTTGACCGTTACGATGGCGGTACCGCCGCTGCATAAACTATACAGCAAATCAGTGACAAGCCTTGCCATCTGCTTTGGACTCCAACTCATATCACAGACCAGCAGATCAAATGTATTTTCTTTGAATTTGACCTCACTCGCATTTTTACGCAAAAAAGTCAGATTGGCATACTTCATCAACGAAGGCTCCATCTTTGCCGGATCAACCGCCGTTACTTTGAGTCCACGCTCCAGCAAAAAGGAAGTCCATCCACCCGGTGCCGCCCCGATATCCAGTCCTTGATGAAAAGCGCTAAAATCAATGCCAAACGTCGCTTCTGCTTCCAGCAGCTTGAATTTGGCACGAGAGATTTGCCCGTCCTCTTTTTGAAAACGAACTGCTCCTCCGCTCCAATCCGATAGATTATCCTGAGGATACGACACACCTGCATACCATGTATCCGTATCCGCAAAAACGGACACAATAACCTCTGCTCCCTGCACCGTAAACTCCATAGGAAGATCACTTAATTGCTCACTCAAAGCCTGCTTGAGCGCACCTGCGCTTTCAGCCCAACTACTGTCAGCTCCTTTGCGCACCTGCAAAGAAACGCGCTGATCTATCAGTTCTCGGCGGTTACGGATAAAAGAAACCAAACGTTCCAGCACCTGAGCCAAGTTCGTTCCTTCCTCCTGAAAATGCACAGGAAATAAGTGACGCAAAAACATTGGCGGCTGACCCGTAATCGTTCCCACAGCCTCACTTGCATCCGCAGGTAATGTAGCCAGAAAAATTTCACCAGGTAAAAGTATTGTGCTTTTCACCGAGCCAAACATTCTTCTAAGCTCCTCCTGGGCATAAGGTGCAAACCCATGGTTAGCCGTACAAACAAATCTTGATGATGACAAAGCGGTTCCACCCTGTTCATCTGTACTCATATATATTTCCTCCAAAATAACGTTACCCTCCAGTGCACACCCGAATCCAGGGACGGTCTCCATCCCAATCCAGCTCAACTGGAACTTCATAGGTATGCATAATCAATTCTTTCGTTAAAACCTCTTTTTTCGGTCCGGCTGCTGCCACCTTGCCATCACGGATAAGTGCCACATGGGTAAAGAGGGGAACAATCTCCTCAATATGGTGGGTTACATAGACCACTGACAAATCCCTTTTGCGAAGCCGATCAATTTCAACCAGCATTTTTTCCCGCTCAAATAGATCCAGCCCGGCGCAAGGCTCATCCATAATCAGCAAACGAGGCTCCGCCATCAACGAACGAGCGAGCATTACCTTTTTGCGTTCTCCCTGAGATAAAGTACCCAACGGATGATTCATCAGCGCACCTAAATTCATCCCCTCCAGCAGAGATACGGCTTTTTCCTTTATCTCTGTCGGAATCTCCTGATAAAAACGCAAAAAAGCATACGCTCCAGTAGCAACTACTTCCCATACCGGATCTTTTAAAGCCAATTTTTCCAGCAACGTCTGGCTGATATATCCAATCTGCTTGCGTACTTCCCGTACGTCACATTGACCATATGTTTGCCCAAGCACCTCGACCGTTCCACGACTTGGAAACATATACCCGGTCATCATTTCCAGCAATGTTGTTTTACCAGAGCCGTTACGCCCCAGAATGGCCCAATGCTCATTTTCCCGTATTTCAAGGCTCACATCGTCCAATATTCGTTTATCTTCCCGCTGCAATGTAATGTTCTTCATGGATATCATTCCACCACGCTCCTTATCCTGCTCAGCAAGTGTTCCACAGATTCCATTTTGTAGATAATCTCAGGAATTTCGTTCTCACCGTTATATAAAAGCAGCGCAGGAACACTGGAAATTCGGTACTCCTGTACCAGTTCGGGAATATAGTTAATGTTGCTCTGCACTACGACTCCTTCGGGTAGCAAATGCTCTGCCACCTCCAGCATCCGCCGGGTCGCCGCGCAGGTTCCGCACATGGGAGTGTACACAAACAAAGCCAGCTTGCATCCCTCCCATATGGCACGACGTACCTCCTTTTGTCCCAGTTCCTTCATCGCTCCAACTCTTTTCTGATCTCACGCATACGTTCCTCTGGTACCGGGCCGTTATACACGGTGACTCCTTCCGGCTTGTTGGCATACAGCAGCTCATACATGGCGCGTCTGCCCTCGGCACTGGAGGAATGCAAATAAATTTCACGCGGATACAACTGCTTTTCTGCAATGGCAGCAGCTACATCTTTCCCCGTTGGCTGACCCGGCCCCAAATCATAATCCAGCGATAACACCGAAATCGGGTATTCATGAAGCAATAACAAACACTCCTCCGCATCCCTTGCCAGCTTAAAGCCTGGAGGACAAGGCCGATAATCGTCCATAAACAAATGCATTAACGTCTCCTCCTTTTTCCCAAGGATGCAAGCTTCCTAAGCCTTAAAGATGAAGAACATCCGCCAAACTGTATTACTGCCAGCTTAGGATTAATTGAATATCTTCGCGATGGGTCCCATCAGGTCCCGTTTCATTTTCCAAAACGACTGGAATGCCCCTTACAGGCTCCTGTTCCGTCATCCAACGCATACCCTCCAGACCAATACATCCCTGCGCAACACGCGCATGTCTGTCTTTTCTTGAGCCATACGGGTACTTGGAATCGTTTAAATGAACTCCGCAGAGGGCAGGCCAATAGCCAAGACGATCCCCTTTTTCGATCAACGCCTCATCATTTCCACCGTTCCACAATCCTGCTGCATAGGCATGACAGGTATCCAGACAAAAGCCGATGCTGTCAGGGTATTGACACAACTGGCGAATTTGCACCAATTCCTCCAGCGTCGTTCCCATCAAACCGTGATCCCCCGCCTGATTTTCAATCAATATTTTAGCATTTCCTTTCCATCCTTCCAGCACATCATCAAGGCAACCAATGATATTCCGGTAGCCCTCCAGCGGATCAGACGTATGAGTGTGGCCAAAATGAACGACAATCCCCTTGGAGCCACAGGCTTCGGCAATATCCAGATCATTCCGCAACGAAGCAACTGTCAGATCATAAAACTCCTGACCGCGTTCGCGTCCGTGGGCTGGATTAACGGGATATGGCGAGTGGGCAATAGATTGGAGTTCGTGCTTTACACAGTAAGCTTTGCAAGCGGCTGCATCAGCCTCATTCCATTCCTTTAGCCTGAGACTACGCGGGTTTTTTGGAAAATATTGAAAAGAACGCCCTCCCTGCTCTCGTGCACGCGCAACGGCTTTGGAAAAACCACCACGCGTACTAACATGAGAACCGATCAGCAATTTAGGCATCATGCTGCTGTACCGGGCAATAAAAAGCTTTTTTTCCCGCCAGCTCCACCCGTACAATTTTCCCGCCACTTGGCGATTCTTCTCCTTCACGGTCATACACCCGGCACTGATGGTCAAAACCGCCCGTTAGTGTATCCCCCTCCATGAAAGGCATTTCCATATAACCGCCTTCCGCGGTAGCTTCACGAAGCACGGATTGCGTAGCATGATACAGCTTTTCCACTTTTTCTGGCGACTGTACAATGTTTTGTACTTTGGAACCTGGTGTAAATCCAGCGATATAAGCAATTTCGTCTGAATAACAATTCCCGATACCGGAAAAAACATGCTGATTTACCAGCATTGTTTTCAAAATACCCCGACGTCCCTTCAAACGTGCAGTGAACTTTTCCAGTGTCATACGACGATCCAGCGGGTCAGGTCCGAGTTCAGACATCGCCTCTTCTGTTTCTTTAGCTGTCAGCAGGTGCAGGTAACCCAAGCGCAGCCCGATAAAATAAAGCTTTACTCCACTGAAATCCAGTTCAATCTGAACTGTACGGTCAGGACGCTGCTCCTCCGTTCCCAGATACAGCAGTCCTCCCAGCATCAGATGCAGCACAAGCCGCCCGCCCGTGTTCAGATGAAAAATCAAGTGCTTGCCTCGACGCTCCATATATACAACGGTAGTTCCCAGCAATTGCTTCTCAAACGTTTCCACTTCGGTATTAATGGATTTCACACGGTTAACCGTCACTCCGGTAATCGGAATGTCCAAAATTTGTTTTGACAATAGCGTTCTGTAGTTCTCCATCTCAGGAAGTTCCGGCATGTCAACATCTTTCCTTTCGTAGCTGCAAATGGCTTTTGATTCTTGCAGATTTTTTTAAAATGTATAATTACTATTACTTACACTCTTCCTGGAGCCAATCCTGCAATTCATCCAGATTGTCAAATATCAGGTCAGGTTTTACTCCAACGGCACGCATATGTCCGTCCATATTAGCGCGGGTCGAAACACCCGATAGTATGAGAGCTGTTTTGCAACCTGCCGCCGCACCTGCCGCAATATCGGTAAGCATATTATCGCCCACAACCAGAGCTTCATCCGCTCTAATGTTCAAGCGATCCAGCGCATAGTTCATTAACACACTTGAAGGCTTGCCGATGACGACGGGCTTTACCTGTGATGCCGC
Source organism: Paenibacillus sp. LT-B23 (assembly GCF_059417685.1). Classification (NCBI taxonomy): domain Bacteria; kingdom Bacillati; phylum Bacillota; class Bacilli; order Caryophanales; family Paenibacillaceae; genus Paenibacillus; species Paenibacillus sp. LT-B23. The sequence goes on along the minus strand of NZ_JBSQBM010000001.1, from coordinate 276,069 downwards.
CTCAATCGCAGCTCCAATCGTTCCTGCCCCCGGCGTGAGTCCATCTTGTGAAGGTAATTGGAGATCCGGGTTTGTCAAAATAAAAGTTGCTCCTTCCCGAATCCATCGCATAGCAGCAACCAGCTTATCATATGTAAATTGGCGATCTATCCCCTGAACCACATAATCAGGATGATCCTCAACAAGCTGCAATCCGGCATCCGTGAGCGCCTGACGTAATCCCGTTTCACCAATACAATATACTCGTGCTCCAGGACCTTGCTGTGCAACATATTGTGCAGCTGCCAGCGCTGAAGTACATACTTCATCACTAACCGCTTCAATTCCCATACTTACCAAATGCTCCGCCACCGACTCGGGTGTGCGTGAAGCATTGTTCGTAACATAAGCGTAAGGTATCTGGTTCGTACGCAATTGGGATATGAGCAGATCCGCACCCTTGATCATCCGGTCCCCATGATACAATGTTCCATCCAGATCAATTAGTAACGATTTTATCGTAATTCCCTCCCGCACTTCAAATCAATTCATCATAAACATTGAAATTATAATTCATCCCATAAATGATGTTCACCCTCTTATTTAATCACCTTAATCATTCAGGTCATAAAATAAGTTGGCCTCCCCATTTCATCTTATCTATCTTAAGTCAAAAATACGTATGAAGTCCATGAATTGCTGATAAACCGTTCAAAATAATGCCATTCCTCGCTAAAAGCCGTCGCTTTCCCAGGGAATAAGCTTACATCTCCGTCGAAATCCATCGAAGATGCCTTTTCTACAAGGGAAATTTCCTGTATTTCCTGGCCCTGCTCAAAATACAAAATGCTTAAAATTCGATATATAGAAAACCGAATATGACGCGCCTCCATATGTGGTAGTACAAATTCATTCGACCCCGCCCATATGTCGTCCTCATCTCTTGTCGCATCCTGCGCTTTCCCGGAAAATAATTTTGCAGGAAAAACAAAGGCACCGGAGCAAGCCCCGGCACCATACACGTCTATCTTTTATAACTACCGTTTATGAACCGATATCGGGCACCGGTAACAGCACATGCTGCTCCGCCAGCAATGAATTGGGGAATACACTCCGCGCTTCCTCCAGCAACGGCTGAAGCTGCTCCTGATCTTTATATCTGGAACTAAAATGCGTCATGATCAACTGACCTGCACCTGCCGCTTTTGCTGCTTCCGCTGCCTGGAGCGCTGTACTATGATGATATTCATACGCCGTATCCGCCAACTCATGCAGAAAAGTAGCTTCATGAACGACAACCGTTGCATCTTTAGCCAATACTACGGTATTCGGACAAGGTCGAGTGTCACCGAGAATAGTGATGATACGTCCTTTTTTCGGTGCACCCAATACATCCTGGGGATGAAGCATGACTCCCCCCTCCACCTCTACGCTTTCTCCACGTTTCAGCTTACCATACACCGGGCCGGGCTTAATTCCGTATCGCTCCAGCAGCTCCTGATTCAGCTTGCCGGGCTTATCCATCTCTACAATACGATAACCGTAGCTGTCAATACGATGATCCAGCAGAGCCGACTCGACACGGAATTGCCCGTCATCAAACAATAGTCCTCCCGTATGCTCCACAATATGTAGTTGGTAGTTGATACGGGATTGGCTGATTCCCAGCGATAATTCGATGTACTGCTTGAGGCCAGGCGGCCCGTATACCGTCAGCGGCGTCGTACCTCCCTGATACGCCCTGGTCGACAGCAGGCCTGGCAGACCAAAGAGATGGTCTCCATGCAAATGGGTAATGAATATTTTTTCAAGCCTGCTTAGCTTAAGCGGCGAACGTAGCACCTCCTGCTGAGTTCCTTCGCCGCAATCAAACAACCACATGCTTCTTCGTTCCTCCAGCAAACGGAGTGCGATGGACGTCACGTTCCGCTGGATCGTAGGCACACCTGCATTCGTGCCGAGAAAATAAAATTCCATGACTTTAACCTTCTTCCTGCTGACCAGCAAAAAACCTCCGAAGCTCGGAGGGTCTTTGCTATCCCATATGATAAAGGTGTTATACCTTTTCGACGTTAAAATACTGCGCCTGAGGGTGACTGAACACCATGGCTGATACAGAAGCCTCCGGTTCCATCATAAACCCTTCCGTCAGCTCAACGCCAATATCCTCAGGTTTCAACAGCTGGAACAATGGCCCCTGATCCTCCAGATCAGGACATGCCGGATAGCCAAAAGATACCCGTATGCCCTGATATCTAGCCCCATGCCGCTGTTTCATCGTCATGTCTGCCGAGTCCGGGAAGCCCCAGCTGTCCCTTATAATATGATGAAGTCGCTCGGCGAGTCCTTCTGCCACTTCCAGCGCTACCGACTGAAGTGCATGAGAGCGTAAGTAATCCCCTTTTTCTTTCCATTGCGTGGAAAGCTTCTGAATACCATGACCCGCCGTAACGACCATAAAACCTACATAATCCATAACTCCAGATTCCACCGATTTCAAGTAGTCAGCCAGACATAAATAAGGCTCTACTTGTTGACGCGGAAACGTAAATGTGTGCAGTACCTTGCTCACATCTGATGGATCATAAACCAAAATCTGATCTCCCTGTGACTGCGCCGGGAAGAAACGATATACAGCATGTGCCTGAATAATTCCATCCGTAACGGCTTCAAACATAATGCTATCTACGGTTTCCTTCAACTGAGTCGCTTTCGGATTCCCCGAAGCCAGCAATTGCTCTACATTTCCTTTTAATCCAAGATGGTGCCCCATCAGCATCTGCATATTCACATAAGGCAAAATATAATTGAGCGGATAGTTACGCAGTACATGACGATCCGTATCCGGCGGAATATAGACGGGCAAATCCTGAGCGATTTTAGAGCGAACAGCCCGGGTAAGTTTAGGCAACGGCTTGGCTTCCACGACCGTCGCGGCTTCCGCTTCCCGTTCAGCCTCCATTTCCTCAGCCATTTTCTTGCGGGACTCAGGATTCATCAGCTTGTTAGCTATGTCCAAACCATCCATTGCATCTTTCGCATAGACAACCATTCCGTCATACTCGGGACGGATACGGTTTTTCGTAAACTTACGCGTCAAAGCAGCTCCGCCAACCATAATCGGGATATCAATATTCGCATTTTTCAAATCCTGTGCAGTCAACACCATCTGTTGAGCCGATTTAACAAGCAAACCGGATAAGCCAATCGCGTCGGCCTTTTCTTCACGATAAGCCTCGATAATGCGTTCTGGTGGTACTTTTATACCCAGATTCACAATATGGTAACCATTGTTGGATAGAATAATCTCCACCAGGTTTTTGCCGATGTCATGCACATCGCCTTTGACCGTAGCCAGCAAAATCTTCCCTTTTACCGAGGATTCATTTTTCTCCATATACGGCTCCAGGTAAGCTACCGATGCCTTCATGACTTCAGCGCTTTGCAGCACCTCTGCAACAATCAATTCATTATTGTTAAACAGACGGCCTACCTCTTCCATACCTTTCATCAGCGGCCCATTAATAATCTCCAGCGAAGAATACTTGGCGAGCGCTTGCTCCAGATCCGGAATCAGTCCCTCCTTACTGCCTTCTACTACATAGGAAGCCAGCCGCTCTTCGAGCGACAGATTGGACACCTTCTCCTTCTTCTCCACTTTCTTATTACGGAAAGCAGCCACAAAAGCGGCTAAAGTTTCGTCGTTCGTTTTATAAATCAGGTCTTCGGCGAGCTTCCGTTCATGCTCGGGTATCGAAGCATAACGTTCGAGCTTCTCCGTATTTACAATCGCGTAGTCCAAGCCTGCTTTGGTACACTCGTACAAATAGACGGAATTGAGCACTTCACGCCCCGCCTCCGGTAAGCCAAAGGACACGTTACTGATACCCAGAATGGTGTGAACCCCTGGAAGTGCCTCTTTAATAATCCGAATACCTTCAATCGTTTCCTTGGCCGAACCGATGTACTGCTCATCACCTGTTCCCACGGGAAATACGAGTGTATCAAAAATAAGATCCTCGGGTGCCAGACCGTAACGGTTCACCAGCAGATCATAAGAACGTTTTGCCACCTCAAGCTTATCCTCACGTGAAATAGCCTGACCACGTTCATCAATGGTTCCTACAACAACAGCCGCGCCGTATTTATGAATAAGAGGTGCCATTTTCTCGAATTTCTCTTCGCCATCCTCCAAATTAATGGAGTTAATGATCGCCTTCCCTTGCGAATATTGCAAGGCGGTATCAATGACCTGAATATCCGTGGTATCAATTACAAGAGGAACCTTTACCTTATTCACGACCAGCTTCAAAAAGGCTTCCATATCCGTCATTTCATCGCGATCCGGGTCCTGTACACAAATATCTATAACGTGCGCTCCGCTCTTTACCTGAGCGCGGGCAATTTCAGATGCCTCTTCATATTTGCCTTCCACGATCAAACGCTTGAATTTTCGGGAGCCGAGAACATTCGTTCGTTCACCAACCATATAGGGACGATTTTCCTGTTCAATATATACAGGCTCAATGCCGGATACAGCCGGTGGGTGATGACCTTCCAGCGGGCGCGGCTCAAACTGCGCCATGCGTTCACTCATAACCCGGATATGCTCAGGCGTGGTACCACAGCACCCCCCTGCGATATTCAGCCAGCCTTTTTCGGCGAAAGCGGCCATTTTACGGGCCAATGAATCAGGTGATTCATGATATTGGCCGTTTTCATCGGGCAAACCTGCATTCGGATAACAGCTAATTGCTGCTGAGGACATATCGGAGAGAGAGCGAATGTGATCCCGCATAAACTCCGGTCCTGTAGCACAATTCAGCCCGATCGACACCGGGTGCAAGTGTTCCAGCGAAATGCAGAAGGATTCGATATTTTGCCCTGCCAACGTCGTTCCCATCGGTTCAATCGTTCCCGAAATCATTATGGGAAGCTCCATACCCGTCTTCTCAAAAGCCTGCCGAATTCCAATACTTCCGGCTTTGACGTTAAGCGTATCCTGCGATGTCTCCAAAAGCAGGGCATCCACGCCGCCTTCAATTAGCGCCAAGGCTTGCTCTTCATAGCTCTCGATCAGCTCCGCAAACGTAACACCACCTGTCACGGATAATGTTTTCGTCGTCGGTCCCATGGCTCCTACAACAAAACGAGGCTTGTCCGGTGTGCTGTACTTATCCACCGCGTTACGCGCCAATCTAGCTGCAACGAGATTAATCTCACGGGCACGCTCCGGTATATCATAATCCGCCAAAACAACGGATGTCGCTCCAAAAGTATTCGTTTCAATCAGGTCTGATCCGGCCTCCAAGTATGCTTCATGTATCCCTTGAATGACATCCGGTCTGGTCAAGACCAACATCTCGTTGCAGCCCTCCAGCTCTTCCCCACCAAAATCGTCGGGGGAAAGATCCTCTTGCTGGATCATGGTGCCCATGGCCCCATCAAGAATGAGTATTCTTCGTTGTAATGCATCCTGTAAGCTAACTTTATCCAAAATCTCTTCACCCCCGCAAAACGTTAAATCCTAGTTTAGCAGAAACCTTATCATTTAGATAGATTGAAGTAAAATCATACGTTTTATACGGCTTCTTCCGTACAAAAGCCACTCTCGATATTCATTTTTACAGTTTGTAGTATAAAATGTTACAAACCTATATTGTACAACGATTCAAGACATGGTATCCTGTATACAATATTAAACCAAGTGGAAAAGAGGGATAACTGATGGCTGAAATCCTAATACGCAATACGAATGTACGAATTAGCGATGAAGACAAGGTACGTGAATTTTTGGAGAGCCAAGAGGTATTGTACGAGCATTGGGATGCTTCCAAGCTGGCCGGGGAGCTGCAAGAAAACTTTATCCTGACGGATGAGCAAAAAGCGGCTGTTCTAAGAACTTTTGAACCCGAAATCAAGGATTTAGCCGCCCGTCGCGGGTATAAAATATGGGATGTTATCACCTTGTCCGAAGCGACGCCAAATCTGGATGAGTTACTTGCCAAGTTTGAGCAAATTCATACGCATACTGAAGATGAAATTCGTGCTATTGTGGCAGGCAAAGGCATTTTCATCATTAAAGGCCCTGAAGAAATCGGTTATTTTAATGTTGAGCTTTCGCCGGGTGACGTTATTTCGGTACCAGAAAATATTCCTCACTTCTTCACCTTAATGGAAAATCAGAAGATCGTCGCAGTACGTTTGTTCATCGAAGAAAATGGCTGGATTGCCGAGCCGTTTGAAGATCCATCGTTTATTAAGGCATAATACTATAATAGCGAATTCATCCTAATGTGGATAAAGCAACTCCCTCTGCTCTGAGACACCTGAGCGGAGGGAGTTTTTTAACTTGTTACTATAAATAAGAGCCGAAAAGCACTTACTTAAACGATTGAATAATCCCATCCAATTCGGACAGATGCTTAATTTCGAACTTTGGCTTGATTTCTGTAGTATTGGTTTTGGCGTTTCGGTTCACCCATACGGAATGCACACCTGCCGCCAGAGCCCCTTGAATATCAGTCGTCAGCTTATCCCCCACCATTAAAGCATGTTCAGGCTCAATACCGAGAAGTCCCAAAGCATGCTGGAAAATAGACGGATCAGGCTTTCCTTTACCAAACGAACCTGAAATAACAACGTGATCAAAAAATGGAGCTAGCTGCGGAACCCCATCCAGCTTTTCCTGTTGTAGATCAGGGGAACCGTTTGTCAACAAAAGCAGCTTATACTGCCCTTTTAGCTGCTCCAGAATCTCAAACGTTTCTTCATAAACATGGGGGCGGGAGCGTCTTTCCAAGGCAAATTGGGTTGCCAGCTTTTGCGCCAACTCTTCATTATCAATCCCTAGCTTTTGAAGACCTCTACGCCAAGATTCCTTACGATAAGCAGGGGCCAGCTGTTCCAATTGCCGGAACTCAGGCTGCTCTCCTGCCGTAAAATTCGCCCACAATCCTTCAAACGGATTAATACCAATCAATTGAGTAAAACTAAAGGTTTCATAAGACTCATACAAAGCACGTGCTTCCTTGCGAGCTGCTTCTTCCAAAGCTTTCGGATCAACGCCTGCTTCCAGGGAACCTGTCTGGCACGCCGCGTCAAATGCCTCTTCTACGCTGCGCTCATCCCACAGAAGTGTATCATCAAGATCGAACATTACCGCCTGAATCGTCATCTGAATTATCCACTCTCTTTCCACTTTATATGTACGCTTGTTCTGCCTTGTTGCGTCTACAAGCATTCCAATCGGTATGTTCCCATATTAAGCAAGAGGCCGCGATGTGTTATATGAAATAACATCATGCGACCTTATTTACAGAGGCTACAGCCCACAGACAATTTAAACGATTCGTACCAAAGAAGTCGTTATTTTTTGTCTATTTGAACCTGATTAGATAGGGCAAACTTCTCAAGCCGCTCTGCAATGGCATCCGTATCATAACGGCCCAGTGATTTTGTGAAAATAAAATTGCCACCCTTACCTTTTCTTTCAACGGTTACGTAGCCCTTTTCAATCTTGATGGCTTTCATATCCTCTGCTGTCATTGGACGCTCTCTGCCACCCTTCAGCATATACAGCGTGCTCTTTCCAACCTTCAAATAAGGACGACGGATGAAAAAGATAACAGCCAGCATCAAATACAAACCGAATACAAGCCAGTCCATTCCCCGCATGCCAGTCTTAGTCAAAAAATAACTCATGAGCATGTACAAAACTGCAAGTCCAGCCAGCATGATTGGCACGGTAATATTACGCCCACGGAAAATATCCATTGCAGAACCGGCACCACTAATGGTTTGAATACCTTGCTTTTTACGCGATTTATTCAAATGCGCTGTGTTTTTGCGAACTTTTCTTTCAAATGACCGGGCCATCTCTCAATTCCCTTCCCATATATATTACGTCAAAATAATTTCCACCAATTCTAATCTATATAGATACCTAAAAAACGAAAAGCAAATTACGTGGGCTAAGCCGCTTCAGCAACATTAATGCGTCAGCCCACCATTTCCCTTCGATGTATCTTCGTCCACAATTTCAATCGTATCAAGTTGCTGCCGGAAATTACGGCGGATGTTATCCAAATAAATTTCCCGAAGATTGGCGCGCTCTACTGTTTCTTCTTCCGTCAATCCTTCGGCTTTTGCTTTGCGAGCCAATTCATTGATTCGCTGTACCAAGCTGTCTATATCCAAATTCTGTCCCCTCCATATAAGCAAAGATATAATACACTTTGACATGTAGAAAAGAGCTTGTCAAGGTTCCCTCATTACGTCCCCTGACAAGCTCTAATCGTGACAGATCAGAAATGCGGAAGCTTTAAAACCTGGCCTGCCTGCACTCCCCGATCTTCCAGTCCGTTAATCCGAACAATTCCTTCTATATATACCCGTGTATCCATTCGTTCCGGTTTATGATTGGAGGCAATCTGCCACAATGTATCCCCAGGTTGTACAATAAGTTTGGTCACCTCTTCATTCGAAACCAAAGGAGCCGCGAATACTGTCCGTACACCTGCACCTGCAATCCATGCCACAATAAGCAAAATGAGAAGTTTGGGCAGAAGGCTATTGGAAACGCTCTGTACAAGCTGCCCCCTTCTCTCATTTCGGACATTTTGCATCTTTTCTAAATTCATTGGAAAAATACTTTGGTATGTGCTATATTTCATCATTGGCTGCGTCCTCCAAACGTTTGTTCTTATGTTTTTTCACAATATAACACGAACGTTTGTTTTGTTCAATAGAAAAGAGAACAAAAGTTCGTAATTATTTTTAGGGATTATTTAGAACTTATGTTTGTACGAACGGAGGTTCTATGCTATAATTTTCCCAAACGTTACTAAATGGGGTTGATACGGTATGTCTAAGATTTCAAGCCGCCAGCAGGCCATTCTTGAATTTATCCGCAATGAAGTGCGTCTAAAGGGGTATCCCCCTTCTGTGCGCGAAATAGGTGAGGCTGTCGGATTGGCCTCCAGTTCTACGGTTCACGGTCACTTGGATCGTTTGGAGAAAAAGGGACTGATTCGTCGTGATCCAACGAAACCACGGGCTATCGAGTTACTCGGCCAAGACGAATCGGATAACAGCAACTTGATTAATTACTCTATTAGTCGTGTTCCGGTCGTCGGCAAAGTAACAGCTGGTCTGCCTATTACAGCAACAGAAAATATTGAAGATTACTTTCCTCTTCCCCAACATTTTGTTGGTGAGGATAAAATATTCATGTTATCTGTTGTAGGAGAAAGCATGATTGAGGCTGGTATTGCCAACGGAGACTATGTCATTGTACGTCAGCAGCAGACAGCCGATAACGGCGATATTGTCGTCGCCATGACGGACGAGGACGAAGCTACTGTTAAAACTTTTTACAAGGAAAAAGATCATATCCGACTTCAACCGGAAAATCCGGCCTTTGAACCGCTTCGTCTGACGCACGTCAGTATTTTGGGCAAGGTTGTAGGACTCTTCCGGGACTTCCACTGATTTTTCATTTTTCAGCCTCGTTATTCTTTTCGCTACAACAAAACCGGCTGCCCATAGCAAGCCGGTTTTGTATTGATCTTATGTACATAGAATCTACCTCACTACTATCCCTTTCCCTTTTGATAACCCATGGATTAATCGGTATATATCTGCAATCTGCAATTACTGTTCTGCTTATTGGCGGGTCAAAAATAACTTTGTAATTATTTTAGATAAATATGGTATATTAATATTTATAGTTTTATTAAGGAGAGATTAAATGAAAAAAATTATAATTTCAGTGTTTATAGTGACTTTTATCGTAATAGGTTTTACAGGTCCAACAATGGATTATGTGTATGCTAAGGAGAATTCAACCAGAACAACCTTTGATCGCATTCATTACATACAAATAATTATCCATTTTAAATCATTGGAAAAGCAACTTGAAGCTGTAATTTCCGAAAGAAATAACTTCCCAGAGGACAGTCCAGAATATAAAGAGCTTTCTGAACAAATGAATCACATTCTTGAGCAGGAAATATATTACCAGAAAAAACTTAAAGCCCTTTTATAGTAAGTAATATACTTCTCCCCATTTCTTATCTTCACTTTTTATCATTTTACTCATGCTGATCTGCTGTAACTTTCCCTACAACGTAAAGTTGGTAAGGATAAGGCAGGTAAGCATGAGTTTTTTTGCGTTCCTTACCTTTATACTTTATTAGTGTCTGAATATCAGGGTCATAGGTAATAGCTTCTTTTTGGTATTAATAGATTTATGCTGATACATAGTTAGTGCTACTGACATATGAATAAAGTAGACCTTAGCAAAGGAGATATGCAGATGATCAAAAATAGAGTCAAAACGTATAAGCATCGTATTGGTAAGAACAAATTTCTGGTCGTAAAAGTCTTTCAAGCCGCTGCTGCCCAAACAAGAAGCGGTAACGCACTAGCCACCAATGCATTGAACATTAAAATTTCCAAGCGCAACCGTAAGCGGAATCATAAACGCTTCTAAGATTCATCGTACCTTCTTTTCCTGTGAAAGGAGGTGATATCATGTGTAAAAAACATTTCAAACGTCATGTGAGAAGAAGAGGATTATCGATCCGTTCAAATCAGAGAGCCATTGCGCGCGCTAGAGGTAATGCACTGGCTGTTAATCTGTTTAGCGTAAATGATAGACAACGCAGACGTTAAAGATCATTTTTAAGCGGGAAGGATTTCTTCCCGCTTTTTTTGCGCCACGGTATACACCATCCCACAATACGATCAGTGTGTTTCTTCTGCAATGGTTAACTCCTTCATCTCTTGGTACGAAGCAAAACAGGCCGGGTCAGGCACAGCATCTTATGCCATTGACAAGCATGCCAATAATAAAGGACCCTTTAGCAGCCGGAAGGACTTTATCATTTTCAACAGAATTTTAACATTTGAAGTAAGCGAATATTCATCCAGATACATACGAAAAGGAACCACACTGGTATCGAATTCATCTCCATACGAATCCTTCACGAAAATCTCTGCAATAGTATTGTTTCGCGGGGGCAATTTGGGGCAAACCTCATGATATTGCTTAACTCCCCCCTGCTCCCCACATAATTAAAAATCCCTCAACGCTTAGAGCGTCAAGGGTTTCCACGTTTTAGTAAAGCGCCAGATATTGATCACGTCCCCATTGATACACTTGGGTACGATACAAAAGCGCAAAATACTGTTCAGATTTCAACATGCTTTTTCACTTAGTCCACTATACACTAACCCCCTCGATCACTCCATTTTCAATAAAGGTATCTAATGACCTACCATAAAGAACCTCTCCCAAGTGTGTCATTAAAAAGTGGTTTTCTGTCGAGTCTATATCCTGTATACTCTCCATGCAAGCCTTAAAAGTATATTTTGGTATGGGGTGAAAAATGGCTGCATTCATTTCCCAAATCATTGCTGGAAAAAAGTTGTTTTCTTATGAGCATACTATGAGCGCTTCCCTGATACCTAATGGCAACATGGAAGATCTACATGATTGACTGTTGCTTAGGCAAACGGAGGGAGAAAATCTCACATCTCCTTTCCTATAGTTAGGCATCAAACCTCTTATATATACTAAATCCCAAAAATCAGGGACATTAACAACATAAATTCAGGCGCTGAAGTGTTTCATATTTCGGCATTATAGGACAATTATTTCCGACAAAAAAAGCCACTATGTAGTAGCGGCTCCTGTAAATATTATACTTGGGTTCATAATCCCCAATTCCTTTATAACTTCGTTATAGCGATGATAAGCAATAGGGCATCGCTGTGACAGCTTAGCTATTTCACACTCGAAGTAAGCGTCTTTGAAAATACCGTTCACAATTTTGACTTTTTCCACATTTAACGTTTTGCCTCTATCTACATTCAAAAATTTAAACCCGCTATTGTTAAGGAACGTTTCCCAATACTTTAGCGTCCCTGTCATATAGAAGATTTTATCGAACGTGTGAACCATGATTTGGTTCCTCTTACGACCTCTAGATATATAGAGAACCTTATTTATTGGTATGTTTTCTCCACCACTAATAGCCTCGGGATCTGTTGCTACCGTTAGGTTTAACAATTTAATCACACCCCACTTATTTTAACAACTCTTCCGGTGGCTCGGGATTATGAATCCAGGATAAACTCGCTGTACTCACAGAAGCAACTGCGAGAGTAGTTAATAGAACAGCAACATTGTAGTACATACTAATCTTTAATTTACTGAATTTAGGATTCTTCATTTCTTCACAACCTCCTCCTTATTAGTGTTAAGCTCTGAACAAAAAAACTAGCAGCTACTACCGGTAAAGCCAGCCACAAATTAAGGGCGATCAAGGCAACCCCACAAACTTTTAACAACGGGTAGTACCGCTTTGGTATACGAGTCTTCCCCTCTATCCGAGACGGACCATATAGCAAGACTAGTATAGTACTTAATATCGACGTAACAACAATTAAATTGTGGTTCAGATTTGCGAAGGATAAAGCGGTAAGTAAAACTGTAGATACAATAATGCACACCATACTACTTTTTAAATGTATCCCACCTACAACTTGGCGTAATAATGAAAAAGATAACATTGCCAATATAGCTCCCTGCACATGTCCTGTCAATAATGAAATCCCAATTGTTAACAAAATGATTGACGCTGTATTAATCACCACGGCTATTCCGTGCTTTAAAACATTTATAGAGGATGGATGATCTGGCACAACATTTTTTATATGTGTGGCAATATCAAGGGCGATGGAATCAAGGCTTTTTATAATACTCACGCTCCGTTTTTAACGCATAATACAGGAACATTCCAGATGCCAATGCTATAAATAATATGCTTAATGGAAAGTTATTAAAATAAAACATAAAAGTACAGGCAGCTAATACTCCGATTATTAAAAAAATAACCAGTACATGTTCCCATCTAAACCTTAGATTCTCGTAATCTGCTGTAAATCCAATGTTGAATTTATATAAAAACAACGATATAGCGAGTACCCATGCACTGGTTACGGCTTGCGCCAATGATCCCTCTGCTGAGGTCTGCATTTCTGTTGTTAATGTTCCAAAAAGCATCACTATAATTACCGCTTGGAATAACGTATACAAAAATGTGCCTGTAATGGAAATTATAGCAGACCAAATAACTGGTATATTTACAACAGTAGTTATAAGAAAAATGAACAATATAATGTTTATGGTTGGAGCAAAGAAAGATAAAGATGTTTCTTCTCTCAGAATGAAACTCTGTAAATTCATGATCAATCCAATAAATAATGCAGGCCATATATAATCTAAAGCCCTAAGTCTAAATATAGTTAACATTAAAACAAACGCCGCAAACGTTTCTATAGTTGAAAAAAGTAAGAACCGTATCGGCTCCCACATAACACATATCCCCTTCACGTAAATGGTAATAGATATCCTTTAATTCTATATTCGTTACTTGTTAGAGGCAATCCAATTACTAATTTAATTGGAATTATTTATGTATTATGTGAGGTAATTATTTTTACTTTGCCGAAACGATATTCTCCAGCTTAATCCAGCTAAGTTCATCACCGTGTCGTCGAACGGCTAAATACGGTCACGGAGACCTCACTGCGATTGCTGTGACAAATCTCCCTGACAAAACCTATTATTTTTGAAATAGTGTAGATACACGAAACAGCGCGAAGTAAGGAGAACCTATGACAACGACAAGGAAGAATAAGAAATCTTCGCAGGAGCGATCAGCCTCAGTCTGTACCTGCATCAATCTGCGCCGTTCCTCGATGGCTGTTACGCGACTGTATGACCAGTATCTGGCCCCGAGCGGACTCAATATTGGCCAATTCTCGCTGCTCAAGCACTTAATTGCGCTGGGACCGGCAAGTGTAAGTGAATTGGCACTGGAGATGAGGCTCGACCGGACCACGATTGTGCGCAATTTGAAGGCGCTGGAGCATAACGGGTATGTGGAGGATACATCCGCTGAGGGCAGTCGCAACCGTTGCCTTACTTTGACGGAGAGTGGAAGAACGATATATAACGACGCAGCAGAGTTTTGGGAGGAGGCGCAGCGTTTTTTGCAGGAGTCATTGGGAAACGGAGAGCTGCAGATACTGACCGCACTCTTATCCAAAATTGAAAATTTGGGTTTGTGATTAGCCGCCCTCTCATACATGAGGTGTTTTGCTCAATTCGTGTATATACACGAAAAAGATTGAAATGTTTATCGCGTATCAAGGCTAGAAATGTCTTTGGAATGCTATAATAGCGACCGTATTGCACTTGGGCATCGCTGGGCGGTCATCGGAGAAATACTGCCAGCTGTAGTAAGAGGTCAGTGATATACGTTAGCCCGTTACAAGGCTTCTGAAAGGAAGCTTTGCTGTGAACAAAAACCACGGAGAGGGATGTAGATAGGATGGTTGAATCCGTACCGGATATGAGAGAAATCGTCACCACCGAGATAAAGGCCTATGTGAGCAAAGACAAAGGCAATGTATGTGAAGAACTGCAGAGTCCTTATTACGAGGAGCCGATTATTCAATTTGCCAAGGCCGATGATCCTTTGTTTGAGGAGTACAAAAGAGTGGTGGGGCCCGACCACGCCACGCCGCAGGAAGCATTTGAACGTTCATTTGGAATGGGGAGTTTTGATGGAAGCACCGTTATCAGCGTTGTGCTACCGATCAGCGAGACGATCCGCAAGGCTAATCGTGCGCAAAAAGATAGAGCCTCAAGGGAATGGGCGCTGCTGCGGACCTTCGGCGATGAATATTTTGTACAGTCTGCGAGGCAGCATTTGACGGGATACTTAACAGGCCTTGGTTACCGTGCGGTTGCCCCGCTGGATACGGATTGGTACAGCATCCATAGCGCCGCAGGAGGGCCGTTATCCAACTGGTCGGAGCGCCACATTGCATATGCTGCGGGTCTCGGCACCTTCAGTATCAATGACGGATTCATCACCGAAAAAGGAATTGCCATCCGCCTGCTGTCCGTGGTGACCGATCTCAAGGTGCCACCTGATGCCAGAGCATCTTCAGCCACAGGCCATACCGGAAACTGCCTGCTGTGCAGCAAGGGCATCTGCGGTGTATGCATTACCCGCTGCCCTGTTCAGGCCATCAGCAAGGAGGGCGGACATGACAAAATCGCCTGCATGAAATTTGTGTACGGCCAGGCATCGCGGGACTTTGCGGTGCTAAACGGCGGTGAGGCCAAATCGGGCGCCGGCTGCGGACTGTGCCAAACCAAGGTGCCTTGCGAGAGCAGGAATCCGATGCGGACCGTCCGGTGAATATGGAAACCTTGAGAACCGCCATTCTCAAGGTTTTTTAGTACAAAAGATCATGCAGTACTCCATCAGTCTTTAAATTGTGGATAAAGACGCTTTAACTTGATGCGGGCGTCGAGGTAGTAAACTGCCAATCGACTCCCGTTTGACTCTGATTGTGGGCCTGCTCCCAAACAGACAACTCGCTGGACAATTCCGCAATTGTTGGAACTCGACGTCTCTCCTGTTACTTTATTAACAATGTAAGGGGAACCCTGTCCTACTCAAAAAAACTCATACCAGTTAACCAACAGAGCCATTTACATCTACTCCAAATTCAAACTAACCCTTCATATAATATTTTCCGGTGACTTTGACTGACCTTGGTGAAAGCTTTTCTATAGTGTCTCCATAGTCTACAACCACTAACAACTCATCGCCCAACAGGACACTTCCACCCTTACCTATCCATTCACTTCGACATACCCACAGTACTACAACTCGAAGCTGGGGCAGAAATGAAATATGTACAGGAACGTTTGGGTCTCGGTAGCATTCAAATAACTTCGGACATCTTTGCAAATATATCTAAAAAAATAGAGATGAATAACATGGAGAAATATGAATCTTTTACTGAAAAGTTATTTCGATAATAAAAATTTTAGGAGCAGTGGGTAATAATTATAAAGTCTATCTATGGCTTCCCCACAAAACTAAAAATCCCTCAACACTTAGAGCGCCAAGGGATTCTATGTTTTAGTAAAGCGTCAGATATTGATCACGTTCCCATTGATGTACTTGGGTGCGATACATATCCCATTCAATTTCCTTAAGCTCGTAGAAGTAAGCCAACGCGTGGTCACCCAAAGCATCCGAGATAACTTCGCTTCGAATCAGCTCGGACAGAGCTTCCTTCAAGTCCGCAGGTAGGCTTGGAATACCCTCTTCAATCCGTTCTTCCTCAGACATAACATAGATGTTACGATCAATCGGAGCTGGCAAAGCCATTTGACGTTTGATGCCATCCAAACCGGCTCTCAGCATCACAGCCAGTGCCAGATAAGGGTTCGCAGCCGGGTCAGGATTACGAACTTCGACGCGGGTACTCAGACCACGAGATGCCGGAATTCGAATCATCGGACTACGATTACTGGCAGACCAGGCAACATAACAAGGAGCTTCATAACCCGGTACAAGACGTTTGTATGAATTCACCGTTGGATTCGTGATTGCTGCCATCGCCCGTGCATGCTTGAGAATACCAGCCATATAATGGCGGGCCGTCTGGCTCAGTCCGAGTTCATCTGATTCATCATAAAATACGTTTTCATTTTCCTTGAACAATGATTGGTTACAGTGCATACCGGAGCCATTCACGCCAAACAAAGGTTTTGGCATAAAGGTGGCGTGCAGACCGTGCTGACGTGCAATGGTCTTAACAACGAGCTTGAACGTTTGAATCTGATCGGCAGCTTTGACTGCATCTGCATATTTAAAGTCAATCTCATGCTGACCGGGTGCAACTTCATGATGGGACGCTTCAATTTCAAAGCCCATCTCTTCAAGCTTAAGAACAATTTCCCGACGGCAGTTTTCACCCAGATCCATCGGTGCCAAGTCAAAATATCCACCTTGGTCATTCAACTCTGTAGTCGGTTCGCCTTTTTCATCGGTTTTGAACAGAAAGAATTCAGGCTCAGGTCCGACATTCATCGAAGTATAGCCCATCTCTTCTGCTTCCTTAAGTACACGTTTCAAAATACCGCGCGGGTCTCCAGCAAAGGGGATTCCGTCCGGCTTATAAATATCGCAGATCAAACGAGCTACACGATCTGAGGTTACCCAAGGGAATACTACCCATGTATCCAGATCCGGGTATAAGTACATGTCAGATTCTTCAATGCGCACATAACCTTCAATGGAAGAACCGTCAAACATCATTTTGTTATCCAGCGCTTTTGGCAACTGGCTAACTGGAATTTCTACATTCTTGATCGTACCAAGCAAATCTGTAAACTGCAAACGAATAAAACGAACATTTTCTTCTTTGGCAATCCGAAGAATATCTTCTCTGGTATAACTCACACTAACCTCTCCCTTTCTGTAGCGACTATATACAAATTAGCTGTTCCGTAATTGTCTTAAATAAATGAGGTCTAGTCTTCAAGTAAAACGGTAGTATGCCAAAATGCAGGCTATACATTATCTCTTATTGAAAAAACGTGATAATTCACCTTGGATCAGGGATACCTGTCCTGGTCTTTTACCTGCCACAAGCTGTTGTTTCAGCAAGCGATGAAGCTGGGTATCGGACATTTCACGGCGTTTGACTTCCGTATCTGCAGTAATAACCGTCGCTTCTTCCGATTCCTTGGTGACCGGATTCATGACTTGTTTAATTCCCGCAATGTTAACACCCTTCTCAATCAACGCCTTGATTTCAAGCAAACGCTCTACATCATTAAAAGAAAAAAGACGTTGGTTACCCGACGTACGGGCAGGAACTATCAAGTTATGCTGTTCATAATAACGAATCTGACGTGCTGACAAGTCCGTTAGCTTCATGACAATACCTATTGGAAATAAGGCCATGTTTCTGCGAATTTCGTCGCCCATTTGTCATCAACCTTCCAGTGATCTATTCTCCACCTTATTGTACATTTAGCTGATGCAAAGTGTCAATGATATGTTAGAAAAACTCACAATAATTTACGTTCTTTCATCGTTTGCAGGGCCATCAGCACTCCATATTTCACATGAGAGTAGGTTAAGCCCCCTTGCATGTAACCAATATAGGGTTCACGAATCGGAGCATCTGCGGATAATTCCAGACTCCCTCCTTGTATAAAAGTGCCTGCGGCCATAATAACCGGATGCTCGTAGCCCGGCATATCCCACGGCTCCGGTACCACATGGCTATCCACGGCGGCGGCACGCTGAATTCCTTGAACAAAAGCAATTAAATGCTCAGGTCCGCTAAAAGAAATGGCCTGAATCAAATCAGTGCGCTCCTCATGCCAGGCAGGTTTTGTTTCAAAGCCCATTTCCTCAAAGACCACAGCCGCAAAAATACTTCCTTTAACCGCTTGACCAACCAATGTTGGGGCGAGAAATAATCCCTGAAAGATGCCTCTCGTAGTACCTAACATAGCTCCTACTTCTCCACCTATTCCAGGTGCAGTTAAGCGGTAGGCCGCCAGTTCCACATACTCTTGTTTACCACAAATATATCCTCCCGTTTCGGCAATGCCGCCGCCGGGATTTTTAATTAGTGAACCTGCCATCAAATCGACACCGACCTGAGTAGGCTCCAGCTTTTCGGTAAATTCACCATAGCAATTATCCACAAAGACAATAACGTCAGGTTTAATCGCCTTTACACGGGCTGTCATTTCCTCGATATCTGCCACACTAAAGGAAGCTCTCCAATCATAGCCACGTGAACGCTGGATACCAATCACCTTCGTATTGGCATGGATTGCAGCCTCCACCGCTGTCCAATCTACTTTACCTTCGGCTGTCAGTGCAGTTTCTCGATAAGTAATGCCAAAATCCTGCAATGACCCGGTCCCGTCGCCGGGCTTGCCGATCACTTTGTGAAGCGTGTCATACGGTTGCCCCGTAATATACAACAGTTCATCACCCGGACGTAGAACGCCGAATAAAGCAATTGAAATCGTATGCGTTCCCGAGGCAAAATGCGGACGTACCAGTGCCGACTCGGCACCGAACACATCGGCGTAGACCTCTTCCAGTACCTCACGCCCCCGGTCATTGTACGCATATCCCGTAGACCCAGCAAAATGAAAATCGCTCACTTGCTTCCGCTGAAATGCCTGAATAACCTTCCACTGATTTGCATCTACAATATGATCTATACGCTGTAGCCGTTCCTGTATTTTACGCTCTGCTGTTTCCTGAATATGTTGGATTTCTGGACTAAAAACTACCATTTTACCTTTCTAACCCTCTCTCTTACGCAGCCTTAGACTATTGATGTTATACTATCGTTTGCTTTGAATGATGTGCATTATCATTGAATTGACCTAAAAACGTCATCAGATGTTAACCTTCTGTGAAGTCCTTAAGGGCATGACCATATTTTTCATACTCGCCTCGTTGAACTTCTACCTCATAAATGACATCATTGCCATCATACTCAGTCACAAGTACATCCCCGATCCGATAAAGGACTGATGTCAGGTCCCCACGGTCTGCCGGTATGCGGAATCTCAGTGTATCTCCGCTCAGATGCTCCTGTATCAGCTCCCGAAGACGCAACAGATCACTTTCGTCAAATGAGCTAATTTTCAAATAGCCATCGCCGGAAGGTAGCATTTCCAGTTGCTCAGGAGTACAAGCGTCCTTTTTATTAAACAATACGATCTGAGGCTTGTCCGCAGCCCCCAGTTGCTGCAAAATCGTTTCCACGACTTTCATCTGTTCGTCACGCATATCCGAAGAAGCATCCACCACGTGTAAAATAAGATGCGCCTCATTCACTTCCTCCAGAGTAGCGCGGAAAGAAGCAACCAAATCATGGGGCAGATTTTGAATAAAACCAACTGTATCTGTAAGAATAATCTCTTTACCGCTCGGGAGTTCCATCGTTCTGGAGGTAGGGTCCAGTGTCGCAAACAGTTGGTTCTCAATATATACATCAGCCGCCGTCAGTTGCTTTAACAGCGTTGATTTACCCGCATTCGTGTAGCCAACAAGCGCTACCTGCACAATACCACTCTTTTGTCTGCGCTCTCTGTGCAAATAACGATGACGGGTCACTTCCTCCAACTGACGTTTCAAATCGCTGATACGATCACGGATGTGACGGCGATCTGTCTCCAGCTTGCTTTCACCGGGACCACGTGTTCCGATACCGCCGCCGAGTCGTGACAGATTTTTGCCGTGACCAGACAAACGGGGTAACAAATAGGACAACTGCGCCAGCTCAACCTGAATAATACCTTCCCGTGTTTTCGCACGTTGGGCAAAAATGTCCAGAATGAGCTGCGTACGGTCGATAATTTTGAGATCCAGACTTTCTTCCAGATTACGCACCTGAGCCCCCGACAGCTCCTGATCAAAAATAGCCGTATTCGCACCCAATTCCTCGGCAGCCGCACGCAGCTCTTCTACCTTACCTTTGCCGATAAACCATTTGGAATCCTTTGCTTCCTTGTTCTGGGTCAAAACGCTAAGCACTTCAACACCAGCCGTCTCAGCCAGCTTCACGAGTTCATTCAGAGAGTATTCTGTATTGATGCCAGAACGTTTGACTTCATCCGTAATCAGACTGACCAGTACCGCCTTATCCTGCATTTCGGTTTGTGTATCATAAGTGGAGTTCGCCATATTGTTTGCTCCTTTATTTTCCATGTTAACTCTCGCACAGAGACCGACCTGATATTCAGGCCGGCCCCCGTTTGATGTTATACAATTTGATGTGATTCAGATTTCTATTATCGCCTATCTTTTGTCCATTTTCAAATCCTCAGGACGCAGCGTCATCAGTTCCTGCTTTCCCGGCTGCCCGCTCCTGTATTGATTGAGCAACCGTACAGCCTGATGCCGAATCGCTTTTTCGATCACATTGCGGACATAACGCGCATTGCTGAAAGCATGAAGACTGTCGTTGCGTTCATTCAACAGATGCTCTTTCATTTTGAGTATGGACTGGGGCATGAGAATATAATCCCGTTCTTTGGCCATCATTTCGGAAATTTGGATAAGCTGATCCACGGTATAGTCTGGAAAATCAAGCTGGATGGGAAAACGGGAAGGCAAGCCTGGATTTGTACGCAAAAAGAAGTCCATCTCACCCGAGTATCCGGCAAGGATCAAAATAAATTGATTTTTCTGATCCTCCATGGATTTTACTAAGGTATCAATAGCTTCCTTTCCAAAATCCTTTTCTCCTCCCCGCGCCAAACTGTATGCCTCATCAATAAACAGCACTCCACCCAGAGACTTCTTGACCAGATCCCGCGTTTTTTGCGCTGTATGCCCAATATACTCGCCTACCAAATCAGCCCTTTCCACCTCAATCAGATGGCCTTTGCTCAGTACCCCCATTTTTTGCAGCATTTTAGCGATAATGCGGGCTACCGTTGTTTTACCCGTACCCGGGTTCCCTTTGAAAATCATGTGGTATACGTGCGCATTACTCAACAGTCCCGCATCAGTACGCATATGGGCAATTTGCAAAAATGCATATACTTCAAATACCAGTTCTTTGATGTTATCCAGACCGACGAGATGATCGAGTTCCTTCTGAATTTCCTGATAGAGACTAAGATACTGCGGTAATGCCTGCGACTTGGTCGAAGTTGCTGCATCCGTCTCGTCAACATTTACCGAAGCTATCGGCTCCGGGCTACGCAGCACGACATTGATTTGCCTGGAAGGTCTCTCCTCCGTCCGCTTGCCCGCGGCGATTCCCCGTCCGTTCATGCATCCATCACCTCAACATTTCTTCAGGCACAGCTTACCCTACTAATGTATTCGGCCCGGCATGTCCTTATTAGCACAAAAGCGACGAAAGCTTACGCAGAAGCATTTTGTATATGGAGATGAGACCTTTATGGAAAAACGATGCACATTTCAGGACATCCAGGTTTGGGCACCAAGCCACCACCGTTGCAGCGTCCATTTGGTGTAAGCCAGCACCTCTCTTGACTGGTGAAGCGGCATATTCAGCACTTTGGATTCCGCCAGAGCCATCTGGGGATGATCCAAATTCAAAAATCGGGCAATCTCCAGCGCCCGTGGACCATGATAGCTATGTGTAATAATCACGGTTGAGGTCCAACCATACTTCTTCATGATACGCTGGCTATATAACAGGTTTTCATAGGTGCTGGTCGCATGGTTTTCCAACACAATATGCTGCGCCGGAATACCTCTGTCGACCAAATAGCGTTGCATCCCCTCAGCTTCCGTATACGGGTAAGTTGGTTTGTCCAATCCTCCGCTTACAATCAGATGCTTCACTGTCCCGTTGCGGTATAGATGCAAGGCTTCGTTCAACCTCTCCTTCAGCCCCGGACTTGGCTCTGCTCCCCACATGGACGCCCCAAGTACAATACCTACCTGCGCCTGCTGAAGCGGAGTGGTAGAGGCTGCGTTATTCATATTCCAAAATCGAATACCCACCCATACCAAACCGATGATAAAGATGACCAGCAGACAAATCATAAGGCGTTTGGCTACTGTAAACTTTTTCTTCGGGCGGTTCAGCCTGCTTTTTAATTCAGATTCTTTTCGCCCAGTGCTTCTCATCCACTGCAAAACCTTCACCGATCCCTCTTAAAATCACCATTGTGAAACCATTCTTCCCGGTGTTTCAGCGACATTTTAAAATAGGGGAATGTATGGGCATCTATTCGTCGTAAAACGTCAGCAGCCGTACGATTAGCCAATTCTGCCTCCTGTGCCGAGATATGCCCGCGCTGTAACGCATCCTCCAGCTCATCCTCGTCCACCAAAAAGATTTCGCCATTTTTAAGTACCACCACATCCAAATACAAATCGTCAAACCAGGGAACTCCCTGATCGGTCACACCCTGATTACGGCAGGTATCAATATACCATTCCACAATCTGCTCCCGATTGTCGAACATAGCAGTCACAACATAATGCTCACCCTTCGGATAATATTGCAACCAGGAATAAGCTTTATCCGCTATGCAAAACGTATGACCGCCGTAGCTTTTCCATAACGGCTCCTTGAGACTCAAAATGGTATACAAGGTCACATATCCTGTAAACACGTCACTTTCCACATACCGGCAAGCAAACTTGCGGTTCGTTATTCTGCGCCAGTTGGCCCGGTCTCCGAATTTGCGCTTCATAAATGATGTTCCTCTCCAACATTGGTAAAACCAGCTTACCATATTTAAACTGTACACTCAAAAATAACACTCTTCATCACAGCAAAAAAGGTATTCTCAGACCATGAAATGGTCCGAAAATACCTTTGGTTTGAGACAAATTCAACTTGCGTACAACATATGCCTTCTAATTTCGATTGCGATGTCCACGATTGGAGTTCGGCTGACCGTTGGAATTGGTTTCCTGACTTCCATCCGTTGTGGTTCCTGTGGTAGGTGAATCCGTGTTATCCGGATTCACCGTTGTATCACTATTGAAGGTACCTGCATCCGGTGTTGTTGTCTGGCCATTCCCCTGATTCGGGTCACTTCCGGTGCCAGAGCTGCCAGTATTATTGCCTGTACCGCTAGTGTCTCCAGGAGTCGTCGGAACCTGTCCCGGGCTGGTGCTATTATCGTTACCTCCAGGGAATGTATTCCCCTGATCGGTGCCGTTCTGACCATCTGTAGTCCCGCTGTTATCCGGTAATGTTCCATTCTGATTCGGATCGGTTCCCTGCTGAGGATCCACCGGAGTGGTTTCTGCCGGAATTTCCACTCGGATTGTATTCGATGGACCAGATTCCTTACCATCCGCTCCATAAGCCGTTACATAATAATCATACTTGGCTCCGGCTAATGGAGACGTATCTTCACCACTCGTGCCTTTCATCGCCTCCATAATCGCCGTAAAGCCAGCTTCGGAAGCCTCTTTGCGATACACACGGTATTGCACATTATCTCCCGCCGCGGCATTCCAGGACAGCGATACAATTTGGGTGTCCTGACTATAAGACCCGCTCAGTCCGCTTGGAGCGGTAGCCTGAACCGGCTCATCTGGCTTCTGCTCAACTGGTGGTTCATATCCCTTCGGCTGGCTGAATTGCGTAACCGGGTGCCCCTTGAGGGCTTCACCCATGACCCTTCCGAAAAAGGCTGCCGACTGCCCACTGTAGTTTCTCAGCATATGCTTGCTGTCCGGCTTATCATAGCCCATCCATACCGCACCAGTATATTCCGGCGTATAACCAACAAACCAGATATCACGGTTGCCACTGTTACCGCTAATTCCACTCTGGGTGGTACCCGTTTTACCGGCTACAGGCCAATCAATACGGGCTTTACGACCAGTACCGCTATTGACGACATTTTGCATCATCTGCGTCATTTCATAAGCTGTTTTCTCGCTCATTACGGTTTTAAATTCTTCTTTGTGAGTGTAAACCGTTTTGTCATCACTATCATTAATTTGCTTGATGGAATAAGCCTTTTGGAACTGTCCGTTATTGGCAAAAGAACTGTACGCCTGTGCCATTTCAAGGGTATTTGTTCCTTTGCTTAATCCACCCAAAGCGATAGCGAGCGAGTGATCATTTTTGTCCATCGGAATTCCTACGCTCTCTGCGAATTGAACTCCTTTTTCCACACCAATTTGGTTCAGCAGCCATACTGGCGGGATATTTTCAGACTTGGTAATCGCATCAGTCATACTGATGGTCGAAGAGTAACCGTGCAAGTTTTTCGGGCTGTACCCGTTAAAACTCTGTCGCTCATTACTCAATGGTGTATCCATTGTAAATTTGCCAGATTCGAGAGCCGGCGCATACGCCGCAATAGGTTTAAAGGCCGAGCCTGGCTGTCTACGGCTTTGTGTTGCACGGTTAAAGGTTCCCTTTTTGTAATCCCGTCCGGGTGCCATCGCGGCAATTCCGCCCGTCTGGTTGTTGATGATGACCATGGAACCCTGAACAGGCTGATCGTCCGGACTTTTTTCGAACATACTATCATCCGCCATCGCCTGATCCAGCGCATTTTGGGCCTGAGCATCCATCGTCGTATGAATTTTATATCCGCCAACGATCAAGTCGTCTCCGCTGACTTCTGGCAGGGCTTCCTCCGCCTCATTCATCACATATTCCATAAAATTCTGATACTTTTGAACTTTTTCCGGCTGCTTATAATTATAATCTACAGCCTTGGCTTCTTCCATTTCCTGCTTGCCGATCATTCCCTGCTCGAACATCAACTGGAGAACCACTGCACGTCGTTCCTTTGAGTTTTCCGGATTACTAATTGGATTATATTTGGAAGGCCCTTTTGGAATAGCTGCCAATGTAGCGATCTGCCATAACTTTAATTCATTTAAGTCTGACACTCCAAAATAACCTTCCGACGCCGCCTTGATACCAGAGTAAGAGCGACCAAACCAAATACGGTTCAGATAAAGCGTAATAATTTGTTCTTTATTCAAATTCCGCTCCAGGGCCATCGCAATGGATACTTCGGTCGCTTTACGGAAAAAGGTCTTGTCACGCGTCAAAAACAGGTTTTTCGCCAACTGCTGGGTCAGCGTACTGCCGCCCTCAACTGCCGAACGGGCTACGATGTCCTTAACAGCCGCCCGGCCAATGGACCAAATATCGACACCCTGATGCTCATAAAACCGTTTATCCTCAGTTGCCACAAAGGCCTTTTTCAGCAGGTCTGGTATTTCTTTACTTGTGACAGGATCACTTTTTTGTACGGATAGCTCGCCCATGAGCACACCGTTACGATCGTAAACCTTCGATGTCTCATTCACTGTAATTTTGTCTTGATTGGCCTTATAGATTTTTTCACCATTAACCATGACAAACAAATATCCACCAAGCGCGCAAAATATGGCTAACGCCGCCGTAATAAACAGTGTCCATCCAATTTGCTTACCTGTAATTTTCTTTTTCTTGCCCTTCGGCTTCTCTTTAGGTGTGTTTCTATTGCGATTGCCGGATCTGGACAATGAATCGTTTGGCATTCCCCTGACTCCCTTTCGCGAATAATCATATGTTGCCGAAAGTATATATAGCTTGCTGTCGGCATCATGAAAGCAAACGGAATGAAAAGAACAACCCTGTTCAGGTTGCTCCCGGTCACATTCCTATACGGTTAGACGAGACGGACGCTTGAAAAGTTTCATCAACCCGGGCGACCGTCAGGCCGTAATCAGTTATCGCTTGCGTTATCCTGTTGCTGCACAAGCGACACATTGCGCTGCGGTGTAAAAGTGGAAATAGCATGCTTGTAGATCAACTGTTGCTTTCCATCCGAGTCGATAACAATTGTGAAGTTGTCAAATGCTTTAATCGTTCCCCGCACCTGAAATCCATTGATCAGGTACACCGTTACCGGTATAGAATCCTTGCGCAATTGATTCAGAAACGTATCTTGGATATTAATGGACTTGTTCATTTTAGCCGTACCCCCAATAATCATTTGGATTGTTTTGAAGTATATTCAAGGTCTGTCCGGAACTTTCCTGCTATAATTTCGTGTATTCGGGCTGCATGAGCAGAAAAATTTCCGAAATCGGTGACATCTACCCACTGGATATCCTTCATATGGCGAAACCACGAGAGCTGTCGCTTCGCAAAATGACGCGTATCCCGTTTTAGCCAAGTCACCGCCTCTTCCAAAGACACCTCTCCTCGCAGGTAGGAGGATATCTCTTTATAGCCTAGACCTTGCATGGAGATGGCATCGCTTCGCACTCCCCGTTCCATTAAGGAGGTTACCTCAGCAACAAGCCCTTGATCGAGCATCCCGTCAATTCGGTCTTCAATACGTTTATATAGCATTTGCCTATCCATTGTCAAACCTACGATGCATAGCTGATAAGGAGATTCCTTTTTTTGATTGGCCAATTGTGAGCTAAGAGTCGTTCCGCTAACATGATAAATTTCCAATGCTCGAACGACTCGGCGACGATCATTGGGATGCAGACGACGTGCACTTTCGGGATCAACCGCCTGTAGTCGCGCATGAAGCGCCTCGGCTCCAAATTGCTCGGCATAATCAAGCTGTTCCTGACGAAAAGCTTCATCAGCTCCAACCTCAGAAAACTGGTATTCATAGCAGACAGACTCCACATACAAACCAGTCCCACCTACGATAAACGGTAGTTTTCCTCTGGCATGAATATCCGGTATAAGGCGACGGCAATCTTCCTGAAATGCAGCTACCGAATATGGGTATTCCGGCTCATGAATATCAATCAAATGGTGCTTAATTCCTTCCATTTCCTGTTCGGAAATTTTGGCAGTTCCAATATCCATATGACGATACACCTGCATGGAATCTCCGGAAATAATTTCCCCGTCAAATTGCCGTGCCATCTCGATGCTTAATTTTGTCTTGCCGACCGCTGTCGGGCCAACAAGAACAAGTAGTTTAGGCTTAGATGCCGCTGTCAATATCAATCACTCCGTACACTGTTTTCGTTGTGCCCCGTTGCTCCACACGGAAGCCGAGGCGGGCAAATTCCCCGCTGCCCCGTTTTTCCTTCAATACAATTGTTTTCCTTGCAATCCGTTTTGCCTGAGCAATACTTTCCTCATCCAGCGCATCCGGGTTAGCCAACCCTCTCAATGGACCGATGGCACTGGAATCGAGCAACGGATCACGAAACATCGGGTCAAAATAGATAATATCCACACTGCGATCCGACAAGCTCCGCAAATAGTCCAAATGATGACCAAAACGAACATCAATGCCGGAAAATGCCGCATCTACCGCTGCGTTACCGGAACGGTAATGCCTCATTCCATCCTTGATTAAAGCATAGACAGGAAAAGAACTTTCCACCGCAATTACTTGTCCAGAGCTTCCTGTTCCAATTGCAAACAGGAGGGAATCCGTTCCGAGTCCTGCGGTGCAATCCAGCACGGTGTCCCCCGGAACGAGCCGAGCGGCGGTCAACATCGGATCAGGCTCCCCTTTCAACACCCGCTTGGCGCGGATGAAGCCCATACTTGGGTGAAAAGTCATCGGTGGTTGTTCCGGACTAATCAGCCTCACCCCGCCTTGCACTAGCACCAGCGCCTGACGAACTTTATGAGCAGCAGTCAGCCTTGCTACCGATATACCACGACGGGGGGCATATAGCACCCCCAGCTCGGCTGCAAGCATTTCCGCCCGCTGCACAACCTCAGCCGAGGGAGAATCCCCCGTCGTCACCAGTAAATCGGCTTGTTCCTTCCGAAGCCTTGTCTGCCTTTCTTCTTCATGGTTTTCCCGATCCTGCAACATATATAAACTCCCTTACATTACTCTTTTAAACAGCTTCTCCAAATCATATGTGGAAAAGGATACAACGATAGGTCGCCCATGCGGGCAGGTGTACGGCTGTCTGCACGCCGCCAAACGCTCCAGTAATACGACAGCCTGTCGGTCAGTCAGCTTCTGGTTCGCTTTAATCGAAGCCCGACAGGAGCACATGATCGAGGCTGCCTCCCGTAGCTTAGCAAGATCAATTGCTTTTTCATCCAGTACCCATCCTGCCATCTCCTCAATAACATCCGCTTCTTCCCCTTGAGGAAGCCAGTAAGGATAAGAGCTAACCCGGAAGGTTTGACCACCAAAATGCTCCAAATACACTCCCGCCTGCTCAAACCAGTGTAGCCTTGTTTTCAGCTTTTCCGTCTCTGAAGGCGTAAACTCTAATGTAATCGGCAGCAGTAGCTCCTGCGATACGGCCTCGGGATTTCCAAATTTCTCATAATAAAATTCGTAGTTAACCCGTTCATGCGCAGCATGCTGGTCAATTAAATACAGCCCCTGATCGTTCTGCGCAATCAAATAGGTTCCATGGTGCTGACCGATTAAATTTAGCTCAGGAAAAGCGGGCAGTTCGGGAGCCTCACCCGATACCACCGCCAACTGCTCTGCATTCAGTCGTGACTGACGTGGCTTCTGATCCGTGAAATAGCGGGAATCCACAGCGTTTCCTGCACCCGGTGAAGCAGAAGACCGATAAGCCACAGAAGCAGCCGCTTCCTGTACTCCGCCGCTATACAAGGAAGATGAGCCCGATCCGGCTCTACTTCCTTGTATTTCTTGAGTATCGGGCGTCTGCCCGGCAGCACCATCAGGCAATGGAGCGCTCCCTCTAACGCCATTTCCATCGTTTCCATCCACAAAATCTGCATCTAGCTCTTCGTCACTGACACGTTGCCCAGAAGGCGGGTTCACCCAACCAATGACAGGGAGCCTCTCCCTATCTTGACGTTGCTCACGATCCGCCCCATGCCCACGGTTCTCCTCATTTCCATCCAACCGAATAGATTGGCGAGGGTCACGGCCCTCTGGGTAAGCTCCGGTAAGCGGCTGCGCCTCCACTCGGCTCTCGCCAGCAGAAGAATTTCCTTCCATACCGTTTCCCTTCGAGAAATGAAACTGCTCCTGCACAAACGAGCCGCTATCCTTGCCGCCGATTTCGCGCTTGACTGCCTTCGGAATCAGCACCTGCTGTCCTAGAACAGCTTTTACCGAATCCTCAATCAACTGAAACAGCTCTGCTTCTTTGCTGAAACGCACCTCCAGCTTGGCGGGATGAACGTTAACATCCACCAGTGAAGGATGCATCTCCAACTGGATCACAGCCAGCGGAAAACGATTGATCGGCAGCAGCGTATGATACGCCTTAAGCAACGCCTGATTCAGTCCATAGCTGCGCACAAAGCGTCCATTCACAACCGTCGAGATGGCGTTTCGATTCGATCTGGTCCACTCCGGGCGGCTGACGTAGCCGCTAATACGATAATCGAGACTTTCTCCTTCCAGCAGCAGCATGGATTTGGCCGCAGAAGTTCCGTAAACAGCAGCAATCACCTGAAGCAAATCACCATTACCCAGCGTTTGAAGCAGTGTATTCCCGTTATGTCGTAAAGTGAAGGCAACTTCCGGGTGCGAAAGCGCCATTCGGTAAAGCACATCCGAAATGTGCCCCAGCTCCGTCTGGATCGTTTTCATATATTTCAGTCTTGCAGGTGTATTATAAAACAGCTCCCGGACGGTAAAATCCGTCCCTTGCCGGGCGGCTGCATCCTCGTGCAGTACCAGCTTGCCGCCCTCAATAATCAATTTGCGGGCACGTCCGTCATCTGCGGCTGCTGTGAGCAGCTCCACTTTCGATACAGCCGCAATACTCGGCAGCGCTTCTCCACGGAAGCCCAGGCTCGTGATCTGGAACAGATCGCGTCCATGTCCGATTTTGCTTGTCGCATGCCGATAGAACGCCGTTTCCACATCTTCAGGCTCAATGCCACTGCCATTATCCGTCACCCGGATGCTTTGCAGCCCGCCTTCTTCCACCCATACATCTACGCGCGTACCGCCCGCATCAATCGCATTTTCCACCAGTTCCTTCACGACGGAGGCTGGACGTTCCACAACCTCACCGGCAGCAATCTGGTTGGCAATATGCTCATCCAGTACCCGAATTTTAGACATCCTTTTAACCTCCCCCTGACCTCAAAGTGTGATGAAAAACTAGAAATATCATATCGTGAACTAAAGGCCGTTAGCCTTGTTTTTCAGTTCATTTAACAACTGCATCGCCTGCAAAGGTGTCATGTTCATGACATCGGCGTTTTTCACCTTGCGTAAAATCTGGCGCACAATCGGAT
Source organism: Paenibacillus sp. LT-B23 (assembly GCF_059417685.1). Taxonomy (NCBI): domain Bacteria; kingdom Bacillati; phylum Bacillota; class Bacilli; order Caryophanales; family Paenibacillaceae; genus Paenibacillus; species Paenibacillus sp. LT-B23. The sequence goes on along the minus strand of NZ_JBSQBM010000001.1, from coordinate 245,520 downwards.
TAACCTCGGCCGTCTCTGGCTGCGGCTTGGCAGGAGCAAGCTCTTGCTCTCCGAAAATGGACAACTGTACGACTCCGGTAGCCGTATGGTTCAGCACACTGGAGTCTTCCACAGCCTGCTGAGTGTCTTCTTTTACAACGGTGGCTTGCTGTGACACAAATGGAGCCTGCAATGCAGCTTCTCTTACAACGTTTTCCCTCGCTGCTGCAACAACCTCGGTGCCTGCCGTTACTTGGGCAGCTGCGTGCTCAAAGCCGTGCAACAGCCCGTTCGCGCGTTCAATGATATTATCCGGCAAACCTGCAAGGCGGGCACAATAAATACCGTAACTGCTACTGGCCGCACCCGGTATGAGCTTGCGCAGGAAATTCACCTTGTCGCCGCTTTCCTGTACTGCCATAGAGTAATTCCGCAGCGAGGACAGGCTTTGCTCCAAATGAGCCAGCTCATGAAAATGCGTAGACACCAGCGCCTTACAGCCGATCGTATCATGCACAAACTCGATGACCGCCTGCGCAATCGCCATCCCTTCACTGGTGGACGTACCGCGTCCCAACTCGTCAATAATGATGAGGCTTCGCGGAGTCGCCTTGTCTGTCATGACCTGAATATCAGCCATTTCCACCATGAACGTACTCTGTCCACCGATCAGATCATCCGCTGCACCAATGCGCGTAAAAATGCGATCCAGCATCGGCACTTTGGCATGTGCAGCCGGAACGAAGCAACCGATCTGCGCCATGATTGCGATAAGCGCGACCTGACGCATATACGTGCTTTTCCCAGCCATATTCGGACCGGTGATCAGCAAAATATGCGCATCTTTTTCTTCCAGTGCCGTACCATTAGCGATAAAGCTGCCATCCTTCATCACGGCTTCCACAACGGGATGCCGCCCCTGCTCCACCACGAAATCATATCCCTTGGTCAGTTCAGGCTTCACGAAGCCACGCTCTGCGCTGACCGATGCCAGTGACTGGTACACATCAATTTCAGCCACCCGCTCTGCCAGCTTTTGCAGACGTGGAATTTCAGTATTTAGTTTACTGCGAAGCTCGGAGAAGAGAGAGTACTCCAGGTCCACCATCTTATCCTCGGCTTCCAAAATCAGAGATTCCTTTTCCTTCAGCTCCGGTGTAATATAACGTTCTGCATTCGCCAGCGTTTGCTTGCGTTCATATCGTCCTTCTGGCAATGAAGCCAGATTGGATTTGGTTACCTCGATATAATAGCCAAATACTTTGTTGTATCCAATTTTGAGCGACCGGATACCAGTCGCTACACGTTCCTTGGCCTCCAGCTCGGCGATCCAGCGCTTGCCGTTCACACTTGCTTCCCGCAGTTCGTCCAGACGCTGATGGTAGCCTTCCTTAATGAGACCCCCGTCCCTTACGGAAATAGGCGGCTCGTTCGTCACGGCTTCCTCAATCAACGCGCACAAGTCTGTACAGCTATCCAGCGTTTGGGCAATTCGGCGCAGTGTCTCCGATTCCGATTCTGCGCATAACTCACGCAAAGCCGGAATCCGGGTCAATGACAGCTTGAGTGCAATCAGGTCGCGTGCATTGGCGCTGCCAAAGGCAATTCGCCCAACCAAGCGCTCCAGATCGTAAATTTCCTTGAGCTGTGCACGCACATCCTCCCGAAAAATAAACTGATGGTACAGCTTGTCTACCGCTTCAAGCCGTTCCTCGATCAGATTACTGCTAAGCAGCGGCTTGTCGATCCAGCGTCGCAGCAACCGCGCTCCCATCGACGTCTCAGTCCGATCCAGCAGCCACAGCAACGAGCCCTTCTTGGAGCGCTCACGAACCGTCTCCACCAGTTCCAGATTACGGCGGGTAAATGGATCAAGAATCATAAAATGGTTCGGCTCATAAGCAGAAATCTGTGTCAATTGGCCTAATGATCTTTTTTGCGTTTCATTCAAATAAGCAATCAAACGCGATACACAATGCCTACGTTCCTCGTTGAGTCTGGCCCACGTTGCTTCACCAAATTGACCACGCACAAGATCATCCTTAGACTTGTCCCAGGCTGTGTATACAACACGACGCCCAACGGGTGACATTCGGGAGGTCACAAAATCGAGCAGATGGCCATCCCCCAGCATTTCTGATGGCTCATAAATATTAATTTCATCCAATAGCCATTCCTTCGAATCCGGTACAGAGGTCACATACAGCTCACCTGTGGACAAATCGCAAGCCGCCAGTGCCAGCATCCCGTCCGTCTCGGTGACACATACCATGTAGTTGTTGGATTTGTCACCCAGCACCTTGCCTTCCATTACCGTACCCGGAGTGACGACACGGACAATATCTCGCCGTACCATCCCCTTCGTAGCCGAGGCATCCTCCATCTGTTCGCAAATGGCAACTTTATAGCCCTTTTCTATAAGGCGCTGTATGTAATTTTCCGCCGAATGATAAGGCACGCCGCACATCGGAATTTTTTCCGTGCCGCCACCCTCACGCCCGGTAAGTGTAATCTCCAGCTCTTTGGATGCAAGAATCGCATCATCAAAAAACATCTCGTAAAAATCCCCCAGGCGGAAAAACAAAAACGCATCCTGCGCCTGATCTTTTATCGATAAATATTGCTCAATCATCGGTGTATATTTGGCCATACCTTTTACTAACCCCCACGCATTGTTCCGTTTTTTTAACTTACATTACCTCTCATTATAGCAAAAATGAAAGTCGATAACATGAAAGCATCCGGTCGCCTCCAGCTGAATTTTACGAAAGTTTCCAAAATGGACGCAGATCCCGCGATTCATCCCACTGCTTGCCCTTGCTGAGGCTATCCAGCAAAGGCCCGATATAAGCTTCATATTGCGGATATACCTCCAGTGAAACGATATCCGGAATAAGAGGCTCCATATACTCCTTAAGTAAAATATGGTTTCCTTCATAAAAGGCTCGGTGAGCCTCCTCCTCACCCAGTGGCCTACGCTGCAAACGCGGATATTGAGACGCAATAAGAAACGCCATTCCAATTACACCTTTTGCGAGCTGTGGCGAAACGAGAAAGCTGGGTAGCGTACGGTATTCAAAACCCCCGTACGGCTGGCGGCGAAAATCGCCCAAATTGCCGTAATGCGGTCTGCGCCGAGCTGCTCGTTTATCTTCTAACAACGCCAAAGGCAGCGCTAAATAATTGTCCAGCGCACGCAACAGTGCCCCGTTCAGCGGAATTCCGCTAAAATGCAGATGCCCTCCCAGCGGAAAACCCGACTGCGGCATCCCGCCCGCTTGCCAAATCAGCGTATGGTCGGCAATGCGCCGGGCTGCCACCGCAAAGGCATGGCGTAAATGTGTCAGCAAAAGGGCAGGATCGCCACTTGGCGTGGGTCGAAGCTCAGCGACCGGGTACAACGTCCGCCCCCGGCGCGTAACCGCATCGCATCCTGCCACGCCAAGGCGGCCCAAATATCGTGAAGCCGGTACGACCCGTCCTTCTGGCATGCGGACCAGCACAAATTCAGGGTCCATCCCGATTAGCAGCTGCTTATCCCCTTGTGCTGCTGGAGGGTCTTGTTCTTCACGAGCTGCGGCTTCATATAGCGTGTCTAGGCGTCTATCATTTAGCCATGGCTGCGCCACGACTTCACGTACCTGACAACTGCGCTCGCCCAGCAGTGTCAGCGCCACTTCACCGCTGTCGAGGCCGAGTGTGTATAAAGTACGTACAGCCAATCGCTCCATTCTGATGGACAGTTGAGAGCTGCTATCCAGCGCAGTCGGATCATAAGCGCGGACTTTGGAGTGTCCTTCAATCGTGCGTCTTCGAATTTCCAGCATTCGCAGTTGATGGATTTGCACTGCATAGCCTACCGCAAAATCTGCTGCGTTGTCGTCAATCCAGCGAACCGATATGCCGGAACGTTCCAGCCTGCGCTGCTTTTCATCATCCGGCATCTGTCTGAAACGTCTAAGCGTCTGTCCCGCCTGCTGCATCATCTTACCCCTCCCTACCAGATTACGGACGACTGGAAAATTTTCCTTCCCTATAACAAGAAAAAGGAGGGCCTTTGCCCCCTGCGCAGTCTCAGCCGACGCAAAGAGTAAAGCGGCCCTCTTTTTGGTTACTTCCGTCAGAGCTCGTCGTCGATGAGGTCGGGGTCGAGCTCCTCATAGTCCCCTTCTTCCGCTCCAAAATCATAGTCCTTGTCAAAATCGTCACTGCTGCCATTCGGGAATACTTCTACAACAATCTTCGTTTCCGCCACCAGCTCCACCGCAAATTCCCGCTCGACCCGGATAATTACACTGCCGCCCCCTGAAGACACACTGGCCTCAACGCAGCTTGGCTCCTGTGTCGCCTCGGCGGATACTTCCACTGTAGACGCCCGGTGTTTCGGATCAAGATACGAGAGCGGCACATTTTCAACATACGACACCGTTTCCTTAGCCACATCGGTCTGCGAGTTTTTATCGTATGAGTACCAGATATTGATATCATACGTCCCCACGACCTCAATGCCGTCTCCAGCCGCCACAGCCTCATACTGGTGGTTAATAATCCACGCCCCCAAAATGCTGGTCGGATTATTAGGCGGAGTTACGGTATGGGTTACGGTAGAGAATTTGCGACCTTTACCGCAGATCGCTTTTGTAATAATCTCTCTACGATTTTTATGACTCAATGCCATTCTTGAACCTCCTCCATACAATCAATCATTCCATACATATGTATGCAGGAAGTAGGCGAATGTTGAGTGAATAGGCGAAAAGGAAAAAATATTATTTGTATAAGCATATGCTCTAACGGCTTGAACTCATGCACGCCAATGTGTTACATGCTGCTCGACAATCCGTAAAAATTCGCTGAGCGCCGGGGATTTCCATTTTTTCGTGTGATAGGCGACCTGGGTAGCCACCTGCTGTTCGCTGTCATCCCAGCTTAAACGCGCCATCTTCCCTTCACGCAATTCATTTTGCACCGTAACCAGCGGAAGCAGCGCAACGCCCAATCCGGCCATGACACATTGCTTGATCGCTTCAATACTCCAAAACTCCAGACTCGGGTCTGCAAAAATACCGTGTCTATTCAAATATTGCTCAAAAAGGATACGATAGGTGCAGCCCGCCTCTGTGTGCAAAATGGTTTCGTCCTTTAAGTCAACAGGCTCCACATTATTATAGGAAACTAATGGATGACCCAGTGGCGCGACCAATGCCATCGGCTCGTGAATGAGTGTAGTGACATGCAGTTCTCTATCCTCCGTCTCCGGCTGAAGCAAAAAGGCCAAATCCAGCTCACCTGAGCGGGTCATATCGCGCAATTCCCAGCATTCTCCCGGTTTAAGCACGATTTTCACCTTTGGATACCGTTCCCTGTACTCACGGATCAGGCTCGGCAGGCGGAAAGCCGCCAGAGACTCTGGCGCTCCGATTTTCAGCGTGCCCGTCAGCACCGTTTCCGAACGTAGCGCATCCTTGGCAAGGGCATGCATCTTGGAAATTTCTTGCGCATAAGGCAGCAAGCGTCGTCCGGCATCTGTCAGCATGATTTTCTTACCTATGCGGTCAAAAAGAGGTGTGCCCAGCTCTGTCTCCAGCGTCTGAATTTGGGCAGTTATACTTGATTGTGCATAGTCTAATATACGCGCCGCCCGGGTAAAGCTGCCTGCCTCAACCACATTTAAAAACGTAAACAAATGCCGTGATTCCATAAATTGCTCCTTCGATCGTTTTTTTCGATGTAAGCCATCGTTATATTCCGTTTTTCCGATAGATTGATTATCTGATAAGCTGAAGGAAATGACAAGAGAAAGAAGGCTTACCTGAATGACAAATGAACATAAACTGCAATCTACCATTGGTCTTCCACAGGCCATTGCGCTATATATCGGGGCGGTGCTGGGTTCGGGGATATTGATTGTGCCCGGTCTTGCCGCCGAAATGGCAGGTCCGGCCTCCCTATTGGCGTGGGGCTTTATGACCCTGCTCATCTTGCCGATGGCTCTGTCCATGGGACTGTTGTCCGCCAAATTCCCGAACGCTGGAGGAGTATCGCATTTTGTTTCGCTGGCTTTTTCGCCGCGTGCAGGCTCTTATATCGGATGGTTTTTTCTGATGTCAGTTCCGATTGGGGCGCCTGTTGCCGCACTCACCGGAGCTGGCTATATGACCGCCGCCATGGGCTGGGGAGAGGGAAGCCGGATGGGATTGGCCGCCGCCATGCTGGCGGTTGGACTGATCATTAACTGGATCGGTATGAAGGTTGCCGGACGTATTCAGATCGCCGTTGTCATTGCTATCGTTGCTGTCCTTATCTTCGCCATTGTCGCAGCGCTGCCACAAATGAAATCGGTACACTTCACACCGTTTGCTCCGCACGGCTGGCTTCCTGTTGGTCAGGCGGCAGCAATTCTGTTCTGGTGCTTCATCGGTTGGGAGGCTGTCTCCCATTTGTCGGAGGAATTCACCAATCCACAACGGGCGGCTGTTAAGGGTGTCACCGTTGCAGCCGTTATCGTCGGCTTGCTTTATTTTCTTACTGCACTGGCTACAGTCGGGACGCAAAGCTACCTTGCAGGCGGATCGGACGCTTCGCTCGTATGGGTGATTAGCCGGGCCATTGGTCCGTGGGGCGCAGTGATAGCCGGCTTGACAGGCATCTTTATATGTACAGCTACGATTATTGCTTATGTGGGTGCTGCTTCACGCGTCGCGTATGCTTTATCCCGGCAAGGCCATGCCTTCCGCTGGATGGGTCTCTTGTCCCGGCGCTTTCATACGCCAATTGGGGGTATCGCGTTTCTTTCCCTTTGTTTTGTCGTCATTATGTTTCTTTACGGTAGCGGTACTGTTTCACTTACCAACCTGATCCAGTTCCCCAATGCCACCTTTATCCTGACCTATCTGGGCGGGTGTGCTGCGGGTATCAAGCTGCTACGAGGTAATCGCTGGGGTGTAGCCATCAGTTGGGTGTCGTTCATCTCGACTGCGGTGGTGTTCCCTTTTGTCGGCTGGGCCATGCTTTATCCTTGCCTGATCACCGTTGCCTTATGGATCGCAGGTCGAATTCGGAACAAACGCCCCCTTCCTGCTCCGCCCGTCATCACTGAACAAGAAAAAGCCACTGTCCATCGTTAGACAGTAGCTTTTTAGTTTGGGCCCTCGACTCTAAGCTTTGACTGGAGTGGGGGCCTTGTCCTTTTTGGCGATTTTCAAATACTGATGTAATTCATGTGTAAGCTGTAACAATGCCGAACGAATTTCGAATTCCTCCCGGGTTGAGGGGAGCTCCATTTTTTTGAATTCCTCACGTACCTGCTCCAGCAACTTCTCCGTCTGTCCCGTATAATGTCCGGCCAGAACGTCATTGCTGAGCTGATCAAATAGCTCGGCCAAAAGTTTGGCCTGCGGCATATGCTGGTACATCTGTGAGATCAACTGCATCATATTTTGAATGGATTCCAGCTGTTCCCTGCGCATATAAAAGTACACATTCCAGCCCTCTTGCGGACGAAGCATCTGATTTTCCAATGAACGCCCTGCCTCGGTCACCCCTCTGGCTATGACGCTGTTTGCCTCTATAACTTCCTTGCCATCCCATATGTATGCCGGACTGCGCAGTGTGTTGGCCATATTTCTGAATATAATGGAAAACGTCCGGTCTACCTCCTGCCGGATTTGCTGCATGGTGTTATCGGAGCGCGGCATGTAGGCCAAATTGACGACCATCGCGGACCCTAATCCGATGACCAGCAGACACAGTTGGGTCAGCAGCACCTGCATATCAATCACACCACCGCTGAAAACGCGGAAAACCACGACCGAACCCGTGACGATTCCTTCCTTAAAGCCAACCCGTACAATAACCGGAAACGCCGTTAAAATATATAATGCCAGTACCCAATCATGGAATCCGAATACAACAAACAAAACACAAGCAAAAAGAAGCCCCACGACGGATGCAAAAAATCTCGCCGAAATGGTACGGAGGCTTCTCTTGCGCGTGACATCCACCCCCAAAATAGCCAAAAGCCCTGCCGAGGTGGCTCCATGAATGCCAAAACCATCCGCAATGAGTACGGCCATTAATGCGGCAATAGCCGTTTTAATCGTACGAAAGCCCATGAAAAAATTCTGTCCTCTCTGGATGAAATCTGTTTTCGTAAATTTTGAATCATTTTCATTTTCATGGTACTTTATTTTCACGTTTTACACAAATGTATAGAAGCTTGGCTCCTATCGCTGAGGACGATCAGACAGCAACAGACGCTCGACATACACGACCGCCTGATACATCAGTGTCGCTACGACCGCAATGATAAGCAGACTGGACATCACCAGCGTAAAATTAAATACCTGAAAGCCGTAGATGATCAAATAGCCCAACCCGTTTTTAGCCACTAGAAATTCACCGACGATCACGCCAACCCAGGCCATGCCGACATTCACCTTCAGTGTAGAGACGATAGCCGGAAAAGATGCAGGCAGAATCACCTTGCTAAACGTATCGCGCCGCGATCCACCAAATGTACGAACAACTTTGATCAGATTCGAATCCACTTCCTGAAAGCTGTTATACACGACTAACGTCGTAATAATGACCGTAATCGAGAGGGTCGTCATTAGAATAGCGGTAAATCCGGCACCGAACATGACGATAAAAATCGGTCCCAGTGCCACCTTGGGCATACTATTAAAGACGACCATGTAGGGGTCCAGTACCTTCGACAAAAACGGTGACCACCAGATCAGCACAGCCAGCAGTGTTCCCAGCAGCGTCCCGAGTAAAAAACCCGCCAGCGTCTCTCCTACCGTGACACCGACATGCCCCCACAGCTCGCCGCTGACCGCATCCTTGCCAATTTGGATAAATATTTTGCTTGGATAGCTAAACAGCAGTACATCAATCCATTTCATCCGACCCGCAATTTCCCACAACACGAATAAAAACACTAAAATAGCTGTCTGTACACCCGTTACCAACCGCCGCTCCGAACGCCTTCTGCGTCGATACTCCTGATACAGCCCTTGAATCCAGTGCTGTCCAAGCCGGTCCGATTCGTCCTTCATCCTTTGATTCACTCCTTTGCTCCCGAAGCCTCCAGTTCACCCCATATTTCATGAAAAAGCTCATTAAAGCCCGGCTGCTCGCGCGCATAAAAAGGCTGAACTTCCCGGATCGAATCCGGAATTTCAAAGGTACGCTGGATGTGGCCCGGATTTCGGCCCAACACAATTATCCGGTCGCTGACCGCAATCGCCTCGGCCAAATCATGTGTGACCAAAATAGCCGTCTTCCCCCGCTCACGCAAGGTTTCGGCAATCAGATCTTCCAGTTGGAGCTTGGTCTGATAATCCAGCGCGGAGAACGGCTCATCGAGCAGCAGCAGCCCAGGATTGGTCGCCAGTGTCCGTACCAGTGCCACACGTTGGCGCATCCCCCCGGATAACTGGGACGGATGCAGATGCTCCTTTCCTCCCAGCCCCATGCCTTCCAGCAGCAGTCGGGTTCGTTCACGCGAGTCCTCATCTACCCGGTTGCCCAGCTCCAGACCCAGCAGCGCATTATCCATGATCGTACGCCACGGAAACAGATAATCCTGCTGCAACATGTAGCCGACCTCCGTACTCGGACCGCTTACAGGTCGGCCTTGCAGCAGCACCTGACCCATCGCCGGGCGCAATAGACCGGCGATCATGGACAGAATTGTCGTCTTTCCGCAGCCGCTCGGACCAACCAGACTGATAAACTCCCCTACCCCTACCGCAAAGTCTATATTCTCAACCGCCAACGACGCCTCACGGTCCGTTACATACACATGCGTCACTTGCTTCAGCTCCACAACCGGGACCGTTGCAGCTGAAGTGAGACTACTCCGTTCTTCGATCATGGCGATCCTCCGGCGTCTACACCTGTATCTGTGACTCCACTTGTTCCCGCTTTTGTAGGCTGATCAGCGTTCCCCGATGAGTCTGTTGCAATCGCCTTCTCTGCAAAGCTCCGATTCACCAGTTGATCCAGCGCAACCGGGCTTTTCAATTCACCCGCCGAAGCCATGACATCCTGCAAATTTTTCCATTCCTTTTTATCAATTATTGGGTTCACAGCATAGGTGCCTTGTTCCTTGTAACGCTTGACACTACTGGTCAGAACCGCCATATCTGTATCCTTGAAATAAGGCGTAATGGCTTCGGCAATTTGCTCTGGTGAATGCGTAGTAATCCACTGTTGTGCCCGGTATACAGCCTTTGTAAATTTTTGCGTGGCCCCACCATTTTCGTTTAGATAGCTTTGTTTAGCCATATATACGGTATAGGGTAGCTCGCCGCTCTCCACACCAATGGAGGCCACTACCCGTCCCCGACCTTCTTTTTCGAAAATAGATGCCTGGGGCTCGAATAACTGCACATAATCCCCCGTACCGGAACCGAAAGCAGAGGCAACATTGGCAAAATCAATATTTTGAATCAGCTTCAAATCCTTGTGTGGATCAATGCCGTGTTTGCGCAGCGCAAATTCCAACGACATTTGTGGCATTCCTCCCTTTCTTTGTCCAAGAAAATTTTGTCCTTTCAGCTCTTCCCAGTCAAAGCTACCCTGCGTTTGCCGGGCAAACAGAAAGGTTCCGTCCGTCTGCGTCAGTTGGGCAAAATTAATGATGGGGTCCTCTGCCCCTTGCTGGTACACATAAATAGATGTTTCCGCACCAATAAGCGCGATATCCGCCTGATTGGACAACAACGCCGTCATCGTCTTGTCGCCACCGGGAATCGTCGCCAGTTGGACATCCAGTCCCTCCTGAGCAAACATCCCCTGCCTCAAGGCTACATACTGTGGCGCATAAAAGACCGTTCGGGCTACTTCGCCCAGTCTTATCTCAATCGTCTGCCCCCCTTTGGGTGCGCACCCGCCGAGAAGCAGCAATCCGAGCAGTGCCGCAGCCGCCACAGCTTTGAAACGAGCGCCGATGTTCATCCCTGTTCCCTCCCCACCTTTTTGCATTATAGACTTCATATATTGTTATGCGGCTGTCTACCCAATGGTTAATCGCACACAAAAACCCCACGTTCGCCCAGGAACGCGGGGTAGATGCACAAATGATGATGTTATAGCTTGTAAATCACAGCTTGTAAATGGAAGTGTATTTTTCTTCCAGATAATCAGCCAGATAATCCGGGTTCAGATCCTCACCTGTAATGGCTACAATCAGCTCGGACGGCGTCCGGCTCTTGCCATAGCGGTAGATCCGTTCGGTCAGCCATTGCTTGATCGGCTCCAGCTCTCCCGCAGCAATCAGCTCATCCAGATTTGGAAGCTCCTTGCGCAGTGTCGCCAAAATTTGTGCTGCATACATATTGCCAAGCGAGTAAGAGGCAAAATAACCAAAATCACCACCGGACCAGTGAACATCCTGTAGAACGCCATGCCCGTCATTCGGCGGAAGAAGTCCCAGATATTCCTTATATTTTGCATTCCATACTTCTGGAAGGCGCTTCACATCCAGTTTTTCGTTAAACAGCATTTTTTCAATCTCATAGCGGATAATGATATGTAAGTTATATGTCAACTCATCCGCTTCAATACGAATCAGTGAATTTTCCACACGGTTAACGGCCAGGTAGAATTGCTCTGCTGTAACCTTCGCAAGACGGTCTGGAAAATGCTTTTGCAGGTCAGCATAATACCGATCCCAAAAAGCACGGCTGCGTCCAATCATATTTTCCCACAAGCGAGACTGGGATTCATGTATCCCCATGGAGGTTCCTTCAGAAAGCAGCGATCCTGCCAGTTCAGGCGCAATATTTTGCTCATACAGCGCATGACCGCCTTCATGCAATGAGCTGAAAATCGCGCTAGTCACATCATCTTGCAAATAATGTGTGGTTATGCGCACATCGCCCGGATTTAATCCTGTCGCAAAAGGATGCACGCTCTCATCCAAACGACCTGCGTCGAAGTCATAACCCATCTGTTTCAAAATGAACAGGCCGAACTTCTCTTGCTGCTTCACATCAAACACACCGTCCAGAAAGCTCTTATCCGGCTGATTGGGTGAAGCCTGAATTTTAGACAACAGCGGCACAAGACGCTTTTTGAGACGATCAAACACAGCATCCAGCTTTTCAACCGTCATCCCCGGCTCATATTGATCCAAAAGCGTGTCGTATTCCGTATCCTTGACTCCCCAATAACCGATAAACTCACGTTTCATCTCTACGATTTTAGACAAATAAGGCTCGAACCCGGCAAAATCGCTGTGTTCCTTCGCATCCTCCCACTTGCTCTCAGCCTGAGCAGCGAGTACGCTGTATTCCCGGTAACGGTCAGCCGGAACGGAACGGTTCAGCTCATAATTTTTGCGGCATTCCTCCACCAATCTGCGATCATTGTCCTCCAATTGCTCCAGTTTGTATTCTGCGGTAAAAAATTGCAGCAATTGTCCCATTTCATCCGAAATAATCAGCTTGAACATCTCAGTGGACAACATACCCAACGTTTCCGAACGAATATCAACGCCCTTGCGCGGAGCACCTGTTCGTAAGTCCCAGTGCATCAAGCCCACGGCCTCGCCATAACTTTTGATTTTGTGTGCTAGTTCTTTTAAAGCTGCCAATTGGTCCAACGTCTGTTGCGCCATAATCGAGGTCACCTCTTTATCTAAAATGGATAAAACTTTATACTTCTTATACTTGATGATACTTATATTAAAAAGTATAATCAACACACAACATTTGCGACCAGCTCCTGAAGGCTTTAAAAAACCGTCAGATAGTACATATTTGTCAAGGGGTAAAGCCTGATTTCTGGCCTGCTAAAACCTGGATTAGGCTTTTTCCATGCTGGTCTGCTGCAAAAAAATAGTTCAACATTAAATAGCATACGGAGGGAACAATCGTGGATCACATCAAAGAGATTTTGGAATACAACCGCGTTTTCGTGGAAAACAAAGAATACGAAGCCTATCGTACAGGCAAGTTCCCCAATAAAAGGATGGTCATCATTACCTGTATGGATACGCGTCTGACTGAACTGCTGCCCAAAGCCATGAATCTGCGCAACGGCGATGTCAAAATTATTAAAAATGCGGGTGCGATTATCTCCCAGCCTTTTGGAAGCGTTATGCGTAGTGTGCTCGTTGCCCTGTATGAGCTGGAAGCGGATGAAGTGCTCGTCATAGGCCATTACGAATGCGGTATGGCCGCGCTGAATGCCGACCACATGGTCAATGAAATGCTGGAGCGCGGGATTTCACAAGAGGTACTAAGCACTCTGGAAAATTCAGGGATTAAACTAAACAAATGGCTGAAAGGTTTTGACAACATTGAGGAAGGGGTTAGAAGTACCGTAAAGCTTATTAAGAATCACCCCTTGCTCCCGCCTAATGCGCCTGTTCACGGTATGGTCATCCATCCGGACACCGGGGAGTTAACGCTGGTTGTTGATGGAAATAAGTAATAAAAATCCCATAATTAACGTTAAAAAGGGTATCTTTAGGTCGTAATATACGACCTGGAGGTACCTCTTTTTTATGAAAATAAGCACATATGAGTGTATGTTGACCGGATCTAATTTTGGCTAACCTGTGAACGGCCTATCTGAAAGTTGTCAAACCATACAGTTTCAGTGTACACTTTTCATGAAGCGGCAGAACACCTGCCGTAGAGCCGCTATAACCGTTACTAAGATGGATGAAGGAGATAAAATCTATGAATTTACTATCGTATGGTCTGTTGGGCCTTCTCGCCAGAGAAGAATCCTCCGGCTATGATCTGATGCTGCGTATCCAGCCTTTTTGGCAGGCCAAGCACAGTCAGATCTATCCACTGCTAGCGCGTATGGAAAGCAAGGAATTGCTTGCTTCCCGCTGGATTCAGCAGTCCGACAAACCTGATAAAAAAATGTATACCATTACAGACAAGGGAATTCATATGCTTCAGCAATGGTCCCAGGAATCACTGGCCGCTCCGGTCACACGGGACGAATTAAGCCTTCGGCTGTTCTGTCTCTGGCTGACGGACAAAAGCAGTGCCAACCGTATGCTGGAGGAACGCAAGCGTCATTTTATTCAGCGAATACGGCACCTTGAGGATATTCTGAACGACATTCCCGACGAAGATCTGCATTTTGGTAGCAAAAACTTCGGCGATTACATTCTCGTGCAAAAAGGGCTTATGAATGCCAAAGCGGGTCTGGAGTGGTGCCAAATGGTACTGCGTATGTTGCTTGCCGGAGATGTAAGAGCGGACACTAATCCATTTTCACTTAAACCATAAGACTGAATGCTTTAGTCCAATCATGCATAGGCTTTATATATCAATAAAATTTGAATTTTTTAATTTTTTTGAAACCCTTTTCTATCCGTTTCGTATTACTGGTAAGTGGCTGTTTGACCTATATCAAACCAACATACCAAGGGGGATTATATTTACATGAAAAAAACATTTACTTTGAAAAATATGATGATGCTGATGATGGCTTTTACCCTGCTGATTGTTATGGTCGCACCATCTACAGCCGACGCGAGGCGAGGCGGCGGATTTAAATCCGGGCAAAAAACGTACCAATCTACACCGAGCAAGGCCACAAACAGCAACGGTGTCAATAAGTCCGATAGCGGCACCAAATCCAGTGCAACTGCGGGTAATACAAGCAGAACGGGTGGATTCCTTGGCGGTGGCGGCGGATTCCTGAAAGGAATGATGCTGGGTGGTTTGGCAGGTATGCTCTTCGGCGGATTGTTTGGCAACATGGGCGCACTGGGAAGCTTGCTTGGCCTTGCGGTCAACGTTCTCGCTATATACGTCCTGATCATGGTCGGAGTAGGTATCTACCGTGCCATTAAAAATCGTCGCAGACCTGATGATTCCCGTGGAGGACGTTACTAAGCTATGATTTTAAGTATGGATGAAATTGTCAACGCCATCTGTCTGCATATGGCTGAACGCAAAGGCGTCCAGCCCACTGATGTGACAGTAGAATTAAGCTGGGAAGAGGATACAGGATACTCGGCAGAAGTCCATGTACAGGGTCGCAGCCAGTATCTGGTGGAAGCCAACATGATCGAGGCTATCCTGAGATACCTGCATTCCGAGTACAATATCCGTGCCTATCGCGAGCAAGTCAGACTGGATCTGGACGAAGAAATCACTGCCATTGTCCAGACTTGATGGAATAACGCATAGGGACATCTAACAGAATATGCAGTGAAACGGAAGAACCGACCTTCGCTTGATGCAAGGGTCGGTTCTTTTTTTTGCGTTCTATAGGACATAGCTAAATGTGTGGAACTGAGAATACCGGAACCTGGGGCGCCCTTTCGAGCAGACCACTGCCGTACATTTCCCGAAATGGCTGCTCCTCCATATGAATGTACCCAATATAACAGCCGCATTCCTTCATCCGGCACGGACGCTTGGCACTTAGTCCTTCAAGGCCATCTCTGTACAAGTGACCCAGCACTCGCCGATCCTGGTAGCAATGTTTTACACGCCCATCACCCTGTACGTAAAATACATCCTCTCCAGCGCGACACGCCAGGCCCTGACTACTATAATCCTGCAAATTCCATTGGAAATAGGGATCTATAGAAGTTAATTCAGCAATCTCGGCATCGGTATAATAATGTGGTCGATCCTTGTAAGCGTTGACCCACAAATAAACATCCTTCGGAAGCTGTGATCGCAAGGAACGAATAGCTGGGAATGCCTGTCTTAACCCGACGGTACCGACACTATAGGAAATACCAAGTTCATATAGCTTCATACCTTGAGATATAAAAGCCTGCTCCTTCGTCTCTCCCGGATGATACGTCGCCCACAGCGCAGCCGTCTTCGGATTCAGTTCCCTGGCCCAATCCAGCTTAGTAGACAGATTCGTCTGTACAGCCACTTTATCCACATGCGCCATATGGGAAAACTCAATCATGGTCTTACGGTACCAGGAATGAATGAGAGCTTCTCCATACGGATTAAAGAATACGGATAGTCGATGCCCCAAAGTTCCCTGCTCCCGTACCCAATCGGCAAAACGCTCCAGTTGCGCCCGATCCTTGTCCAATGTTTCACGACTATCCACGTTTTTGCTGAACGGGCAGTAAGGGCAAGCATAGTTACAAGAAGTCAACGAGCCACGATAATACAGGGTTGCTCTCATGTGCCTACGTAGCCTTCCATGCGCTCCCGTACTGCCGTGGAGATCATCCAATCGCCAATCGCATCGGAATAAGCCATTCCTTCCTCGGTCAGTCGCAGTGTGCCATCCACAACCATCGCCATACCAGATTGCAATAGCAAGGACATTCCTGCAAAATCGTCCGCCAGAGACGCATCGAAGCGCGCCGCATAAGCAGCTAGCTCCAGACCTTCCCGATGGAGAAGCGCCTTAAGAATAAAGCGCCGCTTGCTCTCCTCCACATTTAAAATAAAGCCGTAGTCAGCCAGATCATGACGCTCGGCCGCGACATAATCAGCAATAATGCCACGCGTTGCCGCTGCACTAACACCGTATCGACTAGCATAATGGACATTACGCGTATAAGAACGCGCACCGCAGCCCAGACCGGCCATGCCTTCCTCCTGACAGCTATATGGCAGCAGCTCCTTGCCGGGTGCACCCTCATTTTTGGCAAAACGGCGCATGGAGTACTGCACATATCCCGCCTGTTGGAGTCTTTCACGTGCTACTTCGTACAAGCTCAGACGAATATCATGCTCCAGCCCGGTATAGCCCGGCTTTAAAATCGTATTTTCCCGAATGTATAATGGATAAATAAAAATTTCACCCGGTTCATATGATAACGCCTCTTCCAGAGAATACAGCCAGGTTTCTGCCGTTTGACCAGGGAGACCATAGATCAAATCCACGTTCAACAGCGGAAAATCGTACTCTACCAGCCGCGCAAGCGCTTCGCGTACCAGCTTGGGCTTCTGAGGGCGGTATATGGCCGCACTCTCCGACTCCACAAAGCTCTGGATTCCCATGCTGACACGGTCCGTTCGGCGGCGCTTGAGCACCTCCAGCCGATCTTCGGTTACCGTATCCGGTGACGTTTCCACCGAAATGGAAGCATGTTCCGGGTCTAAGCCCATTATATTCTCCGCAATTTCAAACAATCGTTCAACCAAAGGAGCCTCCAGCAAGCTTGGCGTACCGCCGCCGATCGCAAAGCGTGAAAAAGGCCGACCTCCCATAATTAGTGCCCATTGCCTAGCTTGTCTTTCAAGCGCATCCACATACTCCTTATGCACATCCAGCCGCTTGTCCGGCAAAGTGAACAGATTACAAAACCCACAACGAGCCGCGCAAAACGGAATATGCATATACAAAAAATAGCTCTCCAGCTCCTCCTTCTCCCACAATTCTTGCAGTGAGAGCGGTGTATCAAACGACCGATAGGCCGTTTTATGCGGGTAAGAGTACAAATAGGAGCGGTAGGGAGCTTCACGGATCGTGCGTGCCCATTCAACAGGGTTCTCAGGCCATAAAGACCTTGATGTCGAGTTTGTGTCCAGCCCCGCAGGGGTATTGGCTCCTGCTCCCGTTAGAAGCGATTGATTCAGATTCATGGCTTTCATTTCTGCTCCCTCCTCGCGCTGGATTGATTTCTTTACATTTTACCAGTGCAGTCTATCATTTCTTTTTCCCTACAATACAAATTCGCGATAAGGTACATTCCATACTACCTCATGCGCCAGACGATGCCCTTCGTAGCCGTCTTCCCCATAAGCCGTACCATGATCGGAAAAGGCCATGCAAAACGTCTTTCCCCGTTCTCGTAATGCGTCGAACAAACGTCCAAGCTGCCCATCCACATAACGCAAGGCTGCGCGTTGGGACTCTACCGAATCCTTGGCTGAGCCCTCCAAAAAATAGTGATTAGGGCCATGAATAGCTGACACATTCAGGAACAAAAACAGCCGCTGCGCCGGGTCTGCCTTCTCCAGCAGCTTTAGGGCATGATTCACCTGATGCTCGGTTGAACGGTGATTCGTAACGCCGAAGGTCATACGCCAGTAGCTTTCCTGAAAATACCCCGGCAGCACCTTGGCAAGCTTGTTTTTTTTCGTAAAAAAAATAACACCGCCGATGCAAATAGTCCGGTAGCCCTCACCCGCCAGTCCGGATACAATATCCGGTGCATCAAACAGCCACGTATGCGGATGCGTACGCAGTCCCGTATCTTTAGTATGAAACAGCCGTATGTGAGATGCCTTATCCGTATTAGCCGGTGTAGGCAAGAATCCGCCAAAAAACGCATGATGTGCAGCATAGGTAAAGCTGCCCGGCGTATGGCGTTTTTCCCACGGCCCGGAGCCACACAGGTTCGGACAGTTTTCTTCCTCCAGCTTGGCTACATCGTAACGCAGCGTGTCAAGCGTAATCATGACAATATCATGAGAACCGACAATCTGGTTCATATCGGTCATAATAAGCCATTCCTTTCCAAAGTTGCAGTCCCATTGGCGAGATTCAGCATTTCCCATTCATATGGATTCCACCCCTGATGTTTCACCCGGTATAACAGATCGCCGAAAGGATTTACATCCAGCACGTAGGGACGACCACCATGCGCAGGAACCAGCACATCCAGCCCGGCAACCATAGAGGCCGGAAAAGCGCTCATCGCGGCTTCCGCAGTTTGCCGAACCGATTCTACCGTATCCTGAGGCAACCCGGCGTCCTCCAGCAACAGCCGTTCATTACGCAAATGCAGATTCGTAATTGGGCTTCGGCTTAAACGTAAAACGGCATGACAAGCCTCTGATCCGCAAACAAGCTGGCGTACATCGTAAACACATCCGTTCAGACTCGCTTTAGGTATCCAGCGTTCCACATGCACCCCTTCCGAGCATAGCCAGCCCAGGATAGCATGAATATCCTGCTTGTCCGTATAACGGCGCAAGCGTCCCGCATTGTAATACACACGCTGTCCGTGTGCGATTTCCGTTCCAATGGTGGTTACTGCCAGCTCTGCCCGTGTCCGCGGATGCACCTGATAGGCTATTACACCGGAAGCACCGGACCCGCAAAATATTTTCACAAACAGGCGGTGAATCCCGCTCTCCTTCATCGCCGCGTGCAGATCAGCAACATCACGAAAGGCACCATCTGATGATACAAGCACAGGTGGTATCCTTATACCCGCCTTGTCCAATACGATGCTGCAACGCCGTTTGTCGAACATCACAGCCACTTCCGCCGGGTCATTCATCCAGCGCGAGGAGGGCCATAGCAGGGCCGCTTCATACCGCAACCACGCCAGCAGACGGCAATAGCCCCGGAACCATTGTGCCGGGTGCCAAATACGACCGTGCTGCTCCAGCAGGGCTCGCGCTTCTGCCGAAGATATACTTGTGCCATGTGCTGATTCTGCACACAGAAACAAAGAATCGTCTCCTTCTGCATCCGAGGCACCCAAAGCGATCAATTCACGCTCTACCTCAAAGCTTTCACCCGGTGCATCCAGACGAAGCAGCGGACTAATGTCCGCCCTTCCCGTCTGTAACTGGCGAATGCTCTCTTGCACATAAACACTAGCATTTACGCTGTCTGGCGCAGCCTGTGCAGCTATTCGGGCCAACAACTCCCCCAGACTTTGCTTCTCCCGGATGGCTTCCAGCACATTTTTATAGGAAATCTCAACAGCGGGCGTCAGCTTCAATCTGCTTCGCGCCTCCTGTAGTCCTGTGGTCCGCCGATTCCCCGGATTGCCGAACAAAATAAACGGCTCGCTGATATTGCTGTCTGATATCCCAACCATAAAGCCGCCTCACTTTAATTTTTGAATAAGCTTCGATCGTAAAGAATCCTTTTTATGAATTACTCGGTCAACGATGGATAACGCCAATCATCTTCCTCGTCCGCTTGCTGCTGATCTTCTACATTCACAGACAGTCCGGAGTTTTTCCAACGTTTTACCATTTCATCCGACATATAATGATAGCTTAAATCCAGATGCTTCAGCCCTTTGATACTTTCACTAGCGAGCAGTGCCTCAGCCCCTTTATCGGACAACGTGCCTTGAGACAGATCCAGTACCTCCAGTTGTCCAATCACAGGTGCGTTTGCCGCAGCAATCGCGATTTCATCCTGTATTTCACTATCCTTCAGCCCCAAATAGGTCAGCTTTGGAAAAAGATTGTCATTCAGAAACGGTAATACATCCTTCATATCACCGTCAAAACCGTATTGATCCACGCCCAAATACAACTCCAGCTTGCGCAGCTCAGGCAGCTCGGCATTACGAATTTCCTGAAGGACACTCGCAGGTAAACCTCCGCAAATAATAACCAATTCCTGAAGGTTTTTATGCCGTAACGGCTCCAGGCTCAGGTCCTGACTTCCTTTGACATAAAAGGATTCCAAAGCTGGAAACGCCTCCAACAGCGGAGACAGATTCGTCTGGTTAATCCACGAAACCTCACACTCATCATATTCCATATCCCCGATAAACAGCTTACGCAACTTCGGAAATTGATCTTTGTGCTTTACCAGTACCGGAATAAAATCCTCCGGTGATTGTTCATAGGCTCCGCCCCAGTCTCCAATAATCAAATCTGTAATTTCCGCGCTCTCTGGCTTACCTGCCTGTTCTTCAATAGACTTAGCCATCGTTTGACCATTCTCATAAGCTTCATAATCCACAACCAGCTTTACTTCCATCTCGTAATACCTCCGATCACTGATCTGAAAATGTAATAAATCCCTATCTCGTAAACTATCTATTTCCAGTTTAGTCTATCCTATCATACCAATGTTCGTCAAAAATAGACCCCTGACGACATCAATCCTATGTAAAATGTAAGCGATGAAATTAAACAAGGCAGCCCGGTAAACTGCTCCGGTCTGCCCTGCGCTTAAACTCCCTAATAAATCTCTACTATATAATGCAAGAGATTTTGAAGCCGAATTATTGGCTAATGGTGATCGGTGAGTTATCAGACAGCAACGCCAGATTATTCACGATTACATTCTCTTCGTTGCTCAAGCCACTGGTAACCAGTGTTTGTGAGCCTGTCGTCTGAACCGTCTTCACTTCCTTGCGTTTCGCATGGTCACCATTCACAACGTATACATATTGTTTACCTTGATCCTTTTGAATCGCTGCGGTAGGAACGACAATACCTTCTTGCGCATTTGCAGCGACAAAGCTGATATCAGCCAGCATACCGGATTTCAGTTTCACGTCCGGATTAGCCACCGATATTTTCACAGGATATCCTTTTCCACTTGCGTCCAACGGGCTTACATTTTTAACGGTACCTGTTGTCACAATATTGGAAGCTGCTACACGTACCTGTACCTTGTCGCCTGTTTTTACATTGTTGATTTGCTCAGCCGGTACATAGATCAGTGTATTAACTGTACTCAGGTTGGCAATGACCAGCGCAGGCGCCTGTGCGGATACCATTTCGCCCACTTCTGCATTTTTCGCACCTACAATACCATTAATCGGTGATGTAATCACTGTATCGTCGAGTGCGTCCTGAGCGATGCTCACATTTAGCTGAGCCTGATTGAGAGACTGTTGGCTGGACTCGATAACCGCTGTATTTTGAGATACCTTCAGTTGATTTTGTGCATTGCTGTAGCCGCTGTTAGCATTACTGTAGCTGTTTTTTGCTGAATCGTAGCTGTTACGGGCCGTAGTGAGCGCCTTCTGAGCAGCTACCAGTTGGTCCTGGGCATTAGCCTGTGCGTTTTGCGCATTGTTGTATGCCGCTTCAGCGTTCACAACGGCTGTTTTTGCTTGTTCCAATTGTGCTTGAGTACTCGCACCCGCATCAAACAGGCTTTGAGTACGCGTTACATTTTTCTGAGCATCCGCCAGCGCTTGCTGCGTTTGCTTCACTGTATTGGCCGCCGAGGAAACGCCGTGTGTCGCCTGTTCTACAGCTGTAGTAGCCTGATTAATGGCTCCCTGCGCCTGATTGATTGCGCTTTGGGACTGAATCACGCCGCTTTTGGATTGTACTACGCCCGAGTTGGCTTGAACCATCGTCGATTCATGGGATGCCTGAGCAGAACTCACTCCTGCTGCTGCCGCAGCTGCTGCGGCGCGGGCTTTCGCTACATTATTCCGCATATCCTTGTCATCAAGCTTGAACAGCACTTGACCTTTTTTGACCTCTGAGCCAATATCCACAGGTAGTTCAGCTACTTTACCGCCCACTTTTGGAACGATATTCACCGTCTCCGAAGGTGTTACCGTTCCTGTATAAATGTTCCCTTGCCCAATGATACCCTGCTGCGCTTGGCTGATCTTGACAGGAACGACCATATCCTGCGCCGCTCCGCTATTACTGGAGCAGCCTGCCAGCACTGCGCCGCCGAGCACTAAGGCTGCTAATGTACTTTCTACTCTCAATATTTTCATGATAATTTCCTTTCTTTCTGTCCGTGGAAATAATGTAAGCCATCCAGTCGATATTTTGTAGTTCTTTATAAAGCTTCCGGCTGTGTCTTTGCTTTCTTCCTCTGAATAAACAAAAAGATTAGTGGAATCGTGCAAAACAGCGGTATGGATGAAATGAGGAATGTATCCCCAATTCCTCTTGATGTGGCATCCAGTGTGATTAAGCTACTTATGGATGACATCCATGAGCTGCCCAACGACGCTTGCAGTGTATGAGCCGCGTCCGGTGTAATAGTCTCCGAAATTTGTTGGGCATGAGCTGCCGAACGGCTTTGCATGATTGAGGTCAGCACCGCAATAGCCATAGATGAAGCAACAGTACGTACCAGATTAGATGCAGTAGATGCATTGCCTACCTTGCTCGGATGAACAGCGTTCATGCCGACCGTGGACAATGGCATCATACAAATACCGATTCCCAGCCCACGTAATGACATTACGATTTCCAACCAAGCATGAGAAGTATCTGGCGTAAGCTGATGAAGATGATACGTCATAAAGCTGGTTAGTGTCAGACCGACAAGTCCCAGAGGCACAATACCGAACTTATCAAACATCCGCCCGGCAATAGGCATCATAGCCGCCATAGCAATTGCCTGTGGAATGAGGATAATACCCGTATCAATCGGCGACACACGCTGAATATTTTGCAAAAACAACGGTGTTAAGAACGTTCCTCCGTACATCCCCATCATGACAAGACTAGAAGCAATAACACTAATCGTAAATCTTGAATTCTTGAATAATGAAATTTCAATTACAGCATTATCTTTGCCGCTTTCTACAAAAATGAGAAAGACAAGTGCCCAGAAGGCGACGAACAGCAGAGATACGATTTTAAAAGAAGTCCAACCATCATGCTGACCGTTGGTCAGTGCGTACAAGAGTGTTCCTGCGCAAGTCGCGGCCAGCAAAAAGCCCGGCAAATCAAACGGCTTCGGTGTTGCTTTAGGCGGCTCTTTGATTAGGAGAATGACCATTAAAATTGCAAATAAAGCTACGGGCAGACTGACAATAAACAAGAAACGCCAGTTAAACCATTCAATCAAGTATCCGCTCAGCGTAGGTCCTACAGCTGGCGCAGCCATTGCGGCGATTCCCCATATCCCAAGGGACATACCGATTTGTTCACGCGGCATGATTTTGTAAATAATCGTCATACTCAGCGGCATAATGACACCGCCTCCCAGACCAGCCAGCACCCGTGCTGCGATCAGGGAAGAATCACTCCATGCAAAAATACATATTCCCGTTCCCAGCGAGAACACGCTGAGCGCAAGTATTAAAAACTTTTTGTATCCGATGCGCTGCTCCATATATCCGGTAATCGGGACGATTACACCAGATGCAAGCGTGTAACCTGTAATAACCCACTGAATACGTGTCGTCGTTGATCCTAAGTCCGTCGTCAATCGAGGAATGGCGACATTGATCAGACTGTTGTTCAGAATGGCGACAAAGGCGCCTAAAACAATGGCAAAAAAAGCAAGCCAGCGTTCTTTGGAAGAATCTGTCGAAGGAGCAGCAGCAGTTTCATTGGCAGCCACATGGACCCCTCCTTTTTAAGGTGTATGAATTTTAACTTCCACGTTCGTTCCTGGAATGAGCTTCATATCCTTCGGCTTGTTAACAGCAATTTCTACAGGCACACGCTGGGTCACCTTGTTAAAGTTACCGCTTGTGTTTACCGCAGGAATGAGCGAGAACACCGCATTTGAGGCTTCGCCCACTTTACGCACTTTGCCCTGAATCGTCTTGTCACCTGCTGCATCAAGCGTAATGTCAACAAGCTGTCCCGGTTTAATACGGTCAATATCGGTTTCTTCAATATTCGTAGAGACATACAGGCTGTTCATATCAACCATGGTCGCAACAGCACTGCCCGGAGAACCGATTTCATGCTCCTTCGAATAAATCTTAATGACGGTACCGTTGATCGGCGCACGCAGTACGGACTTGCTGATCATGCTGGAATCCAACCCCGATACATCCTGCTCGGCAATCGGTTCATTACGCTGAAGGACATCGCCTTCCTCTACATCAATGTGTGTAATCTCTCCGGAAATTTGCGGCATTACCTTATACTGATCCGCTTGAATGCGCGCATCGTCACTCTTAACAAAGTGTGTTGCCTGATACCAATAATAGTAGCCAATGGCTCCACCGCTCAGAACGAGCAGTACGATGAGGATTGGCAGTACGGTTTTCTTACTCACTTCTTCCACCCCTGTTGTCCAAAAAATTTTATTATTCAACGCTAATATTTTAATTTTGAAATATTAGGCCATCAAACCAAACCGAGAACGTAAAATAAGCACATGGCAGCATACCATGCAAAAAGAAAGAACATTATCTATGTACATAGGCAATCCTTGTCTATGCTCACACACCGTCTCCTTTTATATTTAAATATTTTCATATAAATATCGTACATTGAAATATTATAGTTACATTTATCTATTCAGGCAATATAAATTTTCAGTTTTTCAAAAAAAATTTTCATAAAAAAGAGCCTTGGGAAACAAGGCTCTTTCAACGAAAAGGTGTTACTTACATTTAAAGGGTTTCAAAAAAATAAACTAAGAGAAAAGCAAAGGTCCCCCTGACCGTTCTTTACGGTTTTTGGCCTCCTGCTGCTCTTTTTTGTTCTTATCCAGCCTGTTGCTATTGCCCTGTGATCGTTGTTCCCCCAGGCAGGCTCCGCAACGACATCGTTCTGTTGTCGCGTGTACATCCTCTCTGGAGTCCCGCAATAGCCGAACGTAATCCAGAGATTGCTGTAAAGAAGCAGAGCCCGGGATAAAGCGGATTTTTTTGCCTTCCAGCAGACAGTAGACCTCAATAAGCTGCGGAAGAGCGCCAAATGCATAATAACAAAAAACATTCGTCAAATGTTGAAATGTATGAATAACGTTGGAATTATAATCCACGATGTATTTCTGAATCAGCAAGGAATCGGCTCCAGCTGACAGTTGCCAGGCAGCCTGCACAATAAGTGAAACGTCGACCTCAAGCTCAGGGACCGGCGTGCAAAATTGCTCATACAACATCACCGGCACTGACAAGTCCCTATTTAACGCACAAATTTTAGACAGCTCGCCTGACACTTTATTTTTAACGTCCCAGTAATGGAACAACGATTCGAAGCCGGTTGGTTGTTTGGGCCACCATTTCTCAAGCACGTACTGGACGGGGATTTCCCGCCGCACCTCTACTTCCATTCCGAAGTATTCATTTAGCGCATGCCCTACCGCATATTGAACCCGTTGCCTCCAATTCCAGCCTTCACGCCCGCGTTTTCCCTGCGATTGGCGGGTAGACTGCGGAGTTCTCCACATCTCCTCAAGCTGATAGTCGTGCAGAAGAGGAAAGCCGCTTAAGCTATCGCTATTGCGCATACCTATCCCTCGCTCTCTTCTCAGGACACCCCAATACCAGCCTGTGCAAATTGTCTTCCGTAAGCCCGGCAATTTTCCTTCTCATCGTCCAGTGGGTTGAATTCGATCTTCAAGCTCTCCTGAATAACAGTTGCGCCGCGTTCTTTGACTTTTTCCTCTACCAGGTCAACCGCGCCGCAGAATTGTGTATAGGATGTATCTCCGCTGCCAAATACAGCGGTCTTTTTACCGGATAGATCAAGCTCATCCAGTTCCTCGTAAAAATCTAAAAATTCATCAGGAAGCTCACCATCTCCCCATGTATATACACCCAACAGGAATCCGTCATAACCGAGCAGTTCCTGCGCGCTGCAATCATACGAAGCCTTCAACTCCGCCTCATGTCCTGCCTGGCGGACGCCTTCGGCGATCAATTCTGCAATTTCCTCTGTATTACCAGTCATACTGGCATAAGCAATCATGATTTTACCCAAGTTCATCCCTCACTTTTGTTTGGCATATGGAATGCATTCATTCCTACTACTCAAATAATATTTGATAATGATTCTCATTGTCAAATATTAATTTTAAAAAGTGTTTTATACTTGGTAAAACATACGCAAAACAGCCGCATAACATGCGGCTGTTCGCTGATAAAACCTATGAATAAGCTGCTTTAACAAGAAGCTTGTTATTTATTGCTCCATTATTTATTACGCCAGTACAGTTCATTCCATTGCAGCTCCTGACGGAACTGACGGATGTTCGTGTTGTTGTCAATAACGACGGCTTCTATGCCTGTCAGCTCTGCATAATCCAGCAACTGCTCAGTGGTTACAGCATAGGACAACACCGTATGATGTGCTCCACCCGCATGAATCCATGCTTCTGCAGATACTTCAAGCGAAGGCTCTGGTTTCCACAACACGCTGGCTACAGGCAGCTTCGGCATTTGCTTTTTATTTTCCACAGCTTGGATTTGGTTAATGATCAGACGGTAACGTCCTCCCAGCTCAATGATGGATGCTACGAGCGCCTTACCCGGCTTGCCTTCAAAAATAAGACGAGCTGGATCGGCTTTGCCGCCAATACCTAATGGTTGAACATCAATACGCGGTTTGTTTACAGCAATCGTCGGACAGACCTCCAGCATATGAGAACCCAAATTCAGTTCATTGCCCGGCTCCAAATGATACGTGTAATCTTCCATAAAGGAAGTATCCACATTGTTGGCCATCAGCTTCATCAGACGCGTTAACGCTGCCGTTTTCCAGTCACCCTCGCCGCCGAATCCGTAACCTTGGGCCATCAAACGCTGAACCGCCAAACCAGGCAATTGTTTCAGACCATGCAGGTCTTCAAACGTTGTCGTAAAGGCTCCAAATTCTCCGTCCTGCAAAAACTTTTTCAAGCCCAGCTCAATACGAGCCTGCTCCAAAATAGAATCACGTACTGCACCCGGCTGTTTGGCTTCTGCGGACAGCTCATACAGGTCATGGTATTCCTCGAACAGAGAGTTGATATCCCCTTCTGACACGTTATTAACGACCTCAACCAGATCACCGACACCATAGCCGTTGATCGACCAGCCCAACTGGGCCTGAGCAGATACTTTGTTACCGTCAGTAACAGCTACTTCACGCATATTGTCACCAAAGCGGGCTACTTTGAGATTTTGGCTTTCGCTATAAGCAGCAGCCGTGGACATCCAGCCGCCGATGCGTTTCTGAACGCCTTCTTCCTCCCAATAGCCGACAACAACTTTACGAGTTACACCCAAACGGGCACCGATAAAGCCAAATTCACGGTCACCATGCGCGGATTGGTTCAGGTTCATAAAGTCCATATCAATACTATCCCAAGGGATATCACGGTTAAATTGAGTATGCAGGTGCAGCAAAGGCTTTGCCAAACGCGTCAAGCCAGCAATCCACATTTTCGCTGGAGAAAATGTATGCATCCAGGTAATAATCCCTGCGCACAGGTCATCCCCGTTCGCATCAATAATAAGACGGCGAATCGCGTCAGAATTCGTCAGAACCGGCTTTAATACCACTTCAAATGGTAAATGACCACTTCGGTTCAATCCCTCTACAATTTGACGAGAATGCTCTTGTACCTGATCGAGCGTCTCGGGGCCATACAAATGCTGACTTCCTGTAGCAAACCAAAATTTAAACGGTTTCATAATTAAAAATTCCTCCTGTCAGGAAATAAGTATAATTGTAGCTGTGTTAACAGATAAACTATTATGTACGTACAATCCAATCTATTTCTCATAATTATGATGAAAAATGATTAGTTGTACGTACAAGTGGGATTGATTTCATTTTAATATGGAAGCGCTCTAATTACAAGTGTATTCGGCAAAAAAATATTTTTTGGCCTGTCAGGCTGTTGGCTTCTTCATAAAGGCTGTATGCTTCTGTATTCTCATGAACGCACTTATGAAAAATGCCAAGCCCTATGATTAGGACCTGGCATTTTTCGCATGACGGACAGGATCAACTTATTTCCTTGATTACTATCGTATAATTCCCGTCAAGTAATACATCTCAATTCCTTACTTGGTTACGGTCAGATCGGATAGAACCTTAACATTTACAGCTTGGAAGATTCGATGGATATCTTCACGATCTTCCTCATACGGAAGGAATAGAGAAATTTGAAGACCACTTCCTGTATGTGCAGACTCAAAGAAAATCGCTTTTCCCCCGCCAACCTGCTCCTCCCCAGCCTTCAAAGTGCTGAGCATGTTTATGTCTTCCTGCATTTTACCCAAGTAGTTGAACACGATAGGCAACTGTTCAAGTCCCTTTTTTAGGATGCTGCTGGATTGTGGATAAGCAGGTTCCATCTCTTTGTTAAAGATCAGATTTAAGAAATTCAAGTGACGATTTGTGGCGATATCCAATAGTCTCTGGATATCGTTTTCATAGGATATCATCCCTTCCTTATGGAGTAAGACAGGAATATGATCAATATATTCTCCCACTGAACCAAAGAAGTTCCGATCCCCATACTGTCTTCCATACTGCGTCAACCATATTGGAACTTCTAGCTGCTCGAAATAGTCGCTAAAAAACTGGAACGCCATGTGCAACGTAATATTCCACAGGCTTGCAGCCCTATTCTGCGTTGGAATATCGGGTAACTTCAATTTCCAGCTATATTGGGTAGATTTAGCATAGTTGCACTCCCGGGTTCGTTCATGGATGCGACTATTATGATCTTCAAACGACTGGAGCTTGAATTGCTCCACAATCTGCTGATCACTGATTTCCCGAGGGCCTTGAAGGATATGATCCACATAATCCCGGTAATGAAACCCTTCTGCCGTCTCCACCTGCTGTGTATGATCGTATGCTTCAAGGAGTTGGCTTTGCAGAACTACGCCGCTCGTGCCATCATAAATGATGTGTGAGCATGGAAGTAGCAGCAGATGGTCCCGCAAATTCAAGCGAACCAGCACTATCTTGTATTGAAGAGATTGAATCTGTTCATGCGGTTCAAAATAAAGGTTCGACATGATGGATGAAAGGAGCTGATGTTGTGTCTGTACCGGATAGACCGAAAGATCCACAAAGGGTAAGGAAATGTGCTCCGGTGGTGCTTTTACTTCCCATTCCCAGACTCCATCCGATTGTACAAGCACACTTCTCAGTAATTCATGACGATGAATTAGCTGCCGAACCGCTGCGGACAGCCGCTCCACATCCACGTAGTGGTCAAGCCGGATCACTGTACCCGAGGAGGCAGGGTACAGCAGATGGTAATGCTGAGCAGGTGCCAGCGGAAAACGATGGACAGCCTCTGAGTTGAGTATATGTTCATTCCAGTGCGCATTCATTTTAGCGATTTTCGGAATCCATTCCTCAGCCTGGCGTTGAAGGCTATTTTCTTGTTCCTCATCTGTTTGTTCAATCTCTGTGTGCCCTGTTCTGAGCATTTGGCTTGCGTCCTTCTCACCCATTGGGACAATATAATGGGGGTGTAGGTCGGGATGGACGTGGGACGAGATCGTGGCTGCGATCTCATCCACCTGATCTGCACGGAATGGATACACTTGCAAAAACAAATAGTTCCGCTCATCGGCAGATACAGGTTCAATCTTAGCCTGTACGCCAAAGGTTTCGCTAATCCATTGTTCGGTTTCCACGAAATCCGTGATTCCTGTGTCTTGGTTTGAGTCAACTTCGTCAACAGATAACAGATCGGACAAAATTCGAATGGTTTGATGTTGCAGCACTTGATGTATACCCAACAGAATACCTGATTCCTGTGCTTTGGAGACGAGCTGAATGGCCTTTAAAGAATGACCTCCGAGCTCAAAGAAGTTGTCGTCGATGCCTACCTTTTCTACACCGAGCACTGCTTGCCAGAGGTGCGCCAATTGTTGTTCCACTTCATTTCTTGGAGCAACGTATCCCATACCCGAATGACTTGCCAATTCAGGTACAGGCAGCGCTTTACGGTCGATTTTGCCGTTCGGTGTCAGTGGCATCTGCTCCAGTTGTACGAAGAACGAAGGCACCATGTAGTTCGGGAGTTTCTCGCTAAGCAAGCTGCGTAGCTCACCTGCACTCACTTCCTGTTCCGCCACATAGTATGCGACGAGTTGATGTTGCCCCTGCTCGTCCTCATGAGCCAGCACGATTACTTCTTGCACTTTTTCCACCTTCAGCATATTCGTCTCAACCTCACCCAGCTCAATCCGGTAGCCCCGAATTTTTACTTGGTGATCGATCCGACCCAAATGCTCAATGTTACCGTCCGGCATCCATCTCGCCAAGTCCCCCGTCCGGTACATCCGTTCATATCCTGTTTCCCCGTTCGTAAACGGATTCGGTATAAATTTCTCCTCCGTCAGCTCAGGACGATGCAGATATCCGCGCGCCAATCCGTCTCCCGAAACGCACAATTCTCCTGCTACACCTACTGGTGCTAAATGTCCATGTACATCAACGACATATACCCGGTGGTTCGGCACCGGACGTCCGATGGAAATCACTTTTCCGGCGCTTGGATCTTCGGGCAAGGGCCAGATCGACGTTATGATCGAGTCTTCCGTTGGGCCATAAGCATTGTAATACACCACAGAATCCTTCCACTTGTGCACCAGCTCCGTCGTTGCCGCCGATCCCGCTGTAAGGAGAATACGCAGATTCGGCATTCGTTCCGGTTCCAGATACACCGCATACGTCGGCGGCAGCATCAAAACAGTAATTCGGTGCTCTGCGATATACTGTTCAAATTCCTTATAGTCCAAAATTGTCTCCATCGTCGGTACATACAACGTTGCCCCACAGAACAACGCCTGGAAAATTTCCCAGCAAGCGACATCAAACGAATAACTGGCAAACAGCATCGTATGATCTGACAAGCCTATGCATAGCGTCTGATCGAAATACGTTTTCAGATTACATAGCCCACGATGCTCTACCATAACTCCTTTCGGTTGTCCTGTGGTTCCTGACGTATAAATCACATACGCTAGATCGTTCGAGCCAGACACAGGTTCCAGATTTGAACCATCCTCGTGATACACGGACGTGTAGATAAGCCGATTCTGAGCCTTTTCACTTGATGCGGCTGTCTGTGTTCCTGTGAAAAAAGCATTCACAGCAGCCGCTGCGCTCTCAGCCTGTTCCCCGTCCAATATCAGCACTTTGCCATCGAAGGACACTTTTTCCGCCAGTCGGCTTTGTGTCAATAAAATGTCCGCCCCGGAATTGTCAAGCATGTAGCGGATACGTTCCTCTGGATACGTCGGATCTAAAGGTACGTACGCACCTCCTGCTTTCAATATACCGAAGATGCCCACGATCATATCCACCGAACGCTCGGTCATCAAACCCACCAAACGGTCTGTCGTCACACCGTGGCTCCGCAAGGTACGAGCCAGACGATTGGCACGCTCGTTCAGCTCGCGATAGGTAAGCTGCTCTCCCTCGAAGAACAATGCCGCCTGCTCTGGTGTCAGTGCCGTTTGCGCTTCGAATAACTCGTGAATCGTTTGCTCACGTGGATATTCCGCCGATGTTTTGCCCCAAACACCAACGATTTGCTCACGCTCCAATTCGGTCACCATGTCCAGCTCACTCACCCTGATATCTGGGTTCGCCACCACCTGCTCTAGCAATCGCACCAAATGCCCTTGAATTTGCTCTATACTTTCGCGCTCAAATGCCCGTGCATTGTAGCCAAAGCTCGTTTGAATGGTTTCCCCAGATCGTACCACCAGATTAAAGTCATAGTTGGTAGGCTCAGCAGACTCGATCCCGGCATTGTCTAAGCTGGCCTGCCCACCGTCACCCCGGTGCTCCACTTGTTCCTCCATCAGAGCATTTGCGAAAATAATTCTATGGTTAATCAAATCCTGCTTTAGCTCCGTTAGCGCTTGAATATCATCCAGCGAATACATGTTATATGAAAGGGAAGCTTTAGATTGTTCCTGATTTTGCTTCACCATATCAGAGAACAGACTATCCTCGTTGCTGCAAATACGAATAGGCACCAGGTTCAGGAGCGAACTGGTCTCGGGCTCGGCATTCATTATATCCGTAGTACTCTCTAGAACCACACTGCCAAACACGACATCATCCATACCATTATATTTTTGAAGCAAAATGCCCCAAACGGTTTGTACTAGCGCATTCATCGTTACCTGATCACGTTGGGCAATCTGTCCAATTCCGGCCGTCAGACTTGCGCCCAGATCAAAATCCAGACGCTCTGCCTGATATTCCGGGTCACCTGGTATTTTGGCCTGTGGCAAACGGGCCTTTTCTTCATACCCATCCAGGTATGCGCTCCAGTAACGAGAAGCCTTCTGACGTTCTTGATGCACTTTCAGTACATCCACTGTTTCTTCCACTGTAATCCATTCCAGCTCACTCAATGCGGTATCTGGGCTAGCCGCAATCACTTCAGCCAATCGTACAAAGTGGCGTGTGATCTGCTCAATTGTTTCCCGCTGGTACAGCGTGGTCGCATACTGCAATCCGAACTGTATTCCGGATTCTTCCTCTCTTGCTTCCAGCGTCAGGTCAAACTTCACTGGAGTTTGCTCCATATCGTATAGACGGAAGCTCAGATCTTTGAGCTTCAACTCGCTTTGCTCGGTGTTTTGCAGTACAAACATCGTATCGAAGATCGGATTCCGGCTCATATCCCGCTTCACATTCAGCTTGTCCACCAGGTTTTCAAATGGATAGTCCTGGTGCTCGTAGGCTTGTAAAGCCCGGATTTTCACATCTTCTAGATAGCTGCGGAACGTCTGCTCTGCAGTCGGATAATTGCGTAGTGCCAGGGTTCCGACAAACATCCCAATGATGGGCTCAAGATCGGCATGTGGGCGTCCCGCAATTGGGGTGCCAACAATGATGTCTTCCTGCCCTGTGTACTGATGCAATAGTGCCGTGTAGGCTGCCAGCAGTACCATGTACAGCGTGGAGCCGGTTTGCGCCGCCAACTCCTTCAAGCATTCACTAACTTCGCGCTCCAATCCAAACATCACCGTGTCGCCTGCTGTACTCCTCACCGCTGGGCGGGCAAAATCAGTTGGCAAGTCCAGCACAGGCAGCTCACCCTGGAAAGTATTGAGCCAATATGCTTCCTGACGCTTCATCCACTCCTGTTGCGCCTGGCTTTGTTGCCATATGGCATAGTCTTTGTATTGAATGCGTAGTGAAGACAACTCCTCACCGCTATACAATCGAACAAACTCGTTGGTGAGAACCCCCGTCGACACACCGTCCGAGATGATATGATGCATGTCGAGCATAAGCAAATGCTGCGGCCCCTCTTCTATTTTTTGTACACCCAGATCTACCAATGCTACCCGCAGTAACGGAGCGGCTTGCAGATTAAACGGACGTACAAAAGCGCGAACGAGTGAATCTATTTTCACATCTAAAGCAAGCACATCCGTTACAGTATGTTGTTCTTCTATCTTCATATATTCCACTTCAAACGGTACGGTGCCCTGAATCCGCTGCATAGGCTCACCGTTCACCAATTCAAAGCTAGTACGAAGGGTTGCATGGCGTAAAATTATCTGACGGAACGCTTCTTCCACCCGTTTTACATCCAGAGGGCCACTCACCTGGATCACCGCTGGCATGTTGTAGTTTACATCATCCGGATCGATTCGGTTCAGTACATACATCCGTTTTTGTGCAGAGGATAGCGGATAGAAGGAGCGCTCTTTCATCACCGGAATCGATGCATACGCCACTTGATCCAGACTTTCCATTACAGCCGCCAACTGCTCGATCGTCGGAGCTTCAAAAATACTGCGTAGTGAAAGTGATTTGTTTAATTCTTTATGAATCTTGGAAACCAGCGTCATCGCCCGTAGTGAATGTCCACCAATTTCAAAGAAGTTTTCCTTCATGCCAACCTGTGGCAAACTCAGCACGTCCTGCCAAATTTGCACCAGTTTTGATTCCACCCATGTCTGTGCTGCAATATATTCCACTCCGCTTTGCAGACTGGCTTCCGGTGCTGGCAATGCCTTGCGGTCGATTTTACCGTTCGGACTTAAAGGCATCCGCTCCAGTTGCACGAAGTACAACGGGATCATATAACTTGGCATTTTCTCGCCTAGTTCGCTTCTCAAATCGGCTGCGGCAATTTCCTGCGCGGCAACGTAGTACGCCACCATCTGCTTTTGTCCTGATTCGTCTGCATGGGCAATCACTACTACTTCCCGTACTCGTTCCACTTTCAGCAACTGCGATTCGACCTCGCCCAGTTCAATCCGATACCCCCGGATTTTTACCTGATGGTCGAGCCGCCCCAGATACTCAATATCGCCGTCCGCCATCCATCTTGCCAAATCTCCTGTCCGATACATCCGCTCATAGCCAAATACTCCACCCGAAAACGGATTTTTCATAAATTTTTCTGCCGTTAGATCTCCACGGTTCATATAGCCACGTGCTACACCTACACCACTGATGTACAACTCACCGGCAACGCCAATCGGCACCGGTTTTTGATGCGTATCTAGAATGTACACCGACTGGTTCACTAGCGGGGTTCCAATGGATAGAGTGTGTACTCCTTTTTCCATAAGAACATTCAGGTCTTCTGGATCTTCAATTGTATAAGCGGTAGCATCTACCGTCGTTTCCGTGGGGCCATACACATTGGTGATGACCGGATGGTACCCGGACCATTTATGTAGGAATGCGTTTACCAACTGTACCGACAACGCCTCGCCACCAATCAGAAAATGCCTCACCCTTGGTGCCTCCGTAACCAATACGGTTTCGCTCAAAATATACAAATGTGCTGGCGTGCCATCAGATAGGTCAATCTGGTGCTTCCGGTAGTATGCGATGAGCTGCTCACCATTCAAACTGACCTCACGCGAAACGACGTGCAGGGTGTGGCCTAATAGGAGACTTGCAAATATCTGCTGTACTGAGGCGTCAAACACATACGCTGACAGCCACGCCACCTGTAAAGGCTGGTCATAACGGCTGTATACACGCTCAGCCAAAGCATGAACCAGATTGCTTACACTGCCTTGCTCAATCATGACTCCTTTTGGCTGCCCGGTCGTTCCGGATGTGTAAATCATGTAAGCCAGATCCTTAGATCCAGACACTGGCTCCAGATTTGAACCATCCTCGTGATATACAGATGGCTCCCCATCCAGCACCAGTATCTTGCCGTTGAAAGCTACGTTCTCCACCAGATGATTTTGCGTCAACAGCAGATGTGCTCCCGAGTCGTCCAGCATGTAACGGATGCGCTCTTCTGGATACGTCGGGTCAATAGGCACATACGCGCCCCCGGCCTTTAAGATTCCGAAAATCCCAACGATCATATCCACCGAACGCTCACTCATTAGACCAACCAAACAATCTGCCGTCACACCATAACTACGTAGCGTACGAGCCAGTCGGTTCGACCGTTCGTTCAACTCACAATAGGTCAGTGCAATATCTTCGTAAATTACAGCGGTCTGTTCCGGTGTACGTTCTGCCTGTAACTCAAATATCTCATGAATCGTCCCAGCAGGATAATTGGCAACGGGTCCGCTCCATATCTTCGTCAGTTCTGTCTCTTCAGCGATGGTCAGCAGACGGATATCCCGCAGCAGGATTTCCGGTGTCCGTGCAATCTGCACAAGCACTTGTTCCAGATGTCCGGCTAACCGTGTCATTGCTTCATTGCTATAGACATAGCTGTTATAAGAAAGTATAAAGTTCAGTGCTGTTCCATCTTCCACTTCAATGTTGAAGTGGTAGGGCGTTTCTTCATATAGATGAACGTCCTCCACGATGAATCCAAGTCGTTCCTCTAAATCAGGGCGTCCAATCATACCCTCCAGCGGGTAGTTTTCAAAAACAACAAAATGATCTAGCAATTGCTGCTTGATCGCTGATTGAGACTGAATTTCAGCAAGTGAGCAATAATCGTACGCCTGTGATTGAACGGCCATCCGTTGCACATCACGAAGCAAGTCTGAGAACGACTGTTCCGCATCAAATTTTATTCGTACGGGTATCGTATTAATGAATAGTCCCAACATCTGTTCTACACCTTCAAGCGTGGGCGGACGACCGGAAACAACTGTGCCAAAGACGACATCTTCACTATGGTTATAAGCCCCCAACACAATCCCCCACGTAGCCAAAAACAGGTTACTGAGGGTCGCCCCATTGCGTTCGGCTACAGTTCGCAATTGACGGGTCGTTTCTTCCGCAAGCGATGTTTTATGCTCACATAAAGAGTACCCGGCGTCTGCCTGAAGCTCACGGGATACAGGTAGGGTCGGCAATACTGCCAGCTGATCATAGCCATCCAGTATAGACCGCCAGTACCCCTTGGCTGCATCCTTATCCTGCTTATCCAACCAGCGGGCATAGTCGGTGTATGACTGTGGCACAGGCAGTAGGACAGGTTTCCCCGCTTTCAGTGTCTCATAAGCACCAAATAACTCTTCCTTTACGATTCCGAGGCACCAGCCGTCCATAATAATATGATGAAAGCTTAAAAGCAACGTATATGCATCTTCCTGGGTTTGAAGCACAGTCAAACGAACGAGTAAATCTTTACTCAGATCGTAACGTTCGTTCCGGACTGTGTCTGCATATTTACGAATAACTTCAGCTCTATCTATCTCAGGGATATCCGTCAAATTCTCATAACGAAGGGTGGCATTCCGCTGCTTAAACACAATGAGCCGCGCGCGGGAGACACTTTTATGATAAATGTTTGAACGAAGCGATTCATGACGCTGTACCAAAGTCTGAAAGCTCTTTTGCAGAGCCTCCAAGTTCAGCACTCCCCGGATGGTAATCCGCACCTGCTCATAATACGCCTGTGATTCTGGCTCCATCACCGTATGAAAGAGCATCCCTTCCTGCAAAGGAGTCAAATTAGCCACTTTTTCGATTTCAAGGCTTGTACTCATCGGATTCCTCCCGTGGAATAATTATTGGCTCTCATAAAATTGCTCCATATTCTTTCAAACTCGTCCAACTCCAGATCATTTCCCAAAATAACAGCAGTCCTTCAATAAACGTTTCGCAGCTATAAAGCCGCTATGCCATGAAGTTCCCCTCCCCAAAATGATATAATTAATAATAGTTAACTTGAAATTAATGTATTTAATTCATATATATAGTTATCATTGTTCCAATGTTAAAAAAGATCAATTTACAGTTTAATATAAGGGATTTAAAACGGAATAGGATTTTATGAATTGCGTATCGTGGTGTGAGTAAAATAAGTCGAAATGTGAGTGTGTGATCTTAGAAGTTTTAAAACTAGGGGCGAATCGAAGCCATAGGTTTAGAGTTGAATGTTCCAGTAGCATAAATAAAATTGATGAAAAATGTCGAGGTAATATAAATTGTTATCTTCGTTAAGAAAACGTTATATATAACAATTTATTACATGATAAAATATAAAATCGAAAAATGTCAATGTTTTTTAAATATGACGGATTGTAATATGAAGTGAGACATCTAAACTGAGAAAGTCCATAGGAGATTCGTGTCGAATGAAGTTACCATACACCATTCAGACAAGGAGAATCACACCACGGGTTATACTCATTCTAGTATAGCCGAGCGAAGCAAACTAGAAATCTATACCGACTGGAAGGCGAAACCTACAGAGCAGCAACAGTTCAAACTGCGTATACAGTAGGCTGATTCGGATGTAAAACCAGCACCAAAACCGTTCCAGAGCCAGAAATACTAAAAATGCCAAGCCCTGTGATGAGGGCCTGGCATTTTGCATGCGTGGCTTATGAATTTGGATCAAGCTCTAGCTTATGTCCTCAGTAACGGAAGTTGGGGTTACTCTTCCAATTTCCTCTGAAGGAATCTCAAACTGGCGAATATCCTTGACCAGAAAGGAACCGACAAAAATACCGATAAAATAGGCCACATACAGTAAGCTGTAATAGATCGGTGAGCCATAGGATACCGCAATGGAAGGTATGGCAATAATTAAAATGGCCATCGAAAAATTCGTCAAAGCAAAGAATGGGAGCATAATTCTCAGGAAGGCGTGCCGTTTTACAAAGAGATACCCTTCTTTCAGCTCCCTCAGATAGTACCCCAGCTTCAGTGAACCTTTACCGTTCGTGTCTTCCATCGCAGGAGCGTCGATTTGCTTGCTGAGCCTGATATACACAAAGCCTGCCAGAAACAGCATTGCGCTGGCTAGAAAAAACGTGTTTTTCATCCCCATGGCGATAATGAGCCAGGCTCCAGCCAGATACCCGGCGATGTTAATTACCTGATCCGTCGACGAAATCATGGAATTCGCCCGGACAATCAAATCCGGCGAGCCTACCAGTTGTGGCAGCATTTTACTGTTGGCCGGAAAAACAGTGTAGTAAAGCAGGATGCAATAAAAACAATAACAAGGATAGCGACCAGATGAATCATCCCGTCCTGAATGAGAAACAGGACAGCCAAGCTGGTCATCGCCACCAACTGTGTCGATTGCTGTACAAAATACAGCAGGACGATAGAATAAATGCTGTCCGCGATGTTGGCAGAAGTACGGGAAGCAAAGAAACGGATAAAACGACGATCCTTAAACAATTGATTCACATCTTCATCTCCTTACTGCGAAATGGTCAAAGCGTTTAAGAGCCTGTCACTGGCAGCTTGGAAGATTCGATGAATTTTCTCGTGATCCTCTTCAAAGGGAAGGGATAGAGAAATCAGCAATACACTTTCTGTGTATACAGACTCAAAGAAAATCGCTTTTCCTCCGTTTGCCTGTTCCTTCTTCCTGCAGGGTTAGATTCCAACGATATGAAGTAGGTGCTGCATAATTACACCTCAGCATCCGTTCATGGATACGACTATTATGATCCTCAAATGCCGGGAGCTTAAATTGCTCCACAATCTGCGGATCACTGAGTCCTTGAGGACCTTGGCGGATATGATCGACATAATCGTGATAATGGAATGTTTTAACTGTCTGACTTTGCTGTATATGATCGTATTCCTCTAGAAGCTGATTATGCAAAACTACACCACTCGTCGCATCAAAGATGATATGTGAGCATGGCAGTAGCAGTAAATGTTCCCGCAAATTCAAGCGAACCAGCATCATCCAGTATTGCAGAGCGTGTTTCTGCTCATATGGTTCAAAGTAAAGATTCGACATGAGGGATGAAAGAAGCTGCTGTTGGGTATGGACCGGATAGATCGAAAGATCCACACAAGGCAATGAAATATATGTCATGACGGCCCCCCTGGGTGAAGTCCTCGCCGATCCGTCTTACACGCTAGTTCAAGATCGAGCCTATGGTAAAATCGAGCGTTTCAATCGATACATGGAACAAAAGCAAGGGTTTGTGATTCGCTTAAAAGAGAATGTGTACCTCGTTACTCCTCGGGCGTTACGACAGTGGAATCCAGATAACTCTCCCGTGAAACAGGATATCACTTGTCCGTTAGGCACGCCTGCGAACCGTTCTCAAAAACGGCATCGTGTGGTGGTTTTTGAGGATGGGCACGGTCATGACATCCGCGTGGTGACGAAGCTCATGCACATCACAGCTGAAAAAATAGCCTTGATGTATAAAGCTCGTTGGCAGATTGAACTGTTTTTTCGCTGGATCAAGCAACATTGAATATTCCAACACGGTTTGGAACCACCGAAAATGCGATGTATGGACAGTTGTTCTCAGCGCTTATCGTATACGCACTGTTAAAAACGATGTAGGATCGCGTAGGCCTTCGTGTTCCCAAGCATGAAGCACTGGAGTTTGTTCGTTTTGCGCGCCTGCTCTTGCTAAATAAGCTTTCTGCTCATTGGAGATACCTTCTATGTACCTTGAATATGAAGGATATCTTTCATTCTTAAATTCACAATAATTAGTTAATCAACAGGCCTGGATCGAAAAGTATTTCAGGGTGTGAGTAAGATATTTCAAATTGAAGTGTGTGTTCATAGAAGTAGGTAAAACTGGGAGTAGGCTGAAACCTTAGATTTAGAGCTAAGGATTTCAGTATCATAGATGAGATTAATAAGATAACATCGAGGTGATAAAAGTTGTTGTGTTCACTAAGAAAACACTATAGATATAACAATTAATTAATATCATAAAATATAAATTCGAAAAATGTCAATGATTTTTAAATTCCTTTAATATAAATTATTTGGAAAATAAACAATTCTGCAACATAACAAATATTTGCACATCACTAACCGCCATAAAGCGACAAAAAATGCTGGGACCTATAACGGTCAGTACCAGCTTCTCCATGGAATCATTCGATTGTTGCTAAGGTTTGTTGTACAATAGACTCCATATGGGGATTTTTGCGCAGAGGACTGCCGGAATCCTGAATTGAATGCCGAAGGATGGATTGTACATGTATGTAGCACAAGAATGGAAAGATTACGAAGTAGTGGATACAGGCGGCGGCGAAAAGCTGGAGCGTTGGGGCGATATTGTCCTGCGGCGGCCTGATCCGCAAATTATATGGCCGTTGTCCCAGGAAACAGCCGAGTGGCGCGATGTTCATGGACATTACCACCGCAGTTCCTCCGGGGGCGGTAGCTGGGATATGAAGAAGCCTACTCCCGAGCGTTGGACGATCAGCTACGGGCCGCTTAAATTCCACATTAAACCGACCAGCTTCAAGCATACCG
The DNA here is from genome assembly GCF_059417685.1 of Paenibacillus sp. LT-B23. NCBI lineage: Bacteria > Bacillati > Bacillota > Bacilli > Caryophanales > Paenibacillaceae > Paenibacillus > Paenibacillus sp. LT-B23. The sequence continues at coordinate 204,609 of NZ_JBSQBM010000001.1, read as the reverse complement.
GTCTTTTTCCGGAGCAAGCAGCGAACTGGAGCTGGATGATGGATAAAATCAAAGGCGCTGGCAGGCCGATTTCGGTACTGAATCTGTTCGCCTACACTGGGGGAGCCACTACTGCCGCAGCGTATGCTGGAGCAAGTGTTGTCCACGTCGATGCGGCCAAAGGCATGGTGCAATGGGCGAAGGAAAACGTGCAATTGTCCGGTTTAGCTGACCGTCCGGTACGCTTCATCACAGACGACGTATTCAAGTTCGTACAGCGGGAGCAACGCCGGGGAAACCGGTATGATGCGATCATTATGGACCCTCCTTCTTACGGGCGCGGACCCAACGGAGAAACATGGAAGCTGGAAGAAAGCCTGTATCCGTTTCTGGAATCCTGCATGAGCATCATTTCCGATCAACCGTTGTTCATGCTGATTAACTCCTATACCACAGGGATTTCGCCTACCGTACTGCGCAACATGCTGAGCATGACGATGCAGCAGAAGTATGGCGGTCAAATCAGCGCTGGTGAAATCGGATTGCCGATTACCCGCTCGGGGCTGAATCTGCCTTGTGGTATTCTCGGACGCTGGGAGGCTTAATTCCTCCTATGACTCCAGATGAACTTACCCGGCACGGGCATGCCCAGCTGAATATCCCTGTTCTATATGAGGACAACCATGTTCTGGCCGTTGTAAAGCCTGTCAACGTTCCGACACAAGAAGACGCCAGCGGTGATCCTGATCTGCTGTCTTTACTCAAGGAAGACCTCAAAATCAGACACGATAAGCCTGGTAATGTCTTTTTAGGACTGGTTCACAGACTGGATCGGCCTGTAGGCGGTGCCATGATCTTTGCCAAGACGTCCAAAGCCGCTTCTCGGCTGTCAGAGTCGGTTCGAGGCCGTAGTTTCCGCAAGATGTATGCAGCGGTTCTAAACGGTGTTCCCGCGGCCCCACAAGGCCGTCTGACCCATCATCTGCTAAAGGACAGTCGCACTAACACGGTCCAGGCAGTTCGTCCCGGTACGGCCGGGGCCAAAGAGGCCATTTTAGAGTACCAAGTGCTTGGACAAGCAGATGGTCTCAGTCTTGTACAAATTGAGCTACACACCGGACGCTCGCATCAGATTCGTGTACAGATGCAGGCTATCGGCTGTCCTCTATACGGGGATCAAAAATACGGTGGCAACCTGAGCCGTCCGGGTCAACAGTTGGCGCTCTGGTCTCTGCTTGCTGGAGCACCTCATCCTGTTAGCAAGGAGAACATGAGCTTCCACTCGTTCCCTCCAGCCCAATTCCCATGGAGTGAGTGGCCCAAATCGCTTTATGAAAGTATGCTCAAAGCTGGGCATTGAGCAGGCATATACCAAAAGAACCGGCAATGCATGTAATCAAACAAACATGCATTGCCGGTTCTTTTTTGTTAAAAATCTGATACTCCTCCCACCCTTATGACGAGGAGACCACAGACTGCCCTTTCTTGCTGTTCACCAACTGCTGACGGGGCAGAGCGTTTTGAGCATTCGTATTCTTGATGAAAAATGCCAAAATCAGGGCCGTCACACTCAACAGCGTCGCAATGATAAAGGCTGAGTTGATACCATAAATCGTAGCCTGGTTGCCTGCTGCCAGCATCTCTGCTTTATTTGTAACAGATAATCCCTCAGATGCAACAATATTCGTCAGACGGTTGCTGCTTTGAGTCGACATCACCGTCACCAGAATTGCTGTTCCGATTGAACCGGAAATCATACGCAGTGTATTACTCATCGCAGTACCATGCGCATTCAATCGTTGCGGAAGCTGGTTTAATCCGGCCGTTTGGATCGGCATCATCAGCAATGACATCCCGAACATCCGAACCGTATAATTAGCCAGCAGCGTCATGTAGGTCGTTGTCTCGGTCAAGCGTGTGAACTCCCAAGTCGTCACAGCCATGATCAATAAACCGATCACAGACAACCATCGTGCTCCGATCCGGTCAAAAATAGCCCCGGTTACAGGAGACATCACCCCCATCAGAATCGCCCCCGGCAACATCAGCATACCGGACTCAATCGGTGAAAAGCCGCGGATATTTTGCAAATAAATCGGCAGTAATATCATACCGGCGTACAAAGCCATCGTCACAATGACATTAATGATTGTCGTCAAGCTATACACGTCGTATTTGAAGATACGGAACTCCAGCATAGGTTCATCAACCTTCAGTTGGCGAACAATAAACAGAATGAGCGCAATCGTCCCCACAATAAGCGTAGACAGGACCGGAATACTTCCCCAGCCCGATGTTCCTGCATCACTAAAGCCGTATAACAGTCCGCCGAAACCGAGCGTAGACAAAATGATGCCGGGAATGTCCAGCTTAGGCTTGGACTGCTCCGTTACATTTTTCAGAAAAATAAATCCGATCACAATCGAAATCACTGAAATCGGCAGAATGATCCAGAACAGCACTCGCCAGTCATAATGCTGGACTATATAACCGGATAAGGTTGGTCCAATGGCTGGAGCAAAACCCATTGCAATCCCCAGCGTTCCCATCGCCCGGCCACGACGCTCTATTGGGTAGATGTTCAAGATAACGACCATCATTAAAGGCATCATAATACCCGCACCCGCGGCCTGAATGAGACGTCCGATCAGCAATATGCTAAAGCTCGGCGCAATAGCGCACAACAGCGTGCCGATTGAAAAGATAATCATCGCACTAATAAACAATTTACGAGTGGAAAAACGCGCAATCAAAAATGCGGTCACCGGGATCAATACCCCGTTCACGAGCATAAAGCCCGTACTAAGCCACTGAGCCACATTGGCATCTACATTCAGATCACTCATCATTTTCGGTAAAGCCACACTTATCAACGTCTGGTTTAAAATCGCAACAAACGCGCCAATCAACAGAGCGGCCACAATGGGTGCTCTGCGTACATTACCTGGTAGTGTCATTTGAGGACTGCTCAAGTTGATTCATTCCCTTCGGTGTCAATTTCATTATCATTTGTTTATGGATATCCAGAACCATGTCCAGATGCTCCTTCGGGATGTCCAGAATGGGCAAGACGCGCTCCATCCACATGACGTCTACTTTTTGCATGATGTCTTTTCCTTCCGGGGTAAGCGTCAGCACTAAGGATCTGCGATCATGCTCATGCCGTCCGCGAGCGATATATCCTGCCTTGGTCAAGCGGTCAACCACCCCGCTCATGGAGCTACACCCCATATGGGCTATGTCTGCCAGCTCGGATAACCCGATATTGGGTCGTTTATTCAGAATCGCCAAAGCCATGTGCTGAACGGCTGTCAGTTCCAAATGCTGCTCCTCATTCCAGAAGGCATAAAATATCGTTTTGTTAACCTCCCTTACCGACTGAATAATCCGGTACACCTCAAGTCTGTCTTCCTCTCTGTCACTCACTGGAACCATCCTTCTTCCCATTACCCAATTCACATTCCATATACATATTCAAGCAACTATTCGCATACGAAATGTTATTTATGTATAACTAATTTTATCATGTTATATGTAAATGTCAACATTCACCCCTGTAACAGATATAGGTATTGAAAAGAGCAACTGAAACTTGCAGGATACAACAAGTCATTTAAAAACGTAACAATAGCTACAGTATGTGTTTTTTCAGCACAAAAAACGCGGACATGTGTGGCCCTTTTGGCCAGCATTATCCGCGCATTTTTATTTAGAATATTAAAGAGACGGTTTGTTCATGTAAGCCGTTTTTCATTCAACTGATGTTCCGCTTATTCAGCTCGCTCTATTTGTTCCTTTACTCCCTTTGCCTCGCTTGCCGATGCAGACGGTTTCGTCTTTGTGGTGATTTTACCCAACAGATAAACCAGCAAATTTTGATTATGCTGCGAAATCCGGTTTAGTGCAGAGCCCAGAAAATCATCTCTTATCTGCAATCCCCGTTCAGCTTCTTCTCTCCCTTGATCCGAAATAACAATCCATACGATTCTACGGTCCTTTACATCTCTAAAGCGGGTGACCAGGCGATTCCGCTCCATCCGGTCCAGCAGCATTGTAACCGCGGCAGGTGTGGTTGCGAGATACGGGATCAATTGAGACGGTTTCATACGGCCGTATTCGTTCAAAACCTCCAGTACTGTAAGCTGAGCCTCAGTCAATGATGGAGCCAACTGCTGCTCCATATGAACCTTGTAATCCTTAGCCATTCTGGACCAGATTTTCGCAAATTCGGTCGTTTGCATTTTGCCTCACTCCTTTGAATAACAGGGTCAGTAAAAGCATCAAAGTTACCGTATGGGCCACCGTCCGGATTGTATTTCATCACATTAAATTTTCGCCATTCAGCCCCGGTTTCCTGCCGTTTTTGGAGCATCAATTGAAAAGGGGAAGGAAGTCTCACTTCGGTTTTGGAGGGTGGTCAAGGTTCGACAGCATGACGGCAAAAAGGTCCTCATTCGTGCCAGAATGGCACGAGAGGACCTCTCTTTTTCGAGCTAAAAAGCGATTGACTTTCCTGTTATTCTATAGACTGGGAAGCCTGCGGCTCATTACGCGGCAGCACATTCACAATTTCGTCCTTCTTCTCCACAGGAGCCAGCAATTTGCCTGTATCCTTGCGGTCGGTCAAAGGAGCTTTTTCTGAAAGGAAAGACATCGTCTGCCCTTCTGCAGTGATCGCAAACAATTGAATAGCTTCACGGCAATAGAAGGCAGCTACGATCCGAGTTCCATTCGAACGTACTCGTTTACCTTCCTTGAACTCAAAGGTGGTGATTCCTTTACCGCCTCGTCCCTGAGCAGGATAATCCAGCAGAAGCGTGCGCTTGCCATAACCGGACTCGGTCAGCACCAGCACTTCTCCTTCATCCTCTTCCACCCACAGCGCTGAGACAATTTCATCGCCTTCCGCCAGTTGTATACCTTTGACACCAGCCGAGACGCGACCCATCGCATTAACCTCTTGCTCCTTGAATCGTATGCTCATCCCTGCACGGGTAATCAGCATAATATCCCGGGTGCCGTCGCTTAGCGTTACCGACAACACTTCATCGTCCCCTGCTACCTTGCAGGCTGCTACAGCACTGGAACGTTTCGTTGCATATTCCGTCAGCTCTGTCCGCTTCACTTGGCCCTTCTTCGTTACAAACACCAGACTTTTGCCGATTTCCTCAATGTTTTTGATCGGAATGACACTCACGATACGATCATCCTTGGTTAACGAAATCACGTTAACAATCGGAGTTCCCGGCTCTTTCCACTTGTACTCCGGCACCTGGTGCACAGGCAATAAGAAATATTGTCCGCGCTGAGTGAAGACGAGCAACACATCCAGTGTGTTGACATCAAGCAACTGGGTGACATAATCCCCTTCCTTAACGCCAGAAGCTGAGCGCTCCCCACCGGAACGGGTGAAGGACAGCATACCTGTACGCTTCACATAGCCGTCTTTGGAAAGAGTCAGCAATACATCCTCCGCCCCAACCATGACCTCCAGATTTACCTTAATCTCTTCAACCTCACCCTGTATGTCCGAACGGCGGTCAATGCCGTACTTCTCACGGATTTCCAGCAGTTCCTTGCGGATCAAACTGATCAGCTTACGATCACTTTCCAAAATAGAACGGTACTGCGTAATTTTTTTCTGAATTTCACTTAATTCCTTTTCCAGCGTGGTGATTTCCAGATTCGTGAGGCGGTAAAGCTGTAAGGTCAAAATAGAATCGGCCTGACGTTCGCTAAAGCCAAACATCCATTGCAAATTATTTTGCGCGTCCTGGCGATTTTTGGAAGCTTTAATGGCCGCAATGACCTCATCCAGAATGTTCAGCGCCTTGACCAAACCTTCCAGCACATGGGCGCGATCCTCCGCCTTTTCCAGCTCAAACTGGATACGGTGTGTGACAACTTCGCGTTGATGGGCGATATACGCTTCCAAAATGGACTTCAATCCAAGCTGATGCGGCGCTTTGTTCACAATGGCTACCATGTTGAAGTTGTATGCCACCTGAAGGTCGGTTTTTTTTAGCAAATAGGCCAAAATCCCTTCCGCATCGGCTTCCTTCTTCAGTTCCACCACAATTCGCAAACCATTCCGTCCACTCTCGTCACGAACCTCGGCAATCCCTTCCACCTTTTTCTCCAGACGGATATTCTCCATGGCGGTTACGAGCCTTGATTTAACAATCTGGTATGGAATCTCCGTAATGACCAGTTGCTGCTTACCTCCGCGCAAAGATTGAATTTCCGTTTTGGAACGGATATAAATACGCCCTTTACCTGTGCGATAAGCGTCTTTAATGCCTTCGCCACCCATAATTAGTCCGCCCGTCGGGAAATCAGGACCTTTAATAAAGGTCATAATCTCTTCCAGCTCAATATCCGGCTTTTCCATCACAGCAATGCTGGCGTCAATGACCTCGCGTAAGCTGTGCGTCGGAATTTCAGTCGCAAATCCGGCCGAAATCCCACTAGAGCCGTTTACTAGCAGATTCGGATAGCGGGAAGGTAGCACAACCGGCTCCTTTGCCGAGTTATCAAAGTTATCCTTGAACATAACCGTGCGTTTTTCGATATCACGCAGCATTTCCATCGCGATAGGAGACAGACGGGCCTCCGTGTACCGCATAGCGGCTGCCGGGTCATCGTCCTGGGAACCCCAGTTGCCGTGACCGTCCACAAGTACGTGACTCATTTTCCAAGGCTGCGCCATCCGCACCATTCCGTCGTAAATTGACGAGTCACCGTGGGGGTGATAATTACCCATAACGTCCCCGACCGTTTTGGCAGATTTACGATACGCTTTATCCGGTGTGTTGCCGGAATCATACATGGAGTACAAAATCCGGCGCTGTACTGGCTTTAATCCATCCCGCACATCGGGTATCGCCCGATCCTGAATAATATATTTGGAATATCGGCCAAAGCGGTCACCGACCACTTCCTCCAGAAAAGCTGGCAAAAATTGCTCCGATAAGCTCATGTATACACCTCATTTGTTAGCACTACTCTACATATTCCGTAAAATCTACGTTTTCCACAATCCAGCGCTTGCGGGGATCAACCTTGTCGCCCATCAATGTCGATACACGGCGTTCAGCCTTGGCTGCATCCTCAATCTGGACGCGCAGCAAGGTACGTGACTCGGGATTCATCGTCGTTTCCCATAGCTGATCCGGGTTCATCTCCCCGAGTCCTTTATAGCGTTGAAGCTCAAAATTCCGTCCAAATTCCTTTAAGTAATTGTCAAGCTGCTCGTCAGTCCAGGCATAACGTACCGTTTCGAGCTTACCCGACTTCCGGGTTATTTTATACAATGGCGGTTGAGCGATAAATATGCGTCCCGCATCAATCAGCTCTTTCATATACCGATAAAAGAACGTCAGCAGCAGCACTTGAATGTGCGCGCCGTCCGTATCCGCATCAGTCATAATGATGATTTTGGAATAATTGCTGTCTTCCAGCGTAAACTCTGTTCCTACTCCCGCCCCGATTGCTGCTGTAATGGCGCGGTACTCATCATTTTTCATAACATCCGCCAGCTTGGATTTCTCCGGGTTCATCGGCTTACCCTTCAATGGCAAAATAGCCTGAATTTTGGAATCACGTCCCTGTTTGGCCGATCCGCCAGCCGAATCACCTTCCACGATAAACAGCTCATTTCGTGTAAAATCCTTGGACTGTGCAGGCGACAGCTTGCCGTTCAGATTAGAGCTTTCACTGCGTTTCTTGCCGGTACGCATTTCGTCCCGAGCTTTACGCGCAGCTTCACGCGCTCTGGATGCCTGAACTGCCTTTTTGATTAATGTTTGCGCGACCTGCGGATTTTCCTCCAGAAAACGCTGCATCTGCTCGGATACAATCGCATCCACGGTACTGCGTGCGGAAGCGCTGCCCAGTTGATCCTTTGTCTGACCGACGAATTCAACCTCAGCCATCTTGACACTGATTACAGCCATCATTCCCTCTCGCAAATCATTGCCTTCCAGATTTTTATCCTTTTCCTTCAGCATTACTGTGCGTCGCGCATAATCGTTCATGACACGGGTGTAAGCGGTTTTGAAGCCCGTTTCATGTGTACCCCCGCCCCGTGTCGGAATGGAGTTAACAAACGAAGCAATCGTTTCGGTATAACCTGCATTGTACTGAATGGCAATTTCCACCTCAACGTCTTCCTTCTCTGCATTGAAGTGAATGATGTCATGCAGCACGTCCTTGCCTTCATTCAGAAAAGCGACAAACTGACTCGCTCCGCCCTCGTAAAAATACTCATCCGACTTCCCGCTGCGTTCATCTTTAAGCTGGATACGAAGACCCGAGTTCAGAAAAGCAATTTCTTGAAGCCGTTCGGCCAGCGTATCGTAGTTGAAATGAATGCCTGCCTGGAATACGCGAATATCCGGTTTAAAAGTAATTTTGGTGCCCGTCTTGTTGGTATTGCCCAGCACTTCAAGGCCTGTGGTCGGTTCCCCGACATGCTCCACGCCCTTCTTGTCCTGCCAATATTCAAACCGCTGACGGTGAATCTTGCCGTCCCGGTAAATTTCCACTTCAAGCCATTCCGAAAGAGCGTTCGTTACGGACGCGCCCACACCGTGCAGACCCCCGGACTTTTTATAACCCGAACCGCCGAACTTACCTCCGGCGTGCAAAATGGTAAATACTACCTGCGGTGTTGGAATTCCTGTTTTGTGCATTCCCGTAGGAATACCACGCCCGTTATCAGTTACTGTAACGGAACCGTCCTTATGCATTGTAATGTCAATGCGGGAGCAAAACTTGGCAAGATGTTCATCAACCGCGTTGTCCACAATTTCCCATACCAAATGATGTAGTCCCGAAGAACTGGTGCTCCCAATATACATGCCCGGCCGTTTGCGAACTGCCACAAGCCCTTCGAGCACTTGAATGTCGTCCACGCCATATTCCAAAGCTCCGTTCTGAGTGCCGGACGCTCCCGCAGACAAGTCGATTTTGTCGACCATTCATGCTCCCCCTTTGTCTAATCGTAACCGTGTTTTGCCTTATTCTTGATGATTTTCACCAAAAATGCAAACAGATGTTTTCTTTTACCTTGTCCATTTTAATTCAATATATCCCGTTTCGTAAAGACGGCGAATGAAACAATCAGCGCCGCAGCCCCCCAAATGCCCAGTACAGCCAAAGAAAACGGCAAGGTCATCCCCTCAATCGGGGCGGGGCTTCCTGATAAATAATCGGTCAATTCGAGGTTGACCATAAATAAATATTTTGCACTCTGCCAGGATGAGGCCATGTTCGTTAAAATTGTGCCTGAAATAAGCGCAGCCATCATTACCACAATGCTTGCCGCCGTACTGCGTACCAGCACCGATACCATAAAGGCAAGCGAGGCTATCACGAGACTGACGAACCAGATCAATCCGGCTTGTAACATCAGATAGTACCATTGCGGGATCGCATGTACCGCAGACATATCCACCGTCGATCCAACAATTTGGAAGCCCGTAAATACCGGAACATTAAAGCCGCGAAAGCCAAAAAACAAGCTAGATATAAGATAACTGATCACAAACACAGCCAAAATGATGAGCGAAACGAACATATACAGTGTTAGCAGCTTGCTCAGCAGCACCTTCCACCGCCTGACAGGACGGGTCAGCAGCATTTTTATGGTACCCGTCGTCCGTTCTCCTGAAACTAGATCGGAGGCAATCGCCATAATTAGCAATGGAACGAACAAATTAATAGAATTGTCCATAAACTCTCTGGTAAAGGTTACACCACTTGGCTCATTCGGGTTCACGTCATTTTCCAGATAATATTGCATTTGTTGAACAAATACTCGCCTGTAGGTCTTCCATTCCTCCGGAACCCGGTCGCTGCCCAGCGAATTTTGGTTATCCGTAATGGCCTGACGCAGCTCCAGCCGCCAGTCATTGCCGAATTTTTCGCGGTTATTTTCCGCCACCTTCATCTGAGCGTACGTAAAAATCGGCACAAGCACAAGCAAAACAAGTAAAATGACATAAAATCGTTTCTTCTTGATGATTTTGAGTGTTTCATTTTGTACGAGCGGTAAAATGTTATTCAAGAATCTCACCTTCCGTCATTTTCAGGAATAGCTGCTCCAGTGTAGGGTTGATTTTGGTTACCCCTTTAACGGAAATGCCGGAAGCCGTCATTTGTACGACCAGCTCCGCAATATGTTCTTCGTCCATTTCAGTAAAAATGGCATCCGCTCCGCTGCCTGCAACAATGCTGTCATCAATCAGTTCATCGGCGTTTGTAATGATTTGTACATGCGGAGAGCCATCCAACAGGGCAAGACCCTGATCATGAGGCTCCAGTTGCCATACGGCCATACGCGAATGCGTTTCAACCAATTCCCGCACACCGCCAACAGCAAGCACCCGTCCCCGGCTAATAATCGCTACACGATCACACAACAACTGGATTTCACTAAGCAAATGACTGGAAACAAATACTGCCATGCCCTCTGCCGCCAACAGACGGATAAAAGCTCTCATCTCCTTGATCCCCTTGGGGTCCAGCCCGTTTGTCGGTTCGTCCAGAATAAGCAGCTTGGGTTTGCCAAGCAAGGCCTGGGCAATACCGAGACGCTGACGCATCCCGAGAGAATACGTACTTACTTTATCATGAATACGGCGATCCAGCCGCACCAGCTCCACCACTTCACGAATACGCTGTTCATCCACACCAGGCTGCATCCGGGCAAAATGCTCCAGATTCTCCCACCCTGTCAGGTAACCGTACACCTCCGGATTTTCCACAATAGAACCGATATGCCGCAATGCCTGCTCTGGATCACGGTTTACATTATGACCACATACGGTAATGGTGCCCTCGGTGGGCTTGATCAGATCAACCAGCATACGGATGGTCGTTGTTTTTCCAGCTCCATTGGGACCAAGAAAGCCAAAAATTTCGCCCGCACGCACATCGAATGTCACATCGTGAATGATCATTTTTCGTCCGATACGTTTTTTGACGTGCTGAACAGAGAGAACGGTTTCGTTGTCGCTTCTGCTTCCGTCTGCACTGCCGAACTGATTGTCGGAATGATAGCTGGATGCTCCATCTGTGGTTGTCGAAGCCCTTGCTACATCGGTCTCGGTCTTGTCAGCAGATTGGATACCCATCACTTGTTCCCTCCCTTCTTCATATCAGCGGGTTGGCTGCTCGTGGACTTTTGTCCATCCTCCGTATTGTCGCCTTCCTTGGCCGCTACTACCGCAAACCCTTGAGCGATACGCTCAGCAATTGCCTGATAGCCCTGTCCGTTAGGATGAAAATGATCAGAGGATAAATAAACCGGCAAATTTTGCTGAAATAAATCGAAGGTTGGAATCAGCGTCATATTACTGTTTTGATTGGTAATCGCCATAGCAGCCAGATTCCATTCCGTCACGACGAGATTTCCCGGAATTTTCATTTCCGGCAGGTCACTGAATGGATTATATAGTCCAACGTATATAATTTTAGCCTTCGGATTGATTTTTCCGACTTTTGTCAGCACTTTTTGCAAACGCTTGGCTGCATCAGGCAGAGCCTTGCGCATGCCATTAAGCGTAGGTGGCTCTTTGCCAGTTTGGGCAGCTTGTGCCCCCTGAAACAAATCATTTCCGCCAATGGACACAATAATAACATTAGCCTTTTTCAACACATAAGCCACGCCGGGCTCATCCAGTTTGGTCAAAAGTCCTTGAGTCGTCAGCCCGTTAATGCCAAGGTTATTAATGAGCTGAGCCTTATGACCTTCCTGATCATTTAACAAGGTTACCGACCGTCGTACAAAACCACTGCCCGAGTCATCGCCGGTTCCTTTTGCCAGCGAATCTCCTATGGCAGCTACCCTAAACTCCCCCACCTGAGTTGCAGCGGATGGCGCATTTTGTATTTGTGATGAACCCGAATTTGCAGGTATGGTGCTAGCGAGCGGCTCTGGAGCCGTAATGCTTCGTACTGCAGCAATAAATCCGTACAATAATAGCAGTGTGGCGGCGATGGACACGGAACCGACAGACCGCCAGATCCATTTTGATGAATTCACTCGTGTTCCCTCCTGATCACTTGGTGAAATAAACATAAAGCTTCTCATATCATTTTGCAAATAAACAGTTCTGAGTATTATGAAGCATACATATCAAAAGAAAGCAAAAAGTTATACTTTTAAAATCGAAATAAATGTAATTTTCTACAAAAAAACGTACCGTTTTAGTTCTTTTTTTACATAAGTATGTAAAAAAGGATGGCATAGAGCCATCCTTTTTATTACACCTTTTTGGTTCGAACAGCTCATCCTTTACCTCTACACAGACGAAAAAACTACTTGCTGTCAGGTATAAAGCTTTTGATCCATTGTCCAAAGCTGCCCGGATTTCTACTTTGGATCAATACCGTCCCCTCACCGCGAAAACGGCATACAAGTGCTTCTCCGCTCGTTACACTGGACAACCAGCCTTTGGACGCTTTTTCAATTTTGTAATCCATATAGTCCGGCCATGCCACCAGATGAGCATTATCAATAATACGTTCCTCTCCAGGGGCTATATAAATAGGATGAATAGCTCCATAAGAGGACAAAAACACTGTTCCGCGACCGCTGATTTCAACGATAAAAAAACCTTCGCCCGAGAACAATCCTTTCATCAGATTTTGCATTTTGGTGCTGACCTCAATACCCTCCGTGCATGCCAAGAAGCCATCCTTTTGCACCAAAAGTCTATAACTACCGTCCAATTCCACCGCTTGCACATCACCTATACTTGCCGGAGCAAGCATCACTTCAGCCGGCCCCCGAGCTGCTCTTAGCTCCTGAAAAAAAAATTTCTCCCCGCTCAGCATCCGGCCTAAACCGCGCAATAACCCACCATCGACAGTCCCCTTTATATCCACGCTGGACGACATGGAAACCATGGCTCCCATCTCCGCTTTAATCGTTTCCCCAGGATTCAATTGCACCTTGAGCATAGCAAAAGCACCTTCATGCACAATTTCATAGCTCATTCGTTCACCTGACTTTCTTATAAGTTTATTAGTTATCAATATAGCTTGGTGCTATCATACTATACTTGCCGCACTTATGCCTGTCCTTGCATATAAGCAAGAATAATAGTTAAGGCGCAGCATTAGCAGGGCAACAACGTAAAAAAAGCCCGCTGAACGTGTCAGCAGGCCCTTAAATCTAGCGTTAGGCTGTCAGTATAATACCTTAACATAATGACGTTTAAAACGCTTTTTTATGATCGACTTTTAGTTACGTGTAAATTCCTGAACCCAATATCCATTATAGTAAGCTACACCGATTTGTGTATATTCTGCCTTCAAAATATTTTCACGGTGTCCCTGACTGTTCATCCAGGCCTTCATCACTTCTTGTGGTGTTTGTTGTCCCATTGCAATATTTTCACCCGCATACGTATAACTTACGCCGAATTTCTTCATCATATCAAATGGTGAGCCATAGGTTGGAGATGTATGAGAAAAGTAATTATTAGTACTCATATCCTTCGCTTTAGCCAAAGCTACTTCCGTAAGCTTCGCGTCGGAAGTCAGTGGCTTCAGACCATTTTTGCTGCGCTCGTTGTTTACCAGCTTTACAACCTCTGCTGCAAATTGAGACTTGCTGGGCTGTGCATCCGATCCTGCGGACTGACCTGCACCTGCATTGGTGTTTTGAGCTTGATTCTGCTGCTGGTTAGCAGACTGTGAAGCATTTTGGTTTCCCTGTTTGGTTACTTGCTTGCCCGAAGAAGGATTCCCTGTTTGAGTTTTAGCCTTGTCCTGTCCGAAACAATCCGTAGTTACGTTCTTCGTTACTGTCGTCGTCCCATTGGACAATTGAACAGAGTTTCCGCTATTTTGTAGCCACTGTTGTAGCTGCGCTGACAAATCGTCAGCCGGTGCTGCTGATGCCGGAACGATGAATCCTGCGGATAAAACGGCGCTTAAACTTCCCATCACCAGTGTTTTTTTCAACATATTCTTCATTTCGTCATCTCCTTGTTGTATTAATTTCTTGGTGTGCACATGTTCGCTCTGAACATGCGTGGTTACAACTTTGTAATCTTTACTCTAGCAGTATATCATGTTTCCTAGCAGGATCAATGGTGTAAAAGTTGGTAAAAAAATAGCCCCGCTCGGCAATGGCCTAAACAGGACTGATCTATGGTAATGAGGCTCTGAATATAATCCCGGCTTATACAGGAATATTATTTAAGCTTTTTGCTAAAACGGTAGCCTTGCTTTTCAAAGCCGATTCGGTTGTAGAATGCATGTGCCTCTATTTGTTTGATGCGGTTATTCGCTCCGGTAATGAACAAATGGAGACTTCCTTGCTCACGTCCCCACTCCTCACCACATGCCACCAGGCGCTTGCCGATGCCCTCGCCGCGATACTCCTTGCTCACGACCAGCATGGTGATTTGTACGGCAGGATCAGGATAAGCCAAGCTTTGAGCCGTATGCATGCCGATTACGCCGACAACACGACCATCCATTTCTGCAACCATCATATTGGCTTGACAGTCCTCCTGCGTAGTTCCCATAACTTCTTTCATCACACCACAAGTCATCGGATATCCGACTTCTCTTAGCAGTCCTGTTACGGCTTCGCAATCGCCAAGCTCTACGGAACGAATTGTCAGTACTGGAATCATCACATTGTTAGACATGATTTACCTCCACTTTCAGCATATTGGCAGCTTCTTTGGCCGTCTTCCGTGCTGTTTCCACATCTCCCGCAGCGCTAAGCGCTACAGCCATCCGGCGTCCCGGCTTGGTTTCAGGCTTCCCGAACACTCGCACCTGTGTCCGGGGTAGCAATAATGCATCATGCAGACCACCGATTACAAAATCCCGTGTAGCCCCTTCTGCCTTCAAGGTAGCCGAAGCCCCAGGGGTTAGCAGTGTGACCGACGGTATCGGAAATCCGAGAATGGCCCGCACATGAAGCGCAAATTCCGACAAATCCTGCGTAATCATCGTCACCATTCCCGTATCATGCGGACGGGGGGATACTTCACTGAATACGACGCCATCAGCCGTTAAAAACAGCTCCACGCCAAACAATCCGTAACCACCCAGTTCATCCGTAATTGTACGGGCAATGTCCTGCGCGTCCGAAAGCTGCTTGTCCGTCATGCCATGAGGTTGCCAAGATTCGACATAATCCCCATCCTTCTGAATATGACCAATCGGTGGGCAAAAAGTCGTACCCGATACTGATCTGACGGTCAATAACGTAATTTCACTCTCAAACGGAACAAAAGCTTCAACAATGACACGTGTTGTTTTGGCACGTGCGCCTTCCAGCGCCGTATTCCAACAGGATTCAGCGTCTACGGGTGTCCGGCACACAGACTGCCCTTTCCCCGACGAACTCATCAAGGGCTTGACCACGCATGGCGTGCCCAGCTCATGAACCGCTGACCGCAATTGCTCAAAATCATCTGCAAAGCGGTAGGCGGCAGTCGGAAGTTGCAACTTCTCGGCAGCAAGTCTGCGAATACCCTCCCGGTCCATCGTAAGACGGGCGGCCCGGGCCGTTGGAACTACGTGAAATCCCTCTTGCTCCAATTCTTCCAAAGCACCCGTAGCAATAGCTTCGATTTCAGGTACAATTATGTCGGGCTTTTCCTTGCGAATCAGTGCCTTCAACGCCTCAGCATCCTGCATATCCAAACAATGAGAACGATGGGCAACCTGCATTGCTGGGGCCAGTTCATAACGGTCTACAGCAATGCATTCCACGCCAAGCCGCTGAGCTTCAATAATGACTTCTTTTCCCAATTCGCCGCTACCCAGCAGCAGCATCTTTATAGCCCCGGCAGAAAAAGGAGCACCCCACATCTTGAACTCTTCCCCCTCTGACGAAAATTGCTCTGATCTCTTTTCATCTTTATTTTCAGGGTTTAGCTCCAAGATTGCAATAGCGCTCCGCATTTAAATTTACAAAAACCGCGATTTTTTGCTCTTTTTTTTACAAAAATCTGAACTGTGCTTCCACCAGCCCCCGATAAATTCCATGTTTTTTCATCAATTGTTCATGATTCCCACTTTCTTGGATCTGCCCATGATCCAGCACGACGATATGATCGGCATTCCGAATCGTGGACAAACGGTGAGCAACCATGAAGGAGGTTCTGCCATCCAGCAGCACCTGAAGAGCCTCCTGAATTTTGAGCTCTGTTTCTGTATCTATACTCGCTGTGGCTTCATCCAAAATAAGAATTCGCGGATTAGCGAGCAATGCGCGGGCAAAGGATAACAGTTGGCGCTGGCCCATGGACAGCATACCGCCCCGCTCCTCGACCTCCGTTTCATAACCACCCGGCAAATGAACGATGAATTCATGAGCATTAACTGCTTTCGCAGCCGCTTCAATTTCCTCATCCGTTGCATCCAGGCGACCGAATCGAATATTATCGCGAATCGTGCCTGAAAAAATAAACGTATCCTGAAGTACAATGCTAATTTGACTACGCAAGCTCTCCACCGTTACATCACGCACATCATGGCCGTCAATCGTAAGTCGCCCTGATGTAATGTCATAAAACCGGCTGAGCAGATTAATGATGGTGCTTTTACCAGATCCGGTATGCCCGACAAGCGCAATGGATTGACCCGCCTCGACAGAAAGATTAATGCCTTTAAGCGCCTGACGTCCCTTTTCATATTCAAAAACAACTTCTTCAAAATGAATATCGCCGCGAATGGACGGCAGGTCTTTGGCTCCCGGCTTATTCGCAATATTCGGCTGTTCATCCATAAACTCAAAAATTCTTTCCGACGAAGCCATCGCAACCAGCAACTGGTTGTACATTTGCCCCAGTCGATTAATCGGGTCCCAAAAGTTCCCCACATAGTTGGCAAACGCAACCAGCAGACCTACCGTAAGTTGATCCGTCTGAATCAAATGCGCCCCGAACCAGAACAGCACAAGCGTGCCCAATCCTCCGGTAATATCAATGAGCGGTCCAAAAACCTGATTCATGGCGGAAGCTTTATCCCAAGACCGCCTGCTGGAGCTGTTCATGTTATCGAAATAAGCCATGTTTTCCTGTTCCTGCGTGTACGCCTGTGTCACACGGATACCCTGAATGGACTCATTCAGATGGGAGTTGATACGGGAATTCTTCATACGTACTTCCTGCCAGGCACGACGGATGCGCACACGCAGCTTGGTAGAGATCAAAAACATGATTGGAACAGTCACAATCACTGCCAGACCAAGCTTCCAGTTAATCAGTAGCAAAATGACAATGATTCCAGTGAGCTGTACGCAGTCAATCAGGACATTCACCGCACCATTCGTAAATAGATCCTGAAGTGAGTTGATGTCATTCGTAACGCGTACCAAGACAGAGCCAGCCGGTCTTTTATCAAAGAAGTTGAAGGAAAGCTTCTGAATATGCTTAAACAGATCCTCACGCAGATCATAAATGACACGTTGACCGATAATATTGGTGAATTTAATGCGATATGTGCTGGCTGCCCATTGAATCAAATATAGCAACAGCACAGCCCCGGTTATAAACATCAGTAATTTTACACTGGGCAGTGCAGGCCATGTGGGAGCAATCGCCTTGTCAATGGCCAGACTGATCAGATAGGGAACGGTCAGCTTGGTAATGGTACCGAGAATCATCATAACCAGCAGAATCGGCAGAATCTGCCGGGCATAAGGCTTCATGTAAGCAAGCAACCGTTTGAACTCCGACCAGTTAAACGGTTTGTCGATGATATCATCATCCTGGTACACAAATCGCTCATTCATTGGTTTTTGAAGCGGTTTGGCTTTTTCAGCGGGTATATTCATGGTCTCACCTGCCTTTCGGATACACCGTCAGGAGTTTGGGCTATGTAGTCGGCGTATTGAATATGATACACATCCTGATATGGACCTGGAGTTGCAATGAGCTGTTCATGCGTTCCTCGCTGAACTATGCGTCCTTCCTCCAGCACTACGATTTCATTAGCATGACGAAGTGAAGAAATACGGTGAGCAATAATAAAGGTCGTCCGTCCCCGCATAACCTCTTGAAAACCGGTCTGGATTTCATGCTCCGTCTCCATGTCGACCGCGCTGGTCGCATCGTCAAGCACCAGAATTTTCGGATTTTTGAGTAAGGCCCGTGCGATGGCAATCCGTTGTTTTTGCCCACCGGACAGCCCCAGTCCCCGTTCACCGACGACAGTGTCATAACCCAATGGCAGCTCGGTAATAAATTCATGTGCCTGAGCCAGCTTGGATACGCGTATAATGTCATCCATGCTGACATGGCTTAGTCCATAGGCGATGTTGTTACGAATGGATGATGAGAACAGGAACGTCTCCTGAAACACTGAAGAAATTTGAGCACGTAAATCACGGATTTTCAAATGGCGTATATCCGTTCCATCCAGCTTGATGCTGCCTGCGTTCACATTGTAAGCTCGCATAAGCAGTTGAATAATAGTGGATTTACCTGATCCCGTTCCGCCCAAAATACCGATAACTGATCCCGGGGGCGCATCCAGGTTGATGTCTACCACAGCGGGTAGCTTATTCCCGTAAGCAAAAGTGACATGTTCAAATGTAACATGACCCTCTACCTCATCAGCATCAAGTGTCAGCGCATCAGCTTCATCGGTAACATCCACCGGTTGATTCAAAAGCTCCAAGACCCGTTCACCCGAAGCTTTGGACTGCGTATAGTTATTGATATGAAAGCCAATGTTCCAGATGGGGCCGATAATGTACCAAATTAAGCTAAAAAAAGCGACAAGCTGACCCAGGGTCAGCGATTTTTCAATAACCAGATAGCCCCCCATGCCCAGCAGGAGAACCACACTGACAGAAGCAATCAGCTCCATGGCAGGGAAGAAACGGCTCCACAGGGAAGCTGCTTGAATTTGATTACTTTTGTACTGCTCATTTCGCACTGAAAATTTTTCAACCTCATATGATTCGCGGGCAAAAGATTTGACGGTGCGCACACCTGTTATATTTTCCTGCACCGCTGTCGTCAAGGCGCTTAGTGCAAGCCGCATTTCCTGAAAGGTGGGGTGAATTCGGGATTCGAACTTAAACGTGACGAAGAGCAGCAGAGGCATGCTGATCATTGTAAAGAGGGTGAGCTGCCAGTTGATGTACAGCATCATCATAGATCCGAATACGACCATCAGTACGACATTGAGGAGTTGGGCAAAACCAAACCCGATAAAATTGCGAATCGCCTCCAGATCACCCGTCAAACGGGACATGAGATCGCCCGTTTTGGCAGTGTCATAATATCTGAAGGACAAAAATTGCAGCTTTTCATAACAAGCATTGCGGAGTCGGTAGGCCAGATAGTTACCCAGCCGTCCACCAAAAAATCCGTGTAAAAATTGCATAAACCCTTTGACGATCACTACTCCCAGCACAGTTAGAGCCAGTGCCGGGACTTTCCCGAAGTCACCGGGGATGATAGCGTTATCAATTAGCCTTTGGAGCAGGTTTGGATACACCAGTCCCAGGGCCGTCGCTATCGCAAGGCATAGAATAGAAAGAAACAGATAATGTCTCCTCTCACGAAAAAAGCCCTGCAATTGCCTGAGCACTTCCATGTCAATGTCCCTCCATTAGTTGCACGACGTTGTTATATGGCTTAGTGAAGTTTACCATTCGCATTCCAAGGCGGCAAAGAGGATAAGAGGCCGTTTTCAGGCAGGTTCGCAATTGGCGGGTGATTAGGCAAATTAAATCGCTTTCTTATCATTGAATATGGCTGATTGCTCAACATTGCTTTCTTTTTGGAGCATGCGTAAAACACCGGGTTGTCCCGCAACCCGGTGTCCTGATGAAAGCTATGCTTGTGTGCATATTTATATACTTTATCTCAGAGATTCTTCCTTCTCCAAGGCGGCGATCCGGCTAGCAAGCTCTTCCCAAACCTGTGGCTGTTCACCACCCGTTAGTGCATGCTCCATACCACCAATCGTCTCCAGCATCTGCTCCCGAAGCAGAGCCATCTGCCACGTTTGTTCCTCCTGCACCAGCGTAATGTAAAAAGAGGATAGTTGTTCTCGCTGTTGCTCTACAGCTTCCCCGATTCGCTCGCGCAGCACCGGCTCCAGCTTGGTTTGCAGACCCGCGCGACCAGCTCCTTCAAAAAATAACTTTGGATTTTTAAAGCTGTTCCAATAATCCTTCCAATGGATGGACTCCTGCAAGGAAATTTCGATCAGTTCGGGAACAGCCCACTCTCGGGGTTCAGGAACCGTGCAATCCAGTCCTTCCAGTTGATGGTTCATATCCTCTACGCACCGTTGTACAGCCTTGCGTACCAAGCCTTGTCCCGTTTTTTCCAGCCTGAGCGTGGTTGCCAGCAATTCCTGTGACAGCTCCAGTTCGATCAGGCGCATTAGTTCACGGCCACAGGATGCAAAGGCTGAGCGAAGATCGCCCACGCCTTCCCGCAGGACAGACGGATGAAACGCCTCCGCCATAAACTCTCCAGTCCGATAAGCAAGCCGTTGGCGTACGTGAAACAACAGTTCATCGGTTTCCCCAGACAACACGGCTGCACCGCTGCTGTCAGAAAGACTCAAGAGGGTTTGCTCCAGTTCTTCGCGGATATGGGTTAATCGCTCCAACCGCCCTTCGCGTTCCTCCAGGCTATACCTGGCATCGACGGCGTGTTGCTCTATCCGGCTCCGCAGCCGCGCCAGCTCCTGCATGGCGGACGCAATGGACAATCCGGCCAGTTCTTCGGCTGCGAATGCTGAAAAATCATTTTCAAACGCATCAAAAAGTGAGGACGCACGCAGCGAAGCCTCTCCCTGCTCGGCTGCTTCCAGCGCCAGCATACTTGACAGCGGATAAATACGCGGCTTACGAATCCCGTTTGCTTGCAGTTGCTCTTGCACATGTTTGGTCACGGATAGTAGCTCTGCTTCGGACGAAGCGAGATCCGCTGCATTGACGATAAAAAAGGTCTGATCCAACGCCAACGTCTCTTTCACCCGACCCAATTGATTCAAAAATTGACGATCTCCCTGGGTAAACGCATGATTATAGTAGGTGACAAATACAAGAGCGTCCGCATGCTTCATATAATTGAAGGTTACGCCTGTGTGGCGCGCATTTACTGAATCCGCTCCGGGCGTATCCACCAGCACGATCCCCTGACGGGTCAAAGGGCAGTCATAATAAAGGTCAATATGCTCTACAAAGCATGACTTATGCTCAGAGGCAACAAAGTCCCGATATTGCTCCAGATTTACTTGAAGCTGCTGGCCCAGCAAGCTTTCAGCTTCTGCCCATCCGGCTGCGGCGGCCTTCAAAAAGCTGTAATGGGGCCGTCCGGCAGGGTGAATACCTTCCGGCGACAACGCATGTACGGCATCCTGCCATCCTTCTACACCTGGTTCTCCCAGTCCTAGCAGACGGAACGAGTATCTAAGGTCTTCACGCAAAGCGTCCACGGATTTCATTTGGACGTCAGCGGTGGCATGACGCTCCTGGCTTGCGGGCACCATAATCCGGTTAATCGCCGCTGTCGTCGGATGCGGCGATACGGGCAACACCGCCTCGCCCAGCAAAGCGTTGGCGAAGCTGGACTTCCCGGCGCTGAACGCTCCGAACAGCGCCAGCGTGAACCGCCCGCCCTCCAGCGCAGCGGCGCGGGCGTGTAAATCCCGTACCACCGCCTGCATGGCAGGGTACGGACTCACTAATGCAGCGGCAGCCTCCAACCGGGACGCTGCTGCATCCAGCCGCGTGCGGCGGCCTCCGGCGGCGGGCTGTGCTATCGCCGTGCCCGCCAGCGGCTGCGCCGATGCGGCCCCTGCGCCAGCGGTGGTGGTACGCGCAGCGCTCACTGTCGCGGGCGAAGCCGCGACGGCGGTTTCCGCCACAGGCGCAGGCGTTGCCGCGCGAGGCAACGCGCCGGGCACAGCAGCTTGCGGCAGCAGACTGCGCAGCGCGGTGGCGTGCGCAGCCGATGCGCTTAGGCGGGCGCAATAACGGCCTGCCGCGTCCGCCTGCGCCAGCAGCTCGGTGCGTGCGGATGCGAGAGCCGCGCGGCGTGTCTCGGTCTGCGCAGTCAGTTGCGCCAGCAGGCGGTCTGCCAGCGCCAACGCCTTGTGACGGCAATCTGCCGTGACGGTGCTGCGCAAATCCTTGCAATAGTTCAGCGTATACTCTGGCGACAACGCTGCTTCTTTCACCGTCTGCTCAACCAGCTGTCGATCTGTCACAGGACGAATTTTCTCCAGTTCTTGCTCCAGCGCAGCAGACCACAAACCATGCCCGTCCCCCCAGGAACGCAGCAGCTCTCGAACGTGGGGGAGCAACTGACCCTCTACCTGATCAGCCAACATACCAGTCAGTCGTTCCAAACGTACTCCCTTCTCTCGCTCCGTCTTACCTCCAGCGAACCACAACCCGGTCTTGAAACCCGGCCTGCGGCTCTCCAGATATTCGCCCGCCGCCTCTCGCAGCTCTGCTGGTGTCAAATGTGCATGCTCCAGCAGCTGATCCAGCTCTTGCCGTAGCCGTTTATACTCCTGCTCCGGCAGCATCTGCCAGCGTTCATCCTCTTGCTGCAAGATTTCCAGCTCCGTATCCAGACGCGAAATTGCTTCCTCCCCGCCTGCCTCTTCCATCAACGTGTTCAGTTCCTCTTTCTCAGCAGCCTGTACAGCCTCCACATGTTGATCCGCCAAATGGCGCATGGAGGAAACCAAACTGTACAACAATAGCTCTGTTTTTCGCTCCAGCAGTGCTTTAATCAGCAATGGTAGCTCTTTCCACTGGTTCCAAGGATGACTTTGCACTTTCAAGGAGGTGAACAGTATATCCGTGTAATTAACCTGCCATGCATGAAAGCTGGCCTCCACCTCACTACAATAACGTGTAAATGAAAGCTCTCGCTCTCGATGCTTATCTATTTGGTTAATAATCAAATATAACGGCTTGCCCCAATCTGACAGGCTTTTGGCAAAGGACAAATTATTTTCCGATTGGACATGGTTATAATCCATCACATAAAAAACAATATCCGCCCAGTGTAAAGCTGAATGTGTCGCCAGCGCATGACCATGGTCCGTGGAGTCAACACCAGGCGTATCCATCAATACCCCTCCGCCAGCCAACATCGGGACATCCTCCCATACCTGAACCGATTCATAAGCTCCGCCATTTTTACAATATTCATCCAGCTCGAATAAAGAGGTTTCCAGTACCTCCGGCTCCGGGTTTTCTAATGTTTTGGCCGGATGAATGAGCGCTCTCGAACGTCCGTAACGGATGGACACCACATTAGCGCTCGTAGGAATCGGCCCGGACGGCAGTACTGTTTTGCCGCACAAACTGTTGATTAAACTCGACTTCCCAGCCGAAAAATGTCCACAAAATGCAATGGTTAGTTCCTCTGCTTCCGCCTTTTCCATCAATTCAGCTACAGCTTTTGCTCCTTCCTCATCCCCAGCTGTGCGCAAAAAATCCCGCAGCCGTTCTATCGTATTCCATTCTTCCCCGGTATCTCCTGTAATCGTTTGCATCATAAGCTACAGTTCCACTCCTTGTCTCTTAGCTGCCTCAAATAGCTTTATTGTAGCATCCCTAAGTCGCTGTGAGAATCATCACAATTAAAAAGTTGTAAAAAAAAGGCGTTACCCTCAAGTGCACGACTTTGGGGAAACCGCCTTTTCATCAATCATAAAAATAAGTTCGTTTCATTCTGTCCAAAACGGTCATTATAATAAAGCTTCAATATCCTCTTCCATATCCAGAGGATCAGTCGTCGCTTCAAAGCGTTTGACCACTTTCCCGTTCCGATCAATCAGGAATTTCGTGAAATTCCATTTGATCGAATCTCCCGCCAAGTATTCAGGATGACGCTCGTGAATTAAAGGTATAAGTATTTTGGCAACCGAATGCGTTTCATCAAAGCCCTCAAAGGGCAACGACGAAGCAAGATATGTAAATAACGGGTGAGCCTGCTTGTCACGTACATCCACCTTTTGGAACATCGGGAATGCGACCCCATAATTCAAGGTACAAAATGTATGCACGCTGTCATTGGAATCTGGCTCCTGATCGGCAAACTGATTGCACGGAAAGCCGAGAATTACCAAACCTCTATCCTTATAGTGATCATACAGACGCTGCAAATCCTGATATTGAAATGTAAACCCGCATTGGCTGGCCGTATTTACAATCAACACCACCTTATCTTTAAAATCTCTAAGGGCGATTTCCTTGCCGTTCATTGCCACGGCTGAATAATCATAAATGCTCATTAAGAATAACTCCTCTGAAGATGTAATTGAACATTTCATATTTAGATATGTGGAATCGTCCATGATAGACTTCAAGGACTGTGCACGCCATGCGCCCCCAGGCTGGTTAGACCAGCCGAGCCGCCTTCGGCGGACCATGCAAGCATGTCCGCTAATTGAACTTAATTGGTTGCCGTCTCAAGCACTGGCAGCAAAATTTCAAATACTTGACCATGCTGCAAAATCGTAATTCCGCGGGATTTGTCCTTCATTACGACTACTTCCGGCTTCTGAGACATACGCTCCAGATAATGCTCGGGTACATCACCAGAATGGCTAACCGTAATTCCTTCAAGCTCGCGTTCTTCATTTTCAGCAAACTCCGATGTTACGATTTGTTCAAAAATATCGGAGAAAGCCTCAAAATTGTCTGTATATACCGAAATGCATTTCATACTCTTCATCCTTTTCTACACTTAAATGGTTAAACCCTCGTAATCTCTGTCGGGTCTTTAAGCTCTACGTTCCTTATCTTTCCTGATCGGGGACGTTTTCATACGTTTCTTGCCTTCCCTGCATACATCGAGCAACGGACATACCTGACATTGAGGATTTTGGGCTTTACAGTGGTAGCGACCGAAAAAAATGATTCTGTGATGGGTCAAGGACCATTCGTCCCTTGGCACCCTTTTCATCAGTTTCTTTTCAACCTCAAGTACTGAATCGTCCCATCCCGCAAAGCCGAGTCGTTTGGAAACACGCTCTACATGCGTATCTACCGCAATGGCAGGTACATTAAAAGCGGTGGACACAACGACATTAGCCGTCTTGCGCCCAACACCGGGAAGCTTGACCAACTCATCATGCTCAGACGGTATTTCTCCCCCGTACTGGTCTATCAATATACGGCACAGGTTATGAATATGCTTAGCCTTGTTTCGGTACAAGCCGATTCTGCGGATATCCTGCTCCAACTCTTCAATGGGAACAGTCAAATAATCCTCGGGTGTCTTGTATTTTTGAAACAGGTCTGCCGTTACTTTATTCACCATCTGATCGGAGCATTGAGCGGACAATAACACAGCAATCGTTAATTCAAAAGCATTATCATGGTTCAGCTCACAATGGGCATCCGGAAACATTGTACCGATGGTGTCCAATATATGACGTGCGGTTGCTGCATTCACGGAATCCTACCTCCTACCAAAAAAAACGTCTTGATACGGGATAGCCCGCATCAAGACGGTCACTCTAAATAATCATCCGGAAAGAAACGAATACTATTTGTGCATGACTGCCTGCATAGGCGAGAAATACACTCCTATATTATCATTAACTGTCACAGATTGCACGTGAAAAGTGTGTAATTCCCAAGAATTTTTCATACAGTCTGATCTGTTAACGGTTCATCGGATGATCCAGATCTACATGTCCCATTAAGGATTCCAGGGATTGACCATCTACGAGCAAATCCAGCGTTTTGACTTCCTTGAACTGGAACATCGTTTTCTTCAAAGCGTCGATAGCCAATTCCTCGCCGCCAGCACCCAGACGGGCCTCGTCCGGCAGGGAAATATCAAACGTCAAAGCTCCATTGTCCAATTTGATCTTATGCACGGAAATTTTGTCGGACCATAACGGTATCAGAGCAGAATTCCCACTTTTTTGCAGAGCTTCAAACGTCTTTTGGAATTTTTCCAGCTCGCTTGGGTAGGTGATTTCCTTTTTCTGTTCCTTCAAGCCTGTCTCTTGTGTATCGGTGTAGTACACCGTAATCTGCTGAGATTGGCGGTCTCCTGTTTTTTCCGTATTCGTCTTGGTGTTTGTAGGCTCCGTTGACGAGGATGCAGGTGTTTGACTCGCTCCGTTACTCTCAACAGTCTGAGTAGATGAATCAGGGGCCGTTTGTTCTGGCGTGCTATTTTGCGCCGCAGACGTTTTTGTTTCCTGAGATGGAGCCGCAGGAGCGGCAGTCTGCTTGGAGGCGCATCCTGCACCTGCAATAGCAAACATTGCCAGCAGACCTGCGATTACGATTTTCTTGTTCATATGTCCCCCTCCTTGCTTGACGTTGGCAAGCGATTTGTTGAAGATTTATTTTACACCAAGATACTCTGTGATGCCGTCTGCAATCCCTTGAGCTACCCGGTTTTGGAAATCTTCATCAAACAGTGTGGCTTCCTCTTTCGCATTACTGAGATATCCTACCTCAAGCAAAACAGCAGGCATCGTCGTTTCCCGAATGACATGGAAATTGCCATAACGAATGCCCCGGTCTGTCAAACCTGTCGCTGGAGCAAAGTACTTATGCATGACGTTGGCGAACGCTTTGCTTGCACTACGCTGGTAATACGTCTCTGTACCGTTGGAGGCCGAGCTGCCGCTGCTGTTGGCGTGAATGGACACGAATACGTTGGCATTGAGATTTTCAGCCACTTTTACGCGCTGTTTAAGCTCCAAAAACGTATCATCGCTGCGTGTCAACACAACCTCAAGTTTCGGGTTCTGCTTCAAAATGCTTTCTACTTTCAGAGCCATAGCCAAGTTGAAGGTCTTTTCGTAATTTTTTCTCGAAATCCCAACGGCTCCGGAATCCTTCGCTCCATGACCGGCATCAATAACAACGACTTTTTTGCCATTGCTGTTAACTGGTGAGGTCTGTGTATCATCCGGCTGTGAACCATCTGGTAAGGTAGAGTCAGGTGTTGTATTCACTGAATCCTTCGATGCCAGATCGACGATTACACGATTCGAGCCGTCATTGTATGCGGTGTAATTCATGGCATGCTTCAGATCAACCACAACGCGAACCGTTGAAGGTTCCTTTTGGAATAAAGCATAGCGGATACCGGATACATCCGCTTCATCCTGAATATCCAGTGAACCATTCAAGTTGCTGTCCAGTTTTTGCTGATCCCCAAAGTTGTCAGCAAACGCAGTAGCCGGCAAATCCACAACCACCCGATCAGGGGTTGTCATTGTAAATGCTTTGGGTTTTACCGCACCCGTAGTCGTAATGGTTAAGCGGTTTTGACTGAAACTGATCCCCTGCACCTGCATTACACCTGAACTGGCATTATTCGTTGGTACAGTTACACTTCCTGTATCTGTGCTGCTATTCCCGGATTTGGGAGGAGTAAATTCCCCGTTTCCCGACCCGCTGCTGCGGGTATATAATTTTACGGACTTGGAGCTACTGTCCCATTTTACGTCCAGTCCCATTTGCTCGCCGATAAAGCGAAGCGGTACAAGGGCATAATTGGAACGCAGCAGAGGCGAAGCATCCAGACTAATGTCGCTTCCATTGACAGTCGCCGTCTTGCTTCCGATTATCATTCGGATCGAGGTACTGTCCTTCTCAATCGTTATGGTTCGCGCCTGCTGCTTCCATGTCACGTCATAACCTAAATTTTCAGAAATTACGCGTAGCGGAACCATTGTATTTCCACTAATTACTTGTGCCTTAGCACCGCTCGGGACACTTAACTGTTGATCGTCGAGATAGATTTGTGTTCCACTCGAAGCCGCATGTCCATAACCCGGAACCGCCCACATGAAGACAAATAATAACAACAAAAAACCAAATTTCTTCATTCGTCACCCTTCCATTCATAATTTTTTTGCCACATGCTCCGGTGCGGCGACCTGATATACGCGCTTATGTAATATCAGACAACCTTTTAGACGTAATTCCACACCAAAAGTTGCGAATATATTCCATCATAACAGAAATATACGTGCCAAAGAACTAGTTTTGTCGAATTTTGACTAAAAATATAGTTCATTCGCTTTGCGGCTAAAGTCATTGCCCGATTACAAAAAAAAGCTGCTTTCTCCCTATACATAGCTAGGGATGAAAAGCAGCTTTTTGGTGAGTATCATACGATCTAATTTAAAATTTTCAAAATTATCAATTAATAGATTCACTCGTGACATTGCCAGTCACAGTCCCGAGATATTCCTTTAGACCGCCCACAATCCCTTCCGCAATCCTTTCCTGTGTTTCTTCCGAGAACATGGCCGCTTCATCAGACAGATTACTAAGGTAGCCGCATTCCAGTAGCACGGCTGGCATTAGCGCTTTTCTCGTCACGATATGATTCGCCACCTTAATCCCGTTATCCTTAAATCCGGTAGCTGCTACAAGATGCTTATGCATCGTTGTTGCAAGTCCCAGACTTTCCTGACGTGCATAGTAGGTTTCAGAACCGTTGGCTTTTCCTTTATTGGAGGCCAGCATACTGTTTCCATGGATCGAAACAAACACGCTTGCCTGCTGTTCGTTTGCTAGCTGGGGGCGTTCATCCAGCGTAGGATACGTATCTCCATCTCGGGTCATGACTACCTGAATGTCAGGATCGTTTTGCAAAAGCTGCTTGACCTTTAACCCTACAGCCAGTGCAAACTCCTTTTCGTGTCTTCCAGTGATACTGCCTGCTCCAGGGTCCTTGCCCCCATGCCCTGGATCAATGACGACAATTTTCCGTCCGCCGCTATTGGTTGGTGTCACAGCCTGATCAACATTGCGTTCACGCAACTGAATTGTGACTTCACCTGTGCCGTTAGTTGAAAGCTCGTAATCACGTACCTGGTTTAAAGCAATTACAATGCGGACGCCGCCCTTTTGTCCATCGGCGGGAGCAAACCTAACTTCCTGCACATCCTCGCTGTCAATATTCGTCAGCACTCGTAATCCATCGCTACGAACCGGAAACTGCTGAGAAAGCTCTGTCGTCAGCGCCGCTTCTGCCAGATCTACAACAATGCGGTCAGGTCCCGTCATTTTGGTCACTTTGGGCGTTACATCTCTGTTCAATGAAATCTGTAACGCTTCATCTTGAAAGGTAATGTTTTGCACCAGTAGCGTATTTGCTTTTAGCTGTTCTGTATCCTGCTGCTTGGATGATGCGAGTACATCCTGTGTAAGCTTGTCTGATCCAGTGAGATTGGTAATTGTCGTCGTTGACGTAGACGATTTTGGTGTGCTTGTGTTTTTTACTTGCGTTGGTGACGATTTTTGGGATTGAGGCTGTTTTTCTGTCTGCTGTGCTGTCACTTTCTGACTGAGATTTACGGATTTATTTTTATTATTCCAATCCACCTTCAGCCCCATTTGCTCCCCGACAAAACGCAGTGGAACCATGGTGGAGTTACCACGCAGCACAGGAGGTGCATCCAAATTAACCGTTTTTCCATTTACGTCAGCCGACGTACGGCCCACATACATGGACATATCCGTGCTGTTTTTTTGAATGGAGATTTTATAGGCTTGTGGTTCCCATTTAAATTGATATCCAAGCTGTTCACCAACCACTCGAAGCGGAACCATGACTTTTCCATTGACCATTTCAGGCTTGGCATCTACGGGCGCTTCTATCCTTTTTCCATCTAAAAACAAATCTGCTTCAGCCGCATTCACATGAGAGGAGGACGGCCACAACCAAATTAAGACAGCCGCCAGTATCAACCAACCATATTTCTTCATCTTCATTCCCCTAACTTATATATGTATTTTTTTGTGCTACTGTAATAGGGATAGTCCTTTAGCCATTTTACATTACCATACCATGCTGAATCGAACCGTCAACCCCTTATTTACCAATTTATCTTATGACATGACAAAAGCCCGCAGGCAAAAGAGTTGCCAATCGGGCTTTCTGTCCAACAAACCAGTTCATTTTAATGCTACAAACTCAAACAGAGCTGGAGTTATGCGCCTTGCTTTGCAGCACGCTTCTGTTCATAAGCTAAAATTTCCGACTCATGCTGGAGCGTCAGGCCAATGTCATCCAGACCTTGCAGCAAAAATTGACGGCGGTGCTCATCCAGATCAAAATCAATATGCAGACCATAATCGTCGGTAACTGTTTTTGCGTCCAGGTCTACGTTCAATTGGTAGTTATCATTCTTTGCCGTGCGCTGGAACAGATCCTCTACCTGCTCCTCAGACAGCTTGATCGGCAAAATACCATTTTTAAAACAGTTATTATAGAAGATATCCGCATAAGACGGTGCGATTACACAACGGAATCCATAATCCATGATCGCCCACGGCGCATGCTCACGTGAGGAGCCACAGCCAAAGTTGGCACGGGAGATCAGAACAGATGCCCCTGCATAGCGAGGCTTGTTCGGTTCAAATTCAGGATTTATATTTCCCGCTTCATCAAAGCGCCACTCGTAAAACAGAAACTGTCCAAACCCTGTGCGCTCAATTCGTTTCAAAAACTGCTTGGGGATAATAGCATCTGTATCTACGTTCACCCGATCCACAGGTGCTACAATCCCTTTTAAAGTTGTGAATGCTTCCATTGTAAATTCCTCCTCCGTATCCTATTGGACTACTGCTTCCTGCTTGAACTTCCAGTCACGTACATCGACAAAATGTCCATGAATCGCCGCAGCGGCTGCCATTGCAGGAGATACGAGGTGAGTCCGTCCTCCGCGTCCCTGACGTCCTTCAAAGTTACGGTTGGAGGTCGACGCACAGCGCTGTCCCGGTTGAAGCACGTCCGGATTCATTGCAAGACACATGCTGCATCCCGCTTCACGCCACTCAAAGCCTGCATCCTTGAAAATGACGTCCAATCCTTCTTCCTCGGCCTGAATTTTCACACGACCTGAGCCTGGTACGACGATTGCCGTTACTTTGTCAGATACCTGGTAGCCCTTGGCAACCTCAGCCGCAGCACGCAAGTCTTCAATCCGCCCGTTCGTGCATGAGCCGATAAACACATAATCAATAGCAATATCCGTGATCGGTGTGCCTGGCTTCAAATCCATATATTCAAGTGCTTTTTCAGCAGCTTTGCGTTCATTCTCTGTTGGCAATTCTGCCGGAATCGGTACAGTGGCGGAAATATTTGTACCCATGCCCGGGCTAGTACCCCAGGTTACTTGCGGAATAAGAGAATCTACATCAAACTCCAGCACAACGTCAAACTCAGCGCCTTCATCTGTTACGAGTTCTTTCCACTCGGCAACCGCCTGCTCAAAAGCAGTTCCTTGCGCTACATGTTCACGTCCACGCAAGTAGTTGAAGGTTGTTTCGTCCGGTGCGATCATACCAGCTCTGGCTCCGCCTTCAATGGACATGTTGCACACGGTCATGCGCTCTTCCATGCTCAATTCACGGATAGATTCACCTGTATACTCAATAACATAACCAGTAGCGAAATCCGTGCCGTATTTGGCGATAACGCCCAAAATCATATCCTTCGCTGTCACACCCGGTTTACGGCGTCCTACAAATCGGACTTCCATCGTTTTTGCTTTGGCTTGCTGGAGACATTGGGTTGCCATGACATGCTCTACTTCGCTGGTTCCGATACCAAAAGCGAGCGCTCCGAACGCGCCATGCGTGGAAGTATGGCTATCACCACAAACGATTGTTTTCCCCGGATGAGTCAGACCAAGCTCTGGTCCCATAACGTGAACGACACCTTGATCAATCGTATCCAGATCATATAAAGTGACCCCGAAATCACGGCAATTTTGAGTCAAAGTATCAATCTGCTGCTTGGAAATCGGGTCCGTAATATTGTAACGATCCTTCGTCGGTACGTTATGATCCATCGTCGCAAACGTAAGCTCTGGACGACGCACCTTGCGTCCGCTAAGACGAAGCCCCTCAAACGCCTGTGGCGAGGTTACCTCATGAACCAAGTGAAGGTCAATGTACAAAATACTTGGCTTTCCCTCTTCCTGATAGATGACATGGTTATCCCAAATTTTCTCGAACATGGTCTTTTTGCTCATCATAATTCACCCCTGTGTTTTTCGAACCTATTGTAGAGAAGGCTGTACGGCTTTCTCTTGGATGTCAACAATATACCACGGCATGCTTGATTGATCCAAGATATGATATCTATAGAAGTGATAGGTTAAGGCTATAAGGCGGGTTCAGGCAACATGGGATAGATATTAGGATATATATTAGGATATATATTGGTATACATACGCCATGAACATTTCCCAACGAGACAGCTTTACTTCACATCTGCTTGTGTTTATTGAGGTAAACGTGTATAGATCAAACAGAACATATGTTCTGTTTGATAAATTTACAGATAGAAAAATATTCCTAGGTCTGATAGACTACTTGTAAAATGAGGATTTTGCAAAGTCCTGAAATATTAAAAGAGGAGATTATTATGAAGCGCCTTCTTACCTTATTGTTAATTTTTGTTGTCTATTTTGGAACGATTCCAACAATTCATGCAAATCCGTCGAATTATCGTATTTTTTTGGATGGAAAAATTGTGACACTTCAATCTGCCCCTCGCATTGAAAGTAACACCCTTATGGTTCCAGTTGTCCCGTTGTTAAAAAAATTAGGCTATACAGCTGCTGTAGATCCCGATATTCCTGATCGTGTAAAAATAACAAATTCGAATAATTCGATTACCTTTGTGATTGGTGCTAAAAATATGTATATTAACGGAAAAGAAATTCGTATGCCTATTAGCTCTAAATCATACAATGGAGTAACTTACCTTCCTCTGCGCGCAATTTCGCAAGCGCTCGGGAAACCATTTGGCAGTAACCCTACAGAACAGTACGCCTGGATTGGAGTTGCACCGAGTAAAAACCAAAACATTCCCCCAGAATTGCAAGGGAAAGATTTTAGAAATGCTGTATGGGGTATGACAGTTCAGCAAATTAAAAGATCCGAGACACTGCCTCTCATCAATGCTGTCACTGAATTGGATGATTACGGCATGAGTAATATGTACTATACTTATTTGGACTACAAAGGTGAATACAGCGGGTACAAAGCAGTTTACACTTATATCCTAACTGGGAAGGATAAGAACAACACTAAACTGTATGACGGCCAGATTGTATTTCCTGAAAAATTTAGTAACATGCAAAACTATATAGATCGATTCTTTAAAATTAGTTCTAAAATGCAATTATCATACGGTACACCAGTTGATAAGGAGCGACCACGAGGAAAAGATCAGAGTAAATGGGCGGAAGACCTGTCTTTAGGTAATCTCTCATTAACCGATTACTACAATGTCGGTCGAAATTCTTATTATATCCGATTGTACAAAAGTATGCATTCTGAATATCCTCAATTGGATATTTTGGTGTCTCAAAGATAATATTAGACTTTTTTCTGAGAATCAACACGACAGTGTAATTGATTTTATCAAATACTTCGAAGATCACTATAAAACTGACTAGACAAAAAGCTCTGCCGACCCATTAAGGTCAGTAGAGCTTTTACTATTTCACTATGAACCTTACTTTTGTTCTATCAGCATACTATCTAACTGACGACTTACCCGTGATCCAGCTCCCTCGTTATTATCACAATACCTAACTTATTTAAAATCACCCAGCTATATTCATCGACAATTCCACTTCTTATTCCTCAATACCCTGTATTTCACAAAAATATTACGCTATACACGAGGATGTTAACCCCTGGGTTCGTAGACCATTTTGTCAACAGATCGGCCTATTTTTAATGCACTGCGTAGTAAAAAAATCGCTTGACTTGGAGTTAACTCCAAATGTAATAATATCGGATGTAAGTAGGTGAAGAGTAATCGGAGTAAACTACATTTGAAGGAAACAATATCCAGCAAAGTGAGGAACAATCAAATGGAATATGTGAAACTTGGAAGTACCGGCTTGGATGTATCTCAGCTTTGTCTTGGCTGTATGGGCTTTGGTGTTGCAGAGCGGTGGATTCATCCATGGATACTTGATGAAGAACGCAGTCGCCCAATTATAAAAAAAGCCCTGGAGCTTGGTATCAATTTTTTTGATACTGCGAATGTATATTCAGACGGAACAAGCGAGGAAATTGTTGGACGGGCTTTAAAGGATTATGCGAATCGAGATGAAATTGTCCTCGCAACGAAGGTTCATTTCCGTATGCATCAAGGTCCCAACGGTGCGGGACTTTCCCGAAAGGCAATCATGAGTGAAATAGATAAAAGCCTTAAGAGACTGGGAACAGATTATGTGGATTTGTACCAAATTCACCGCTGGGATTATAATACTCCCATCGAAGAGACGATGGAAGCATTACATGATGTGGTGAAGGCCGGAAAGGCAAGATATATTGGTGCTTCTGCCATGTACGCATGGCAGTTTCTGAAGGCGTTACATGTAGCTGAGAAAAATGGATGGACCCGGTTTGTATCGATGCAGAATCATTTAAACCTCTTATATCGTGAAGAGGAGCGGGAGATGCTGCCGCTTTGTAAGGAAGAAAAAATCGGTGTGGTTCCATACAGCCCTCTTGCAGGAGGAAGATTGACGCGTGATGCGCAGGAAACAACACATCGTTCCGAAACCGATCAAGTTGCGAAATCTAAATATGATGCGACTGCACATACCGATCAATTGATCGTGGATCAGGTTGCGGCAATCGCAGAACAACGTGGAGTTCCCCGTGTCCAAATCGCACTTGCCTGGTTGCTGCAGAAAGAACCGGTAACAGCACCCATTATCGGTGCTACAAAAACGTCTCATCTCGAAGATGCGGTAGCTGCGCTCTCGATTACGTTAACACCTGAAGAAATTGTGTTGCTGGAAGATCCGTATGTTCCTCATCCGGTAATTGGCGCTCAGTAAATTTTGATGCGATGACCGTTTTGATATAAGAAACGATAAGAACGCCCTATCCATTTACTTGGGGCGTCCTTGTGCGAAAATCGGGAGGTGAAATCTGCATGCTGATAGCAGAAGTAAGTAAAAAATTTGATCTATCACAGGATACACTCCGCTATTATGAACGCATCGGACTTATTCCACGTGTGAACCTCAATAAATGGAAAAAAAGTAAATTACGATAAAAGAGTAAAAGCCCTCCGTTTAAGAGGGCTTTTTCATATATGCTGGCCGCAAACTAAAGTCATTCGATTGACCTCACTAACCGCCAATCAGGTCCACTCCAACCTCTTCTATGTAAAATTATGGCTCAGTGTAATGAATTTCACATCTTTCCGGGTCAACCTGTTTTACCATAGAAGGGTGATACGCCGTGCTAGGCAGACCATCTTGGGCGGGACGGGTGCGTTCTGCTGCAAATCAGCTACACAGGCTGTCTGGCATGTGCGGCAAGCACGCTTTTATTTTGATTCGAAGCGGAGTTGTCCAGATGTTGAATACCGAATGGGAATACCGTGAGCGCATCAGGAAGCTGGCCGTCTATATTGTCAAGCATTACCGGGGAAAAGGACCGGACAACGTCAAGGTCTCACTGGAGTCGCCGCTCCGGATTACGGTAGAAGTTTGGGGAACATTGTCCAATCTGTCTGAAATTCTGGTTCATGAAGGGGCTGGGGAAACGGTCAGAGAATATTGGAACGTCCTCCGTCCTTACTTGGAAAAGGAATTTATGAGCGAAGCGGAAAAAACACTTGGCAGTCCCTTCAACTATACTTGGGAAGTCTGCCCCTCCGCCCATGGAGACGGACACATTATCTTTACTCTTGAATTAAAACACATACACCGGTTGGATTAGCGGGAAGGGGCTTGTCTCCTCGCCCGCGGATAAGCCAGTACAGGATGCAGCGTAAAGCGGCATTTTTGTATTGGCTTTTTTTCATGTTACGAGCTTCATCTATTTCATATAAAAAGAGGTGCTGCACACATGGCAGACAAGGTATTGACCGTATGTCCCTACTGCGGAAGCGGTTGCCAGCTTCATTTGCTGGTAGACAAGGGACAGGTAATTGGCGCAGAGCCGGCTGGTGGTCGTACAAATGAAGGAACACTGTGTCTGAAAGGACACTATGGATGGGATTTTCTGAATGACCCACAAATTCTGACTGCACGCTTGCGTAAGCCCCTGATTCGCAAAAATGGGGTTATGGAGGAAGTAGAATGGGAAGAAGCCATCCAGTATACCGCTGAACGCCTTTTAGCAATCAAGGAAAAATACGGACCCGATTCCATTATGGGAACAGGCTCCGCACGCGGTCCGGGAAACGAGGCCAACTATGTCATGCAAAAGTTCATGCGGGCGGTCATTGGCACGAACAATATTGACCATTGCGCTCGTGTATGCCATGGTCCTTCTGTGGCTGGTTTGACATACTCACTCGGGGACGGGGCCATGTCCAACTCAATTCCTGAAATTGAACACTCTGATCTTATTTTCGTGTTTGGGTATAATGCACCCGAAACACATCCGATCGTCGCAAGACGCATTGTAGCTGCCAAGCAAAGAGGTGCCAAAATTATTGTATGCGATCCGCGCATGACTGAAACTGGACGCATTTCAGATATGTGGCTACCTCTAAAAGGCGGTTCGAACATGGCTTTGGTGAATGCTTTTGGTCATGTGCTTGTACATGAAGGACTGTACGACAAACGATATGTGGAAGCAAACACAGAAGGCTTTGCCGAATACGTAGAAAGCATTAAAAAATATACGCCCGAATATGCAGAAGGCATTACGGGGGTCAAGGCGGCTGACATTCGAGCAGCTATGAGGGAATATGCAAAGGCCCCTACCGCTACAATTCTGTATGGAATGGGCGTATGTCAATTTTCACAGGCCGTTGACGTGGTAAAGGGACTCGCCTCTCTTGCGCTGTTGACCGGAAATCTGGGCAAGCCGAATGTGGGGATTGGGCCTGTGCGGGGGCAAAACAATGTCCAGGGCTCCTGCGACATGGGCGCATTGCCGAATGTATATCCTGGTTATCAGGATGTAACGGATAGCACGGTTCGTAAAAAGTTTGAAAAAGCATACGGTGTTGAGCTGCCGCGTAAAAAAGGATATCCCCTTACGGAGGTGCCACACCTCATCCTGAAGGAGAACAAGCTGAAAGCTTATTATATTTTCGGCGAGGACCCTGTACAAAGTGATCCGAACGCCGCCGAGTTACGTGAAGCGCTAGACCAATTGGAATTTGTCGTGGTACAGGATATTTTCATGAATAAAACGGCACTGCACGCCGATGTCATCCTCCCTTCTACCTCCTGGGGCGAGCATGATGGTGTGTATTCCTCGGCAGACCGCGGCTTTCAGCGCATTCGCAAAGCGGTCGAGCCGCAAGGTGACGTAAAGCCGGACTGGGCCATTATTAGCGAGGTTGCTACCGCTATGGGCTACCCTATGTCCTATACAAACACAGAGGAAATTTGGGATGAAATGCGAAGCCTCTGCCCGTTATTCGCTGGTGCAAGCTACCAAAAAATGGAGGAGCAAGGCGGCGTGCAATGGCCCTGCCCTACAGAGGATCACCCAGGTACACCGTATTTGTACAAAGGGAATCAATTTTCTACACCTAGTGGCAAAGGCCGATTATTCGCCTGCGAATGGCGTCCACCGCAAGAACAGCCGGATGAGAAATTCCCACTTGTCTTATCTACAGTTCGTGAGGTAGGCCATTACTCCGTGCGTACCATGACTGGCAATTGCCGTGCGCTACGCCAACTGTCTGATGAGCCTGGCTTTATTCAGATTAGTCCGGAAGACGGAGCAGATCTGAACATTCTGGATGGCGAAATTGTTGCCATATCCTCCCGTCGGGGACGCATCATGGCACGGGCACAGATCAGTGACCGCGTGCAACAAGGGGCAACCTACATGACCTATCACTGGTGGGTTGGAGCATGTAACGAGCTGACCGCCGATTTTCTTGATCCGGTGTCCAAAACACCGGAATTAAAATACTGCGCCATCCGGCTGGAACGGATCGCCGACCAAGCGCAGGCCGAACGTGATGTACATGAATCGTACCAACGGATTCGTAAACAGATGAACGTCCAGGAAGCCGTTTTAGCTGATAAGGTGACGAGATGAGCGGCACGCGGAACATACTGCACAGTTCGGCAAATACCCGGTCAGCTTTGACGAGTAGAATGGGAGCAGCCAGTAGAACAAACACTGTCGCTTCTTCCTTTGTAGTCGCAGATGCCGGACACTGCATCGGCTGCAAAGCGTGCGAGCTGGCCTGCTTCGCCGTCCACGGACAGAGTAACAACGTGGGCGCTTCTATTGGTACTGTCAACGTGCCGGTAATGCCCAAGGTGTATGTGGTGCGTAGCGGAAGCACATATGTGCCAATTCAATGCCGGCATTGTGAAAATGCGCCCTGCGCACATGCCTGTCCGGTTCAGGCCATTCGACAGGAGAACGGTGTGGTCATGATTGATGAGGAACTGTGCATCGGCTGTACCTCTTGTGTATTGGCCTGTCCCTTCGGGGCCATTGAGGTATCTACCGTCTACCGGGAAGGACGAGTCATGACGCAGCCCGGCTTGACCGACCGTGCCGCTCACAAGGCTCTCCCCCGGACCGCGGCAGGCAAATGCGACCTGTGCGCAGACACAAACGGAGGACAGCCTGCATGTGTAGAAGCCTGTCCAAACGATGTCCTACGGCTGGCTATAGTCGAGTCCGATCCGCTTCCCGAGCGTCGGCGGGAAGTCTTCTTCCCTCGCCTGTAAGGCCAAAATCAGCCGCAGAAAGGTAGAAATAAGATGTCCATAACAACTAACAATGCCTCTTCGGCTCCTTGTATGGAGACGACAGATTGCACCAACCCCATTATTCATATTGACCCCAGTATGTGTACCGGGTGTAGACGCTGTGCAGGGGTTTGTCCGGTAGATGCCATAGAAGGACACCCCGGAGAGCCGCAAACCGTGAATGCAGACCGTTGCGTGATCTGTGGCCAGTGTGTACAAATATGCAGCGTATACGCATCCGATTGGGCAGATTCATCTCCACAGGAAGCCGCAAGCAGACGTCAGGAGCGTATGCGTGAGCGCGATATGCCTGCTGACATCGGAGAACCGCTATTCGCTGCCTATTATAGCGGTAGTCTGAATAAGGTAACCGATATGATGACGAAACCGGGACAGTTTCGGATCGTCCAATGTGCTCCAGCCATTCGCGTTTCAATCGCGGAGGAATTTGGTATGCCATTTGGCACGCTCACGCCAGGTAAAATGGCCGCAGCACTGCGCCGTCTGGGCTTTGACCGGGTATATGACACCAACTTTGGAGCTGATGTCACCATTATGGAGGAAGGCACCGAACTGATTCGTCGTGTAACCGAAGGTGGGCCGCTACCGATGTTTACCTCCTGCTGTCCGGCATGGGTTCGGTTTGCTGAGATTGAATATCCCGATCTGTTGGACCATCTATCCAGTTGCAAATCACCTATGCAAATGCTAGGCTCGCTGGTCAAAACCTATGGTGCACAACTGGACGAGGTGGAACCTGCGAACATTTATAGCGTTGCGATCATGCCTTGTACCTGCAAGCAATTCGAATGTGATCGTCCTGAAATGGAATCCGACGGGTACCGTGACGTGGATGAGGTACTGACAACGCGTGAACTGGCATACTGGATCAAGAAAAGCGGCATTGATTTTATGAATCTGCCAGATGAAGAATTCGATTCACCGCTAGGACGTTATTCAGGAGCAGGGTCCATTTTTGGTGTAACCGGAGGCGTTATGGAAGCCGCCATCCGTACAGGTTATGAGCTGCTGACGAATGAAAAGCTACCGAAACTCCAACTGGATTTTGTTCGCGGTGAGGAAGGCATTCGAGTCGCGGAGGTTCAGGTGGGTGAGCTACAACTTAAGGTAGCGGTCGTCGCGGGGCTACAACATGCCTATGGACTGCTGGATCGTGTGCAGGCAGGCGAATGTGATTATCATTTTATTGAGGTAATGGGCTGTCCTGCCGGATGTATTAGCGGAGGCGGTCAACCCAAGCTCATGCTGGAAAAACACCGGATTGAAGCTTACCGTGCACGCAAATCCTCTATTTATGGACATGATGCGGGGCTTCAGGTGCGAAAATCGCATGAAAATCCTCACATTATTAAGCTGTACGATGAATTTTTAGGTGAGCCGCTTGGTCATGTATCGCATCATCTGCTGCACACGACCTTCCAAAAGCGCGGACCAGGCAAGCAAAGCCGTAGCTGTGATGCTCCCGCTAAAGAGAATACAGGTAACTCCATTCATTAGCACGTTAAGTTAAAGGGGTGAACCATGGCGGCATCCTGCCTCTCCATGCTTAATAAGAGGCTACTGGGTCTTATCCGTGTTCATCCTGTGCTCATCATGTTCTGAACCAACAAAAACTGCATTTTAAAACTTTTTTGATACGGTATCCATTGTATTTTGTCGTTAGTTAGAAAGGAGTCGAGTTGTATGAACCGTTTTGTTTTAGCTGATCCCGATCAGTGTATCGGTTGTCGTACCTGTGAAATCGCATGTGTCATCGCACATTCAGCAGGTAACCCTTTTATCTCGCCAGATGACGAATTTCATTTTCACCCACGTCTGAAGGTTATTAAATCCATTGGAGTCACTGCCCCTGTCCAATGCCGTCACTGTGAGGATGCCCCTTGTGCCAACGCTTGCCCGAACGGCTCCATTACAAATGCGGACGGCTGTATTCTCATTAACAGCGAGAGCTGTATCGGTTGTAAAACCTGTATGATCGCCTGCCCTTACGGCGCCATTACCATGGTACCCGAATATCGGGACGGGCGAGCTGTAGTTCAGGACGGACTGTACACCAATGTGTCAGGGCGTTTGCAGCCCAAGGAACGCATGATTGCCAGCAAATGTGATCTGTGTGTAGGCGTAGAGGGGGGGCCCGCCTGCATTGGAAAATGCCCAACACGTGCCCTCAAGCTGGTTGAGCCAGATCTGGTTCACGCCCGTGTTGAGGAAAAGCGAGCTGCGAGCGCACGCCAGTTACTGCATATGACGCGCATTCCGGCAACGGGTCTCTGACATGACTGAAGCCCTTCCTCTGCAAAAAGATACGCGGACCGAGCGGGATGCGCTAGGGGAAATGGAGATTCCCGCCAACGCCTATTACGGCATTCATACCGCACGTGCGATGAACAACTTTGCGGTCAGCGGCAGACCTGTAAACCGGAAACTGATTCACGCTCTCGTGCTGGTAAAAAAGGCAGCCGCTCAAGTGAACTGTGAGCAGAAACGGCTCCCTCCCCACCGGGCGGCTGCAATGATAGACGCCTGCGATGAATTGCTCGCTGGACGGCATCTGGATATGTTTGCAGTCGATGCCCTGCAGGGCGGTGCAGGCACCAGCACCAACATGAACGTCAATGAGGTCATTGCTAATTTGGCGATTATGCGGCTTGGTGGAAAACCCGGACAGTACGAGCTGGTACATCCGTTGGATGATGTGAACTGCTGCCAGTCCACGAACGATGTTTATCCCACAGCATTACGAATTGCAGCCATTCGACTGCTTCGCCCCTTATGCGATGCGATGGCTTCGTTACAGGAGTCTTTACAGCACAAAGAAACGGAATATGCCGATCTGCTCAAGCTAGGTCGCACACAGCTAATGGGTGCCCTGCCCATGATGGCGGGGCAAGGCTTTGGCGCTTATGCAAAGGCTGTGGCACGTGACCGCTGGCGTCTTTACAAAGCCGAGGAACGGCTTCGGGAAATCCCTATTGGCGGTACGGCGATTGGCACAGGCATGAATGCGCCTCGCGCTTACAGCTATCGGATGGTCGAGAAACTGGCGGACGAGACTGGCTTTGGGCTATCCCGAAGTGACCACCCGATGGACCCGATTCAGAATATGGATGTCTTTGTGGAGGTATCCGGTCTGCTCAAAGCCGCCGCTGTGAACCTGTTCAAAATATCAGGCGATTTTCGCCTGCTGGCCTCCGGTCCTCTCGGGGGTATTGGCGAGTTCACTCTGCCTCCAGTCCAGGCCGGATCATCCATTATGCCCGGCAAGGTTAACCCGGTGATGGCTGAACTGGCCGGACTAACGGCGTTGCGCGTGATAGCCGAAGATGCAGCGATTACGATGGCGGCTGCCTCCGGGCAGCTAGAGCTGAACGCGTTCCTGCCGCTGATTGCCGAATCGCTGCTGGAATCGCTACATATTCTGGACGGGGCGGTTCGGCTGTTCGAGGAACGATGTGTGCGCGGTCTGATCGTAAGCGAGGAACGCTGTTCAGCTAATCTGCGTATCTCCGCTGTGATGGCTTCTGCGCTTGTCGCGGAGCTTGGCTATGATGAAGCTGCCTCCATTGCTTCAGCAGCCATTGCCCAGGGCCGCACACCGGAGGATATTGCCGAAGAACGCGGTCTGCTGACCCGCTCGCGCATTGAGCAATTGTGCCATCCCTATACAGTAACCAAGCCCGGAATTCCGGGGCAGGAAGAAGGAATTCACGTTGGGAATGAATGATACCCCCCGCAGCAACCGACCACACATCACCCTGCTCGGTCGCCGCAACGCTGGCAAATCCAGCATTTTGAACACCCTGACCGGCCAGCCCGCCGCCGTGGTATCTCCCATAGGAGGAACAACCACGGACCCGGTTTTCAAGCCGATGGAGCTGCTGCCTGCTGGCCCCATTGTTCTGGTGGATACCGCCGGACTGGACGATGAGGGTGAGATCGGAGCGCTGCGCCGCAACAAAACGCTAGAAATATTAAATAGCACCGATCTGGCGCTGCTAATCATCGATGCTACTGTTGGGGTTAGCGCATTTGAACATGGGCTACTCGAAAAGCTGCATGCCAAGAAGATTCCCGTCATTGGTGTATTAAACAAGACGGACATCTTGGCAGAGGCAGAGAAAATGACCGCAGCCCTAAAGGCTGAACTGGATTTACCCCTCATTCCTTTCAGTGCCTCTAAGCTATGGGGAGACGCGGAACTGAAAAAGGCCATCATGGATGCCCTTCCCCAAAATGAGGATCGTTTCCGTATCATTGGTGACCTGCTGTCACCCGGCGATTTTGTCGTACTGGTCGTTCCAATCGACAAAGCTGCGCCCAAAGGCCGGCTGATTCTGCCACAGCAGCAGACGATCCGCGATACGTTAGAGAGCGATGCCATCGCCATAGTGACCAAAGAGCATGAGCTACGACTGACGTTGGAGCAATTGGGACGCAAGCCTCGCTTGGTCATTACCGATTCACAGGCTTTTATGAAAGTAGCAGCGGACACTCCCAAGGATGTGCCCCTGACTTCCTTTTCCATCCTGTTCGCCCGTCATAAAGGTGACCTTGACGAACTCGTACGAGGTGCAAGAGCTATTGATCGTCTCAAGGATGGCGACCGCATACTCATTGCAGAAGCCTGCACGCACCAATGTCAATCTGACGATATCGGTCGTGTGAAAATACCCCGTTGGCTCCGTCAAACGATAGGCAAACGCCTCATCATCGAGCACGCATCCGGTTCCAGCTTTCCTGCCGATCTGAGGGAATATGCGCTGGTTATTCACTGCGGGGCCTGCATGCTCAATCGACGTACCATGCTGCACCGGATGGCAGAAACGGAAGCCGCCGGGGTACCCATTGTGAACTATGGTATTTTCATCGCCTATGTTCAGGGAGTATTCCCCCGTGCCATCGAATGCTTCCCATCCGCTATGCTGGCATGGGAGCAAGCCGTTGGTGCTGGCAGCCATTCCTGAATGAGACGAATCATTGAAGCAACAAATTCCGCCCCATACACGCAAAAGCAGCCGCGCTGACTCTCACGCGGCTGCTTTTTATTTGCCCAATTTCAAAGAGAAGGTCGATATTCTAAAAATACAAATCCCGCTCGCCCGCTTCCAAGCGTTCCAGCTTATCAAGTGTCAAACGGCGTGTCGACTCACGCGGGATACGCTCCAAATTATCACGCAGGGCTTCAGCTCCTAGCTCACGCGCCTCTTCATCCCCATAGTCCAGCAGATATTCCTGAAAGGTCAGCAGCGAATTGGGCTGGCATACATTATGAATCTGGCCTGATTTGGCGAGTTCCATAAACCGATCCCCTGTACGTCCTTCACGGTAGCAAGCTGTGCAGTAGCTCGGCATGTAGCCGCCACGGCACAGACTTTTGATGATTTCCAGCGGCGAGCGATGATCCCCAACCTCAAACTGGGGCTTATCATTCGTCTCTTGTCTCGCATATGCCCCTACTCCGGTAGCAGAACCTGCACTGATTTGCGATACACCCAAACCAATGACACGGTCCCTGAATTCAGAATCCTCACGCGTTGACAGGATCATCCCCGCATAAGGTACAGCCAGCCTAAGAACTGCTACAATTTTCATAAAATCCTCGTTGCTCACCAAATATGGATAGTGCTCCGGGTCCACATTTTCAGCCGGACGAAGCCGGGGAACAGAAACGGTGTGAGGACCGCAGCCAAACACTTCCTCCAGGTGCTCAGCATGCTTAAGC
This sequence comes from Paenibacillus sp. LT-B23, assembly GCF_059417685.1. Taxonomy (NCBI): domain Bacteria; kingdom Bacillati; phylum Bacillota; class Bacilli; order Caryophanales; family Paenibacillaceae; genus Paenibacillus; species Paenibacillus sp. LT-B23. The sequence continues at coordinate 160,190 of NZ_JBSQBM010000001.1, read as the reverse complement.
ATGGCTATCGTCTCATAACGGAAATCATATAAACCATACAACACACCGATACCCACATCGTCTATCCCTGCTCGCATAGCGCGGTCCATGGCAGTCGTGTGCCAGTCATAATTCCGTTTTGGCCCTTGAAGATGATATTTGCGGTAGCTTTCGCGATGATACGTTTCCTGGAACAAAATATACGTTCCGATCCCAACCTCCACCAGCTTCCGATAATCCTCCTCCGTCGTTGCGGCGATATTGACATTAACCCGCCGGATACTTCCATTGTCTACCTTTACATCGTAAATCTGACGTAAACAATCAACGATATAATCAATAGAACAATGGAGCGGGTCTTCCCCCGCTTCCAGTGCGAGTCGCTTATGCCCCATTTGCTGAAGCACTCTGACCTCCTCGACCAGTTCCTCCGGTGTCAAACGGCTGCGGGTAAAGCTGTCATTGGTATGCTTATAGCCGCAGTATTCGCAGTTATTGACACAGTGGTTACTCACATATAGAGGGGCAAACAACACAATCCGATTGCCGTAAATCTGCTCTTTCACCGCCCGTGAGGATCTAAACATTTCCTCCAGCAGTTCAGGGTCATCCACATGCAAAAGAGCCGCCGCTTCAGTCGCACTCAACCCCCGGCAAGCTCTTCCCTTCTCCAAAATGTCTAAAATACGGTTGCGGTCTGTTGCTTCCTGCTTTCCCTGCTCCACCGCTGCCATAATCTCTGCCTCATTAATGAAATCCGCCGACACTTTCTCCCGTACTTCACTCACGTAGATCCATCTCCCTTATTATGGTGAGGATTTCGCAAAATCCTTATGGTTAACTACTGTTTTTTCTATTGACTCATGAGCTGTCGTTGTACCCTCAGACTATCGCCACGCCCCATATCGACTTCAAACCCCGCTCCACGGATGCGCAGCTCCAGACAATGTCTGCATTGGGCAGATTCATCACCCAAACATATTTTGTTTTCATAAATGGCATACTTCGGCCTCACCGCGAGTGGTGACAAATTGGGCATAACTACATTTGCCCCTGCCTGAAGCGCCTTCTCCCGGCCTTGGGGATGAATCGTTCCCATCGCTGTCGATGCTGGAATAAGCGCATCTGGAACGACCAACCGGGACAACGAAACAATATCCAGCGCCTTTTCCATGCTTCCCTGACCGGCATCCCGGAGCGGCGTGTTGCTATGCGGTAAAAACGGTCCAATCCCGATCATATCCGGCGACAAGCTGTGCAAATAGACCAAATCGTCTGCCAAATCACTGTTCGTTTGTCCGGGCAACCCCACCATACATCCAGCCCCGATCTGAAATCCGATTCGCTGCAACGCCAGCAGTCGACTGCGCCTGCTTTCTATCGTCATCGTCGGATGCAGCTTGGCGTACAAATGCGGTGAAGCTGTCTCATGCCGTAGCAAAAAGCGGTCCGCCCCCGCCTCGTATAGTAGCTCATAGGTTTCATCATCCCGTTCACCAATAGACAATGTAACCGCCACATCGGTAAAACGGCTTTTGATCTCCCGGATCAGCTTCGCCAGCCGTGCTGCCGTGAACCAGTAATCTTCGCCGCTTTGCAGTACAAAGGTCCGATATCCCAGCTCATACCCCTCCGCGCAACAGGACAAAATTTCTTCCGGTCGCAAACGATAGCGATCCGCCTGTTTATTCGAGGCACGCAGCCCGCAATACATGCAGTCCTGACGACATATGCTGGAGAATTCAATTAATCCACGTAAAAAAACACCTTTGCCGTAACGCTCCATTTTGATGCGAGCTGCCAATTTTCGTAACTGTGCCCGCACCGTCGGTTCTTCCTCCAGACGTGCCAGCAGCTCCGTCATTTCCGTATGCGTCCATTCCTTGCCGTCAGCCAGACGCAGTAATAATTCGTCCGTGACTCATCCCTTCTTCCCTTGTCCCTCTGGACTCAACGTCGTCAGCAGCTTGTACCGTACATGTATTATTCTAGCAACATCGGTGGGAATAGAACGTGACTAGCTTCACAAAAAATCCCATTTTCTGAATGTAAACTCCAGCATCTGCCGCAAAAAATACATATTTACCGCAACAAAAAAAGCTGTCTCCTCCTCTATGGAAGAAACAGCTCTAATCATGTTTATTATTGAATCAAATCAACCGCCTGCTGTGGTACAAAGTAATCAACGCCGTTATATACGACAACACCGTTCAGTGCTGTATTTTTACCATTCAACGTGGCGATATTTTTGTATACCGGAAGCTCCAGCTTGTTGCTGCCCTTCGTCACTGTAATCACCTTCGTGTCCGCAGTGAACTTGGCACCTTTTGCTTCAAAAGCAGTTTTTGCAGGAACAAACAATTGCTTGCTCACGGTCTCCAAATCCAGTCCGAGCACACGTGTCATGTATTTATTGACATCCGTGTTGTCGATCACGCCTGATGGACGATCCCCGTTCGGCGCATACGTGTACAGTACAACATCACCACCCGTATGACCCCCTGTAGTCCAGCCAATATTTGCGCGTTTGCTAATGATCGGTCCGACCGCATAGTTCATGCTGCCTTCTTTGGCATCTTTGATCGTTTTTACTTCTTCATCTGTCAGATCCGTAATGCCAAAATACGTGGACAGCACTTCTTTAATGTTGCTGCGATCTGCATTCAGCTTGGCTTCCAAGCCTTCACCTGTCAGCTTCGCTTTTTTCAGCGGATCAATAAAAGAAGCTAATGGCGTTTTGTCATAATTGCCTGTTGTATTGCTGCTGCCAATCGTCAATCCACCGTTTCCGTGATCTGTTACTGCTACAACAACGGTATTTTGGTTTTGCTTGGCGTAGTCCAAAGCGACCTTCACAGCATCGTCAAACGAAAGTACGTCACTGATAATCCCCGTCGGATCGTTTGCATGTGCCGCCCAGTCCACTTTACTGCCTTCTACCATCAGGAAGAAGCCTTTGTCGTTCTTGGACAACACATCAATCGCTTTGGTTGTCATTTCGGCCAAACTAGGTTCCTTGGATGCATCACGATCCAGGTTATACGCGAGGGCTTCTGGAGAGAAGCTACCCCACAACTTGCTGGAAGTAGAGTTTTTCAATCCTTCAGGTGTCGTGACATAATCATAGCCCTGGTCTTTTATCTGAGCGACCAAATCTTGGCCGTCCTTACGTTCGGCTGCCTCCAAAAACTTGCCGCCTCCACCCAAGACTACATCAACCCCGTTATAGGCTTGCTGCATGCTGAGTGCATCATAATTTTTACGATCAGGATAATGGGCGGTGAAATCAGCCGGAGTGGCATGCATAATCTCCGAGGTAGCAATAATCCCGGTCGATTTCCCCGCCAGCTTGGAAGCCTCTAGAATGGAAGCTACGGGCTTTTTGGCGTCACCCGCTGCAATCGCTTGTTGTCCAGGCATGGTCGCTTCGTCCGGAAGGACGCCTACATAGCCCGTGTGCGATTTGTGTCCTGTGGCAAAAGCAGTACCCGCCGGAGCGGAATCCGCAATCGGAGCATCCGCAGAATGCGTGCGCACCATGCCACTTGCCATGCTGTCTAACGTTAAGGAAGAACCTTTATACCATCTAGCCAGTGCAGTGGCATCATTAGCCATACCGTCCGGAATGAGAATAATTACATTTTTAATCGACGTGTCCTTTTCGACTGCCATCGCCGTTCCGCTGCTTACTGCTAACATCATAGTCGCCGCTACAAGTGCAGCCACCGATTTTTTCGTATGTATCCCCCAACATTTTAACATTCAATTTCCTCCCAGAAACTTTATTGTACAACCAGAACTAAGATTAATCATATTTTGTCAGGAGAATGTTAAGGGAATTGTCTAACTATATTAAAGGTTCAAAACCAAAATCAGTGCTTGACATACAAATTGAAGGCTAGGGACAGCCGGAAAATGGAAAAGCATCTGCGTTCCTGTATTCAGGATAGCACTCCTGCGCTGCTTAGGCCAAAGCAGGGCCAGAGAATGGCTTGCTCCTAATCTTCAGTTTCTCAGAAACTGAACAAGCAAAGAGAGCACCATTAAAGATGCTCTCTGGAGTATTGGTCTCACTCAAATTGCCCCTGTAATTACCGATACGATACTTTCACGCAGTGCTTTGGCGTTTTGTGACTTATATGGATCAGCATTAAAAAGGATTGTATCTGCAGTGTAGTTTTCTTTTATACGTCCCAATCTGTCCCCATATCCCAAAATTTCAGCGGCGAACTCCGTGGCAGCCTGCCAGGCCTCTTTTCGACTTAATCCACAGTCTATGAGTGTGTCTAATTCCTCGAGGTTGCGTCCATGTAACGAAGGTGTGGCAAAATCTGTACCGAACGCAATTCGTACGCCTGCTCTTTTGGCATAGCTAACGGCTTTAGGGTGGGCTTCGGCGGCGCGGGCGGCGCGATCACAAATTTCCCTGTCGAGTGAAAGAACTCCAGACGGGTCTGCTGCAATACGATAGATGGAAGCAGTAGGCACAAAGACTGTCCTGGATTGCGCAAGCCGGTTGGCCTGAGCCTCGGTCAAATACATTCCATGCTCTATAGATTCCACACCAGCGACAATAGACCAGTCTACAGTAGGTCCGCCCCAGGTATGAACCATGACTTTCAGGTTGCGTGCATGGGCGCTGCGCACAATAAAAGAGAATTCTTCCTCAGAAAAAATCGGGTTCAGCACTGTATCTGGCGACGCCCCTAGCCCCCCCGTTGCAAGAATCTTAATCCAGCTTGCCCCGGAATTCTTAATTTCTGTTACCCGCCGTTCTAAATGCTTAAGACCTCGTGCATCTCCGACTCCAAGCATATCACCACAGGTGTAAACTCTTAAAGGCTGGCTATAATGCTGACTGATATGCTGAACAGTGCTTGGCAAAAGCCCGCCTGCATCACGCACTGAAGTCACTCCAGCCCGGAGAGTGGCCTCAAAGGCTTGCGCCTGTAACACTTCTATCTCCAGTTTATCGCGCTTCTCCTGGTCAGAATGATCAAAATCCGTCCATGCCAAATGCGTATGAAGATCGATTACGCCGGGGCTGATCCATAAGTCGCCATCTGGACTATTTTGTTGCGCATACGGAGATACGGACTCTGCAATGGACGAAAAACGACCATTGCTGATCGTAATATCGAATCGTTTCCCATCAATCCCGGCCACAAATATATTATGATATGTTAGCTGTTTTTGAATGTTATTTCCCATCTTTATTCCCCCAGATTGACCTTTGGGCCGCCAGCGCATGATCAGGATCTTGATGCATAAGCTCTGCAAGCGTCAGGATGGCTTCTTCAACGCTTTGCTGATTTGCCTTCGCTCCAAAATGGTTAATGCGTAAGAGTTTATGATGCAATTCTCCGTCTCCGGGAGCGACAATACCTATGGGCTGTTCGATATTGAAATGGCCGCCTTGAGGAATCCGAACCGTTGTAGTCAACGTTGAGTAGCTGTCTTTGTTCCGCTGCCACGGTTCAAGGCCCAAGGCTGTAATGCCAGCAATTGCAGCGGACGTAGTTAAACGATGACGGCGGTTGACCGCTTCCAGACCTTCTTCTTCAATAAGCTTTAAGGCCTCTATAAGCGCCCGGGCTTCCAAAACAGGGATGTTGGGAGGAACCCGTAAGGGAGTCGCACTATCATGAGAACGCTTTAGGTCAAGCAAAGACAGAATGGAATTGCGCGGCGCATTTTTGTTGGAGGCCAGAAACTCCCAACCACGTGAAGAAATCCCCACAGCGCTGATCCCGTTAGGGCCGGCTAATGCTTTTTGCGCACCCACAGCTACAAAATCAATTCCCCACTCGTCCATCAGCACCGGTTCGCCCCCGATTGCCGACACTGAATCTATCACGGTTATGAGGTTTGACCGGCGCGCAAGCTCCAATATTTCCCTTGTTGGATTGGAGCCTCCTGTGACTACTTCCGCCTGCACGAAAGAAAGCGCGCATGGGTTATATCGTTCAATCGCTGCGGCGACTTCATCTACGGTTACAACTTCATCAAAAGAAGTTTTAAGTTCAATAACTTCTGCTCCGCCGCGCGCAAGCCAGTTCCCGAAGATCGTTCCATAGGGACCTGTCACAATGTTTAGAATTGTACGGTTGGGCGCAGCTATGCCTGCTGCTATGGCCTCGATTCCCAGGATCGCCTCGCCCGGTATGATGACTGGTGATTCCTGGGTGGACAGGAGTTTGGCGAGCAGGTTAGTTAACGTATTAAACTCCGATATTGTAAGAGGTACAAATCCTTTATAATTTCGACTCATAAATACCTCCTGCAGAATGGGATATTGGCATCTTGGGTACAGCGGACAAAAGCTCACGACTATAGAGCGTTTCAGGATGAGAAAAGAATTTCTCTTTAGGGCTAATCTCAACCAGCTTCCCCTGCCGCATTACAGCAACAATATCGCTTATCGCATGGATAACTCCCAGGTCATGAGAGATAAAAAGCATCGTAAGATTAAGCTCCGATTTGAGTGTGCTCAACAGTTCAAGCATACTCCGTTGTACTGAAACATCCAGTGCGCTCGTTGGTTCATCTGCGATAAGTATGCTTGGCTCAACGCTTAATGCGCGGGCAATCGCTATCCGCTGACGCTGACCGCCGGAAAATTCGTGAGGGAATCTGCCAAGGGCGCTTTCATCGATGTGAACACGTGTAAGCAGTTCCCTACATCTCTTGTCCACTTGAGCGCGGTCAACAATCTTGTGAAAAAGCAAGGCTTCGGCAAGGATTTGCCTGATCGTATGCTTTGGATTTAGCGAGGAATCCGGATTTTGAAAAACCATTTGTATCCTTTTATGCTGCTCCCGGCTCCGTCGCTTGCCCAATACCTGAGAACCCAGCATGATCCGGCCCTCATCCGGGACGATCAGCCCGGCTATTACCCGCGCGAGGGTAGATTTTCCTGAACCCGATTCTCCCACAAGACCAAGCGTGGTACGCTCCTGCAGCTCCAGGCTTACTTGATCAAGCGCGGTGAACTTACCATAAGCAACCGTTATATTTTCTATCCGCAAGGCTGTTTTCATCAATCGGCGCTCCTTTCAAGATCCGGGAGAGGAAGCACTGAGCTTATCAGCATCTGCGTATACGGATTTTGCGGGTTTTGTAAAAGGGGCAAAGTGTCTCCCCGTTCTATGATTCTTCCCTCTTTCATAACGCAAAGCTTTGAGCACATCGAAGCAGCTACGGCAAGATTGTGCGTAACAAACACCATGGCAAAACCCAACTCCTTTTGAAGACGTGAAATAACGTCAAGGATTTGCCGTTGAACCGTTACATCAAGCGCCGTTGTTGGCTCATCACAAAGAAGGATGCGCGGCTTGCACGCCAAAGCCATCGCAATAACAATACGTTGGCACTGGCCGCCTGAAAGCTGGCGGGGGTAACGGTCAGTATGCTTTAAGGAATCGGGAAGACCAAGCATTTCAAGCAGTTCCAAAGCTATTGTACGCGCGACCTTCCGGCTCACCTTTTGCCTGTAGTACACAACCTCGGCAAGCTGCCGGGCCACCGGGCAAAGAGGGTCAAGTGCCCCTATCGGGTCTTGAAAAATCATTGCGCATCTGCCATTGCTCCTGATATTCCCGCCAACTTGTTCAATACCGGAGGGAAGCAACCCTATGATGGAGCGCAGGGTGAGTGATTTTCCCGATCCGGATTCCCCCACAAGTCCTATGCTTTCGCCCGCTTCAACTGTAATATTCACATCGGTGACCAATTGATGATTCGATCGCGTCCTGAGCGACAAATTTTCCACTTCTAAAATTGGATTCATAGCATTCATTTTCTTCTCCATATATCTGCCAGCCCATCGCCCACAAGGGATAAGGCTATCCCCGTATATACCACCGCAAAGCCCGGGATGGCTGAAAGCCACCACTTTGTAGATATAAAGGGCTGCCCATCAGAAATCATCGTTCCCCAATCCGGAGTTGGCGGCGCAATACCAATACCGAGATAGCCTAGCGTAACAATGGCCACAAGCAGAACAGCCATATCCGTCATAAGCACTACCACTGCTTGCGGTAGCACATTCGGCAGAAGATGGCGCAGTATGATTTTAATATTCGGGATTCCCAGTGTCTTGGCAGCGGCTATCCATTCCTGCTTGCGAAAGGATGCGCTAAGACCCTTGACCACACGAGCGTATACGATCCAACCAACGAGAGCAAACGTAATATATATCCCCTTTTCACCCGCACCGCTTGCAAACGCCACGATAATGACAATCAAATAAAAAGGGAACGCAATAAACGTATCGGTCAAAAGCGTGATAATCGTGTCTACCCATTTACCGTAATACCCGGCAAGCATCCCCAGAAACACCCCCATACAAAAAGGGATGATCTCTGCCAGCACCATGATCTTCAAATCAGTCCGTGCGGCATAGATCAGTCGTGTAAACAAATCACGCCCCAGTTGATCGGTTCCCAGCCAGTGTGCAGACGAAGGGGATTGTAAAGTTGCCGAAATATTTTGATCAGAAGGCTGGTAGGGACTCATAAAAGGCGCAAACACTGCAATACCTATGAGTAACGCAAACATAATGCTGCCCCATATAAGCGATGGAGTGTTTAGTATTTTTCCCCATGAGCTGTTGCTCCTGCCGGCCTTCTGAATCTGAAGATCTAATTGCGTGCGTTTCATTGTTCTCCTTTCGTCCTGGGATCAAGATACCCAGAAGCAACCTCAATCACGAAGCCGATGATGACCACAGATATCGCACAATAAAGAGCAATCCCCTGTATCACAGGAAAATCCCGGTTTGAAATGGCTGAAAATAACAGGCTTCCGATACCCTTGAGGCCAAAAACCTGTTCAATTACCAACGTGCCGCCCATCAGGTAGGCAATATTTACGCCAAGAAGCATAAGCGCGGGAAGAGCAGAATTGCGCAGGACATGCTTTACCAGTATAACCCGGGCGGGGATTCCCGCAGCCTTCAAGGTCACAACAAAATCCGATTCCAGTACTTCCAGCATCTGCGCTCTTAAAGAACGAACAAGGGAGGGAATTTGCGACAATCCGACAGTTATCGCAGGAAGGGCGAGACTGTACAAGATTCCAAGCCAACCCTCGCCGACTCCCCCAACGGGAAACCAGCGAAGCCGAACGCTAAATACCAGAATCAGTAGCAGTCCAACCCAAAAAATTGGCATACCGAGCGTTACAGCAGGCAAGATGCGTATAATATGATCAAGCAGTCCGTCTTTATGTGTTGCCGCAAGGGTGGCCAGCACCAGCGAAACAATGATGGCAAAAAGACAGGTCATTGCAATGAGCAGCAGCGTCACGGGAGCGCGCTCTGCAATCAACTCTCTTGAAGAAGTCTCAAAAACAATCGAAACGCCGGTATCACCGTGTGTAAAGAAATTGTGCACAAAGCCTATAAACTGCTCCCAAAGAGAACGATCCAGCCCCAACCTATGACGCATACTCTCAATAGCCTCAGCTGTGGCGTATTCCCCCAGAATCATTTTGGCGGGGTCTCCCGGCACCAGCCTTATGATGAAGAAGACTGCCACCACCACACAGATGACTACTGATGCCGCTCTTATCATAGCGCGCACAAGCCATTTGTGTGGGGAAGTTAGATTTGCAGACAATCCGGCAGACTTTTTAAATAAATTGTGGGCCGTCAAGAATCTAATTACCCTTCACACGTACATCTTCAAAACGAACGCTGTTATTGGGAAGCACGATCAGGCCATCAATGGAAGAACGAACACCTTTCAGAATATCCGGATAATAAAGCGGGATGTAAGGCACCTCATCTGCAAGGATTTGTTGAAGCTTGGCGTAAATTCCCGCACGTTCTTCCCCATCAGGTGTTTTTTGCCCCTCGTGCAGGAGCTTGGTAACTTCATTGTTCGTGTAATGAGTCCAATACGACTTGCTAAAGCCTTCCGGGTCTGTCTGGAAAGCGAGGATCGAGTTGGCTTCTGGAGAATCCGCTTGTCCGCTGTTGATCATTGCCGAAAAATCATAGGCAAAGAAACGCTCGCGGAATGAGGCCAACTCAACAGATTCGATTTGAATGTCTATGCCGATCGTTTTGGCGGCCGCCTGAATAATCTGTGCCTCCTGAGTTCTTGAGTTGTTTCCAGAGGCAATGAGCAATTTTGTAGAAAACCCATTAGGGAACTTTGATTTTGCAAGCTCTGCTTTGGCAGCGTTTGTATCAAAGCTGAGCGCTTTAATCGTATCGTTCGTGTTGTAGGGAATGGCTGGCGGCAAAAGCGAATTGGCTGGCTTTGCGAAACCAAAGGTAACCGCATTGGTCAATCCATTACGGTCAAGTGCCAACGCTAGCGCACGGCGAACGTGCACATCCGAAAAATGTTTGTCCAGGGTATTGAAGAACAATTGCTCTGTCACCCAGCTTCCATTGGTCGCCACCTTGGTATCCGTACCTTGTTTTAATTCATTTACATTTTCAAGAGCTACAGACTCAATAGCATCAATCGCGCCAGCCTTCAGCTGGTTAATCGCTTGGCTGTCATCTTCAATGAGCTTGTAGACAAGTTCATTGATATAGGGCTTGCCTTTCTGCCAATAGTATTTATTTTTGCTGAAAGTAAGATCACCGGCAGAATCCCATTTTTTAACGACGAAGGGACCGGTACCGACCGGATTCTTGAAGAATTCTTTTTCCGAGACCCCGCCGAAATCCTTTGGAAGGATACCATTGGAAAAGTTTGAGAGTTCAGAAATAAACGGCGTATACGGCGCTTTAAGCTTAATTACAAGTGTTTTTTCATCTTTAGCCGAAAGCGAAGCCACCTGTGCAGCTATTGCAAGAGGACCTCCTACATTCAAATGACGCTGAATTGAAAAAACCGCATCCTTGGCAGTAACTCCGGTTCCGTTTGAAAACTTCAAGCCATCGCGTAAAACAAAAGTATAGGTTAAACCATCTGCGCTTATACTGTGCGACTCTGCAAGCCAATCCACAATCTTTCCATCACTGTTAAAGGCGACCAGCGGCTCAAATACTTTGTCGATAGTAAAAGCATTATTGGATGTAATCTGATTATGCAAATCAAACGAGGTTACGGAAGCCGGGCGACCATATGTAAAGGTTCCCCCTTCTGCGGCTTGATCAGCGGTTTTGCTTGGATTAGGAGTTGCGTTTGTATTTTGACCTGCATCATTTTTGGAGCCGGAGCATCCTGCCACGAGAACCAATAAAAGAAGTACTAAAGATCCAACCAATAACGGCTTCCTAAAAGATACAATAAGTTTAGACATCCCATTTTCCCCTTTTCTCCAATAAAACATATTGTTTTAATATGAATAGTATTATGGATGAACCCATTTGCCATGTCAAACAGAATTAAATACCATAATTTAAAAATTCATAGATAAAAGTAAGCATAGGGATTTTCCAGCTTGCATCCTCCCCATCGCTCGTCAGAAAAGACTCTATTTGTGAAAAAACGCTTCATCTATATAAAAATTGTGACACATGGAGCTCATTGGGATTGGGATTGGGATTGGGATTGGGATTTTGATTGAAATATTGTATAATCACTCTATGATGTAATAGGTAAATCTTATAAGATACGATGATAAAAGGAGTCCAAAATTCGATGGAATTCAGACAGCTTCAATACACCCTGCAAATTGCAGCGGAAAAGAACTTCTCACGTGCAGCGGAAAAACTGCACATTGCTCAGCCTTCCCTGAGCCAGCAATTGTCCAAGCTGGAGAAAGAGCTAGGAGTCCTGCTATTTCAACGCAATACAAGCGCGGTGGAATTAACGCATGCAGGAGCAAGCTTTGTGGAACAAGCGAAAAAGATCGTCGATGCAGTCGAGCAGCTCCGGCAGGAAATGGACGATATTTCTCAGCTGCGCAAAGGGAAGGTCGTCGTCGGCAGTATGCCTATCACGGGTTCCCATTTGCTTCCACATGTGTTGCCTGTATTTAAAAAAGCTCATCCGGACATTGAAATTGTTTTGGTCGAGGATTCATCCATGAATCTGGAGAAAAAAACAGCCAGCGGCGATACCGATCTCAGCCTGCTTTCTCTCCCGTTAGTAGAGCCGACACTTTCCTATGTGCCTATCGGTGAAGAATGCATTGATCTCGCTGTTCCCCCGGGTCACCCGCTGGCTCTGCGCAAAAACGGTGACCAGCCTCAGCCAGTGCATCTGGAAGAGCTGAAAGACGAACCGTTTGTCGTCCTGAAAAAAGGGCAAGGCTTCCGAAAGCTGACGATGGACTTGTGCCATCAAGCGGGCTTTGAGCCGAATGTGGTGTTTGAAAGCACTAATATGGAAACCCTCCAATCGCTCGTAGCGACAGGGATGGGAGTGACACTTGTGCCTCGTTTTATCGCCCGGGCTGCCAGCAGCGAGTTTGTTCCGGCATTGCTGCCACTGGCTGAACCGACACCAAGCCGCACGCTGGCTATTGCGTATCGGAATGGGCGTTATTTATCCAAAGCCGCCGAGGCTTTTATTGAAACTTTCCGCGAAACGGTCAAACAGCTTTCCCAAAAGTAGTTCTCGCGAAAAAGACCGTCTTCCTCCCCAGCCAAAGCCAGAGAAGAAGACGGTCCCGGGGCTACACCCCTATACATTACACATTTAATGTTCAGTTCCATTAGGTTCGATTACAATGTTGCTATGCTGCTCCACCTGGTTTCAACGAACCTTATTTCATGTTCCCTTGAATCCATGTCAGCCTCGCCTGATTACCTTAACCTTGCTCGGAAACTCCACTTTATCCATCCCGCATCACTTCTTTCCATAAGGTCTCATGCCCTGGTTTCCCAAGAATATCCTACCTCAGTTCCAATGTGCTGTGTGATCCCAAAGTGCCTGTCCTCGCCTTATCGTGATCAAGGTCGCCCTGAATCTGGTGGACTTTTATCCTGATCATAGCCCATTTCGTGATTATTGCCGACAACCTGTCTATTTAAGCCTCTCGGCCGTGACAGGCCATCCCTATTCGCCAGTTCGGATCTACTTTGGTTATCCATCGTTATCAACCTCCTGGTGTCGGGATACTATTATAATACACCTATGGTCTGTATCTGAAACAGGAACAGTAATATTTTTTTATCGGGAAGAACCAAACGCTTGCTGTACGTCCGCTTCATTCGCTTGTGTCTTAAAGACCAGCTTCGATGGATCTTGCGGTGAATAAATAACCTCTATAATGCTTCCCTGCTGTAGCTTGGAGAGTTGGGAAGAGAAAATATCCTTTTGTATGGTTACCTTAAATGTGTCGCCATTGCTTTTTGTTACACTCAGTGTAAATTGAAGCTTGATTTTGTTAGGCCCCGCTTCGCCCAGCGGTGTAACATCCAGCACCTTCGCATACGCTTGCTCACCTGTTTTGGCAATTTCCATCAGCTCAGGCGATACGCCCTGCTTCACCAACTGCTCATTCAATAGTGCCTGCAAATCCGACTGTGAAACCTGGCCGTTCAGGTCAATGCCCACCTTCATTTTGTCTTTCTCCGATACGACCAGCGGAATGATGATCCCAGGCTGAAATTGAGCCATGGAGGTCAAAGGAATAATCGTCGTCAAAGTGGTATCATATTTGTCTTCCCCATGCTTGGTTACGGTCAGTCCGAGCTTCACCTGCGGCTGATCGTTCACACAAATGCCTGTTTGCTGAATACTCGTGATGATTCCTACACCGGAAACCCCATTTTTGACTTTACCGCCTCCAAAAAACACACTTAAAATGCTAGGTAGAAAAATAAGGGCAAACCCTGTGAAGATCAACGGCTTAAACCACGGAGATTCCATGATCAGAAACGGGTCATCCCATAAATAGTCGGCCAAGAAAGGCGAGAACCCTACACCAAATACCAGCAGTACCCCAATCATAGTCAAAAACCCTTTCATCGTTCATACCCCCCTTTTTTATCATCTATATAAGCTGAGCTTAAAAGTTACCTATGATGCCACTTCGCAGTCGGATAGTGCTTCCCATCGCCACCGCCCCCTGGACTTCTTGAATAAAACCTCTAATCAGGGGACAAAAGCAACCGCTTCGCTTGTACAGCACTATTCCGACTACTTCGTTTTCCATGTGAATTTTTGTAATTAAGCTTGTAGATGTTCAATCAATTAGGCTGTGACCAAACCCATATATATCAGTTCGGACGGATTAGCGGGATTGCTGCCGAGGCCGACCGTATCACCCGTACGTGGAATTTGCAGTTTGGATACGAGCGTTTCCAGTGTCTTTTGGTATCTGTTGCCGTTGGCTTCCGTTACATCCAGTGCGAGCACAACAATCGGGTCAAAATTCACGAGCTTCCCGGTATCTGTCACGGAAATGACAACCGCAGTCGCCGCCATCGCCAAGCCTCCGTTAGCTGCCATTTGAGCCTGCTTTGCCGAGTTTAGACTTTGATTGATCTGCTCGCGATGCTCTTTGGGTACAAAACCCTTCATAAACAATCCCGACAAGCCTTTATTCATCAATTGATCTGCTTGCTCCAAAGCATCCTTTTGTTTTTTCTTTTTACCGAAAAAGTTCATCATGTAGTTGCACCTCGTTTTTTGTATTGTCGATCCTTATGTATTCAGTATATGGGGCCCTATCCGGCATCACAATACGTTTTGGAGCATACAAACAAACCGGAAAAACAGGAGTTTTAACCTGGATTTTTCCGGTTGATTTTTGAACAATGGGATGCTTTACACAAAACTTTGCGCAATTTGAAGCATTCTTTCGCTCGATCAGCCCACTATTTTGTGAAAAGCGAGTGATTTCAGGCTATTTTTTGCGCAAAAGATAGACCAATTTCCGATAATACGCCGAAGATTCCTTATAGCGACGACTGTCCTCGGATAGAACCGCGAGCGTCTCATACAATTGTTCAAGCCGACCCGGATGCTGTAAAGCTTCAAAATAAGGCAAGCATTCCAGGGCATGCGTCCAAAAAGCGTCCTGATCTCCTTTGGCAAGCGCCAACTGACTTTCATAGAAATAAAGCCCCATCTGCTGATCCGTCGTCAGGCTGGTTTGGCGCAGTTGGTCCAGATGCTGTGACAGCAGTCCCCAGTTTTTGCGGGTAAACGCAATTTCGCAGCGGTACACCAGTGTCACGGGCCGCATCAGCTGCTGCATTTCCTCCCGCTCCCGGCTAACCAACGCTTCAAAACGCGCCACTTCCTCCAATGCCTTATCCAGCTCGCCAATCGACGCCAGCATAATAATCCGATTGTTCAAGATGGTTGTAAGCATATCCGCCGCATTTTCCAAATAGACCAGATTGGCCTCCGCCATAGACAGCGTTAACAACGCTTCCTGTACGGAACCCATAGCAAAGCAATACCCGCTGTAAGCCACATACAAGCCCGTCAAACGGTGAAAAAGCCGATCATCGTACACCCTTCTCATCGTCTGCTCGAATACCTGCTTCGCCTGATCAAATTGTTTGACCTGAATGCAGGCTTCCATCATTATATTTTGCGCGTTCAGCCAGTTTTCCGTGCCCTCTTCCACCAGACGGCTTAGCTGTGTAACGTTATTCAGTACATCATAATAATGATTTTTGGATCTGAAATACTGGATTTTATAAAATAAAATTGCTTTTTTCAACGGTGCAGGCAGCTCCACCTCATCCGAACGCCCAAACTTCTCCAAATAAAAATTCAAATAGGACTGATGCAAATATTCATAAGCCGTCGGATCATTTAACTGCTGAAAATAGACCGCCTTCATCAAATAAGTGGTCATCTCCACCACAAGCGAGTCGTTGCGATCCTCCAACTGATCCACAAAGCTTTCCGTGGCGGGATTAGCCAGCTTGGACAGCTCCGTAAAAATCATTTCCGCTGTAGCCAGCGTCTCCTCATCCTCTGCGTCTGCACGCAGCAGGTAGGACGGATTTACACCCAGACGCTCAGCGATTTGCTCGGCCAAATCTTCGGCCAACGGGTAACGGTCAGCCAGAATATTCGCAAAATGTGCGGGGGTCACCAGCCCGTCCACCAGCTCCTTACGGGACAGGTTTTTCTTTTTACACAAAAATTCAATGCGTTCCTTCAGCATGAACGTTTCCTTTCTGATTAAAGGTTGCCAAATTACAGATCATACAGAGATGTACGACGGTCCTCGAACACCGGTATGCGCCCACGCACGTCCTGCACCAAGGCTGACTCAATTGTTCCTGTGATGATATCCTCCTGCTCTCCGCCCTCGGCAATGATTTCTCCCCACGGATCAATAATGAGAGAATGCCCGAAGAAATCCGTATCTCCACTGCGTCCTACCCGATTACAGGCGATGACGTACATTTGATTTTCAATGGCCCGTGCAGTCAGCAACGTACGCCAGTGATGAAGACGGGGATGTGGCCATTCCGCAGGTACGATAAGCAGATTTGCGCCAGACAGGGCCAAACTGCGGGCTAGTTCGGGAAAACGGATGTCGTAGCAGATCGACGCACCCGCCTGAATCCCTCCATCCAGCGTGAATAAAACCTTTTCCTCGCCAGGCTGCAAATATTTTTCTTCGTCCATAAGCCGGAACAAATGAATCTTGGAATACGAAGCAACCTCTGCACCGGATCGGTCAAAAACGAGCATCGTATTGTACACATGACCGTCGCTTTTCTTCTCCGCGATAGATCCGGCCACCACGTTCACCTGATGAGTAGAAGCGAATGCCGATATCCATTCGCGGGTTTCCGCTCCTTCCTGATCCGCCAGCTCATGAATGCGATCCAGCGCATACCCCGTGTTCCACATTTCCGGCAGTACAATCAGGTCCGGCTTTAATTCGGCTGTCACCGCTTGTTCCATTAACGTACGAATATGACTGCGGTTTTCCGTGGGATTCCCCAGCTCAATATGAGCTTGTATGAGTGCAACACTGAACGGCTGAGCTTCATGATACGTCAAAATCGTTCATCCTCCTTGTGAACCGGAGCTTCCGGTGAGCGCTTGTCCGGCATTTTCTCCCATCATAGCCCGATCAGGCTCGGCCACGCAACCGCATAAGCCCAATCCCCTCTATACAACTTGGTTAAATCGTGATAAATTAATCCTCAAACTATTCCAAAAGGTCGTGTGAAATGATGAGTAAGTTTTCCATCCCCTCCGCTGATGTGATGAAGCAATTGCCCACTCAATTTTTTGCCACACTCGTACAAAATGTAAACCGTGAAATTGCGGCAGGGCATGATGTCATTAATCTCGGGCAAGGGAACCCGGATACACCTACGCCACCTCATATTGTAAAAGCCTTGCAAGAATCAGCGGATAACCCGCTATATCATAAATATTCACCTTTTCGCGGTTACAGCTTTCTCAAGGAAGCCGTTGCACAGCGCTATCAGGAGGATTACGGTGTGACACTCGACCCGGAAACTGAGGTCGCCATCCTGTTTGGCGGAAAAACAGGCTTGGTGCAGCTACCGCAAATTTTACTCAATCCCGGCGATGTGTGTCTCGTACCTGATCCCGGCTATCCGGATTACTGGTCTGGCGTAGCCCTGGCTAAAGCGGAAATGTCCTTTCTCCCATTAAAGGAAGAGAACCGTTTTCTGCCCGATTATGAGGCTATTTCCGAGGAAGACCGCCGCCGAGCCAAGCTGATGTTCCTCAATTATCCGAATAATCCGACCTCAGCCACCGCGCCTCTTTCCTTCTATGAGGAAACGGTTGAATTTGCGAAGCGTAACGGCATTGTGGTGGCCAGTGATTTTGCCTATGGCGCTATAGGTTTTGACGGCGAACGTCCGGTGAGCTTTCTTCAGGCCGAGGGTGCCAAGGACGTAGGTATTGAGTTTTATACCCTGTCCAAAACGTACAATATGGCGGGCTGGCGGGTCGGTTTCGCGCTCGGCAATGCCGAAATTATCTCGATGATTAATCTGCTACAGGATCATATTTATGTAAGCCTGTTTGGCGGCATTCAGGCAGCGGCGGCAACCGCTCTGACATCCTCGCAGGACTGCGTGGGCGAGCTGGTTGCACGCTATGAATCGCGCCGCAACGCTTTTTATGATGCACTTGGGCAAATAGGCTGGAAGGCGACGCGTCCAAGCGGTTCCTTTTTTAGCTGGTTGCCCGTGCCGCAGAGTTATACCTCAGCTTCCTTTGCCGATCTGCTGCTGCGGGAAGCCAAGGTGGCTGTCGCTCCAGGGATCGGCTTCGGTAACGGCGGCGAAGGATATGTGCGGGCGGGGTTGCTAAGCTCGGAAGCTCGACTGAGCGAGGCGGTTGAACGAATTGGCAAGCTGAGCCTGTTTGGCTAAGCCGTATTTTCCAGCTACAACTTCTTTGCCAAACCCGACCTTTTCATGGTATTCTGTTACCAATATCATTTAGTTACCTATATCATTTAGCGTGTTGAAGGGACTATTAAGAGAGACCCGTCCTGTTCAGAGAGTAAATTCCGATAGGCTGCAAGAATTTACCTGGACCCTCTCCCAACTCCTATCCCCGAGCGCCCTGCACAGTCAGGCGGTTCCTGCCGTTAACAGGTTTCAAGTGGGATGATCATGAATCATCAATGAAGGTGGTACCGCGGAAGCACAAACTTTCGTCCTTTGCATACAAAGGATGAAAGTTTTTTTGTATATTAAAAAGAGTACAAATTAAGGAAGTGGACGTCTTGTCAACACGAATCGTCATTAAAATCGGAAGCAGCTCCTTAACCGGAGTCGAGGGGGGCTTGAATCGGGAAGCCATTGCTTATTTTGCCCGCGAAATCGCCGGACTTCGTTCGAAGGGCCATGAAGTGCTGCTGGTTACATCAGGGGCAGTCGCCGCCGGGTTTCGGGAGATCGGGTACCCGTTTCGCCCCAAGCTGCTGCATGAGAAACAAGCGGCGGCAGCCGTAGGTCAGGCGCTGCTTATGCAAGCCTATCAGCAGGCTTTTAGAGATTATGATCTGGTGAGCGCACAAATCCTGCTGACACGCAGTGACTTTTTGAGCCGAAAACGGATGAACAATGCTGGGATGACTGTGGAAGAACTGCTGCGCCAGCAGGTCATTCCGGTCTTTAACGAAAATGATACTGTATCGATTGACGAATTGAAATTCGGTGATAACGATATGCTGTCTGCGCTGGTCGCCAATCTGGTCAAGGCACAGCATTTGATCATTATCACAGATACCGATGGCGTATATACGGCAGATCCGCGCAAGCATCCGAACGCCGTACGTTTTGAACGCATCGACGAGATTACCGAGGAAATTTATGCATTGGCTGGAGGTTCCGGGTCAGCCGTAGGGACTGGCGGTATGCGATCCAAGATCGAAGCTGCCAAAGTCGCCACACGCGGCGGTGTGCCTGTGTTTGTAGGACGCGTCAACGCAGACGGCGATTTGGATGCAGCCGTGGAGGGACACGGGCCGGGGACTTATTTTGACACCCACCTCTCTTCCCTGCCGATGAAAAAACAATGGCTTGGCTTCATGTCGACGCCGCTCGGCACGGTGCATGTAGACCAGGGAGCTGAGGAAGCGCTGGTGAACGGTGGTCATAGCTTGCTTCCCGTTGGCGTACGGTGCGTGGAAGGCAGCTTTCATGCTGGAGATGTCGTTGAGGTGCTGGGGCCAGAAAATAAGGTATTGGGGCGCGGCATTGTCAATTATGACGATGGACAGCTTCGAAGCGTACAAGGATTACCAAGCGGCGAGGTTGTGGGCAAAATCGGTCCCATTCACCGGCTTGAGGTGATTCACAGGGATGAATGGATTACATTATAAATGCGGGGAGGCCGTAACATGAGTGAATTAACGACGAACACAACCACAACAGATGAAAGCCAGTTCAGTGAAGTACACGCCAAAGCGACTTTGGCCAAAAAAAGCGCCGGGGTCATGAACCGACTGACGACAGTACAAAAAAATGAAGCGCTGCTCGCCATGGCTGAAGCACTGGTACATCATACGGAAGAGCTGATTGCAGCGAACAAAAACGACTTGAAGCGCGGACGGGAACTGGGAACGTCGGAATCGCTGCTCGACCGCCTCAAGCTGACCGAGGACCGTATCGGGGCCATCGCCGAAGGCTTACGCCAAATTGTGGAGCTGCCTGATCCGGTTGGTGACACGCTGGAGCATATCGAGCGTCCAAACGGTCTGCGTATTGAGAAAATACGTGTGCCGCTAGGTGTCATCGGCATCATCTATGAAGCGCGTCCTAATGTGACGGTAGATGCTGCAGGCCTATGTCTGAAAACAGGAAATCCGGTTGTGCTGCGCGGTGGCTCGGCTGCCCTATTTTCCAACCGCAAAATCATTGAAGTCCTCCAACAGGCATTGGATACAACTGCTGTACCGCGTGATGCGCTTCAGCTCATTGAAGATTCAGACCGCGCCTCTGTCAATGAAATGCTCACGCTGAACGGCTTGCTGGATGTGATCATTCCACGCGGCGGGCGCTCGCTTATTCAAAATGTTGTTCAGAATTCTACTGTACCTGTCATTGAAACCGGTGCTGGTGTGTGCCACACCTATTTGGACGCTACGGCCGATACACAAATGGCTGAGGCCATTACGCTGAACGCCAAGGTGCAAAGACCGTCCGTATGTAACTCCATGGAAACCCTGCTCGTTCACTCGGATTATGCACAGGCACATCTGACGAGTTTGGCAGAACGCTTCCGTGAGGCCGGGGTCGAGCTGCGCGGCTGCGCACGGACACGGAAACTGGCTCCCTGGGCTGTTCCAGCCACGGAAGAGGATTATGGCACCGAGTATAATGATTACATTATGAACGTCAAGGTAGTAGACAATTTGGACGAAGTGCTAGAGCATATTGCCCGGTACGGTACGATGCACTCGGAGTGTATTGTGACCGCAGATGAAGCTCATGCCGAACGTTTTCTGCAAGAAGTGGACGCGGCAGCCGTATATCACAATGCCTCCACCCGCTTCACGGATGGCTTTGAGTTTGGATTTGGTGCCGAGATTGGGATCAGTACGCAAAAATTACATGCCCGTGGTCCGATGGGACTGCCTGCGCTAACTTCAACCAAGTATCGCGTGTACGGCACTGGACAAATCAGGGAATAATATCATTTATCAATCCGTATCCTTGGAGGTTATGAAACCATGTGTGAATCACAAACAAAGGCTTTAATTCAAGAGCAAATTACGTTTTTCGGAGCAGGCTCGATGGCAGAGGCTATTATTCGCGGGATGATGGCCCGTTCCGTTGTCAAACGTGGTGGTATTACCGTCATCAACCGTAGCAATCAGGCTCGCCTGGAGGAACTTCAACAACAATATGGGGTGTTGTTCCAAACCGAGGATGCCGCCAAAACCGAGCTACTGCGCCGTTCTCCGGTGATTGTGCTTGCCATGAAGCCCAAAGATGCTGCACAAGCCCTTGGACAGCTCGGCCCGCTCCTGTCAGATGGGCAGTTGATCATTTCGGTGATC
The DNA here is from genome assembly GCF_059417685.1 of Paenibacillus sp. LT-B23. NCBI lineage: Bacteria > Bacillati > Bacillota > Bacilli > Caryophanales > Paenibacillaceae > Paenibacillus > Paenibacillus sp. LT-B23. Next base: position 138,818 of record NZ_JBSQBM010000001.1, on the reverse strand, counting down.
GCCGGACTGTCCATTCGTACGATGCAAACGTTGCTCGGTCGCAAGCAACCCATCGCCCGGACGATGCCGAACACATCCAGCTCAATTGGATTGGGAGCCACAGGCATCAGCTTTTCTAAGGAGATTAGCGAAGACCAGCGTAAAAACGTACTTACGATATTCGAATCTGTGGGTACGGTGACGGTTATAGAAGAAGAGAAAATGGATGTTTTGACCGGGATTTCCGGAAGCGGCCCTGCCTATGTCTACTACTTGATGGAAGCCATGATTGCTGGAGGAATCCGTGGCGGCTTGACTCCTGAGCAAGCGCACGAACTGGCGGTGCAAACCGCGCTTGGCGCGGCACGCATGGTACAACAAACCGGGGAGGAGCCTTCTGCCCTGCGCCACAAAATCATGTCACCCAACGGCTCCACGGTAGCTGCGTTGGAAACGCTGGACAAAGGCGATTTCTACGAAACGGTAATTGCAGCGGTACAGCGTTGTGCTGAACGATCCCGTGAGATGGGAGCTGTACTAAAGGAGGGAATTGAATGAGCTATTGCTTGGCGACCTACCGGGTATACGATGACAAAGCCGATTTTAACAAAAAGGCCCAATCCATTGCCATCGGCATGACGGTGGGCAGCTGGACCGAGCTTCCGCAAGCCAAGCGGGACGCAATGCAAAAGCATCTCGGCTCGGTTCAATCCGTGGACGTTCACGATGGAGGGCCCGGTGAACGGTATGCCGACCTGACCATCGCTTACCCGGATGTCAATTTCAGCCGGGACATTCCCGCACTGCTGGTGACGGTCTTCGGCAAAATTTCGATGGACGGCCGTATCAAGCTGACGAAGCTGGGCTTCTCGGAAGCATTCCGTTCCGCTTTTCCGGGGCCGAAGTTCGGCATCAGCGGCTTGCGTGAGCAGCTCGGCGTGTATGACCGTCCACTGCTTATGAGCATTTTCAAATCGGTGATTGGCCTTAATCTGGACGAGCTGCGCGAGCAGTTTACCCGACAAGCCCTGGGCGGCGTCGATCTGATCAAGGACGACGAGATTTTATTTGAAAATACGCTGACGCCGATTGAAAAACGCGTCGAAGTCTGCATCAAAGCCGCCGAAGCCGCTGAGCGTGAAACCGGTAAAAAGCTGCTGTACGCAGCTAATTTAACTGGATCAACCTCACAGCTCAAAGCGCAAGCCCTCAAGGCCATCGACGCAGGCGCAAATGCCCTGCTGTTCAACGTGCTGGCCTACGGCTACGATGTGCTGCATGAACTGAGCAGCGATCCCGCTATCTCGGTGCCGATTGCAGCCCACCCTTCGTTGGCGGGTGCTTCTTATCCTTCGCCGCATTATGGTATTTCGGCATCGGTGCTGCTCGGTCAGCTCATGCGACTGGCAGGAGCCGACCTCGTCCTCTTCCCTTCTCCTTACGGCTCGGTTACGATGCCGCGGGAGGAAAACATGGCGATCCGCGATGAGCTGATCACCCCTGAGCTGCCGCTGAAGGCCAGCATGCCTGTGCCATCCGCAGGGATTCACCCCGGCCTGGTGCCGTTAATTGTGCGTGATTTCGGCACAGATGTTGTCGTTAACGCCGGGGGCGGCATTCACGGCCATCCGCTCGGCACCGAAGCAGGCGGACGCGCCTTTGTGCAGGCGATTGAAGCTGTGCGTCAGGCTGTGCCGCTGGCGGAATACGCCCGCACGCACCCCGAACTGCAATCCGCGCTCGACACATGGGGAGGTGAACGATGAGTACAGCGAAGAAACCTGTCATTTTTTGCGATTTTGACGGGACGATTACGAACAGCGACAATATTGTCGCCATTATGAAGCATTTTCAACCGTCGGGCTATGAGCCGATTATGCATAATATCGTGAACGGACAGACGTCCATTCGTGAAGGCGTGGGTGCGATGTTCGCTCTGATGCCCTCGACGCAAAAAGATGAAATCATCTCTTATGTACTTGGACAAGCTGGTATACGCGAGGGCTTTGCCCGTTTTTTGGACTATGTACGGGAACAGGATATTGAATTTTTTGTCACCAGCGGCGGTATTGATTTCTTTATTGATCCCCTGCTGGAGCCTTTCGGCATTCCACAGGATCACGTTTACTGCAATGGAGCCGATTTTTCCGGCGATCACATTGAAATTACGTGGCCTCATCCCTGTCAGGAGCTGTGTACAAACGATTGCGGTATGTGCAAAACAACTGTAATTCGTCAGTACCCTGCCGAACAGTACGATCGAATTTTGATCGGGGACAGCCTGACGGATTTTGAAGGAGCCAAAATTGCTGACCTCGTGTACTCCCGCTCGCACCTGACTTTAAAGTGCCAGGAGCTGGGCGTACCATATGTGCCCTTTGAAACATTTGACGACATTATTAAGGATTTAAAGCAAAAACAGGAGCAAGGGGTGCTGTAAATGAGCTATAGCTTGGCAGACATTACGTTGGAAGAAAAACGCCGTGCACTCGAAGAACTCGCTGATGTCAAGGAGCTATTCGCATCTCGCAACTGGTTCCCCGGCACGAGCGGCAATTTATCGATACGGATCGGGGATTTTCATCCTGAACAATTTTATTTTGCAGTTACTGCCAGCGGCAAGGATAAAACCAAGCGGACACCGGAAGATTTTCTGTTTGTGGACCAGCTCGGAAAAGCGGCAGAAGCCACGAACCTCAAGCCGAGCGCCGAAACGCTGATTCATTGCGAAATTTACCGCCTGACAGGCTGCGGAGCCGTTTTCCATGTGCATACGGTGTTCAACAATCTCATTTCCGAATATTACGGGGAACAAGGCTCTGTACCTGTGCAAGGCATTGAACTCATTAAGGCTTTTAACATTTGGGAGGAAAATGCCGCGATTGACATTCCCGTGCTGCCGAATTACGCGGATATTGCTGCGATTGCCAAACTGGTGCCGGGTGTGCTGGATGATCAGGTACCGGGGATCTTGCTGCGCAACCACGGCATTTATGCGTGGGGGCGTGATGTGTTTGAGGCTAAAAAGCATCTGGAGGCGTTTGAATTTTTATTTGAAACGACGTACCGCTCCCTGCTGCTGAGACCTTAATAATGAAGAACAACTTGCTACATGCGCGCTTGCTTTAATTAGAAAGTGCAAAGTGAATGAAGAGAACGTAGCCCCAGCGAGAGCAGGGGAGCGTTCTCTTTTTTTAAATACAAAGGCAGCCTTGGACGTGTACATCAAGTCCCGGACTGCCTTTGTATCATTATGGAATCAACCTGATTATACATGCGGGATAGAGTCTCTAGTTATTTATTTAGTAACCATTGCTCACAAGTATCCGCCCGTAGCTGTAACTTATTAAAAAGCACGCCAGCATGGTAGCCGTCGCAGACAACCATATCCTATCACAATCCCGGCATATTATTTTGCACTGCTATTAAATAAACTCTGATCATTTCACGTCATTATAGCACGCTGCGAGAAAGGATGCTCCTCAGGCTTTGTGCAGCCTCACGGGGGGCTTCTGCCCATGAAATGGCTGAAATGACCGCTATGCCGTCCGCGCCAGCCTGTAGGACGCTAGCTGCATTGTCCGCTGTAATGCCGCCAATGCCTACCAGCGGAAGGCTTGCACCACCTGCACGTAGCCTGCGGACCAGTTCCGGTCCCTGCACAGGATGTGCATCCGGCTTGGAACGAGTCGGGAACATCGGCCCTGCGCCCGCATAATCAGCGCCAGCGCGTACCGCCTGCTCCGCTTCCGTTAGGCTGTGTACCGATACGCCGATGATTTTGTCGCCCATTCGGGAGCGCACGCGGTCTGCAGGCTCGTCATCTTGTCCGAGATGGACGCCATCTGCATCCACAGCCAAAGCAAGCTCGACATCATCATTGACGAGAAATGGAACGTCATACTGATGGCATAGCCTCCGGGCGGCTTGGGCAAATTCGTGCAAGCGACTTCCCGTCAGACAGCCCGCACCCTTTTCACGCAATTGAAAAAGGGTCACACCTCCCTGCAACGCTTCCTCCAAAACCACCAGCGGGTCACGGCCGCAATTCACACTCCCCATGACCAAATAAAGACGCAGATGCTCCCGCATACGCCCTATATCAACTCTTGGCATCGCTTCGTTCCTCCCTCATTGCCCTACTCCACACAGACGCTCCTTCTCCTGTCCAGCGTGCATTCCATGCCCAATGGTTCGTCGGTCCATGCCCAATTCCGATGCCCAAGCCCTGCTCAATCGCCGCCTGTATAAAAGCCTTGGCCGTCTGCGCCGCCACAGGTACACTGCGTCCTGCCGCCAATCCAGCCGCCAGCGCCGCTGAAAAGGTGCACCCCGTTCCATGGGTATGCGGGGTATGAATTCTTGGCCCGTCCAGTTCGGTAAAATCGCGCCCGTCGAACAACAAATCCACGGACCGTTCCGCTTCCATGCTATGTCCTCCCTTGATGATTACGTAGCTGGTCCCCAAACCAGCCAGCATTCGAGCCGCTTCCTTCGCATCCTCACGACTGGAGAGGGTTAAGCCTGTCAACGCCTCCGCTTCCGGAAAATTCGGGGTGACTACCTTTGCCAAAGGTAATAAATACGATTTTAGCGTTTCCACTGCCTCGTCATGAAGTAGAGAAGCTCCGCCTTTGGCGATCATCACCGGGTCTACGACAACATTAGGCCACCGAAACTGGCGAATTTGCGCGGCCACCTGACGAATGACCTCAGCCCCCACGAGCATACCCGTTTTAACGGCATCGGGCGATAAATCCATACCTATGGACTGTAATTGAGCCTCCACCATGGCAACAGGGACAGGATGAACAGCTTGTACACCGCGTGTATTTTGAGCAGTAACTCCCGTCAGGGCAGACATGCCGTACACGCCCAGCTCCTGAAAGGTTTTTAAATCAGCCTGTATGCCTGCGCCCCCTCCGCTGTCCGAGCCTGCAATGGTCAATGCTTTGTACAACGTATGGGTCATAGTTGTGGCCCCCTGACAACGTCTTGCCGCTTCCAATTCTGCCGCTCATCCTGAATCTGATTTTTGGTATAAAGTAAAATGAATTTCAATATCAAGCGAACCCTGCTCCTTTGATGACAGGAGCCTGCGTTTCTTTCCAGCCGAGAGATATGGTTTTCTGCATGTACATGCTCAAGTGTATGAAATAGCAAAAAAACACTATGCAAAAGCAGAGTGTTCCTACACTAAGGTCCCTGCGCTGGCATTATCCAACAGGTTCATACGGTCTACGACAGAATAGTCGTACTCTCAGCTTGCTTCCGCAGGCTCCCGTGCTATTTTTTTATAATCGTAACCCTTTATGCTGTAAAAAGCAACGTCCCCTATTGGGGACGCTCCAGCTTAAATTGCTCTCCGAGCTTTGCATAATCATTGCCGGCCAAACGACTCACCGGACGCAGCTCCTTGGCGATTATGTATGTATTTTGATACGCTTCCTCGGACAAATGATACTGCACCACGCGCCCGATCAGCAGATCGCAGGCAGGTGCGCCCTCTGTGCCCCCCAGCGGTATCGCCTGCTCCAGGACACATTCCATACGTATTTTCGCTTCAACCACGCCAGGAACCACAATTTTTGTACTTTTTATCGGCGTCAGTCCGGCTAGAGTGATTTCACTTTCCTCCGGCGACAGACGGGAAGCCGTCACATTCACCGCACCCACATTGTCCTCATCCGTAATATGAACGACAAAGGCTTTTTGCTCCATTGCATTACGTGCTGTATCCTTGGACACCCCATCGACACGTTGCACGGACACAGACAGAAGCGGCGGCTCGGAAGCTACGATGGAAAAATAACTGAACGGCGCACCATTCAGCACCCCTTCGCTACTCAGTGTCGTCACAAAGGCGACCGGCCTTGGGATAATGCTTCCGCTTAACAGCTTATAATTTTCACGCCCGGTAAGCGTATCAGGATTTAATGCTATCATGGTTTCTCCCTCTTTCCTGGTCACATTCGCATTTACATTCAGATTCAGCTTAACCCATGTCCACCCGCAGGTTCCCACTCTACTAAATGAGCAGCTCACAAGCACTTTGGGTTTATATTGAAGCTTCTCCTTCAAGTATCGCGTGAATGACGCAGGATGTAAAGCCGGAGCCGAAGAGTCTCTCTATTTTTCAATTATATTTCCCTGACTATCGCGCACAGTAACCGTAATCCCCTCGGGTACAGCGATTGTAACGTCGAGCTGATGCTGGGGCTGCATATAACGTGTCGGGATTTGGCTCAGTAGCACATACAACGTATCTCCGATATGCTTTGTCTGATACAGCTCCTGTCCTTTTGATTCATCCTCGTTGCCTGCATAGACATAACTTCCGAACACATGCACCTCTGGTGAGGTGGTTGCGTCAATTTTGACCGCATAGGGATTCTCACCCTGCACGATCACCTTGGTCACTCCGGCAGGCAGTTTTTCATGCCAATCAGGAAGGACCCTTGTTTCCTGAACCGAGCTCATCATATCCCTGACTTGCGAAGTAAGTCCCAGTGAACTGACCAAAGCAAATCCGATACAACAAAAAACCAGGACTGCTGTAATAAACATACTGAACAAATCATAACGGATGCGCTCACGTGTCCCTTTCCACGCCGTATACATTAAAATTTCGAGCCCCAGCAAAACAAAAACGACAGGCCACCACGTCAACGCCTGATCCAATATGCCCGCTCCCCAAAACTTGGAGGCTAACGTTACTCCTCCCAACAAGACCAGAAAAAGTCCCATCGACAGCCTTCCGACCTTCCAAACCCCTGCCGGGGCGTTTGACGTTTTGGAGGAGCTGCTTTTGTTGGTTGATGTACCAAATCCTGTAGAGCCTCCTGTATCGCTATGAGGATGATGGACTCCCTTAAAGGGAGCCTCACTCTTTGAAAACTCAGTATCCATCCTATTATTTCTCCTTTACCCGTTTAGATTTGGAATTACCAATCATCATCCAAATACCACCGCCAATCAACAATAAGGATACGATAATCGTCCGTAGATACATGTCAACCAAATTATAAATCTCTCCGTTCGGAAACAGACGATCCAGAGTAGGAACAAGTACGTTGATCAAGATGTAATAGGCACCCAGCAATAGCAACCCCAAACCTACCCAGCGGTGATATTGTGCAAACATACCGATCACAGGCTTGTCAATCAACGGTTCCCGTCCATAACGGCTTACTTGCTGCAATGCATCAAAAAAGCTGTAAAACCAGACCACCGGGATCAGGAACAAAAACAGAGACAAATGCAGCACATCCAGCACGTAAATGCCGCCTAAGAACAGAAGCATCAGCTGAAGACCACGTTTTTGCAGACCGATATACATATGTCCCGCCCCGGGAAATACCGATAGAATGGTAGCCAGCATTTTGCTACGCCGCCCCTCGACTCTTCCATGCTCCAGTTCTTCAAATAAAGTCCGATCCTGAAGGATTTCTCCCGCTTGTTTACGGTGTACATGCTGCACCGCATCAAACATACAATACAGCCATATGATCGGCAACACGCCCGCAAACGCCATAAATCCCGATTCGTTTGTGATGCTGGAAATAAAAACGAGAATCGCTCCAAAGCCAAAGAAGGACATCAGGAAAGACAAACCACGCTGCATCAGCCCCAAATGAAGGTGTCCCAGTCCTGGAATGAACGACAGTAAAATCGTAAAAAAACGTTCATTGTCTGATCCTTTTTGAAAAGTAGGCGAACCTGCCACACCGTAGTGTCCCTGTGCAAATTGATTATAGCCTGCGTCAAAATCCGCTCCTGCTTCAGGGATATCCGTATCAGCGTTCTGCGATCCTTCCGGAACCTGGCCCGCCAAGCCTCCATCTCCATAAGGCGCACCTTTTTTGGAAAAACCATATGGATTCAGGCCCGTATAAGGGGGATATGGAGCAGAGACTACACGAGGGTCATAACGCAACAAGCTAATAATGATATGGAGCATACTCAGCCCCCAAAAAAGAGCGGAAACAAGCATACTGGCCAATAAAGGCAATTCGTCTCTTAAAACCACCGAAAAAAATAATCCTCCCGCCAGACATCCAAAAAACAGAATCGTATATACAAACGCACTGGCTTTTCTGGTCCAGTAATAGTGTCCCACACCGGGAATGATGTTCAACAGAAATGCCAGAAGCTTGCTTCGTTCCGTATAAGGCACCGATACACTTCCTCTCTAATCTTGGGATTTTGATTAAATCCTCATCTGAAGGTTTGAATTAAACCTTTTTATCTGCCACTTTAATTTATTTTAGGGCTTTAATTTGTCCAGCCAGCTTGTCGTAGCCCGCATGACCTCTTCACTGTAAGAGACGCGTTCTTTTGGAGGAATGGGCTTACCGCCGGTTTGCGGCATCATTTTGTCAAAAGCACCACTGGACAGCAGGATTAGTGTCAGGCTTGCCGCAATTACATAGTGAAACACAGGTTTTTCAAACCAGCGGCGTTTATTGAGGGTAGCTTGACTCGCTTCTGCTTCCATATCGGGAAGAGCAGCCATTACCTGATCTGTGAAGCGCTCCGTATCCATCCAGGCAGAACAATCGCCCAATGTCGATTCTAACTGCTCCAGTGCGGCAAGATATAAAACCAGCACCTGTTCGTCTTCCAGCAGAAGCTTTTCCAGCCGTTCAGATTCCTCTGTCGTGCAAGCTCCTGTAATATAGGCGTGCCAGTCATTCATATGCCCTTCAGTCCACGGTTTATCATGTTGGTCAGTCATTGCCATTCCTCCTCCTTCCAGTGATTTCGAATCCACTGCCGTGCCCGGTAGAGTCTGGACTCCACCGTTTTTAAGGCTACCTGCATCTCTTCTGCAATTTGGTCATAGGTTTTGCCCTGCATATAATAGGCCTGGATAATATCCCGATGCTGCTGGGGCAACTGGGCAATTTTATGCGATAGTTCCACATTTCGTTCCTCGCGGATCAGACGGACCAGCACATCCTCATCCCGGGAAGGGAGTTGAACGAGGGTTTCTGCCACATCTATCAGTTCTGCGGGCCGCCTGTCCTGTTTGCGCTTGATATCCAGCGCCTTGTGGAGCGCAATTCGGGTCAACCACGTTTTAAAACCTTCGTTCCGGTACTGGGGGAGAGACTTATACACCTGTACGAACGCTTCCTGCGCGGCATCTTCCGCTTCTTTGCTATCATGCAGTACCGAATAGGCCACATGATACACATGCTTGCTGTACAGCTCTACCATCTCACGGAACGCCTGCCGGTCGCCAGACCGTATTCGTTCAATGATTCTCTCTATATCAATGATGCTCTCCCCCTTCCCAATACTATAGACGCCGGAGAATTTTCCTCCCCCTGCATATTTCTAAAAAAATATTTAAAAAAGGACACACCCTCCTGTTGGAATGGTGTGTCCTTTATGGCTAAAGCTGCTGTATGCTAGAATATTTTACGCCTGAAAACCTCGGTCTATCGCTTTAGCTGCGTCCGCCGCCACGGAAACGCTGGGCGTATTCCTTTGCATCTTGTGCATTACGGACACGGTTGCGGCTCCACTCCAGCAAAATGCGGTCAATATACCGGAAATGTACCTTCCCTGCAAACACCGCTTCCTTCAAAGCGAGCAAAATCAGCTCCTCGGGATAACGATCCTGATCCACCCAACTGGTGATCGTCTCGTATTCCATCGGTGACAACGGTCGGCCGAATTCCTTCTCGAAAATCGTAAACAAATTCCGTTCCTCTGAAGGTAAAGATTCCGATATACCATTTAGCACATCCGGTTTCCCAGCAAACAAAATATCATCGTCATCGTACTGCTCCATGCGCTCGGGTATCATACATTCCGCCAACTTACGGTACATCCCCGTTAGATTGTAGCGTTCGAATTGAACGGACGAGTTGCGGTCCTCCACAGTATCAATCCGCAGAAAACCTTCCTTCATCAGCTTGCTGAAATGGAGTGCAATTTCGTTCGCAGTACATCCGATACGGGCCTGCAATTGTTCCCAGGTTGGAAATTCATTGCGTTCGGCTTGTTTAAAAGCAAGCAACTGCATAAGCAGAAGCATTTCGCCATCCGTCAGCCGAAGCGTCTGGTAATGCTTGAGCAGGGCATAGGGAATCTGGACCATTCCGGCTTCCATAGCAAAGGCTACTCCCTCCGCCCACCCTGCCGCTGATGTCTTGTCGAATGATCCGGTCATTGGTTACGGATACAGACGATACAGCATACGTGGGAACGGAATCGTTTCACGTACATGATCAAGTCCACAAATCCATGCTACCGTACGCTCCAGTCCCAGTCCAAAGCCGGAATGCGGAACGGTGCCGTAGGTGCGCAGATCCATATACCATTGGTAAGCTTCACGCGCCAGGTTATGCTCGTTAAAACGTTCTTCCATCAAGGCCGGATCATCAATCCGTTGGGAACCCCCGATAATTTCGCCGTAGCCTTCAGGAGCGATCATATCAGCGCACAGGACAACCTCTGGACGAGTTGGATCAGGCTTCATATAAAATGCTTTAATGTGAGTCGGCCAATGTGTAATGAACACTGGCTTATTGTATCTCTCAGCAATAGCCGTTTCATGCGGAGCGCCAAAGTCCTCGCCCCAAGGGATATCGAATCCTTCTCCTTGAAGGAAAGCAATCGCCTCATCATACGTAATGCGTGGGAATTCTCCCTGAATTTGCTCCAGCTTCGAAACATCGCGTCCGATCGTTTCAAGCTCTTTTGCACAATTTTTCAGCACTGATTGTACGATATGACTCACAAATTGCTCCTGTACGCGCAAAGATTCCTCATGATCTACAAAAGCCATCTCCGGCTCGATCATCCAGAACTCAATCAGGTGACGACGTGTTTTGGACTTTTCCGCACGGAACGTTGGACCAAACGAGTATACTTTGCCAAGCGCCATGGCAGCCGCTTCCATATACAACTGTCCGCTTTGTGTCAGATAAGCATCCTCGTCAAAATATTTGATATGGAACAGCTCAGTTGTGCCTTCTGCGGAAGAAGGGGTCAAAATTGGCGGGTCCACCTTTGTGAAGCCATTGCCGTTAAAAAATTCCTGTACCGCACGAATAATTTCCGCTCGTACGATCAGAACCGCGCGTTGCTTGGCGGAACGCAACCACAGGTGACGGTGATCCATCAGGAAATCTACACCGTGTTCTTTAGGCGTGATCGGGTAGTTTTCTGTCAAATGAATGATTTCAATGCCTGTTACCGTCAATTCAAAGCCGGATTGGCTACGCGGTTCTTCGCGCACAACTCCGGTAACATACAAAGAGCTTTCCTGTGTCAAGGATTTGGCATCATTCCAAATGTCCTCGGACACCTCGCTTTTCACGATAACCCCTTGAATATATCCGGTACCATCGCGCAGTTGCAGGAACTGGATTTTACCGCTAGATCGTTTATTATTTACCCAAGCGCCGATTGTAACCGTTTCCCCTACATGGCGGCCCACTAGGGCAATCGTACTTTTATTCGTCATGACCGTCTCTCTCCTCTTAACCGAAAATCAAACAGCCCTTCCCCCTGGGTCAGGCTGTTTGCTCTCGCTGTTTGGTACATACGGAACCTATTTAAGTGAAAGCCCGTATGCATAAAGTTTAAACTTCGGGTCGAACTACTGAACCAGACGGTACGTGTCGCGAGCAATAACCAGCTCTTCGTTCGTCGGAACGATCAATACATCAACCTTCGAATTTGCTGTTGTAATCCGGCGAGGCTCGCCAGAACGAATAGCGTTCAACGATTCATCCAGCTCGATACCGAGGAATGTCAATTGCTCCAACACTCTCTTACGCAGAACGACGGAGTTTTCGCCTACACCTGCCGTGAATACGATCACGTCTACCCCATTCATTGCCGCGGCATACGAACCAATGTATTTGCGCAGACGGTATTCATACATTTCAAATGCCAATGTAGAATTAGCTTCGCCTTTTTCCATACCTTCCGTGATTTCACGCATATCACTGCTGATACCGGAAATAGCCAAAAGTCCACTGTGCTTGTTCAGCATGGAGTTGACTTCATTGACGGTCAATTCTTGTTTGTTCATCACATAAGGCACGATTGCCGGGTCCAAATCACCACTACGTGTCCCCATCATAAGTCCTTCCAGTGGAGTCATACCCATGGAAGTATCTACGGACAAACCGCCTTGAACCGCTGTTACACTACCACCGTTACCGATGTGACAAGTGATGATTTTCAACTCTTCCAAAGGACGACCGACGAATTTGGCAGCTTCTTTGCTTACATAATCATGGGAAGTACCGTGTGCACCGTAGCGACGAACCTTGTACTTATTGTACAACACTCTTGGAATGGCGTACATATAAGCTTTTTCAGGCATCGTTTGATGGAACGAGGTATCAAATACAACAACCTGCGGTACATCAGGCATATTCAATTCAGCCGCTTTAATACCCATCATAGAGGCCGGGTTATGCAATGGCGCAAGGTCGAACAAGCGGCGGATTTCACTCTTCGCTTCAGGCGTTACAACCGCTGACTGCTTGAAGATTTCGCCTCCATGAACAACGCGGTGTCCCACAGCCTGAATTTCGCTAGTGCTGGAGATTACACCATGTTCCGCATCAGTGAGTGCATTCAGCACTTTGCGGATCGCTGTAGTATGCTCCAGAATTTCGCTAACCTCAGTGTATTCTTCTTTGTTGGTTGGCTTATGCGTCAGGATGGATGAATCCATACCGATGCGCTCGACCAATCCTTTTGCCAGAACGGACTCGTCCGTCATATCATACAGCTGGTATTTCAGGGAAGAACTCCCTGCATTAATTACGAGAATTTTCATACCCGGTCACCATCCTTGTCGTACTTAAAGAAGCCTTCGCCTGATTTCACGCCCAGATTACCTGCACGCACCATTTTCTTCAGGACGATGGACGGACGATATTTCAATTCGCCGAATTCACGGAACATGCGCTCCAGAGCAGCCAAAACGGAATCCAGACCAAAGCGGTCAGCCATTTCCAAAGGACCGCTTTGGAAGCTGTAGCCGATTCGCATAGCATCGTCGATATCTTCAGCGGAAGCTACGCCCTCTTGAAGAACATGAGCTGCTTCATTAATCAGCAGGCAAATGATACGGCTTGTTACAAAGCCCGGGGATTCATAAATCATAACCCCTTTTTTCTCCACTACTTCTTCAACAAACATTTTTGTGTTTTCAAACGTATCGTCCGAAGTTTTCAAGCCACGAATAATTTCCACAAGATCAATGCGGGATACTGGATAGATAAAGTGCATGCCAATAACACGCTCAGGATACTTGGTCGAGCTGGCAAGCTCGGTCAGGCTCAGCGTGGATGTATTACTTGCAAGAATAATGTTGTTTGGACACACATAGTCCAGTTCTTGGAAAACAGCTTTCTTCTCGTCCAGATTTTCTGTAATGGTTTCAATGACCATGTCACAGCTTCCAAGCTCAGCCAAATGGGAAACTTTCTGGATGCGGGATAAAATCAATTTTTTCTCCGCTTGTGTGATTGCCCATTTTTCCAGTTGCTTGTCCAGACTCGTTTCAATCATATTGTAGGCGTAGTCTAGTTTCTCTGGTGTCTGCTCTACCAACAGCACATCAATTCCTTTGGACGCGAGCATTTCAGAAATACCCTGTCCCATGGTGCCGCCGCCGATGACGCCGATTTTTTTAAATTGCATGGTTCTTTACTCCACCCTTTCCTGGTCACTCTCTTATATTGTATCCTTCTTTGTCGAAAAATACATGTTTATGTCCCAATAGATAATAATATCTTAGCACGGACTAAAAGTAAAAAAAAATAACCAGCATAAAAAATTATGCTGGTAATAGAGCATTTTCACTAAATTGACATCTAAATTGATCCCCAGACAGGGTTTCTTCCTTCATGAGGATGTCAAGAGAGTTGTCGAACACTGGACGATGCTTTTCGAGCAACTCCAAAGTACGGCTATGCAGGTCGTCCATAATCTCACCATTTTCGCGCATGAGCTCTTCTTTTGTTACCATTTCCATGTTAATAATACCGAGTGAAGTCAAACCGGAAGTCATCATCGTATGAACAATGTTCAGCGCCTGCTCAAAATCGTTACTAGAGCCTGTACTGCGACCGCCATAGTACATTTCTTCCGCCGTAGCCCCTGCGAGCGAGATCATGATCTGCTCCTCCAGGAACTGCTTGGTATACAAATAATGCTCTTGCTGTGGATTGTGCCGCACATAGCCGAGCGCTTTCCCACGCGGGCTAAGTGCTACCTGGCTGACACTGCCCGGACGAACGATTTCAGCCATAATAGCATGTCCCAGTTCATGAATCGCTACACGTTTTTTCTCTTCCAGCGTGGATTCACGATCCGTTTTCTCACCCATCATCACCTTGTCAATTGCCATCGACAGATGCTTTTGCGCAATCATTTCCTGTTCCTGTCTCATCGCATAGATTGCCGCTTCGTTCATGACACTTTCCAGCTGTGCACCGGAAAACCCGTAGGATTCCTCAGCAATTTTGTCCAGATTCGCATCTTCCTGAATCGGTTTGTTTTTGGCATGGATTTTAAGAATATGAAGACGGCCCTTCTTATCAGGCAAATCCACTTGAATATGACGGTCAAAACGCCCTGGACGCGTTAAGGCGCTGTCCAGCATTTCTTTACGGTTTGTAGCTGCAATGATCAAAATGCGTGGAGTATCTGCCGAATAAATGCCGTCCATTTCTGTCAGCAACTGATTCAAGGTTTGGTCATATTCACGCTGCTGTCCACCCTCACGCTTGCCGCCAATCACGTCGATCTCGTCAATAAAAATAATGGCATTTTCTTTCTTTTCCTTGGCTGCACGAGTGCGGGCCTCCCGAAACAGCTCACGGACACGGCCTGCACCGACACCCACGTACATTTCAACAAACTCACTGCCTGAAGCGGCAACAAATACGGAATTGGTATAGTGCGCTGCTGCCTTCGCCATCAATGTTTTCCCGGTTCCCGGAGGGCCTGTAAGCAAAACACCTTTTAATGGACGAATGCCAAACTTGGAAATTTCATCATGCCGATTCAAAAAATCCAGCGCTTCGCGCAGCTCCTGCTTGGCGCTTTCTTGCCCACCGATTTCCTCAAAAGTCAGCTTGTCCGGGCCATTCTTTTTGCGTTTACGTTCTTGCCCGGCCCCTACAGCCAAGCCTCCACGTGCATGCATGAGCATTAACAAGCCGCTGAGCATCAAACCTGCGATAAGAAAAGGGATAATATTCACCCCGATAAAAATGAGAAATATAATGGTCACCGGCACAATGCCGATTAGTGCTTCCTTGATCCATCTAGGCATTAGACCATACCCCCATTTGCTGAGATTGACGTGGCAAAACGATAAACTTGGTCGCTTTGCCTTCGCTGAGTCGGATATAGACGTTGTTTGAATCCATATCGGTATCGGCCTCGATACCGGCTTTTTTCTTTTTCATCTGCTCGACGGTAGATGAAATTTGGGTGTATTTTTTATTTTCCATCGCTTCCGCTACCGGAAACATAGCCTCAGACCACCACTGGTTCAACGCTGGATTAGAATGATCCGCAATTTCCAGCTTAACTGTACGGCTGCCAATGATGGACTGTCCTTTTTGCTTAACTACATTGACCAATCCGGCGACATCTGCCTGCGGTTTGAGATCCAGATTCAAAACAACCTGATCCGGTTTAATATCTATTTGAGCGCTTGTCACGCCGGGATATTGGGAAACCAGTTTTTCCAGAGGACTTTGCATTGTAACCTGACGGTAAATGAACCATCCTCCAAACAACAGCGATGCTGCCAGAACCGCCGCAACAACGATAGGAACTGCACGAAATTTCAAATAACATCCTCCTCTCAAAATGTGAAAACCCAGAAGAAACGGGACGAATGTCAACAAACAACCAGACTGCATGATCTTACAATGATCCGCAAGTCTTTTTCTATCATTTTTGTCTATCACTTATAAAATATAGTATATCATAACGTATATCTAATATCGAAGGCAATGTGTGGGTGAGTTGTGGTTGGGCAAAATCATTGGTTATGGCTGTAATGTGTGACGCTGCGTGTAGGATTTGATCTTACGATCGCTGTTGCCATAGGATTCTTTTGATTAAATAAAACATTTAACGGTTAGAATCCCATGACAAAGGCGAACGCTATCGCTTCTCCAGATTCAAATCCTCCACTCCGCTACTGCACAGCCATAAAAGAATATTTCGCCTTATGAGGAAAGTTGGGTAGGTAAATATGCTTCGCTGGCTTGCAGCCAAGCTTAGCTTGAGGTGATAATAAAAAGACGTAAATACGAATTTTATCGTATTTACGTCTTTTTATTATTTATTTTGGCTTTTGATTGATCTTTATCATCTTCTTTGTTTCTTTGCTATTTTACTTTTCTGCATTTTCTTTGTCTTCTTTTCAGCACCTATTACCTTAGGGAAGTAGCTGGCTATAACCATATTGAAACGAAATTTACTTGCACCATTATAGCCCTTATATTGCATGGCGACCTAATACTACGTTTATACAAGAGGTCTATTACCTCACTATTAAATCTTTTAAAGGAACATCATCCCGCCGTCGATCAGAGGGGATTGTCCTGTCATGTAATCGGAATCGGGGCTTGCCAGAAAGGATACGAAGGCGGATACGTCTTCTGGTGTAGACAGACGGCCAAGGGCAATTTTGCTGCCGAATTCCTTGGTTGCATCCCCTGTAGCTTCGCCTTTGGATGCCGTAATTTCTTTATCGATACCGCTCCACATTGGGGTTTGTACAATGCCGGGGCAGTAGGCGTTAGCTGTAATACCATATTGGGCATATTCCTGAGCGGCGGTTTGTGTCAGGGCACGAACCGCGAATTTGGTCGCGGAGTAAATACCGAGATTGGCATTACCAACATGGCCTGCCTGAGAAGAGGCATTGATGATTTTACCACCATGACCCAACTCCTTGAACTTGGCAGCGGCTGCCTGAATGCCCCAAAGCACACTGGTCACATTGATGTGGAACAGCTTATCAAAATCAGCCAGCGTAACATCCTCCAATAGCTTGGCGGGAGCAATCCCTGCATTATTTACAATGACATCAAAGCCACCGAGCTTCTCAGATGCTTCCTTTACAGCCGCAAAAACCTGATCCCGGTCGGAAACATCGACTTTAAGGGCAAGCGATCGCCCTCCTGCCTTTGTAATCTCACCAGCAGCACTTTGCGCTGTTTCTTCATTTAAATCTACAACCGCCACTGCGAAGCCGTCTTGGCTCAGGCGTAAAGCAATAGCCCGTCCAATCCCTTGACCTCCACCCGCTACTAATGCAACTTTCCCATCCACTTTTCCCATGTCCATGAATCTCCTTTTTGTACAAGTAGTCATGATAACATAGCCACAAAATTATGGGTTACGTTAGTCTGCACCTATAATTAAACCATTATAAGGAAAAAATTATTATGATCTATGTAATATACTTCATATTTAACCTGTTTAAGGGAAATTCAAGTGATAGTTGAGCTTGAAAGATACATGCGGAGCCACTGCGCAGGCGGATGGTGCTTCCCATCGCTGTTGCCCCCGGATTTCTTGAATGAGTACACATGGGTAGAAATCCGGGAGGTGATGCTTTCGAAGCGAGCTTTCCTACGGAAAGCTTTTAAAGCGAACACTACCGCTTGTACAGCACCATTCCGCCTACTCCGTTTTTATGTACATTTTCGAGTTCGGCTTATATAACATTTTTTAAGTTAAACTCAATCAGTCATTCCATGATAAACACTTACCCAACAAAAAAAGCTAAAAAAGACGCAAATACGAATTTAAACGTATTTACGTCTTTTTTAGCTTCAACCATTCAAACTAGCCATTCTTTTTATAAGACAATGTCTTCTAAATTCACATATCTTTTTTAGTAAAAACGATTTTCCAGTTCATACAGAATTAGTTTGGTGTAAAACCCAAAACGGAGACAAGCGCAGCGGCGTCCGTAGCCCCTACCCCCACCTCCCATGAAAAGATGGTGTTTGGAGTGACTCCATGGCGGTCAGCCAGCGGAGTGGGCCATTTGAATCTGAAGAAGCGAAGCGTTCGCCTTTGCCGCCGGATTTTCCCCATAAGAATCTAATCGAAAAAAATCCGGCGGCAACAGCGATCGTAAGATCAAATGGACTACGCAGCGCTCCTAACACTCCAATACCACCAATCCCCATTCTAAACACACTCTAGTAATTGGGCAAAGTATACTTTACCCCCACCGATCCCCCATCCGAGAAGCGATAAAAGGTATAGTAATGATGACTGCCGTCATCATAAAACAGCTGCCACACATATTGACCGTTAAACACACTCGGCTGAAGACTCACAATATCTGCACCCGGAAGCTGCTGCTGGATCATCGCCGTCATTTTTTGCTCGTCGACTCCGTTTTTCAGTAGCTCGGTATGAACACCACTATTATCTGTGACAGGTACATTCGGTTGGCCCTCCACTTTTTGAAAAGGAACCCACACCATAATATTTTCGTTCTGAGCATTTTCCCCTTGAACTACCCAATATACCTGATCCCACACCGACTTCCACGTCTGCGTCGTGCTGACCAGACCACCCGATTGCTTGGCCTTTACGATAGCGGCATTTCTCTCAGTCACCTGGTCTTGAGTAACATAGGAATAATACCAGAAAATGCTGACCAGGATCAGTATGACGGCCAGAATGGCGACCGCTATCCATTTCTTCTTATTTTTCAAACCTGTGCTTCCTCTCTAAGGGGATGTGACACCTGAATTAGCGCGACAGCAGCCCTTCAAAGGCGGCTTGGGCCTCATGCTTGATACGTTCCTCATCCATAGTCAGGCACTCTCCGTTTTTCACAACCTGACGACCGTCTACCCATACATGAGCCACGTCTTTGGCGCTTGCAGAATATACGGCATGGGAAATGAGATCCGTACGCGGCAAGAAATGCGCCTGATTCAGATCGAGCGCGATAAAGTCTGCCTTGTTGCCTGCTGCCAGCACTCCTACCTCTTTCAAGCCAATCGACTTCGCTCCGTACTCCGTTGCCAGACGCAACGCCTCACCCGCAGGAACTGCGGTTGGGTCGCCAGATACTCCTTTGTGAATGAGCGCTGCCAGACGCATTTCCTCAAACATATCCAGGTTATTGTTACTGGCGGGACCATCTGTTCCGAGAGAGACAGTAACGCCTGCACGCAGCAGGTCAGGAACTCTTGCTACACCACTTGCGAGCTTCAAGTTGCTGCCTGGATTATGCGAAACCGCTACACCACGTTCAGCCAGCAAAGCTATTTCTTCGTCATTCAAATGAACGCCATGGGCAACAAGCGATGGACGGGAGAAAAAGCCGAGCTTATCCAGATGTGCAACCGGACGCAAGCCGTAGTCGCGTACGTTTTGCTCTACTTCGGCAATCGTTTCGGACATATGCGTATGCAACGGTAAGTCCAGATCATGCGCTGCCTGTACGAATTTTTCGATAAACGCAGGCGGGCACGTATACGGCGCATGCGGAGACATCATGGTCGTAATTCGACCGTCTGCTTTTCCATGCCAATTACGCGCAAAAGTCACAGCCTCAGCCAGCTTGATCCGCTGCTCTTCCTCTGAACATAGTCCAATCGCTCCACGCATCAGACTGGCACGGATGCCGGACTCTTCAGCTACACGAGCCACCTCGTCCATATGATCGTACATGTCCAGGAAAGTCGTTGTACCGCCTTTCAGCATTTCCAGCACAGACAAGGACGTACCCCAGTACACATCCGTAGACGTAAACTTGGCTTCCATCGGCCACATTTTTTCCTGAAGCCATACTTGGAGAGCCAGATCGTCCCCATACCCACGTAGCAGAGACATCGCCGCATGACCATGTGTATTCATCAGGCCAGGTAAAAACAGCAGCCCGTTACCGTCAATCGCGTCCGTCTCTTCCTCACCCGCTGGCAAAGTCTCGCCAATGTAGGTGATTCGGCTATCCTCCACGATCATATAGCCGTGGATTACCCCGGCTTCCGGTCTGTTCACGGCAAAGGAGCCGTTTTTAATCATCCATTTATTCGCTGTCATGTTGCGTATCTTCCTTTCCGTCCTCCAAATAATAAGCAAGGCTTAACAAATCCGTTGTAAAATCTGTGGCATGTACCCGAATGTTTGCCGGTGTCTTGAGAGTAGTGGGTGCAAAGTTCAAAATTGCTCCAATCCCACTCTCAATGAGCCTGTCAGCGACGTGCTGTGCTTCAAAATCCGGTACGGTAATAATCCCGATCCGAATGTTTTGTTCTTTCACGGTCGCTTCCAGTTCATCCATCGGCTGTACGACCAGCGTATTGATCCTGGTTCCAACTTTATCTGGAACAGCATCAAATACAGCTACAATTTTCATATTGTCTTTTAAATAAGCATTATAATTCGAAAGGGCTTGCCCCAGATTACCTGCTCCGACCAATACCACGTTAATTTGCTGGTCGATTTTCAGGATATGGCGTATTTTCTCGATAAGATAAGTAACATCATAGCCGATACCCTTACGGCCAAAATCTCCAAAATACGCGAGATCCTTACGAATTTGAGCCGGATTCAGATCCAGTCTTTGTCCCAGCTCCTGGGAAGAGACCGTAGTCACCTCCCGTTTGTGCAGTGCATTCAGATAACGTAAATATACGGGTAACCTCCGTACGACAGCCTCTGAAATTTTATCTGATTTCATACTTGCTCCCCCTAATTGTAACGGACATGTTTAGATGTCCGTCCGTTATGCCTCTGTCTCCGGGGCGGATTGGAGCCATTCGGCGATGCGAGGCACCATTTGCTCCGTCGGCATATGCTCCATTTTTGGTCCCGGTAATGAGTACAAAAAATGCTTCCCGTAATAGGATTCGATCACACGCGTATCGTAAACGATAACGACCCCGTGGTCGCTCGCCGTACGTACCAAACGTCCAAATCCCTGTTTGAAGCGAATGACAGCCTGTGGAACAGACAGCTTCATAAAAGGATTTTTCTTCTGCTGCTGGAGTAGCTCACTTTTAGCCTCCAGCAGCGGGTGATTGGGCGGTTGGAACGGCAAGCGCACGATGGCCAGACACGTTAGCGCTTTGCCCGGAATATCGACGCCTTCCCAGAAGCTGCTGGTTCCCAGCAACACAGAAGCTTTGGCTTCCTGAAAACGTCGGGTCAGCTTGCTGCGGCTTCCACTGTCCACGCCCTGCCCCAGCACAGTGATGTCGCTGGAAGACAACGCCTCTTTAAGCGGCTCATACACCTGCCGGAGCATGCGGTAGGAAGTAAAGAGAACGAGCATTCTCCCCCGCGTCGCTTGAGCAGTCGCGCCTAGCGAGCTGACGAGCATATCTACAAAATGCTCATCTCCTACACTGCCCTTCACGCTCGGGAAATCCCTTGGAATGACTAGCAGCACCTGATCCCTGTAGTTAAAGGGTGACGGGAGCTGCGTAGTCATCAGCCGTCCTTGATCTGCGGCCTCCTGCAAGCCGAGCTGATCGGTCATGTACTGAAACGACTTATCCACCGATAAGGTAGCAGATGTCAGAATAATGCTTCTTTTTTTGTCAAAAAACATTTCTTTCAGCTGGCGGCTCACATCGACGGGCACCGCATAAAATTGCAGCGACTTGCTGCGGAATTGCCCGCTCGCTTCAAGCCAGTATACGGTCGTTTCATCATCCAGCCGTATGAAAAAGCGCAAGCTTTCCCTAATGCCTGCCAAATCCTTGAGCAGCCCCGTGATATCCGTAATGAGGCTGTCAGCCGCATAATCGTCATGTTCTTCCTTCACATCGAGCATCAGCTTGTCGCCCTTGCGCAAAATTTCGCTCATCGTTACATAAAGCTGATTTTCCAGCGCAGCCGCCTGATCCCACTTGGCAGGCTTGGCCGATGGCTTGAGACGGGAAGAAAACTGCCCTGTTTCGCCCGGTGTCGCATCACTTCGCTCTGGCAGCATGCCAAACAGCTTGTCGCTCAGCAAATCCCAAGACTCCTTAACCTCCAGCACGAGCGGATATAACTGGTCGATAGTAGTGGCCCAATCCGTCGACTTCTCATGCCCCGACTTTGCCAACTGCTGACGCAGCGAAGGCAATTGTCCGTTCTTGCTGTCCTTGAACAACCGGGTCAGCGTATGCACGAGTGTGAAATATTTCATATGCATGCCCAGATGCTTTCCAGCAACTTCCTCCAGGTGATGGGCTTCATCAATCACCAGATGCTCATAGCTCGGCAATAGCTGATGACTTGCTTTTACGTCCGTGAACAGCTTGGAGTGATTCGTAATAACCACATCCGCTATTCCCGCCTCATGGCGCGCACGATGATAAAAGCATTTGCGGAACCACGGACATGAACGACCAAGACAGGACTCGGAATCACTGGCCACCGTTTCCCAAAAATCTCCGCCACGATTACTCAGATTGAGTTCTTCATCATCGCCGGTTTCCGTCAACGTCAGCCAGACGATCATCTGGGCGGCTGTAATTAAATCTTCCTTCGGCGTTGCGAAGTCTCTTCTGTTTATTTTATGTTCAAACTTACGCAGACACAAATAATGTCCCCGGCCCTTAAAAATGGCAGCCCGGAACGGGAACGGGATCACCTTGGTCAGCATCGGAATATCACGCTCGCGTAATTGCTCCTGCAGGTTGATCGTATGCGTACTTACCATGACTCGCTGTCCATTTTTCACACTGTGATACAGCGAAGGGAGCAAATAACCAAGGGACTTGCCTGTCCCCGTACCCGCCTCGATCAACAGGTGCTTGTCTTCACTCAGCGCCTGATTCACACCCTCAATCATTTGCGTCTGCGCTTCGCGCTCCTCATATTGACTCAAGGATGAACGTAAATTGTCTCGCACATCATCCATGTATTCCTCAAAGGAAATACCTGCCAGCGGATTGGGGTCGTCTTCTCTGCGAGGGGCATTTAGCTCCGTCCAATCCTCCACCTTCAGTGCAAGCTGACGAAAAAACTGATGACCCTCCAAATCCTGAATAGGATCATGCTCTTTGTCTTCACGCACCCCGTCCAAAAACCATCCGAGGTCACTGTCTTCCTCTGCGAACAAATCACTGAGCCGCTGTATCGTAATCAAAGGCAGCGCATGAAGCTCATCCAGACATTTTAAAAACACCTCAGCCGTAGCCAACGCGTCGCTGTCTGCTTGATGAGGTCGGTCATGCGCCAGCCCAAACTCAGAAGAAACAAAACCCAACTGATAGGAAGATAGCGATGGAAACATGATTTTCAGAAAATCCATCGTATCCAAAATCCTGCCGGTAAACGGCAAGTATCCGCACCGATCCAAAGCGTTTTGCAAAAAATTAAAATCAAACGCCACATTATGACCGACCAGTACGACATCGTCCAGCATAGGCACAAGCTCCATCATCATCTCTTCGAGCGGAGGAGCATCCTTGACGTCATCGTCTGTAATCCCGGTCAACCCGGTAATAAAAGGCGGAATGGATCTGCCAGGGTTCACATAAGAACCGTAAACACGGGAAATGCTGTTATCATGATCTATAATTGCAAGTCCGACTTGAATGATGTCATCCGCGGACTGGGTGCCTGTAGTTTCAAAATCCAATACCGCAAATTTCATTCAACTTAATCCTTTCTTTTGACACATACAAAAATAATAACTCTGTATAACAGCATAGCAGAAGATCGCCTGTTTGGAAATTAAGACAGCCAAAAAAGACGATGCACACGCCGCCTGGGGAGGTGGGTATGCATCGTCTCGCTCGGTGTCTGACAACTATAGCCAGGTCATCATGGAGCTGTCGTACCGAAGCATTCCGGCACCGGACAAACAGGCTTCCATATTGTGCAACGGCTCGGGCAAAGCAGGATCGAACTGATGCGCGAGAGCAAAACATTTTTGTGCCTCCTCTACATCAGCCTGCTTCGCCATAAGACAGCCCAGCGCATTATAAATGACCGCTTTCAGCCCGGGCTGGTCTGTCAGGTGCAGCACCTTCTGAAAATGGCGTACAGCCTCCACTGTGTCCTCCAGTTGGAAATACGCCATCCCCATATACATCTGGCTTTGCCAACTGTTCGGAAAATGCTGTAGCACCTGTTCAAATTGGCGGATGGCCTCAGGATACATGAGCAGTCGATAATACCCTTGACCCCGAGTAAAAGCTGGCAGCTCCTTTTCAGGCAGCTCAGCGTCAGACATACCAGACTCCGCGGAAAAACCTGCAGCACGCAGGCGAACCATTTTTTCCTCAAAGGCCAGCCATTCATCCATAATTCCGTCACTCATTCTCCGCAGCAAGCTCCAGTGCTGTAGCAGCTCCTGCCTGCGGGAGCCCTGGGCTGATGGGTAATGCTTCACGATATCATCTAACATGCTGTTCATTTCTGCGAATACATGCTGGAACATGTGCATCCCGCCCTTACGAAAGATGGATTAATACACTCACATTTTTCGCTTAAAGGACGGGTTTCATCCGCACTCCCATTCATTACATGATCGTAGCGTGTACTTCCTTGTTCGCCGTTTGGGCGGGTTTATTATGTTCATCGACGAATACAACGGTCGGTTTGTATGTTTTGGCCTCTTCATTCGACATGCAAGCGTAGGAAATAATAATGACCGTATCACCAGGCTGCACCAAACGCGCTGCTGCGCCGTTGAGACAAATCACACCGCTACCACGCGGTCCGGGGATAACGTAAGTTTCCAGCCGGGCTCCATTGTTATTGTTCACAATTTGAACCTTTTCATTCTCCAGCAGATCGGAAGTCTCCATCAGATCCTCATCAATAGTAATACTGCCCACATAGTTAAGGTTGGCTTCGGTAACCGTTGCCCGGTGAATTTTGGATTTCATCATCGTTCTAAACATGGGAAAGCACCTCCGCCTTCTGTATTCTCATATTATCAATCAGTCGAGTGTTCCCAAACTTTACAGCCAGCGCTACAATGATGTCTTCTTCGACATCACTTAGTCGCTGCTCGGGAAGAAGGGGCTCCAGACTTGGAAAGGTCAAGATTTCAATGTAGTCAATGTCAGCCAATGGTGAGGAGGTAATCTTAGTCTCCACCATTTGGTATAACTGACGGATCGTAAACGTGTTCTGCACATCATCTTCGCTCACTTCACGCACCTTGCGCAGTGACTGTGACAGCACCAACGCCTCCTCCCGCTGTTCCGCGCTCAAATACACATTACGCGAGCTGAGGGCCAAACCGTCGGCCTCTCTGACGATAGGACAAGGAACGATGGTCACGTTCATATTGAGGTCGTTCACCATCTGCTGGAGCACCGCTACCTGCTGCGCATCCTTCATGCCGAAGAAGGCCAGATCAGGACCTATCATGTTAAAAAGCTTGGCAACTACGGTGGTCACACCATCAAAATGTCCTGGACGGGAAGCGCCACATAACCGATCCGTCAAAGCAGATACGCTTATTTTCGTACGGGTTGGCTGTGGATACATTTCTGCTACAGTTGGTAAAAATACGATATCCACGCCCTCACGCCGCGCCACCTCTAAATCACGCGCTTCATCGCGGGGGTAGCTATCGAGATCCTCGTTAGGTCCGAATTGAATCGGGTTTACAAAAATGCTAAGTACCACCGTATCTGCCATTTCACGCGCCTTGTGCATCAAGCTCGCATGGCCTTCATGTAAATACCCCATCGTCGGCACAAAGCCGACTGTATGTGGCCGTATAGCAGCGGAACCTTGTTCCGCTTTTGCTCCGTCTGCGCCGAGCTGTCGGCGTTCAGCAATGGCCTGCCGCAGCTTAGCCACTTCTCTTACGATAATCATGACCGGGATTCCACCTTTTCCTTAGCTTGTTCCTCTTGTTCTTCTTGTTCCTGCACTTGCGCCTTTTCCTGACCTTTCTTATGGCCGTAGAGAGCCTCTACAACACTGTCGTCGGCGCTGAACACATGCTCTTCAGCCGGAAAGGCCCGCCCCTTCACATCGCTCACATACTGCTCAATGCTACTACGGATCAAGCCGCCGACATCGGCATAGGTTTTGACAAAACGTTTGCTGTAATAAGGCGATGCATATTGAATCAGATCGTGATAAACAAGCACCTGACCGTCACACCCGCGTCCTGCACCAATACCGATGGTCGGAATGGACAGTTCTTTGGAAATTGCCGCTGCCACTTCCTCGGTCACCAACTCCAGCACGATGCCAAAGGCACCCGCCTGCTCCAGCGCCTTGGCGTCTGCCATCAGCCGCCGTGCGTCCGCTTCGTCCTTGCCTTGAATGCGGTAGCCGCCAAGCTGATTAACCGACTGCGGTGTAAGGCCGATATGACCAAGCACGGGTACACCTGCCTGAACAGTCGCTTTTACGACGTCGGCAATTTCTGCGCCGCCCTCCAATTTGACAGCATGCGCATGTCCTTCCTGCATCAGACGGCGGATGCCCTGGAGGCTTTCCGACACGCTGCCGTGATATGTCATAAACGGCATGTCCGCTACAATAAACGTATGCTCCACGCCTCTCGCTACCGCTCGGGAATGATACACGATATCATCCAATGTTACGGGAATGGTCGAATCATAGCCGAGAACGACGTTGCCCAGCGAGTCACCCACGAGAATCATATCAATTCCCGCCTCCTCGGCTATTTTAGCCGATGGATAATCGTAGGCGGTCAGCATACTGAGCGGAATGCCCTCCTGCTTCATTTTTTTCATTTTCACAATGTTCAGTGCGTGCTTTCCTGCCATGGTACATGGCTCCCTTCCATCTTTTTTTGGCACAAAAAATAACCTTTTATGAACGCCTGTACATTTGCGTCATCAAAAGGTCCGAACAGCCAAAAAAGACACTCATTTTGAGATCGTCCCTTCTGTCTCGGTCCTGTTCGGCTCAGAGCAGAATCCAACGTAACCTTCAAATGAAGTTATGATGGTCTAACTTGCTTGCAGTGGTGGAGCATGTGCCCCGGAGTGCAGCTCGGACCGTCCGATGCCGCCTCCTGCACAGTATAACAAAAAACATCAGCTTTTTCACGTGAAGTTTTGCATAGAAAAAGAACAATTGTAGTCGCTATGCTCAGCTAAGGCTACACCTGCAATTGTACATCACCGGAAACGATCTGTATTCGCTCTCCCTGCTCCGTTTCAACCACTAGTGCACCGGAAGGGTCCAAACCGATGGCTGTACCTTCTACCGCTTTCCCTTGTCCCGTATGTGCCCGCACGAAGCGATTCATCGTCACGGATAGCGCCTCCCACAGCATCGCGACTGGCTGAAAGCCCTCATCCGCATATAACGCACATAGCTGCTCCATCTCTTCCAGCACGGCAGCAATTAGTGCCGTACGGTCGATTTCGCGACCAGCCTCTATTTTCAGGGATGTCCCCAACCTTGATAGCTCATCCGGGTAATCCTCTGTATTTAAATTAACATCAATACCGATACCTGCAATACAGTAGCGGACACGCTGATCCTCTGTTGCAGATTCCAGCAAAATACCGCACACTTTGCGACCATGAACCAGCAGATCATTCGGCCACTTGATGCCAGCTTCCACACCCGTCAACCGACGAATGGCCCTACATATCGCTACGCCTGTAAGCAGCGTCAACTGCGGAGTAAAGGCCAAGGGCTGGTTCGGACGCAATACAATGCTCATCCAGACGCCTTTGCCCCGAGGTGAAAACCACTTTCGGCCCAAACGTCCCCGCCCCGCCGTCTGTTCCTCCGCCAACACTACCGTCCCCTGCGGTGCCCCCTCTTCTGCCAGACGCATCGCATCCTGCTGGGTGGATACCGTCGAGTCCAACACAACGATACGCTGTCCAAACGTTTGGGTAGTTAGCATATATGCCAGTTTGGAGACCTCCAACCGATCGGGTCGGGAAACAATCCGATAGCCCCGACGCGAGGAAGCTTCAATGTTGTAGCCCAGCTCACGCAGCTTGTTGATCTGCTTCCATATAGCCGTACGGCTAACCGAGAGGCGACGGCTGATTTCCTCCCCGGATACGTAATCGGATGGATCTTCCTCCAGTATGCCTAATAGTCTTTCATGATTATTCACTACTCATCACCCGTTTCGCTTCTTGAAGCAATGCTTCTAATTCATTTGGAATATCTCCGCAGGCGGCAGCCAGCAAAAGTCGTTCCATCGTCTGACCCAGCCAAGGACCACCCGGTCGATTCATCGCCTGAACCAATTCATTTCCAGTAATATTTAAATCTTTGATACGAACAACTGCGGCATCCTTAGTCCACGCCTCTGCCAGCTCTGCCATTCTCGCTACATGCTTTTCTGCCCGTGGGGGTAATCCACGAAACGAAGCAGGCAATGACTTATAAAGCTGTAGCCAGTCAGACGAGATATCCCGTCCCCATTTAATTAACAGTCGAATCCAGCTACGGCGTAACGCCTCATCGTTGATTCCTTCACCTTCCACCGAAGTGGAACTGTCTGCTATCGAAACAGCACTGTCCGTTAACACGCGCTCCCATTCCAACAGATGCACCAACCGTAAGCGTACACCGTTGGAGAAAGTCCATGCTCTTAACAGCTCGTCCGCTGCCTCTGAGGTAAGTCTGCAAGACAGCAACAGTAACCCCCACCGCAGTTCTTCCGGCAGTTGTACCATTCCACCGAGCGTCTGAGCTTCGCATTGTTCCCAGGGAACCGGAACCTTCGTACACGAGAGCAAGCCGCTTCGACCCAGCATTTCCAGTCCACGCAAAGGGTCTGGCCCTGCCAGCATCTTTTCCAGCTCAACACGCACACGTTCCATCGCAATGTAACGAAGTCCCTCTTTACGACGGATCATGCCTTTCCATGTGTTATAGGCTATACGAAACCGGAATACGGAGGCAAAACGAATGCAACGTAGCATTCGCAGCCCATCCTCCTCAAATCGTTCCTCAGCTCGTCCTACACAACGAACAATAGCGGCACGCAAATCGACTTCCCCTCCGAACGGGTCCACCGTTTCCCCATGTTCATTCATGGCAATCGCGTTCATCGTGAAATCCCGCCGCATCAGGTCTTCGCGGATATCCTTCACGAAAGCGACTTCTGTCGGACGGCGATGGTCAGCATAACCGCTTTCTGTCCGAAAAGTAGTCACCTCGAACGGATGCCCACCCTGCATCACCGTAACCGTCCCATGCTGAATCCCAGTCGGAATTACATGGGGGAACAGTGCTATGACCTGTTCAGGTTCAGCCGATGTGGTCATATCCATATCATGAATAGCTCGGCCTAATAGTTCATCCCGCACACAACCGCCGACCCAGTAAGCCTCGTAGCCGGCTGTGGTTAGAATATGTATGACTTCCTTGCCATGAAGAGTCATCTCTGGGTCAGCATATTGCCAAGTGTTTATTTTCACAGGGTTTCCCCCTTTGCTTATAAAGTTTTCAAAAAGATTTATTATACAAATGACTTATCATAAAAAAAACGGACGCGAGTCCGCCTCCTTAAACGCTGATCGGTTTAAGATCCGGCACCTCGCGTCCCAACACACGGTAATATATTTCTTCATATTGACGAGTAATCAGCTTATCACAGAATACGGTACGAGCCCGCACCAGACAGGCTTCACGAAAACGCTCTGCCATCGCTTCATCCGATAACAGCTGCACCGCATATTCCGCCATCGCCTCGGTATTGCCGATTTCAGCAAGATAACCTGTACTCCCGTGAACAACCAGTTCAGGCACGCCTCCTGCCTCGGAACCAATCGTTGGCACTCCACAAGCCATCGCTTCCAGCGCAACCAGTCCAAAGCTTTCTTTTTCCGATGGAAGCAGCAGCACATCCGCCATGGAAATCACTTCAGCAATCTGATCCTGCTTGCCTAAAAAGAAAACCTTATCCTGCAAGCCCAGACTTTCGATTTTCCAGCGAATTTTCGGAAGGTCCGGTCCTTCCCCAACCAACAGTAGCTTTGCAGGTACTTTGCGTTGCACTCTTTCAAATATATCCAGCACGTCTCCCACTCTTTTGACAGGACGGAAGTTTGAAATGTGCATCATAATTTTTTCATTAGGCAGGGCAAAATCTCTCCGCAACGCAGCTGCATCCCGCGGATAATACACTCGTTTATCCACAAAATTGTAAGTCAAATCAATAGGGCGTGTAATCTCCAGCGCATCTATCGTCTCGCGAATCAAATCCTTGGAAACCGCTGTTACAGCATCACTTTTGTTGATTGCCAGCCGGATTAGATCCTTCAACGATTCATCCTGCGCCAACACCGTAATGTCTGTGCCGTGAAGCGTAGTTACCACTTTGAGATGGTCGCCCACCATTTCCTTCGCCAAATAAGCACATACCGCATGCGGTACAGCATAGTGAACATGGAGTACATCCAAATTTTTCATTTGTGCGACCTGAGCCATTTTGGTCGCCAGCGACAGATCATAAGGCGGATATCTGAACACGTAATAGTCGTTAACCTCAACCTCATGATAAAAAATATTTTTCTGGAATTCCCCGCCTAATCTGAACGGAATGCTATTGGCAATAAAATGGACCTCATGCCCTTTTTCGGCAAGCAGCTTGCCCAGCTCTGTAGCCACTACGCCGGAACCGCCCAACGACGGATAGCAGGTAATTCCGATTTTCAATTTGTCATTCAAGTTAAGCTGCCCCCTTCCGTCCACCGATGATGACTTTTCAATGTTTGTGACATACCAAATACAGTATGCATTTATAACCGTTACACGAACGGATTCAGTTTATCGTTTATGTGTCAGGATTTTTATAATCCCTTATGTGAATAGCTTAACCAGATGAGGCGTTTTGGACGCAAAGCCCTCTGCATACGAAATCAGCTTGCGCTGACCCAACAGCGAATCCCGGGCTTTTACACGTTCAACATACCCCTGGTTTAATGGCGTGGATACCGTGTCTTTACCCGGTGCAGCCTGAAATTGGGAAGCATAGCTTAGTAATGCCTGCTCCTTGGCTTCAACATGCTCCGTAATGTCCACAATCAGATCCGTTCTGCCGATATCGTTAATGAAATAAAAATATAACTGCTCCACCAGCACCGCAGGCTGTTCCGGCATAAATCGACGTAGCTTGGCGTTAAACACCGCTTCCTCCACCAGCTTGCTGCACATGACATGATCCGGGTGCCGATCCTCCCAGTAGGGAGCAAATACGATTTTCGGCGCATGACGCCGAATTTCCGCGGTCACTGCGGCTACATTCTCCGGTGTAACATACAAACCCCGATCAGGCAGTCCCAAATTCGTCCGTGCAGCAAGGCCCAGCACTTTTGAAGCATCTTCGGCTTCTGCCATACGGGTATCTACATCGCCATTGGATGACATTTCAGCACGCGTCAAATCACATACGCCCACCTTTAAACCAGCGGCTGTATGCTTGGCAATCGTGCCTCCCATACCAATCTCAGCATCATCGGCATGAGCTCCAAAAATCAATATGTCCAGTGTCATTTTATATCATCCTGCTGATCAATGCCTGGTTTATATTTATGTACCAGCTCACGCCAAGCAAAATCGCCCCGATCCAGCGCCTTGACCAATATTTCAGCAGTCGCAACATTGGTCGCCAAAGGAATACCCTGCACGTCACACAGACGCAGCAGTGCACTAATATCCGGTTCATGCGGCTGTGCCATTAGCGGATCACGCAGGAAGATAATCAGATCCATATCATTTTGCGCGACCATGGCCCCGATCTGCTGGTCACCTCCGAGCGGCCCTGACATAAAGCGGTGAATTTGAAGCTTCGTTTGCTCCATAATGCGCAGACCCGTTGTACCTGTTGAATACAATTGATGTCCTGTAAAAACATGCTCATACGCGGTTATAAAGTTAACCATTTCATCTTTTTTGCGGTCATGCGCTATAAATGCAATCTTGAACATTCCAAATTCCCCCTGCCTCATTCTATAATTCCGTTCGTCAATTCATTCGCGTTATTCTTAATCAATGTAATGCTCAAAACCGTATACAAGTCCGGATTGCTCCATTACCTTTTGAATGCCGATTTTGACGCCAGGCATGTAGCCTGCCCGTTCGTAGGAGTCCTGACGAATTTTGAGGGATTGTCCAAATCCTCCGAAAATAACTTCCTGCTGTGCGAATACACCGGGAAGACGGACACTATGGATACGGAACCCTTGGTAGTAGCCGCCGCGTGATCCTTCGAGCGTTTCTTCCTCCTCCGGGTTCCCTTGACGCAACTCCTGTCGCTGCTCAGCGATGAGTTCTGCGGTCTTAATTGCCGTTCCCGATGGCGCGTCCAATTTCTGGTCGCCATGATATTCGATAATCTCCAGATGAGGGAAGTATTTGGCAGCTTGAGCCGCAAACCGCATCATCAAAATAACTCCTATTGAAAAGTTAGGCGCAATCAAACCGCCAATTTGCTGTTCCCGGCACTGCTTGTCCAGTTCGTCAATCTGTTCCGGTGTAAATCCTGTTGTCCCAATAACTGGACGAACGCCATGTTTGATCGCAAGCGCTGTATGTGCGTACGCAAAACGAGGACCTGTAAAATCGACCATCACATCCGGGCGACTATCCAGCAAAGCCTGCTCCACATCCTCCACAATAGCAACGCCCGCTTCTGGAAGTCCGACGAGAAGGCCGGCATCACTGCCGGCGTGCGTTCTGTTTACTGCGGCTACCAGCCGAAGTTCTTCATCCTGGAGAACCAATTTGACAACCTCACGGCCCATACGCCCGGCTGCTCCAACGACAACCACTTTTATTTGCTCTGGCATATCTTACAACTCCTTACGCATCAATTCGTGCTAGATCTGTTCATTCATTTGCTGGCATAACTTCTTCATGAGATTGGCAAGCTGTTCATTGTGAGGAAACAAAGCGGCCGCCTCACGAGCAGCCTGCACAGCCAGCTTATATTCATTCATTTCAGCATAAACCAATGCAAGCAGCATAAAAGCGTCACCACATAGCGGATCAAGGGCAATTGCCCGTTCCAGCAGCAAGATTGCATCTCTGCGCACCTGTGGCGTAGCTTTATCGACATCCAGCATCTTTCTGGCTTTCTCCGTCTGCTGTCTGGCCTCCAACGTATGCAAATGCAGCACATATTCATCCTGCTGCGGGGCCAGACGAACCGCATCGCCCGCATAAGCAAGCGCCTGCTCTATCCGCCCGCTGCGGGCATAGGTGACCGAACAGCGGAAATAATGCTCCGCATGATCAGGCTGAGCGGAAATTGCTTTTTCGAACCATTCCACGGCCTGCTCAAAATCGTTTTGTAAAATACACTGATAAGCTTTCTGAACGTATTCCTCCGCCTTCATGACACCGCACCTCCGGGTAACCGGTTTGGTACAGCATATGTACAAAACGCCTAATCGGTGTCCTTTTTGGTCCAGCGATTCGCGTCACGTGTGTTAAATTTATGCATGACCTTATCATGGGCATCGGTCAAATTAATACCCAGCGAGTTTGCAAAGCAGACCGTAATGAACAAAATATCTCCCAGCTCCAGCTCAATCGAATTGTCGGCCTCATCCGTTTTTTTCGGTTTCTCGCCAAAGGAATGATTGACTTCTCTGGCCAGCTCCCCGACTTCCTCAGACATCCGGGCCAGCATTGCCAGCGGGCTGAAATATCCTTCTTTGAATTGGGAAATATATTGGTCTACCTCACGTTGAATTTCATCAAGCGATTTTTCCATGAAACACAATCCCCTCTAATGTGCAGGTTTATTCATATGTTATCGTAAAGCACATTTGAAAACAAATATTTTTTAATGTGAAATTACTCACATCTTGTAATGGTCTGTCTTTTAAAGCTACCGTAAAAAGGTATACTAAACATAAGGATCTACGATCTGCTCCAAAATCAATATCAAATCGTTCATCCCAATTTGCCATTGTGAGGGATTATATGAAAACATCTAGGTCTATTGAACAGCTTAAAATCATTTTACCCATTGTGCTCGGCACTGCTATTTATGCATTCGGCCTGCTTTATTTCATTATACCCAGCAAGCTGATGGAAGGCGGCATCACAGGCATCACCCTCCTGCTGAACTATGCTTTCTCGATTTCCCCATCCCTTTCTACATTACTCCTGAACATTCCTCTATTTTTAATCGGATGGAAAATGCTTGGCGGCAAGCAAATTATTTATACCGGGGTTGGCATCGGGGCGCTCACTTTTTTTCTGTGGTTGTTTGAAAAAATGATTCACCTCGGGTGGATGGGCACGTTTCAGACCGAGCACGATTTTATACTTTCTTCATTATATGCCGGGGTTACGCTCGGGGCCGGGCTAGGCATCGTATTCCGGTTTGGTGGTACCACCGGCGGGTCAGATATTATCGCTCGTATTTTGAACCGGAAGTTTGGCTGGAGTATGGGAAGGATTTTGCTGGTGATCGATATCGTCATCATCGGTGCATCGCTGCTGTACATACCCAAGGAAAAAATCCTGTATACGCTGGTCGCTGTGTTTATCGCATCGAAGATCATTGATTTTATACAGGAAGGGGCCTACTCCGCCAGAGCCTTTATGATTATCAGTGACCATACGATGGATATTGCGGATATCATTACACAGGATATGGATCGCGGTGTTACTATTATTCCGGCTATGGGTGCATTTTCCAAGCAGACCAAGCATGTTGCTTACTGTGTCGTATCCCGTCAGGAAATACGACGTTTGCATCAAATTGTGAAATCGGTTGATCCACGAGCGTTCATCATCATTCAGGATGTGCATGATGTACACGGAGAGGGCTTCAAAGAGGAATAGCCCGGAAATCCGGGCAAGTAGCAGGGCATATATTCATTTTATCAATGACAGCGAAGTCGGTGGCAGCATTTCAGCCTTAACTAGAGAAACCGGATCGATACTTACGGTAACCCACATAAGCCAGGGTCAGCAGGATCGTCAAACCGATTGCCAGTTCTGCCCGGCGCTCGCTTTCATGCGGGATGAATGGAGCCAGTGCGGTAGCATCTTTTTCACGTCCAAACAAGGCATTGAATGTCGGGTTTCCCTGCTCCAGTGCCCCTCTAATCGCTGAAGCATCCGCATTTTGCTGATTCCCCAATCCCTTAACGTAAGAAATCCATGAATCCGTTCGAACAACCTCGGTTGTTTTGCCGCTGATCAACGCCGCCGTTCGGATCGTCTCGTAATGATCCTCCAGCACTGCTGCTCCGGCGGCGAAACCCTTCATATTTCCTTTAGCAAACTGGCTATTTAAGCCGCTGACATCTTCTTTTAAAATTTTATAATACTGCTGCCATAATGGCTGGCGCGGATGCGCTATCGCATCTGCCGCAAGCCGCAAATTGGCAGCGGCCTTCACCCATTCATCCGGCGATGCTTGCACGGATTGTGTAGCTTGCTGTACCTCAAGGATACTGCCCGACAAAGCATGAATAGCCTCCACTGACAGCGCAGTCTGTACCTGACCCGTGCTGAACCATCGGCTTACCTCCGCTACATCGGCGCGCGCTTTTTCAATATTTCCATCCATTACATCCCGGTACAATATCGCAGCTGCACGATCCAGTTCCTCTATTTCCTTTGCATTACTGGTAGACTTGGGCTGATCCCGCGCTTCCGCAATGCCCGGAGGGAAACATAGGGAAAGCAACAAAACCATAGATAACACAACTCCCGAAACAACACGCAGCACACCACGAAACGCCTGATTCCAAACCATGGGACATCCCTCCTCACCTTACTGTATGGCAAGGTTACAGGGACTAGAACTTGGCTTTAGCGCTCAGCCGCATCTTGGGCAATAGGAAAGGCTATCCGATTGCGCACGTACATGGCAAGCCATGAGGCTGCGATACTGAAAAGGGTCAGCATATAGGTAAAAGTACGCACTTGTGGTACATCATCCGTTAGCGACTTCGGAAGATACGGATATATGCCGAATGTATAATCGACCGTATCATTTAACAGTGTCCACAAAGCTGCTACGCACAGAGCCGCCCATTTGCAGGTAAAAAAACGAACGAACAGCAAGGCTTCGACTGCCATTGCCGTATGAGATGCTACCAGCATCCAATCCTGCCATATCATATGCCCTCCCTGCGCGACACCCCAAAAAATAATAGCTGAGGCCCATATGCCGTATTTTACACTCGTAACCACAGCTAACGCCTCCATCAGCTGGCGAATGACCTTCAAGCCCTTCAGGCGCGGAGGGTAAAGCAGGAATAATACAGAAATCGTAAAAAACAGGCTGGCCGTCGGACTATCGGGCACAAATACAATCTGCCATATCGGGTGGTAGTTTAGTGTGTATTCCAATTGCCCCCCATACCATATGTACCCATACACGGTTCCAACCAGGTTACACCAGAACAACAGCCACAAAAAGGGCCGGCTCGTCAAGAACGACCGGCTCCACAAATAAGACAACGACACGTCCTCATCCTCCGTTCATACGATAGATGCCCCGTAAAGGCTCCATCTACAAAGACTATATCATATAAAAGCGTATCAAAAAAACCTGGCCGCTGCTACGGTCAGGCTTGATGATTATGGTCTTGTACTGCCAATGGGTTTGTTACCCAAGATCAGATCTCCTGAAACGGCTCAATTGATCGCTTTCAGTTCATCCGTAAGATGACGAAAAGCTACTTCATCTCCGGAGGCCAGCGCCTCATCAATATCCTTGTAGAGCTTTTCACTCCGGTGTTTACGTAATGCCTCGTCCAAAACCATTTCAGCAGACAGGCCCAACATTACTTCATAAGTAACCTTCATTTTATCCATAGGATGCACCTCCAACATGAGTTTAAGAGATCCTATATTCTTTTCCTTTCGCCACATAGCTGAGTGCCGTCCGTGACATCCGCTGCAAATCTGCGTCTGTCAATTCTCGCACCACTTTGGCAGGTGTACCGAGAGAAAGAGTATAGGGTGGTATTTTGGTATTTTCCGTAACGACCGACCCTGCTCCTATTAAAGCATATTCACCAAGCTCAGCTCCGTTGAGTACAATGGCCCCCATACCGATTAAAGTGCCTTTGCCTACCGTACAACCATGGATAATCGCAGCATGTCCCACCGAAATATCATCCGCCAGCACCAGGGGCTGGTCCGTGTTCACATGTCCCACGACACCGTCCTGGATATTGCAGCGTTCACCGATGATGACAGGCGCCATATCCCCGCGCAGTACGGCATTGAACCAAACTGAGGAATCTTGGCCGATCGTTACCTTTCCGACAACTTTTGCTCCTTCTGCCACATAGACAGATGAATGGAGCTGTGGCATGTTCCCGTTATAGTGAATCAGCATCAACTTCACCCTCTCATTTTGGGTGAATTCTATCAACATGTATGTTGCTTGTCAATGGAGCCGCATACCCGGGTCGTTCCGCCCAATGCGGCACTCCCCTGCCAGCTTCAGCCCCCAGGCGGTCATCTGTACAGATGGCCCCGTCGAATGCTCACCCAGACGAAGCATACCCAAGTGGAGCATCATTCGTATAATTCTCTGATCAAAAACCGAACGGGGCGTATCATAGTAGAACGGTCTGATCAGGGGGCCGATATGTACAAAAAGTGACTCCGAGGACGTCCAGGTCCTGGCACATTCTCCTATCCAGTAGACCAGAGAAAGTAGATTGGGAACGGCTCCTTTATACAATCTTAACCAAAACCTGAATAGCTGTATCATCTCATCCTCGATCGCGTACTCCCTGCGTGCCTCCCCCTTTGCCGTCAGCACAACTCGATCCCCCTTCTCCTCAATAAACCTGGAGTGACGTGCATAATCATACAGCAGTGCCATTCGGTCGGGATAAAACTTAAAGGAGGAACCATATCCGAAACGCCAGCCTCCTTTACCCAGAAGTGGCTCCGCAATGTGCAAATGCTCCATTAATTGCTGCTGATTGCGACGATACCAAGCCCCCTCGGGGTTAAGCGGAACTTCATGCTGCTCCATGTACTGAAGGAAAAGTCGTAAATCCTCCGCCAAAAGATGTCCTTCATCCCGGTACGACGTTGGCTCACTTATCCGGATCATTCCGTTTTGCAAGTCTTGCACCATGACACGACGGAAACGCTCTTTCATGTCCAACGGAATTTGATACAAATACCTCGTATTGTGCGTCGAACCGTTGAATAACCAGCCACTGTTGCGTAAACGGGCCACGATGTCCCGCGGTCGCTCACCGGAATCCCCATCCTCCTCGGCAGATTGTTTGGCAACCGCAATCAATTCCTCCATACTGAAATAAGGTCGGTCATCGAATAGCAGTGTGTTCAAAAACCTTACCTCTGACAGCTTTAGCTCCCTGACTTGCATCTCAAAAAAACTGCTGCTGCCGAGCTTTGTTAAAATGCCCTGGATCAGCTCATGTTTGGAATTGGGCTTACAGTCACACTCGTAATACACCGCGATTCTGTTCAAATGCACAATATCCGCAAATGTCAGCATTTCCGCCAGATTCATCGTTCCATCGCCTCGTCACTGGACTGTCATCCGGAATTGATTCTTACCTGTTGTACCCACAGCTTTGACGGAATGTTCAGACTCTAAACCTCTTTTTTTCAAAGCTATAATTAAAAAATAAAAAGACCACGGCTTCTACGCTGAGTAGAAATTCGTGGTCTTTCGTCAAACTTTTAAGTTACAATCGCTTTTTTCCTGTAAATGTCTGGTGCAATTATACAACAGCGGCGTCCAATTCGTATCCTCACGCTGGAGAACACTCAGTGACAGATTACCAATTCGTTCCGTAAACTTTTCCTGATACAAAGCCTTATACAAATTAGCCAAAAAACCACCATGAGAAACGACCAGCAGGTTCTTGTCCCGATTTTCCGACCAAATGGCCTCCATAAAAGCCAACCCTCGAAGTTGAAGAGCTTCATCGCTCTCCTGTCCCAGATCCAGCAGATGCCAGTCGCTCCCCCACTTCTTCTCACGCTCGACCTGCGTCATGCCCTCGACCTGACCATAAGCACGTTCTCTCAGCCGATCATCCGGCTCCAGTATAGGAAGGTGAAGAACAGAAGCAATAATCTCCCCCGTCTCCTTGGCTCTCGAAAGGCTGCTTGTAATAAGACCATCCCAATGATAGGGCTCATCCTTTAATCGTTCTGCTAGCAAGCGTGCTTGCCAGCGCCCTTCCTCATTTAACGGAATATCACTGTGGCCCTGGATTTTACCTACCGCATTCCAATCCGTTAATCCATGTCTGATCAAGCCAATAAGCATCGTGTTGTTTCCTCCGCTATTTAGTTATTCAGGCATTGTTTTGAATCCGTATTGGAGCCCAGCCGTGCTGCTAATTTCTAACCCGTCTCGCACGATGAATCCAGCCCAAAGAAAATAAGGCAAGCGCAAGTGCCAACACAGACAACAACATCCAATATTGCGGGTAAGTAGGAACAATGCTTGCAACCAGCGGGTCCATAATGCCACTATTCACATTTTTAATGTGGTATTGATATTGTGAAGATGTACTTGTAGTTTCTAGCAAGCCTGTCGGTAAAATACCCGTATCCATGACAGGTGCCGCTTGAGGAGGATTTTCTTGAGAGGAGCTTCCATTCCAGTTCAAAAACAAAAA
The DNA here is from genome assembly GCF_059417685.1 of Paenibacillus sp. LT-B23. Lineage (NCBI taxonomy): Bacteria > Bacillati > Bacillota > Bacilli > Caryophanales > Paenibacillaceae > Paenibacillus > Paenibacillus sp. LT-B23. Next base: position 99,267 of record NZ_JBSQBM010000001.1, on the reverse strand, counting down.
GCTACACAAAAATACCGCCAAAAATCCGGCGATCCATACGGACATATACTTACGGGCTGCCGGGTTCACACGCGCACGCCGATGCTCGCCGGGAACAAGCCACGGTGACTCTTCATAAATTCGATCCATGACCCTGCGATTCATAGATTCCGCCTGCTCATCTGTTATCTCAAAGGAAATATCGCGAATAGCGGATCGACTTTCTTTTGACAAATTCCACTCATTTTCTTCCGAACCATGCTCCCATCCGGCAGACGAGCTTTTGGCCCGTCTGCGCTCCGAGTCTTGTTTCGATACATTTTTGCCTGTAGCGAACAAATCCTCAGCGTCCCTGGATTTCATTGGCTGCTCATCCCTTCGTTTTCCTCATAGAGAGGCTCAAAAAAATAAGGCTCCAACTGCGTCTTCACACTGGTTCTGGCCCGGAAAAGCAACGATTTCACCGCACTGACCGTCTGCCCCAAAATCGTAGCAATCTCCTGATAATCCAATTGCTCGTATTCGCGCAAAATCAGCGCAGACCGCTGCTTCTCTGGCAATCTGTTGATCGCTTCACGAACCATCTCTACCTTCTCGCCGCGAAGGACAGCCTGCTCTGGAATCACATCCAATGGAGCAACCGGCACATAACCGCTCTCCTCCAATGGAACCTGACCGCTACGATGCTTGCGAAGCTCGCTCAGCACCGTATTACGTGCAATCGTATATAACCATGTGGAGAACGATGCATCTACCTCGCGAAAAGAGTGCAGGCTCCGGTACGCTTTATAAAACGTCTCCGAGCACAAGTCCTCAGCGATCATTTCCAGGTTCGAACTTTTCAGCATATGATAAACAAAAGCTAAAATTTTACGTTGGTGCCGCCTCATTAATTCTGAATAAACCTCAACATTACCTTGTTTGATTTCCTGAATCATCTGGGAATCTGTCATCATCCGAGTGAGACCCTCCTCGCCCATACATGTGCTGTTCTCCCATTCGATTCTGTCTATATATACCGAACAGGCCAAAAAAAGTTGCGCACTCTGCGCAAATGGATGAAACAGCATCATGGAACATTTGTTTTTTTCTTACCCTATGTAGTGCCAACAATAACGGTGCTATCCCCAACATTTCTCAACATCCAAAATGGACTTACCCATTGTACCACAAAATAGTCGTCAGTAAAAAAGTCCAAAATCCCCATGATTTCCATCACAGGCTACGTAACGCTAGCAGCTGTTTCCGATATACGGCATTTCCGACCTATTTTAAGTTTTTTCAAGATAAAGTCACATAAGCTTGAGTCTATCCCTTTTGAATACGCTGGTAAGAATAATTACCCAAAAGAAAACGCTTTAAAAAATCATTGACAAAATGAAAACGTATACATATAATGAAAGTACAGTATGGTTTCTCTCCACTCCTATCCTACTCAGCTACTCCATAAGAGCAGCTACCACCCGGGGCTTTACCCGGGTGGTCTTTTTTTTGAACTCTTATACTAAGCTGAACTGGAAAGTAACGTAAGGTGCCAACTGCGCAGTCGGATGGTGCTTCCCATCGCTGTTGTCCAGCACCATCCCGCCTACTCCGTTTTTTATATAAAATTTTCGAATTTAGCTTATATAACAAAGAAAATATACTTACCCAGCTATATCACCTCAACCGGGCTTTAGGTCATAAAATAACAAAAAAAACGGGCAAAGAGGATCTCACGCCCGTTTTAAATCTTTCCTGCTACTTTCACTCCCAGAAAGTGCGTTGCTTTTAAGGCGGTCAGTAGCGGAGCGGTCCATTTGAATCTGGAGAAGCGTAGCGTTCGCCTGAAAGCTTTCTGTAAGAAAGCTCGCTTCGGAGGCAACAGCGATCGTAAGATCAAATGGAACGCGAAGCGGTGCTATCCGCCTTAACCAACAATCATACTTTCCTTTCTATACCACCACTTTATAGCTCATTGAATCCAGCAGTGCCTTGGCGCGCTCCCAGTCCCGTTCTTGGCGGAAGGAAAGTCGCATAATACCGGGAACATCCTCCCGGCTTTCGATGATTTGCATATTGCTCAGGTTAATGCTGTTGTCCCCCAGCTCTGTTGCAATTCGACCGATAATCCCCGGGGTATCCGGTACATCAATATACAGATCAAACGTTGAGACGATGACACCTTTGCGGCGTTCCGGCAGCTCACTGCGGAAATGCCCCGCCGTCAAAAACTCGTCAGCAATTCCCTCTCCGTCTTGTATTCTCAGTAAATGGGTAAAACGCTCAATCTGCCCGTTCCACTCTTCCAGCAGACCTAGCAAAACATCACGATTGCTCAGCAAAATGTCCCGCCACACAATAGGATCACTGGAAGCAATTCGCGTAATATCGCGGAAGCCGCCGGCAGCCAGCGTACGGTACAATGGATTTTCGTCATTGTGCTTGCGCACCTGATTCACCAGCGCCGCTGCAATAATATGCGGAAGATGGCTGATCGCCCCGACAATGTCATCGTGCATATCAGGCTGGACACGCACAACCTGAGCTCCTGTATATTTCAACAGACGCTCCAGCGAACTGTATGCTTCCTCAGGCACACCCTCTGCCGGGGAAAGTACATAGTAGGCATTCTCAAACAACAATGCGGAAGCAGCCTTCACACCGGAACGCTCCGAGCCGGCCATCGGATGGCCACCGATAAAATAAGCATTACGTAAAGAGATTTCCGACGCTTTTTTGGCAATCGACGATTTTGTGCTGCCTACATCGGTAATAATGCAACCCTCTTTAAGCGGTAGCCTGCTTAACAACTCCAAGTAATGCTCCAGTAATCCGACAGGTACGCATAAAAAAATAAAATCGGCATCCTCTGCCGCCTCTTCAACCGAAAGAGTCACGGTGTCCACGACACCACGGCTCAACATCGGCTCCATCAGTTCGGGAAGATGGGCATGACCGACAACGGTAATGCCCGGCTTCCCTTTAAAACAAAGCGCAAGGGACCCACCAATCAGTCCCACGCCGAAAATGGCAATCTTCATCAATTATCAAATCCCATCTGCGGAAATTATAGACGCGCTTTCGCCGCTTCCGCCCCCAGGACCTGTTCCAGCGCACGGATAAACCACTCATTTTGCGGCTGTGATCCAACCGACACCCTAATATATGTCGGATATTTGTAATGACCAGCGCGAATAATTACGCCTTTTTGAAGCAATTCCTGAAACACTTCACCCGACGGGCGACGTACATTCAGCATAATAAAGTTTCCATGTGCCGGAAAAGATTCCAGTCCAAGGCGCTTCAACTCATTTTGCAAATAGGCTCTGCCCTCTGCGTTGCGGTCACGGCATTCCTGCACAAAATCCTGATCTTCCAACGCCGCAATCGCTGCAGCCTGTGCTACCCGTGAAGTATTGAACGGCTCACGAACCTGATTAATCATGCGGATCGTTGCCGCAGTCCCCATTCCGTATCCGATGCGAAGCGATGCTAGGCCATAGATTTTGGAGAAGGTGCGTAATACAAGCAGATTTTCATAGGCCGGTAACAAACGAATACCGTCTGGATACGTGCTGTCTGTCACAAACTCGAAATACGCCTCATCCAGCACGACCAAAACATGCTTTGGCACTCGATCCAAAAATGCGATCAACTCTGCTTCAGGTACAATCGTGCCTGTCGGGTTGTTCGGATTACAGATCCAGATCATTTTCGTACGGTCGTTAATCTGAGACAACATAGCTTCCAGATCATGCACCCCGTCACGCAAAGGCACCTCAACAGCAACCGCTCCCTCAATCTCCACATTGCTCTTATACACAGAGAAGGTCTGATCGGCCATGATGCTTTCTTCCCCGGGAAGAAGAAAAGCACGCGTAATCAACGCAATAATCTCGTCAGAGCCACAGCCATAGATAAACTGATCCTCTTTCAAGCCCGTATGTTTAGCCAGCGCCTGTGTTAAAGCTACCGCGCTGCCGTCAGGATATACACTAATATTCGCAAATTCCTCCTGAATGGCCTGCAATACTTTGGGAGAGCTGCCATACGGATTTTCATTCGAGGCGAGCTTGATCACTTCATCAAGTCCCAGCTCGCGCTTCACATCTTCAATCGGTTTACCGGGCTGATATACCGGCAAATGTACAATATGCGGTTTAGGTCGCATGCCCCTACCTCCTCTAATCCATTCAAAACTAAATTTGCTGCTTTCTATACTGACGCCAGTTACTGCTTTAATTGTGCCACAAAATTGCGAATTTGCAAAAGTCCTTCTTCTCTGCGTGCAGAATCGTCCAGCAACGGGATTGCTTCCTCCACCTGACGCACAATGGCACTTCCGACGACAACTCCATCGCAAATGTCCGAAAAACGAATTACCTGCTCCCGGGTGGAGATACCGAACCCAACCGCTACCGGAATATCCGTATGCCGCTTGACCTGCGCGATGAAGCCTTCTATACCCTCAAAAAAGGAAGCTCTTTCCCCGGTCACCCCAAGGGAGGATACACAGTATACAAATCCACGTGCTTGACGAACAATTCGTTCAATCCGCTGTTCAGAAGTTGGAGCCACCAACGGAATCAAATGCACACCAACCTCTGCCGCCCGTCCTCCCAGCTCTTCTGCTTCCTCAAGCGGAAGATCGGGAATAATCAGGCCGCTGATGCCATGCTTCTGCAAGCCTGCAAAGAAAGCATCCATGCCCATCTGCAACACAGGATTATAATACGTGAACAAAATAAAAGGCAGGCTTGATCCCGCCGCCCGGGCCAAAGAAGCCGTCTCCATACACGTGCGGATCGAAATTTGCCGTTTCAACGCACGCTCAGACGCACGCTGAATGACAGGTCCGTCAGCCAGCGGGTCCGAATATGGCACGCCCAGCTCCAATATATCGGCTCCGGCCGACTCCAGTTGCCGAATGATTTCTACCGTCGTGTCCACATCCGGATCGCCTACCGTCAAGAAAGGAATTAATGCCGTTTTGCCTTCATTTTTGAGGCGTCCAAACACCTGATCAATTAAATTCATGACGGATTTCCTCCCAAATGCTTAATAATGGAGTCCACATCTTTATCACCGCGACCTGATAAACAGATAACAATAATATCATCCGCCGTCAAGGTAGGTGCCAGTTTAACGACCTGCGCGACTGCATGTGCCGACTCCAATGCCGGAAGAATACCTTCCGTGCGGCATAACAATTGGAGAGCATCCAGCGCTTCCTGATCGGTAATCGGAACATACTTGGCCCGCTCGATATCCTTCAAATACGAATGCTCCGGTCCAACCCCCGGATAGTCCAATCCCGCCGAGATGGAATGCGCAGGCTGTACCTGTCCATATTCATCCTGAAGCAGATAGCTCATTGAGCCTTGGAAGACACCTTGCGTTCCCTTGCTCATCGTTGCTGCATGAAATTCCGTTTCCACGCCTTTTCCAGCCGCCTCGACCCCAAGTAAAGCAACCTCGTGATCCTCGATAAATGGATAGAACATACCGATGGCATTACTTCCGCCACCAATCGCCGCTACCACGACATCTGGAAGTCTGCCTTCTTTTTCGAGAATTTGACGGCGGGTTTCGTCGCCAATGACACGCTGGAAGTTGCGCACCATCATTGGATACGGATGTGGTCCGACCGCCGAGCCCAAAATATAGAACGTATCATGGACATGGCTCACCCAATACCGCAAAGCTTCATTCCCGGCATCCTTGAGTGTACGTGTGCCCGATGTAACCGGAATGACCTCTGCACCCAACAGTTGCATACGGAATACATTTAGCTGCTGACGTACGGTATCCTCTTCTCCCATGAACACCTTACACTCCAGTCCGAGCAATGCCGCGACGGTCGCCGTTGCAACACCATGCTGACCTGCGCCTGTTTCTGCAATGACCTTCTGCTTACCCATACGCTTCGCCAGCAGTCCCTGCGCCAGCGCATTATTAATTTTGTGGGCTCCGGTATGGTTCAGGTCTTCACGTTTCAAGTAAATTTTAGCCTTGCCCAAATGCTGACTCAGACGCTCTGCATAATAGAGAGGCGTTTCCCGGCCCGAATAATCCTTTAGTAGTCCGTTCAGCTCAGCGTTAAAATCAGGATCATCCGCATACTTCCGGTAGGATTCCTCCAATTCAATCAGTGCGTTCATCAACGTTTCCGGTACAAAACGTCCGCCAAATGTTCCGAAACGTCCGTTGTTATCAGGTAATTGTGTCATGCCTGCTTCACCCTTTCTACGAATGATGTGATTTTTGCAATGTCCTTGACTCCATCCGTCTCTACACCGCTGGACACATCCAGCCCTTCGGGATGATACTCAGTAACCAACTTTTCCGCATTATCGGTAGTCAGCCCGCCAGCTACAAACAAAGGAATTCCATGTTGTTGGGTCCAGGTGTGATAGGCAGGAATCCGATCCCACGCAAACGTTTTGCCGGAACCGCCACCATACAGGGGATCATATGTATCCAGCAATAAAGCGTCAATCGTCCCGACATAGGCATCCAATTCGTCCGTCGGGCGTTCTGTCTGGCCCTTCACCGTCTGCCCTTTACTGTCCACAGACCATGCCTTGAATACCTGTACGCCAAAATGCTCCCTGATCTCCCGGCAGCGCTGCGGACTCTCCTGCCCGTGCAGTTGAATGACATCTAATGGTGCTTTCTCCATGACATCATTTAACAGTGCATCATCAGGGTTCACAAATACGCCCACACTGCGCGGTCTGCTGCCTGGGGTCCATTCATCCAATACGCGAAGCAGCTCTCCAGCCTGCGCGCCGTCAATCCGGCGCTTGCTGTCGGCAAACACAAAACCTATATAATCGACCGGTAAGTTTACCATAGATTTTAGCACTTCAACGCTTTGAAGTCCACAAATTTTTACGCCCGTTTTATTCATGCTCTAACCCCGTCCATCAAATCGGCTACAGCCTGTCCTACATCATCCTTGCGCATCAGATGCTCTCCTACCAGGATGCCGTGTGCGCCTACCGAATACAAATAATTTACATCTTCGGGTCCGGCAATGCCGCTTTCGCTGATAAACGTAACTCCTTTAGGAATCAGTTCGATCAGTTCCTCTGTCGTCTGGAGGCGGGTCTCAAATGTCCGCAAATTTCGGTTGTTCACGCCAATCAAGGTAGCTGTCCCCAGATCCAGCACAGCTTTAAGCTCCTCACTGTCATGCACCTCTACCAATGCGTCCAGCCCTAGGTTCTTGGCAATCTGTAAAAATGACCCCAAAACACGTGGCTCCAGTATAGCCGCAATCAACAGCACCGCATCCGCTCCCAGCAGACGAGCTTCATAAATTTGCCGTTCATCAATGATAAAATCCTTGCGCAGCAGTGGAATCTTTACCTGTTCACGAATTTGGTGCAAATATTCAGGACTCCCCTGAAAGTACGTCACATCCGTCAAGACAGAAATACAATCGGCTCCAGCTTCCTCATATGCCCGTGCAATGTCTACCGGATGAAAATCCGGTCGGATCAACCCCTTGGAGGGGGAAGCCTTCTTCACTTCGGCAATCAGTCCGAGCGGACGATTGCGGCGCAGAGCTATAGCATCCTCGAATCCTCTCGTCGCAGGTAAATCGGCAACCAATCGTTCGGCTTTACTGATTTGGAAATGCTTCTTAAGCTGCTCTACTTCCTGTCGCTTCGTCACTACAATTCGATCAAGATACATATTGATATTCCCCCGTTGCCTGTATTAATTGATCCAGCTTGGACAGGGCCAGCCCCGAGTCAATAGCTTCAGCCGCCCGTGCTACTCCGTCCGTTAAGGTAGCTGCTGCGCCCGATACATAGATGCACGCGCCGGCATTCGCTAACACGACGTCCCGATAAGCCCCGCGCTCCCCGTTCAAAATCCGACCGATAATGTCGGCGTTAACCTGTGCGTCTCCACCCAGCACTTCATCGAGACGGTACGTCTGCAAACCCAGGTCCGACGGGTTAAGTTCAAACGTATGGACCTGACCATCCTTCAGCTCAGATACCCGTGTCGGTGCCGAAATGCTGATTTCATCCAATCCGTCCAGACTGCTGACGACCATGGCCCGCTTGGAGCCGAGTCGATTCAGCACCTCAGCGATCACTTCCGTTTTTCCCGCGTCATAAATGCCCAACAACTGGCGATCTGCACCTGCCGGATTCGTCAAGGGACCGAGCATGTTAAACACCGTTCGTACTCCAAGCTCCCGGCGTGGAGCGGCAGCATGCTTCATAGACGGATGGTACAACTGCGCAAATAAAAAGCAGATGCCGATACGATCCAGACATGACCGCGCCTGATCACTCGTCAAATGGATATTGACCCCTAGGGCCTCCAGCACATCGGCGCTCCCGGCACGTCCGCTTGCAGAGCGATTGCCATGCTTCGCTACCCGTACAGATACCGAAGCCGCAATAATAGCGGATATCGTGGAAATATTAAACTTGTGAATACCCGAACCTCCGGTTCCACATGTGTCCAGCAAATGGGTATCACCTTCTCCGATTTGCACAGGACTGGCATAGCTGCGCATAGCTTCGGCAAATCCGGTGATTTCATCCACCGTCTCCCCCTTGATGCGCAGAGCCGTCAATAGCCCACCAATTTGCGCCTGCGTGGCACTCCCACTCATAATCTGTTCCATCATGCTACGGGCTTCTGTACGTGAAAGATGCTGCCCCTCAATGACCCGGCTTAACCCCACTTGCATCATGTCATGTCGTTCCATCGTCGTCTCCTCCTAAAAATCAGATTTTTTGTGTGTTACGGAGTATACAAATAATCCTGATTGATGACGCTGTTGTAGGGCTGTACCGTGGCCGGGAACATCGCTTCAGCCGTGCGGATCGCTTTCAGCAGTGCCTTGGCCTTGTTTACCGTCTCCTGATACTCGCTTTCCGGAACCGAGTCCCACACAATCCCAGCACCCGCCTGAACATAAGCCCGGTTCTTTTTAAACACAATCGTACGAATCGTGATACAAGCATCCATATTGCCCGAGAAGCCCAAGTAGCCGATGGCTCCTGCATAAGGCCCACGCGCTTCCCGCTCCAGCTCGGCAATAATCTCCATCGCCCGCAGCTTCGGAGCCCCTGATACTGTACCCGCTGGCAAGCAGGACAGGAAAGCATCGAAGAAATCTTTATCCTCCCGTAGCTCACCCGATACATTGGATACAATGTGCATCACGTGGGAATAGCGTTCAATTTCCATAAACGTATCGCATTTGACCGTACCGAACTGAGATACACGCCCCAGATCATTTCTTCCCAAATCGACCAGCATCAGATGCTCGGCACGTTCTTTTTCATCCTTCAGCAGCTCTTCAGCGAGCGCTATATCTTCTGCTTCCGTCACGCCACGCGGCCTCGTTCCGGCAATAGGACGGGTTTCTACCCGACCGTTTTCCACCTTGACGAGTGCCTCCGGCGAAGTGCCCACGATGATCTCGTCATCCATTTTCAAATAATACATATAAGGAGACGGGTTCATCGTGCGCAGCACGCGGTATACCTGTAAAGGAGATGCATCTGTGTCAATATGAAAGCGCTGGGACAGCACGACCTGAAAAATATCACCTGAGCGAATATATTCCTTCGCCTGCTCCACGTTTGAAATAAACTGCTCCTTCGTTACATTCGACTGAATCTCACCCAACTCCACATCGTCAGGAATAGAGGCTGCTCCCATCGTCTCTGGAGGTGTCTGCTTACGCAGGTACTGCGCCGTTGCCTCCAGCTTGCGTTCCACCTCGACATAAGCAGCGCGGATGTCCTCATCGCTGAAGCCTTCTCCTATATGAACATTGCCCACCAGCAAAATTTGCTGCTTCACGTGGTCAAAGACGATAACTTGATCACAGAACATAAAACGAATATCATCCATATTCAAATCATCTACTGCATGTTCTGGCAGTTTTTCATAGTATTGCAGCAAATCATATCCAAAAAATCCGATGGCCCCGCCTGTAAATGGAGGCATCTCTTTCAGCTTCGGGCTACGGTACTTGCGAAGCAACGCCTTGAGCGCTTCAAGCGGCTTGTCGTTTAATATTTGTCGCTCACCATGCTGTTCCAGGATTAAACGGCCTTTTTTGCCGGAAACCATCAGGAACGGGTCGGTCCCGATGAATGAATGTCGCGCCCATTGCTCGCCTCCCTCTACACTCTCCAGCAGAAAGGCCCGGTCCCGCTCAGCGTACCGACGGAAAATCCGAATTGGCGTCTCCATATCGGCCAGCACTTTTTTGTACACAGGAATCAGGTTAAATTCATTCGCCATCGTTATCACTTGCTCCACATGCGGCGTTAACATGAGATCACTTCCTTTCCAAATTGGCGCAGAACCCAAAGGAGAGAATATAAAAAAGCCTCCACCCGGAAGGTAGAGGCTGTCAGTTATTGAAATTATAAGAATGCTACCATATGCAAAATGACTACAACAAATATACAAAGTATACACTCATCCCTTTGTATAACCTGGGTTACTTCAAATAAGCCTCTCCGCCTAGGAAGGTTCTCCGTGGACAAAAGCTTACCCGCTACCGCCGGTCTCTGTAATCAATCATATGGAATTGGCTCAACTGCACTCTTCTCATCTCAGCTCTGGCTAACTCTACTCAACTCTGCTACACACACTATATCTCATACGATGTTACTTTGGCAACCATCAACTTTAAAAACAGGCGATTACTTCCCTTGGGATGCCAAATCCGGTCTCAGAGCCTGCGCTCCGTTCAAATATACATGTTTGATTTCCCGCTGTGTTTTAACCGTATTCACCTGTACCATCAAACGGATGCATTTTGGCAAGCTGCCCTCTACGGGAATTTCCAACGAACACATAAGCGGAACCATATCCCAACCGTCTAGCTGACGGATCGCCTTCGCCGGGAAAGTAGCATTCAGATCGTGGGTCACCGTAATCCATACGTTGCTAATATCCTCCGGCTGCACTTCATTGTAGGACACAATTTCCTCCAACAGAAGACATGTGGCTTCCAAAATTTCGTTTTCTTCATTGTTCGCTACGGTCGTCGCCCCACGAATTCCACGATTGTACATCGTTACGCCTCCTCTTTTAGCTGTTCAATTACTTGTCGGATGTAAGAGACGGAAATATCCTTCACTACCTCCACGCGCCCGATGCTGCGTGGGACGACAAAAGTAATACTGCCTTCCTTAAACTTTTTGTCATGCATCATAGCATCCAGCAGACGATCCGTTTCGAGATGAGCGGGAAGAGAAGTCGGTAGACGAAGCGAAGCCAGCATATCCCTTGTTTCTGTTACCAATGAAGGATCTGCCCCCAGCTTCACACCCAGAAGTGCAGAACCGACCATACCAATAGAAATCGCTTCCCCGTGTAAAAACTCACCATACCCCGCAATCGCCTCTATTGCATGACCAATAGTGTGACCGAGGTTTAGAATAGCACGTAAATCGTTTTCACGTTCATCGCGCGACACCACTTCGGCTTTCACGGAGCATCCCTTTTCCAGACCGTACTCCAGAGCTGCCGTATCCAAAGCCAGCAAGTCAGCCGCATGATCGCGGCACCAGTGGGCAAAATCAGCATCCCAGATCAAGCCATGCTTGATCATTTCAGCAAGCCCGGCGGATACCTCTCGCGGAGGTAATGTAGACAACGTATCCACGTCATACAATACCAATTCCGGCTGATGGAAAGCTCCAATCATATTTTTAGCCAAAGGATGGTTGATACCGACCTTGCCGCCCACGCTACTGTCATGCGCAAGGATTGTAGTTGGAATCTGTACGAACTTGACGCCTCTCATAAAAGAAGCCGCTACAAATCCTGCCAGATCGCCCACTACACCACCACCAAGTGCGATAACGGCTGAATTGCGGTCCAAACTGCCCTCGATAGCTGCTGTAATCACCTGCTCATACACAGAAAGGGATTTGGACTTTTCACCCGGCTTGACGACAAAGGATACCGTCTTGTACCCCGAATCCTGAAGATTACTCTCCAGTGTCGCCAAGTAAAATGCCGCTGTATGTTCGTCAGAAACAATCAACAATGGACTTTTTTGCGCAATTTCTCGTTCCTTCAAAAGCTCTCCGGCCCGATGCAGCAGTCCACGCCCGATATGAATGGGATAGGAACGTTCTCCAAGTTGTACCGTTAGCGTACTCATCTTAGTACCGTCCCAGTTGTTCTTCATAGGATGCAATGTTCGCACGGATCTCTTCAATCGAATCCCCGCCGAATTTTTCAAGCAAAGCCTTCGCAATCTCCCAAGCTACGACATGCTCCATGACTACGCTTGCCGCTGGTACCGCACACGCATCCGAACGCTCAACCTGAGCGGTGAACGCTTCCTTCGTATCAATATCGACGCTTTGCAGCGGCTTGTACAGCGTCGGGATCGGCTTCATCACGCCGCGAACCACGACAGGCATTCCGTTGGTCATGCCACCCTCAAAACCGCCCAAACGATTGGTACGGCGGTGATATCCACGTTCGTCATCATGCAGGATCTCATCATGCACCTGCGAACCGCGCAGCTCTCCAGCTTCAAAGCCAATACCGATTTCCACGCCTTTGAACGCATTAATGGACATGACTCCTTGGGCAATGCGTGCATCCAGCTTCCGATCATACTGAACATGACTGCCCAGACCGATTGGAACACCTTCCACGATACATTCCACTACGCCACCAACGGAATCGCCTTCTTGCTTGATTTGATCAATGTAGGCTTCCATTTTCTTTTCGGTTTCCGGATCGGTTACTCTCACTGAAGAAGCTTCTGTCACGGCCATCAGCTCGTCAATCGGCAATTCGCGGTAAGGTGCCTCGATTTCTCCAATGCGGATAACCTGACCAGCCACCTTGATTCCAAACTCTGCCAGCAATTGACGGGCCAAACTGCCGCAGGCAACACGAATTGCCGTCTCACGGGCACTGGAACGTTCCAACACGTTGCGCAGATCCTTCAGATTGTATTTCAATCCGCCGTTCAAATCTGCATGACCCGGACGCGGACGGTGAACCCGGCGCTTTTCCTCGTCACTGCCTTCAATAGGCTCAATATTCATAATGTTCTGCCAATGCTTCCAATCGTTGTTTTCCACAATCAGAGCAATCGGCGCACCTGTGGTATACCCGTGACGAACGCCTCCGGCAATGTTGGCCGTATCTTTTTCAATCTGCATACGCCGACCCCGTCCATATCCCTTCTGACGACGGTGTAGCTGAAAATTCAATTCTTCAAAATCCAATTTTAAATTGCTCGGCATGCCCTCTACAATCGCAGTAAGCTGGGGACCATGCGTTTCCCCCGCGGTTAAGTAACGTAAACTCATGACGCGTTCCCCCTTTAAACTGTTAAACTGTGCATCGCTAAAATCTTTAACTGTGCTTCATTATAGTATACGCACCTTTCTTTGACAAGAAAAGCCACGAGAGTGCAGATAAACAAAAAAACACGCCCTATGGTCAAAGCCAAAGGACGTGCGCTCCTGATAAGCCAATAGCCAACGTACTCGTTGTTAGGCACAACTAACTACAAAACAATGGACTATATGTTCAGGTTTATGCTTTTTTACGATAAAAAAAGGTTTCCGTCGATTCCAAACCATATTGGTTTGGAGAAAAAATTTGCTCTGTACTGCCGACAAACAGCACACCGCCGGGACGAAGACTGGCTGCAAACTTCTGGTACAGCTTATGCTTGGCCTCTTCCGTAAAATAAATCATGACATTACGGCAGATAATGAGATCGTAGCCGTCCTCAAACCGATCCAACAGCAAATTTTGCTTTTGAAATTTCACAGCCTGCTTCAAACGATCATCAATCCGATACATCGCACCATCCGGCTTGAAATACTTGCTGGCTACCTGCTCAGGCACATCCTTGAGCGAACGCTCCAAATATCTGCCTTCCTTGGCCTTAGCCAGTGCGCCGTCATCAATGTCAGAAGCCGTAATGGAGCAATTCCCCAAAATTCCCTTGCCGTCCAGCACCATAGCCAAGCTGTACGGCTCCTCACCAGTCGAGCAGGCCGCACTCCACAGCTTGAGCTTCTGCTTGCCTACTAGCAGTTCTGGCAAAATCGTATCCCGCAGCACTTCCCACCGGTTGGGATTACGCCAAAACTCTGAAACATTGATCGTCATCCGATCCAGAAACTCATAGAACAGGGGCTTTTCTTTCATCATGGCATCATAAAAAGAAACAAAACTGGGAAACCCGTTTTTGTTGCGAAGCGTCGTTAACCGCCTTTTCATCTGTGCTTCCTTGTATTGTGCAAGATCAATACCTGTGCTGTCCTTGATTTTGCGGATAAACGCTGTGTAATCGGGGTCCGTCTGACCCAGTTCCATATCCGTCATGCTACCATCCTTCTTCATTCGAAATTAAACTTACACCCAGGTCGCCACACTTTTTTCATACGGAACGGTTTCCTCCGGCGTGAAAAAATTCGCAATCTCGCGCTCCGCGCTCTCCGGTGAATCTGAACCGTGAATGAGGTTAAACGGTGTATGTGCAGCAAAGTCTCCCCGGATTGTGCCCGGAAGAGCCTCTGTCACTTGTGTTTTACCAATCAGCAGGCGGGACAGGGTAACGATGTTATCCCCTTCCCAAACCATGGCGAATACAGGGCCAGAAGTGATAAAGCCTACAAGTTCTTCAAAAAAAGGCTTGCCCACATGCTCCGCATAATGCCGTTCCGCCTGTTCTCTAGATACCTGCACAAGTTTGCCAGCCGTCATTTTGAAGCCTTTGTCCTCCAAACGACTAATAATACGTCCAATTAGTCCACGTTGTACTCCATCCGGTTTAACCATCAAAAACGTACGATCCATCGGCTCACTCCCAATCCAATCTAATGTATTTATACAGTACTAAACTGTATTGTAACAGAAAGCTTGGAAACGATTAAAGTATTTTGTCACAGCAAACCCAAAACACAACTTTAGTAGGAGCGGCGGGTCACAAAATGAGCAATATCGCGCAGCGTCTTTTTCGTTTTGACATCTGGTAGTAAGTCCAGCGCGTGTAGCGCTTTTTTAATATATCGGTCGGCGAGAATTTCCGCTTTAGCGATTCCTTCACTTTTTTTAATTATATCCACCGCTTTGCGTGCATCTCCCTGCCCATCCCCGGACTGAATACGACCAATTTCAGCCAATAGATCGTCGCGCAGCTCAGGCTGTCCAAGCGCATAAATGACCGGAAGCGTAATGTTTCCCTGTCTCATATCACTGCCCGGCGGTTTGCCAATCTTTTTTTCCGTGCCACACAGATCAAGCAAATCATCCTGAATTTGAAAAGCCATACCCACATTGTAGCCATAAGTATACAACAGGGAATTCACTCTTTCCTGCGCACCCGAAGCCATAGCTCCCAACTGGCAACTGACCGCAATCAACAATGCCGTTTTACGACGTATGCGAAGCAAATAATTACGTACACTCTGATCGACATTAAAAAAATCGCGGATTTGTTCCATTTCACCGATGGACATTTGCACCAGCGCCTTGGACAATACCCGGTGAATGTCGGGATTCGGCAGTCCTGCGGCTATCGAAAGCGCACGTGCATATATGTAGTCTCCGGTGTACATGGCCACCCTATTGTCCCATTTGGACTTCACGGTTGGCTGGCCGCGCCTCATCTCCGCATCGTCAATCACATCGTCGTGAACGAGGGAAGCAGAATGAATCAGTTCCAGCGGTACTGCTATGCGTTTGAGCTTGTCCAGATCGTATTCCCCAAACTTGCCTCCCAGCAGCACAAAGACCGGCCGCAAACGCTTGCCTCCCGCCTTGAGCAAATGAAGCGACGTATCATTAATCAACGGCTCCGTGCTGTCGATGCTGCGGTATAGCTCTTCTTCTATGAAGTTCATATCCTTCTTTAATAAACCGAACAAATCCAATCGTTTCATTCTTTCACCCGTGTCAGCGTATTGTCACTCCAGAGAAGCGGCTTCACTCGTCGGTCAAGCAGCCCCAGTTCATGTGCATACTGAAAATAAAGCTCTAAGCCCTTTTGTTCCTTCTCTCCAAAATCATAACACAGATTAGTAAAGTAGCGCTCCCAATAATCCCGCAGGCCCCCAATTTCCTTGCAGGCTTCAGAAATAACAGACGTCAGATCAGACAGGCTGCGCTGCTTGCTTACACGAAAGGCATCTGCTACTTCAGCCACCGCATCAGGATTCTGTGTAGCAAAAGGACGACGCACTGCCCATACTGCAAAGGTCATGCTGTACCCTGTCCAGCGTTTCCACTCTTCTCCGAGATCCGTAACATACAGGCCATCACGCCGCCAGGATGCCTTGATCGCGTGATCTCCAATCAGCAACCCTGCATCCGCCTGCCCCAGCATCAAATCCAGATCCGGCTCGCAGTCGAAATAGGAAGGTCGGCCTTCCCATGCCTTCTCCATTAAAATTTTTAACAAATTCACGGATGTAGCAGAAGTATTCGTCAACGCAATCGTTCCGTTTTTGATTTCATCCAGCGGTTTGCGTGAGAACAGCAAAATGGAGTGCACAGGACCGTCTGCGCTGACAGACAGATCCGGCAACAGCAGCATATCTTCGGCACCGGATGCATAAGCAAAGGAGGACATCGCACTGATGTCCAAATCTCCTTTCAGCATGCTTCGGTTCAATTCAGCCGGGACTCTAGAAACCAGCTCCGCCGGATGGAGAAGCTGTGAAGGATTAAAATAATGAAAAATGGGCCAAGCATTTGTATATTTAATTTTTCCGATTGTGATTATCTTGGTGTCCGGTGTCGGCATCGGAATCCCCCCATCTCGTAAACAGTTGATGTTCGATACGCAAGCTGTCCAAAACTTTGCCTACGAGGAACAGTACGATATCATCCAGCGTCTTAGGATGAAAGTAAAAAGCTGGCATAGCCGGAATCATTTTGACCCCGAGCCTTGCAAGCTTAAGCATATTTTCCAAATGAATGGCATGTAGCGGCGTCTCACGAGGCACCAGAATGAGTGGACGGCCTTCCTTCATCATCACGTCTGCTGCTCGCGCCATGAGATTATCGGACGAGCCGTGCGCCACTGCGGACAACGTACCCATTGAGCAAGGCATGATAACCATCGCATCCACCAGATAAGAGCCGCTCGCAATTGAAGCGCCAATGTCTGTGAATGGATGGTATACAAGAGAACCGGGACGGCCTCCGAATTTGTCATTCAGCGCCCCCTCCCGGTCAGTCACGTTCCAGCCTAATTCCTCTTTCAGTACCCGCCAGCCGGCGTTGGAAACAATCAGGTGAACTGTGTACTGCAAATCCAGCAGTGTTTCTACCAGCCGTACTCCATAAATGCTTCCGCTCGCGCCTGTAATGCCAATAACGATTCGTTTGCCTTGATGGTTGTTCACCTGATTATGATTCATAAGTATTGACGCACCACCAAATCAATCAGTGTAAAAGCAAATACGACCATGCTTAGTACACCGTTCATCGTAAAGAACGCCGTCTGCACACGACTCAGGTCCTTCGGAGATACGATATAGTGCTCATAGAATAAGATAATGTACGAAATAATCATGCCCGCCAGATACCACCAGCTTAAATCTGTAATAAAAAACAGCACAATAAATCCGATCGCCGTAATGACATGGAATGCCCGAGCGATATTAAGGGCACCCGACACACCAAAGCGGGCAGGAATGGAATAAACGCCCTCGTTCTGATCAAAATCAATATCCTGACAAGCATATATAATGTCAAAGCCAGCTGTCCAAAATGCAATCGTGAGATATAATACGATAGCGATTAAATCGATTTGTCCCGTCACGGCAACCCACGCGCCCAACGGCGCCAATCCGATTGTCAGACCGAGTACGATATGACAAAGCCAAGTAAAACGCTTGGTATAAGAGTAAAAAACAAGCATAAAAAAGGCCAGCGGGAACAGCTTGAACGCCAGCGGACTTAACTTGAACGATGCCCAGAACAACAGTACCAAACTGACGATGATGAAAATCACAACTTCGCTCGACTTGAGCAGCCCCGCCGGGATGGCACGCCCTGCCGTACGCGGGTTTTTCCCGTCAATTACACGGTCAATCATGCGATTGAAGCCAAAAGCAGCGCTACGTGCGCCGACCATAGCCAGCAAGATCCATCCGATCTGTGACCATGAAGGAAGCGTGCCTGTCACGACAACTGACCCTAATACAGCCCCCATAAATGCAAATGGGAGCGCAAATAACGTATGTTCAATTTTAATCATTTCCAAAAAAATAGCAATTTTCTTAAACATGCTGACTCTCCTTGATTCCAATATGCAATGCCGCAATGCCTCCAGTGAGAGAATGAGCCTGTACATCCTTTAGTCCGACTTCACGGAAGATGCCAGCAAGCTCATCCCTTCCCGGAAAAAGCGCCAACGAATCAGGGAGCCATTTGTATTGCTCATAACGTTTGGCGAACAATTTGCCGAGCATGGGCAAGATGTGTTTAAAGTATGAATAGTAAATCCCCTTGAACGGCTGCCATGTAGGCTTGGACAATTCCAGACATACGACCTGCCCGCCCGGTTTGACGACACGCTGCATTTCCTCTAAAACGCGGCGCAGATCAGGCACATTACGCAGACCAAAGCCAATCGTTGCGTAGTCAAAAAAATTGTCTTCAAAAGGGAGTTCCATCGCGTTACCCTGAACAAGCGTGATTTGCTTTTCACGGGCTTCCGATGCAATCTTGCGCTCGCCTACATTCAGCATGTTCTGGCTAAAATCTAGCCCTACGATGTGACCACTTTCACTTGCACGCGCCATCGCGAGCGTCCAGTCACATGTACCACAGCATAGGTCGATTGCCGTATCCCCATGGTGCATATTCATTTTTTTCATCGTAAATTTACGCCAAGCCTTATGTCTGCGAAAGCTCAGTATATCGTTCATCAAGTCGTATTTACCTGCGATGCTTTCAAACACGCCGTGAACGAATTGCTCTTTCGGCTTGGTGTCGCTTGATCCCATAACGTTCACCTAACCTTCCCTCACAACCGGGTGTGGACTATTCAGCAGCTTCAGGAAAGGCTCCAGCATGCGTTCGAATTCCTCAATCCCCGTATTTTGATCATCTGACAGGATCTGCCGGATGTGTATAGCAGCCGTTCGGAGCTTGTCCAATACAGCTTCCTCGGCCTTGTACTTCAGAACAAGCTTGCGCCATGCATCCGCGTCTGGACTATTCTCTGAGAGCAGCTCCCGTTCGTTCTGGTCACCTTTACCGTAAACATGCCAGAACATATATCCGAAACGGGATTTATCCGGTTCTGCACGCTTGTCCCATTCCTCTGCCAACGTATCACAGAGGGCAAATTCGTTGAGAAGCTGCTCCCAAACTTCCCGATCCTGTTCTGCCACAAGTGAAGTAAAGGATAGAAAAAGCTCCTTTTTAAAACGAACCATATGAGTTAAATACTGTGCCGCATTCAGACGAAAATGCTTCATCTCCCAATACAGGCTCATTTTACCTGCATTCACTTCACACACCGCATCACTCAGCTTCGAAATGGCTGTTATGCGACCTGCCAATGCGAGCAACTGATAAAAACGGCTGCTAAAATAGTCCCCGGCCAACACTTTAAGCTGTCTGGAACGCATTTCCTCCGGACTCCGTATGCCGGATAAAGTATCAATCATATCATGCGTATCCAGCCCCATCTGCACGAGTGAGGTGACCAGTGCGTATAGTTCATCCTCGCTTGTATGTAGCTCCTGCGCATTCCGGTTCAAAAACATAAACAACAGGCGGGTACGGCTGTCAGGAAAAGCCGGCATTTCCGTATGTTGTTGAATCATGTCGTATTCCACATATTTCCTTGCTAATTGGGGTACGCGATACGGTTTCATCCTAAGCCTCCGAGCCATGACTTTCTGGTGTACTCAAATAATTGCAATGCCTTATATTATATCACAATTTAAAATGATTCGCGACTAAAGTAGTGTAGGTCCAATGACAGAAACACCTAATCTGTATATACACCGTTAAACCTGCTTTGCCACATTGGAGTTACCGTAATACGGAAGCGGACTTTCAGTTCCTCCGGCAAGTCCGCACCTTCCCGGCTTCTCAACTGATCCAGCGCTTCACTCGTCCACTCGTTCCGGCGTATATCAGATGCCAGCAGCAGATGACGTTCTCCTGACCATTCGTCCTGCGTCACTACCCGAAGCAGTAATTGCCTTACATTCGTCGTTCCATAAAAACTAAAGGTGGCAATCTCCGCCATATTTTGATAGATTTCAAGCGGGGCGGTTTCTTCCTTGGACAGCTTTACATCCAGAGTCAGGACTGAATGTTCCCAGCTTACGCTGGCAATCGGTGTCGTCAAAGGAAGCTCCTTCAGCGTATCCACCAGATTGTCATCGGTCAGCAGCACCCGCTGTTGCGACGATATCGTCGCCTGTGTCTCACGAACAGCTGTGGTTCCCGAATCCAGCGCCTGTAAGGATGGCAGCAGTACAGCAGCGGCGGTGGTTATGAGAATCGAGCCACCTAGCACAATCCAAGGTTTCATCAGAGCCTCCCCTGACCCCTACCCTGTTATGGGTTATTACGGTAAAGGTCCTCACTCTCATTGTACAACAAAAAAAAGCAGGCTATGCCTGCATTTTAATCCTCCGTATCCACAACTCCGTGTTTGGTCATCACAACGGCCTTGCCGCGAATTTTAATAGCAGAGGTATGATCGGTAAATTGGACGATCAGCACCTCACCCTTGTCCAATTTTTCTGAATGATGCAGGCGTGTATCCTGGCCTCTTGTCAGACCAAAAACCTGACATCCGTTGCTTTTTGCTTTAATCACAACGTACTCACTGCTACCCTTCACGTTATCTTCCATATCCATTTCCCCCCTGAGAGCCGAAGCTATACTTTTTATGATGGAGATTCAAGCTTGTTTTGTCAACCACATGCTTTTGGCGCTAACTGCAACAATTACCGCGTCCCGAGCCATACTATCCGTGCAGCCCCCGCTAACGAAAGGAGCGAATCTGATGAAAAACTATCGTCCCGCTAATCTGAGCCCTGCCCAAGTAGAGCGGCTTCAGCAGTTGGAGCATGAATTTGCCGAGCTGACGGGTGAACCGCTGGTGCTGATCGCCTATGCCTCACGGAACGACAGAACCGCTTCCCCTTCTTCGTCCCGCATTGCATCTGCTACGGAATAACAGGACAAAAAGAAAAGGCCGTGAATCAAATTCACGGTCTTTCCAGCGCAATGGGAATATGTAAGAAATCTTATTTAATTCCGTCCTTGAGCGCTTTACCCGGTTTAAATGCCGGAATTTTGCTCGCAGGGATTTCGATTTCTTCTCCTGTTTGCGGGTTACGTCCTTTACGTGCAGAACGTTCACGAACCTCAAAGTTCCCGAAACCTACCAGTTGCACCTTGTCTCCGCTTTGCAGCGCTCCGGAGATCGCTTCGAATACAGCGTCAACGGCTTTAGTTACGTCCTTTTTGGACAATTCAGTGCTTTCGGAAACCTGATTGATCAAATCCGTTTTATTCATAATATTCACCTCCCAATTCAAGTGTAGTCCAGCATTAAGGTTATCGGTGTTGTAGAACCGATATGAAGTCGCCTGTATAAAATAACCCGGGCGGCATATGCCTTCCATAATGTTATCATCTGTTTCCGTTTCGCCGTTAAATATACATAGAATATACCTAACCTCCGCAATATAGAGACAATATCGCCGAAACTGGCGTTTTATGGCACCCTTCTTGCGTGGAACAAGGTTTATAGTAATACAGTCCACAGACAATTTCAAGTACGGCGACGGTTTAGCACATAAAAAGTGACGGCCAGCGCGAGCACCAGCACAATTCCTTTGACGATATCATGAGCAAAATACTGCACATTCATCATAGTCAGACCGTTCACCAATACCCCGATCAAAACCGCACCGATAAATGTACCGATGACATTCGGTTTCCCCGCTCCAAAAACCGAAAAGCCGACAAAAACTGCCGCCACCGCCTCCATCAGCAAGGGAGAACCTGCATCAATTTGACCCGATCCTACTCGCGAAGCATACAAAATACCGGCAATGGCTGCAAATACGCCTGAAGCGACGTAGGCCAGTGTACGAACTTTTTTTACCCGTATGCCCGACAAACGAGCAGCTTCCTCATTCCCTCCGGTCACATACATTTGACGCCCATGCTTTGTGTAAGTTAAGAAAATATGCACCGCCGCTACCGCCAGTAGAAGCAATATAACCGAAATCGGGATCCCCAACCATTTGCCTTGTCCCAAAATAAGAAAAGCAGGAGATATTTCCCCTGGCGCCTTGCTGCCATCAGGAAACTGCATATGATTATAAATGGTGTAGCCTTGAGCGTACGTTTTATGAATCCCGCTTACAATATACATCATCGCAAGGGTTGCCAGCAAATCGGGAATACGAAGCTTTACGATCAGTAATGAGTTCAGTAGTCCCACGACTGCACCGACAACCAGAGATACAATAATGACCACCGCAACGGGCTGCTCATACCAGACCATCAGCGAAGCTGAAACAATGGTAGTCAGAGATACCGTAGCACCGACGGAAAGATCAAAACCGTCCACGATGAGAGACAATGTCACACCAATTGCGACAAAAGTCACAATTGCAATAGAGCCAAGAATGTCCATCAAATTGTCGTACGTCCAGAAATAGGGCAATGTGGCTGAAAAAAACGCCAACACACCCATAATTACGACTACAGCCCCATAACGAAATGAGACATTTAACCATTTTTCCTTCATGAATGCACCTCTTCACCGCCGCTGGCATACAACAGAAGCTCTTCCTGCTCCACTTCGCCCCGCGCAAATTCCTTTATTATTTTTCCGTCATACATCACTGCAATTCGATCACCAATGCCGATACCCTCAGCAAATTCACAAGTTAAATAAATGACCGCTTTTCCCTGGGCCGCCAAATCACCAATGATACGGAAAATATCACTTTTCGCCCCGATATCCACACCCTTGGTCGGCTCGTCAAAAACAAACACATCTGCCCCGGAATGCAGCCATTTACCTATCGCAACCTTTTGCTGATTCCCGCCACTCAAATATTTAACATTCTGACGCAGAGACGGGGTCTTAATGCCAAGGGAAGCAACGACTTCGTTACCGTTCGTACGTTCTTTGCGACGACTGATAAAACCAAGTACACTCAACTTGCCCAATAGCGGAAGACTAAGGTTTCGTTCTACCGTCTCTTCGATGAATACACCTTGCTTGCGCCGTTCCTCAGGTATGGACACAATCCCCTGAACTATCGCGTCCGCAGGCTCTCTCAGACGAATGGAACGGCCTTTGAAGACCAGTTCCCCCTTATCGGGTTTATCGGCGCCTGTAAGAAGCCGGGACAGCTCCGTTTTGCCCGCACCGACCAAACCTACGATAGACAAGATTTCCCCGCGTCTGACCTGCAAATCGACACCGTGAACCCGTAATCCCTTGTGAAGCCCTTTGGCTTCCAACACCGTTTCACCGATAGGAACATCCGTTTTTGGAAATTCCTCCTCAAATGTTTTACCAAGCATATGTGTAACGATGTCGCCTACACTCAAATCGGAGGATGGACCGTTGAACACTCGCTCTCCATCACGCATCACCGTAACACGGTCGCTGTGTTCAATGACCTCTGGCAATCGGTGGGTGATAAGAATACATGCAACGCCCTCTGCCTTGAGCGTATGAATAGTGCGGAACAAACGCCGCGTTTCTTCTTCACTGAGTGGCGCTGTAGGCTCATCGAAGATGATCGTATTCGCTTGCTGTGTCAAAATACGCGCAATGAGTACAAGCTGCTTTTCTGCCAACGTCAACTCAGATACGTATTGCCGTACATCAATATCGGCCTCCAGCCGTTCCAACGCCTCGCGCGCACGTTTGCGCATGGAACCCGGCGCAGCCCACCAGCGTCCTTCAGGTGCAGACAAATCATCCAGGACAATGTTCTCCGCAACGCTCAGCTGCGGTACAAGCGCTGAATCAATTTCCTGATAGACACAGTGAATTCCCGCTCTCTTCGCCTCCCACGGCGAACCAATGCTCAGTTCCTTGCCTCCTGCAACAATGCTCCCCTGATCGGAACGATACGCGCCGGATAAAATTTTCATCAGTGTACTTTTACCTGCTCCGTTTGCGCCCAGCAGAGCGTGAATTTCGCCGCCATGCACCGTAAAATCCACGGACCGTAGCGCATCCACACCAGCAAACTGTTTGCTGATTTTCTTCATTTCCAGTGTATACACTTGTGAACTCATGGTACCTCCCTCACGCCTGCTTATGATAAAAGCGCGCCGAAGCGCGCCTTGTGCTTTATCTTAAAGTTTATTTGGCCGTTTCATATTCTTTCATCCAATCCTTGTAGCCTTGCTCGCTTTGGCCCCATCCCTTTACATATTGAGACAGCTCGGAGGTGGAGATTTGCTTATCTGGCAATGCTTCACGCTGCACGTATACCGCCTTCAGTACCACTTGCTCCTCCGGGTTATCCCCGTGCAGCTTCTGGTATGCATAGCGAACTTGTACACGTCCGATATCTGTCGGATCTACAGCCGCCGAAGCTACCCAAGGATTTTTCGGGTCCTGAATCATTTGCAAATCCTCGTCACTCATATCAATGCCGTAGACTTTAATTTCCGTGCGTCCAGCCTGTTGGATGGCGCGTGCTGCACCTTTGGCAAATTCATCCCAGGCAGCCCAGATCGCTGTAATTTGACCCTTAGGATATTGTTTCAACACAGCTTCCATTTTGGCTTGTGTGTCCAAAGCCGGATTCTGAGCTGAGCCAAAAGTTGCAATTTCTTTAATATCCGGATTAGCTTTTAAGAACTTATCGTAAGCAACCTGACGACGCTCCATCGGTGCAAACCCAGCAACCCACACTTTTACAATGTTACCTTTGCCGCCGATATCCTTTTTCATTTGCTCCAGCGTCAGCTCAGCCATGCTTTGGTCATCCTGTGAAAGCACGACAGCCCCCGGAACGTTGACCGCAGCATCGAAGACGATAACCGGGATATTGCGGGAAACCGCTTTTTTCAACCCTGTTTCCAGTAACGCATCACCATGGTCTGTCAAAATGACATCAAACTGCTGGTTAATCGCGCTATCGAGCAAGGAGGCCATTTTTGCTTTATCGTTGTCTGCCACAAACTTTGTCAGCGTACCACCAAATTTCTTAACTTCCCCTTCCACGCCCTGAACATACTGCTGTGAGAACGTGCCTGTGTTAAACTCCATAATTAATGCAACTCGTTTTCCTTTTAAGTTTAAACTGTCTGTTTTTGCATCCGTTGTGTTCGATCCTGTACTGCTTGTCCCTTGAGCACCGCTCTCTGTTTTCGGCGCGCCACATGCAGTGACCAGCAAAACCAGCACCAACAGCATCATAGCCCCTAGTCCTAGCTTTTTGTTTTTTTGGATATACATGTTTCGTTTCCCCCTCGTTCATTCAACAAAATGATTCAAATTTGATACTTAATATATCGCGTTAAACCAAGTATGTAAATAGGTTTTGTGAATATAAAAATATTTTACGATCATATATGACAAAATACGACAATTTTATAGGAATATAACGTAGATGTTGGTGTGAGATTATATTTCGTTTTACATCTAAATAGATTTCAGAAAAAATTAAACAACCGTTCCCCGATTGAATATCAGGAAACGGTTGCTGCATAAAGGTGTCTTTTTAGTTCTTTACTTGACAGGGGATGACCACTGGATCGATTTTTCCTTATGCTAAATGTGAACATCACGAGCGAAGCTAGCCCGGAGATACGATCTCCTTGTCATTTTCAATATGGTGAAGCTCACATCTAATTTATTAGGAGCACTGCTTTACCGGAAAACTTCCGTTCTATCAGTTGTTGGGCGATAGTTCCAATCTCCTTCCATGATGCCTCCACTTCAATCCTAGGTACTAACTGGCCTTTTGAAACAAGCTCGCCTAGTAATTTTAGATCTTCTGCCGGCGAATAGCGATTTATCTCCTCTCCTAGAAAGAAGCTGTACAAGGTTCTACCACCTAAGCCCCTGATATTAATCGTTGCGTAAGGTGAGGACGAATGCCCCATGGATACACATATCCCCTCAGGTACAAGCTGAGGCAGTAAGGCAGCTAGCGTATCGCCACCTACTGAATCGATAATTAAATGATAAGGTCCGAATGTATCGACCGATGAAATCGCCGTATCTCCAACGATAACCTCATTAGCACCAGCTTCTTGAACAAGTAAGGCTTTTTCCTTTGTTCTGGATATCCCTACTGTAAAAGCTCCAGATTGCGCTGCTAGCTGATGTACGAAAATCCCAACTCCGCCAGTCGAGCCAGTTATCAATATTCGCTTACCGAGCAGCATTCCTCCTTTTCTAAGCGTATAGAGTGCTGACAGACCAGCTACCGGTAAAGTAGCGGCCTGTGCTAAGGTAATATCATCAGGAATTTCAGCCAGTAATGAAGTAGGGGCAGCAACTTGTTCGGCCCATGCTCCCATCGGGAGAAGGCCAACGACACGGCTTCCTTGTTTCGGACCAGTTCCGTTTTTGGCCTGCTCGATGACGATTCCGGCAAAATCCCAGCCCGGCCTGATTTGCTCTCCATTATCCCTTGCATCTACCACTTCACCTCGATTAAGGGAGAAGGCTTGTACTTGAACGATCGCTTCCCAAGGCTGGGTTTGTGGGGCAGCAACTTCCTTTATACTGAAAAATTCTGAAGCAAACGGATCTGTTACAATTGCACGATTCATATGATCTCCTCCATAAGTGTAATTGAGAACTTTTTGTAAAATAGCTCCCTTTTTCACAATGTAGTATACTGTGGAGGATCACCTGCACCAAGTGTAGAACTACACCTCATTAATGTGAAAAGGATTGAAAAAAGATGACCGTGCATAAGGACGAGGACTTCCAGTATAAAACGTTAAAAATCGTATTGGGAGAGATTGAAGCTCTTCGCATGAAACGTCAACGGGAATATGCTGATCAATCTCACCCGCTGTTGAAACGGTTTACTCAGCAGGAGCTTAATGATGAGGCATGTACTACGTATAAAAATCTACTGGTTGGACGTTCGCATCGAGTGCCTAACCGCCAAACCATTATCCATATTGCTGAATATCTGGAGTGCACTTCCGATGAGCGCAACGAACTGCTCCTGGCCGCCGATTATATTCCGATCTATCACGAATTGGAAGGACGGTCTCTGGAACTGGCGCTGGAGCAAGCGCAACAGATCATGAGTAATTTGCCGTTTCCGGCAATGATCGTCACCCATACCTTAGATATTAAGGGGTTAAATGAGCCATTTCGCCATTTATTCGACATCCCCTTCGATTCTTTTATTAATGACAAACTGAATATAGCTGATTTTCATTTTAACTCCGATATTCCCATTCGTCCCCGTTCTACCTTCGATGCGGCGTCGTTCGAGCAGTGGGAGTCACATGCCATTTACGGTATACAAGCTTTCAAAAGAAATAACATGTATTCCCGCTACGACCACTGGTATAAAAAGTTAATTGAAAGATTTCAGAAATACGACGATATTAATAAGTATTGGAATACGCAGGCAAAGGGCTCGGCCGCCGAAGTTGAGCAATCGAAAATCATTTTGGCCAGAATGGAAACCTCGGGCGAGTTCATCCCCATTCGCTACAAGCAGATTCATCTTTCTGTAAGCAGCCATATGTATCCTGGAATTGAAGTTTTCTTGCCGGTTGACGATTCTGCACGCAAAGTATTTGAATACTTGGGGTGTCCTGCCGAGTGTCAGAACTACGGTGTCAATCCATAGTCAGTCAAATTGCTACAGGATTGATCCAGAAGAAGAATCGTTTATTACAAATTTCCGCGGTGCTATGTATGAAGAGGCAAAGTATGAGAATTACCACCGGGGTTTTTGAGTGATGAAACTCTTTTCAATCATATCGTTGCAATAAAAACTACATTCCGCTAACGAGAAACATTAGTTCAAAAAAACAGCGGCAGCTTAGGACTTTATTTTTCGTCCGTGGCTGCCGCTGTCTCGTTTTGGAGGTCAATCTACTACTTTATTTTCTGCGAACCGCAAAGAGAGTCTACTCTCTACGATATTTTTCCTGCACCTTTTCATTTGATTACGCTTAAAGAATAATAGCAATGAGACCACCGGAGCCTTCATTAATAATACGACCTAGCGTTTCCTGAAGCTTATAGCGTGCATTGTCCGGCATCATGGCAATCTTGCCCTGAATGCCTTCACGGACAATGGCATGCAGCGAGCGACCGAATATGTCCGACTCCCAGATTTTGATCGGGTCATTTTCAAAATCCTGCATCAGATAGCGCACAAGATCCTCACTTTGCTTCTCTGTCCCGATAATCGGGGCAAACTCCGATTCCACATCGACACGAATCATGTGAATAGAAGGA
Source organism: Paenibacillus sp. LT-B23 (assembly GCF_059417685.1). Taxonomy (NCBI): domain Bacteria; kingdom Bacillati; phylum Bacillota; class Bacilli; order Caryophanales; family Paenibacillaceae; genus Paenibacillus; species Paenibacillus sp. LT-B23. The sequence continues at coordinate 70,838 of NZ_JBSQBM010000001.1, read as the reverse complement.
GCTGTGGCCTTGAGGCGCACACCAAACCTCGTACCTTGGCGAATCAGTTGAGGTTCATCCAAGGCCATCTCTGCCAGCGACGGAGCAGCAATGCCGTATCCGGTCGTCTTGACCATTTCCAACGCCTCGGCGAAACGGTCATATTCCCGCTTGGCATGGGCAAAATCCTGCATCATTTGCAGCAGATGATCCTTGCCGCGAATCTCTACCCCAACCACCTCGACCAAAATCTGATCGTACAGCTCATCCGGTGCGAACAGATCAATTTCCGCCACACCCTGACCCATATTCATTCCGCTCAGACCGGCCCTGTCGATGAATTCATACTCCATAAACTGGCCGACCACCCGGTCTACATCACGCAGGCGTCGAATGTCTTTTACCGTATCGCGGACGGAATTCTCATAATTGCTGCGCAGCCAGTGATCTTCATTCAGCACCATAACCCAGCTCGGCAAATTCACATTCACCTCATGCACCGGGAATTCATATAATACTTCACGAAGCACGCCTGTAACATCATCTTCTGTCATCGTAGCCGCACTGAGCGTCATGACAGGAATATCATACTTGGCCGCCAACTCACTGCGAAGTTGTAGTGTTTCATCGCTGCGCGGATGCGTGGAATTGATGACCAGCACAAACGGCTTGCCTACTTCTTTCAACTCCTCAATGACTCGTTCTTCCGACTCTACATAAGAGCTACGCGGGATTTCCGCAATCGTGCCGTCTGTCGTAACGACAACACCGAGCGTCGAATGCTCCTGAATGACCTTGCGCGTGCCAATCTCCGCCGCTTCCTGAAACGGAATCGGTTCTTCAAACCATGGCGTGGAGATCATCCGTGGGCCATTTTCATCCTCATACCCCTTCGCACCCTCTACTGCGTATCCTACACAGTCGACCAGACGAACATTCACATCCAGTCCTTCCGTTACTTTGATCTGGACAGCATTATTCGGTACGAATTTAGGCTCCGTCGTCATGATTGTTTTCCCTGCCGCACTTTGTGGCAGCTCATCTACGGCGCGGGCACGGTCCGCCTCACTTGTGATGTTCGGCAGAACAATTGTCTCCATAAACCGCTTGATAAAAGTTGATTTACCTGTTCGGACTGCGCCGACGACCCCTAGATAAATATCTCCTCCGGTGCGTTCGGCAATGTCTTTAAAAATGTCCACTTTCTCCAATGAAATCCCCTCCTCAAAAGTCTCCGAAGGAAAAATGCTTAAAGAGCATCCGCTTCGTGTTCAACCAACTGCTTGATCCCAGATGCGGCAGAACAGCCTTTAAAATGCCCGGAAGTCGTCCGCCGCCGAGATTCAGGAGACTGATGGAATCGGCGAAACGGCGTAAACTCGTACATGCATTTGGACTGATACCATCATATGTATCCCCTCCGTAAAATATGTTCAGGTTTTTGAAAAAATAGAGTTCGCCACAGCGATTACTGCAAAACGATATTTTACGTTTGGGTCCACTCACCTAATATATGCGTAGCAGGGTTTCCCCATGACTTCGACGCTAGATTTATAATAAAAAAGGATGTTTCTCTGACTCTCTATGCAACTCATACCCCTAAGTGAACACTTTTTTGAGCGTTCACTTAGGGGTATAAGCATCAAAGTCGTCGGATAACATCCTTTGTTTCTTATTCTTTTGAGTTTAGGCTTTAGGGTTTAAAGCTTCACCATAGTTCGTCTTCCTGCGCCTGACGCTCAAGCTGTCGCCGAACAGCCGCCTTGAGCCTATCCTCCGGTATCATCACCTCAACATCACTCTGGGCGCGAGCCTGACAGGACAAGCGGATGCCTTCATCCAGCAAAGGTCCCAGCTTGAGACGCTCTGCATCACTTGGCTGGCCTGCGTGTACAGCCCATTCCTGTGAAATATGCACCTTGCACATGAGACAGGCCGCTTTTCCATCACAACGGGTTGGAATATACACGTTCGCTTTACGTGCGGCCTGGAGCAATATCGTGCCTTGACCGACCTGTACGCGCCTGCCTGACGGCTTAAACGTAATATGCACATCCATGAACGGTCCTCCATTCTTGTAGCAACCACGAAATCTGCCAATTACAGCCTTATTCAGCTTTTGGAATGCAACTCGGGCCAAGGCAAAAGCTCTTGCAGCTTACCCAGTTGGTCATCTGTCCAAATGTTGCTGATCAGCAGTTGATTCAGCACCGCTATATGTCGCTGCGGATCACGCTTCATGGCGTCCGCTATCGCCTCATATCGGTCGGATCGATTTCGTAATAGATTAAATAACAACTCATGACTGAGTGGCATCAGACGCAGTGAAGAGTGCCCCAGATCAAACCGGATTCCAGCCGACCACAGCAACCGTTCGACCTCCAATCGATATAAAGCTCCGTCACACAGCACCTCGAAACCTCCCACAAGCTCAACTGGAAATCCCTCCAGTTCATAATGGCTCAGCAATGAAACGTACGAACCACTACGATCTACCTGCTGTCGGTCGATCATTACACCCGGTGGTTTCGCATGGAGCTGCTTCGCTGCATGAATATCTGCGTAAATATCAATATCTCGGGGCAGTCGATCCAGTTCAACCTCCTGCACAAGCAGCGAACAGCTTCCTCCCAGCATCCACGGAACAGCAATGGACGCCCAACCGTCCGCCAAGCTGCTCAGCGCAGCTGTCAGCTCGTGAGGCAGCTTGTTCAATCGCAGCGAAGATATAGCCTCCTTCACATTGTTTCCTCCCTTTCAGTCCATCATCCCGTTTCCTGTTGGGCACCATTATAACATGTTACGTATGGCAGTTCGACATTTTATGCATAAGAGAACAGCCGAGAATCTGCTGAAATAATAAAAAAAGCCGTGAACCTGTCCGGTTCACGGAGAATACAACCAGCCTTTAAACGACTGTAACTTTTATTTTTTCATCATCATTTTCATCAACGCTTCCATATTGGAAGGACTCATTCCGCTCTTTTTGACGGCACCGACAATATCCCTTACTGTATCTTCCGACACCGGAATATTGGCCATCGCAGATACCTGCTTTATCAACTGACGCAACTGCGCTTCATTTTGAAGCGTGTCCGCCTTCACGGTGCCTGCCAGCTTCTTCACCGCATTTTCAGATATGTTTTTGCCACCTTTTTTGTTAATGGCCTTCAACGCATCTTTCGGAAAGTTTTTATTCACATTATCCCCTCCTCCGCCATTACTCAACTCAGTTTATGAATGATGGAGGTCAAAGGTGATTAAGCTTACAAAAGACATGCCTTATGCCTAACTGAAAAAAGCTGTCTCAACCGCAGATAAAATCTACTTTCGAGACAGCCTTTTGTAAGTTTTATATGTGGAGCTAAGCCCTTACGAATGCCATTGTTCCCATGTTTGCAAGGGCATGACTTCCATTTCGGTTTTCGGATCGCGACCCATGAGCGCCTCGACGGCCTTACGGACATCTCGCCCTTCAAACAGTACCCCGTACAGCACTTCCGTAATAGGCATCTGAACGCCCAGCTTTTGCGAGATCGCATAGGCCGCCTTTGTCGTCCGAATGCCTTCTACCACCATGCCCATAGACTCTAGCACATCATCAAGCTTTCGCCCCTGCCCAAGCAGCGAGCCTGCACGCCAGTTACGACTGTGACGGCTTGTTGCGGTAACAACCAAATCGCCGATGCCTGCAAGCCCGGCAAAGGTCAAAGGATTGGCTCCCATTTCTACTCCGGCACGGGTAATCTCTGCCAACCCACGGGTGAGCAAAGCCGCTTTTGCATTATCTCCGAAGCCTAGTCCGTCCGACATACCCGCACCCAAAGCAATAATGTTCTTCAACGCCCCAGACAGCTCCACACCCAACAAATCCCGGTTCGTATATACGCGGAAATAGGAGTTCATAAACAGCTCCTGTGCAGCCTGTGCAGCCTTCTCATTAGACGAGGCTACGACAACCGTCGTAGGGCATTTCCGCACTACTTCTTCCGCATGGCTCGGACCGGACAGCACGGCAATATCACCCTCCGCGACTTCCAGCTCTTCTGAAATCACCGTAGACATACGTTTGAGTGTTTCCGTTTCAAAGCCTTTTATGGCATGAACAATCAGCATATCCTTGGTAAAGAATGCTTTCAGACTACGCGCCACCTGACGCGCAGCAGCGGAAGGAGCTACGATTATGACCGCTTTGGCACCAGACACCACAGCTTCCATATCAGTTGTAGCCGTAATCCGCTCAGACAGGACAGAACCAGGTAAATAATGCTCATTTGTATGCTTCTCATTGATTTCAGCAGCTTGCTGTTCGTTTCTCGTCCAGACAGAGACATCGTTGTTATTGGCCGCAAGGACGGAAGCCAGAGCTGTTCCCCAACTGCCCGCGACCAGCACAGCTATTTTCTCAGACAAGACGATCTCCTCCTTTGGAGCCAAGCTTGTTTTCTTTCCCCCGTACCAGCTTGGCAATGTTGGTGCGGTGTCTCCACACAGCAAACACACAAATGACCAGAGCCGTCCAGAAGAGCGGCCATGCATAACCAAGTACCAGTAAAATCCAAGGTGTCAAAATGACAAAAATCAGCGAGCCAAGGGATACATAGCGCGTAATTACGATTGCAAGAATCGCAATAATTCCGGCATATAATGCGGGGAGTAAGGCAATCGAGACCAATACACCAATAGCGGTAGCAATACCTTTTCCTCCGCGAAAGTGGAAATATACCGGCCAGTTATGACCTGCAATCGCCGCAATGCCACACAAACCCGGTAACCAGGATGAATTTCCGCCAAGCCAATGCCCTATCAGCACCGCAACAATCCCTTTAAGTACGTCCAGCAGCAGTACCAGAATGGCAGGGCCTTTTCCTAGCACGCGCAGCGTATTCGTCGCGCCAGCATTGCCACTTCCGTGCTGGCGAATGTCGATTCCTTTTAATTTTCCATACAGCAGACTGAAGCTGACAGAGCCAAGCAAGTAACTGAGTACGATGGCAATGATCTGTAAAATCAACCTATTCGCTCCTAACTTTCGTCAGACTTGCGCCGTGTAAAGATACGAATTGGAGTTCCCTCAAAGTTGAAGGCGGCGCGAATTTTGTTCTCCAGATAACGCTCGTAAGAGAAGTGCATCATTTCCGGATCATTGACGAATACAACCATCGTAGGCGGCTTAACAGCAACCTGAGTCACATAGTTAATACGCAGACGGCGTCCTTTGTCAGTTGGCGGAGGATTAATCGCAACCGCATCGGAAATAACATCGTTCAGCAAATGCGTCTGAATACGCAAGACATGCTGCTGCGCCACATGCTGGACAACAGGGAGCAGCTTTTGCAAGCGCTGCTTTGTTTTCGCAGACAAGAACACAATCGGAGCATAGGTCATGAACAGAAAGTGATCGCGAATTTTAGTTTCAAACTGGCGCATCGTTTTGTCGTCCTTGTCCACGACATCCCATTTGTTCACAACAAACAGCGAAGCTTTACCCGCTTCATAAGCGTAACCGGCAATGTGCTTATCCTGCTCAATAATGCCTTCCTCGCCGTTAATAACGACCAGCACGACATCTGCACGCTCAATAGCACGCATTGCACGCATCACACTATATTTTTCTGTCGTTTCATATACTTTACCACGTTTGCGCATACCCGCCGTATCGATCAGTACATACTTCTGACCGTCTTTTTCAAAAGGCGTATCAATTGCATCACGCGTTGTACCAGCAATGTCACTAACAATAACCCGTTCCTCTCCCAGGATGGCGTTAACGAGCGAGGATTTACCTACGTTCGGGCGGCCGATCAAGGCAACACGGATAACATCTTCATCATAAATGTCCTCTTCCAGCTCAGGCAAATTGGACGTGATCGCATCCAACAGGTCACCAATACCTATACCGTGGCTACCGGAAATGGCAATGGGGTCGCCGAATCCATAGGAATAAAACTCATAAATCAGATCCGCACGTTCCAGATTGTCCACCTTGTTTACAGCCACAATAACAGGTTTGCCCGAACGATACAGCATTTGGGCTACCTCTTCATCAGATTGCGTAATCCCTGCCTTCGCATCGCTCATAAATACGATCACATCTGCTTCTTCTATAGCCAGTTCAGCTTGCATCCGGATGGATTTCAAGATTTCATCTTCTCCATCAATCTCAATGCCGCCAGTATCAATAATACTGAAGGATTTACCGTTCCACTCCGATATACCGTAAATACGGTCACGGGTGATTCCAGGCTTATCTTCCACTATGGATAAACGATCCCCGATAATCCGATTAAAAATGGTGGATTTACCCACATTCGGACGACCGACAATAGCCACAACGGGTCTTGCCATAAATTCACTCCTCCTGTCAATTCTTCCGCTATCATCATAGCAAAAAACATGCCTGTTAGCGATATTGTCACGTAACAACAATCGGCGAACCCTCTGGGTCCGCCGATGGTGTACGTTATGCTTATAAAGTGTATTGACTCAAACTCATTTAAATTTGTTAAGTTTATCGCCAAAACGTTCGCCAAGCGTAATGCTCAGACCGGAATTATTCAAAGAAACGTTCGGATTGTTCAGTTCCTCACGAGGTGCGCGGGATGCACGTGGCGCTCTTTCTGCTCTTGGAGCAGCTTCTGGAGCTTCCTCAGTTTCTTTAATGCTCAGGCTAACACGTTTTTCAGTAGGACTCATTTCAAGAATTTTAACTTTAACTTCTTGTCCTTCTTCCAGAACTTCTTGTGGAGTTCCGATGTGTTTGTGGGAAATTTGGGAGATATGAACCAAACCTTCCACGCCAGGAGCGATTTCAACGAATGCACCGAAGTTAACCAGACGTTTAACAACGCCTGTTACAACGTCACCATTGTTAAATTGTCCAGCAGCAGATTCCCAAGGACCAGGCTGTGCAGCTTTCATGCTCAGGCTGATTTTTCCTTTTTCAGGGTCCACTTTCAGGACTTTCACTTTTACTTGTTCTCCTTCAGAAACCGCATCGGAAGGTTTGTCGACATGAGTCCAGGCAATTTCAGATACGTGAACCAAACCATCCACGCCGCCTACGTCAACGAAAGCACCGAATTGAGTGAGACGTTGAACCGTACCCACGATTTCTTGTCCTTCTTTCAGCTCAGCCATTACTTTAAGCTTGTTGGCTTCGAATTCTGCTTCCAGAACGTCTTTTTGAGAAAGGATCACTTTGTTGTTCTCACGATCCAGCTCTTTTACGACAACACGCAATGTGCGGCCTTTATAATCGCTGAAATCTTCAACGAAATGGCGTTCTACCATGGATGCAGGGATAAATCCGCGCAGACCCACGTCTACAACGATGCCGCCTTTAACGACATCATTAACAACCACTTCAAATACTTCTTTGCTTTCAAACAGTTGCTCCAGCTTTTCCCAAGCATTTTCACTGTCGATTGCGCGTTTGGACAGGACAAGTTTTTCTTTGCCATCGTCGATGCTAATAATTCTAGCTTCAACCTCTTGGCCTACTTGTACTGCTTCTTCTGCGTTGTCCAAACCAGAAGACAACTCGCGAATTGGAATAATTCCATCGTATTTATATCCAATGCTTACTACCGCTTGGTTATCTTCCAATTTCACGATTGTACCTTTAACGGTGTCACCTTTTTTCAGGGAGACGATTTGATCGAGCTCGTCTTGATTTGCCGCTTCAGCAGCTTCTTGATTTTTAATTTCTTCCGACATGTCAATACCCTCCTCAATTCAAAAAAAACCATTTATTTAAACCTGCGCATGGCAGAGTTCAAAACATTGTTAAACTTCTGTTCTAGTTTTCCGAGATTAGACACAATTCATGCAAGCCTTTCAGTTATTCGTAGGCTCGCCGGTTTCTCGCATTGTACGAATACGAGACATAATCTCTTCTGTTGCCAGCTCAAGCGGATCTCCTTCGATAACGGCACCTTTTTGGTAAGCATCCAAATTAACAGGTTTGCCGTATATCACTTTCGTTTTCCGGAAAAGCTTGTAATCACCAACAATGGCGACCGGAACGGCAGCCGCTCCACTACGCAGCGCAAAGCTGGCAGCACCCTTTTTACCGATTCCCCCGGCTCCTCTGGAGCCTTCAGGAAAGATCCCCATAACCTTGCCGTCACGCAAAATGGTCAAAGCCAGCTTAATGGATTCCTTGCTCACACCACCGCGTTTGACCGGAAAAGCTCCCAGCTTGTCGATTAACGGACCAAGTACAGGAGTATTAAATAGCTCGGCTTTCGCCATAAAGTGAACCTTTCGATCCAGCAAAATGCCAACTGTAGGAGGGTCCAGATTACTAATATGATTAGAACACAACAGTACTCCGCCCTCAGCAGGAACATTTTCCCTGCCTACCGCCTCAAGTCTGAACAGAAAGCGGTATATGAGACGCAAAATACGGACGCATACAGTATATATCATTGTCTGATCTCTCCATCCTTCGCCGTGGTGCAGTAAGATACAATGGTATCGACGACATCCTGAATGCCCATATGGGTCGTATCCAGCACGATAGCGTCGTCACTGCAACGAAGCGGGGATACCTCCCTCTCCTCATCAAGCTTGTCACGCGCCGCAATGTCACGTTCGAGCTGCTCCAGAGTGATATCATCAGCTCCGCTCAGTTCTTTAAACCGGCGAGAGGCACGTTCCTGAACACTTGCGGTCATAAACACCTTGACTTCAGCATCAGGAAGCACAGTAGTTCCAATATCGCGACCATCCATAACGACACCTTTACGTGCGGCCATTTCACGCTGGTTTTCAGTCAAACGCGAACGTAACCCCGCAATACTCGAATACTGTGACACCTTGCCTGTCACTTCCATCGAACGAATCACTGTCGTTACATCTTCCCCGTTACAATAAACCTTTTGGCCTGTAGGGTCCGGTACTAATTCAATCACCAGCTCAGGCACATATTGAAGCACTTTTTGTACATTTTCCGCCGGAATTTCCTTGCACATCATGTACCACGTTGCTGCTCGGTACATCGCTCCGGTATCTACATAAACATAAGAAAGTGCTTTCGCTACCAAGCGGGCCACCGTACTTTTCCCTGCACCAGCAGGTCCATCAATGGCTACATTTATTTTATTACTTGAAGATCCATGCTGCCTTGCCAACGGGTAATTCCTCCTAACCTAACCTCAAGAAAAAAGCAGGCATTGCCTGCGACGTGAAAATTATACCACACATTCAGAGTTGATGCAAAATGAACGGCAGGTTAACAAAAAAAGAAAACCTTCGGATGATTGCTATCTCCCCCGGAATTCCAACTGACGCTCAAAGCAATATTTGATGAGCTTTTGACGCTCCTGATCAGCAATTTTCTCATATTTCAGCATGATCAGCTTGCGACCGTTTTCCATTTGCTGAATACGTACAATTTCGGATTGGAACGGGACATGCTCCTGAGTTCCATTTTTATAAGGGACCAGAATCCAACAGGACAATGATTCACCTTCTTCCAGATGATGCGGGCCTTGAGTCTGAAAAGAAACGCCTCCACCGCCGACATCATGCGTCTCAGCTACAAACCTTGATTCGTTTGATCCATACTTCACCGCTATTTCCAGGTTGGCCTGAACCCGTAGAAAATTTCGACGCTGAATTTTACTGATGCTGTCTGGGGCAGGCTTGTGAATGCGGACCATCCGGAGCACATCCTCTTTAAAGCCGGTAACGTGGGTATTGAAATAGTTTTTTATCCCGCCCTCGCTCATAAAAAATATCGACAGTTCTTCTCCCAAAAACAGTTTTTTCAGATGGCCGCTCGTTTGAGACATGGGTACTTCTATCAGAAAGTTCTGAGACTCCTCTTCCGCAATACGCGACTTAAATTCAAAATGTTCGTCCGTATGATCGGTACCAGCCACTTGTATGTATAGCACATCATTAATTTTAGGAAACAAACCGCCCACCATCCTTGTCCATTTAAAAGCTGTAATAAGGTATATAATACCACGACTTTGTACCCATTTTAAACATTATATTTGTTATACCTATGTCAAAAGCACAAAAAACCCCCTTCATAAAGGAGGTTTAGCGTGACTAATGGTTCATTTTTACGTATTTATCCTATTTGCAATTAAACATGACTTGCTGAAGCCGGTTCGTCCGAATCTTTAACTTGTTCAATTGTTTCTTCCATCCCCGTATCAGCGTTAATGTAAATACGGTAAATGGAACCGTTGATTTTTCCACCAAATTCGTAGCACAGAACCTCTTTGGACAGTTCATTTTCAATCAGTGCTTTCCGGTGATAAGTTTCACGAAACTCAGGGTTCAGCTTCGCACGTGCTGCCTTCACATCCAGCTTGGCCTTCGGAATACGGCGGAGATGGCTGTGCTCGTACACATAGTCACTCGATTGAAAACCGATCACTTGCCCGTTATCGAGACCGGATCTAACTGTGATTTTTTCTGGATAGATGATCACATCCCCTTTTTGGGTGGCGAATGTGATACTGGCTAAATTTCCACTTTCATCATAAGAAACAGGCTTCATCCCCGGATATCCCTTACGTTGGAGGTATTCACTCGCATAGCGGACCGCCTCATTGCGAGTTGATTTTTTCGGGCCAACCGTTCTCATATCATGGTAAGAAATAAGCTTGCCGCCTTTTTTGGTATAATCCATGGTGGCTACAGGCTTCTGTTTGTTATACAGAGTAGCTGTATAAGATGCCCATTCCGTTCCTTTACCATTTTCATGGACACGGATTTGGCTTTCCGGTTTCCCTGTAAATTCTGCCGCATTCCGCTTAATTTGCTCCGCGCTTACAGCAGGAAGACTCAGCTTCTTCACAGAGCGCTTATCATAGATGCTTGCCACGGATGGTCCCCAATCCAGCTCCTTGTAGCTCTCCACCTTTTTGTCCACAGTTTGGAAGCCATCAATAATGGTGTTATCCTTTGGACCCGTTTGTGAGCCTGGCGCCACGTCTACATCCGTCCAGCGCAAGTTTTTGCTAATAACTTTTTGCCGAACTTCGTGCATATTTTTCGAAATTTCTTTGGAATTGTTATATAACGCTTTTAGATTTGATATTTCTTTCTCATTCAAAGGCTCGTGGTCCAGATCACGTACGGCAGTCTGATACGAAAATGCAGATACATGCGAAAGCAAATCCTTAGCATGATTAAATGGCATTACATTGAGAGGCAACTGATTAACATCATTTTGTGCCTCACTTGTAATCCTCCACACGTTCATCAAACATTTGCGATGCATCGCGTGTGAAGTATTATGGACAGCAACCGCGTTACCAAGTTGGGAGTGCAACTGGTCCATACGAAACGACAAATCATGAAACGCACGCTGATATTGATTTTCCGCTTTAATCGACATGCTTTTTGCCTGAAGAGATACCTCTTTTCTCATCTGGCTTTCCCGATAACCCCACACAAATGCTCCTATCATAATCAGGGCAACAATCGGAAACATTACGGCACTAAGTCGTCTATACATATTGGGAGTCTCCTTTCTTCAAGTACACTACCGATAGTGTGACAAGAAGAATGCTCTCTTATGCATGGTTTTCCATAACTTCGATAATAAACTCACAGTTATCGCAGATACAGCGCTTAAATCCGGTCTGAACACTCCCTTGCTCCATCCGTCCTCTCAGTACGAAACGTTCACCACACCTTTTACAATATATCCTCACTTTAATACGCAAAAAAAAAGACACCTCTTTCTCTAACAGGTTTGTCAGATCAGTGTGCCCCAATTTGTTACATATTAACCTTTTCTTCCCGTTTGAATAGTCGAAATGGAGATCGGTTGTTGGCCCGACTGATTTTCGCCATCCCTCCATACCAGAGAAATACCATCAGAGGAATGATAAACCAGATCCAGTCATGCGAAATTGTCGTCAGAACCAGGTCGTATATTCCATGCCAGAACCATGGAAGCACCAATGACAGAAACAACATATATTTGCTTTTCCAGTCCTGGGAAAACTTGGCCTTCCCCATGTAATAGCCCATCATGACTCCAAACATTGCATGACCAGATACCGGAAGCAATGATCTCATCAGCATCATACTAACAGAAGCGTGGCCCGCCCATGCGTACAGCAGATTTTCAACGGTTGCAAACCCAAGCGAGATTGCGGCGGCATACAATATACCGTCATAAGGTTCATCGAACTCGGTGTGATTATATATAATGTGGTACAGCAAAAACCATTTGAAAAACTCTTCTACTCCGGCCGAAATGCCGAACACCTGGATCAACGTGTGATCCCCCAGCCAAAGCAGCAGCCCGCGTTGAAAAATCATGACAGGCAGTACCACCAAAAAACCGAGCAAAAACACTTTGATGACCATGTGCAGCGGCTCGGATTCATATCTGTCCTTCAAGTAAAAATACATTAATAAGGCGAGACCCGGCGCAGTTGCTGCCGCTAAAACAGAAAACAGAAGCACCGATCATCCCTCCATAAAAATGAGTCGGCCCTGCATTCACCGCAGAGCCGACAAAGTCACTTCGATATTACTTTTCTTTAAGCCCCATTAAGAGCGGCTGTCAAAATGAGTGCAGATGACGTCAATCGCCTGTTCAGGAATGACCAGCTTGCCATACTCCTCCAGCATTGCCGGTGTTACGGATGAGCCTTCCCCAAATTCAGCAAGAACCGCGATCAAGGCCGCAAGCTTGGGCTCTTCTACTTCTTCCGGCTCCAAATGCAGAATCCATTTTCCTCTATAATGATACAGCTTACCTGCATCCGTGGTGTTGCTACGGAGCATGTGAGCCGCTTCTATGAGTACTTCGAAATCGCTAAACGCGTAGACGATGGAATCGCTGTGCTCCAGCGTAACTTCCATTTCGTAGACTTCCTCCGGAAGCTCATCATCGGGACCCGAGCCATATTGCTGGTGATCGTATTTCCCCCGAGTGACGATAACTACCATGCCCTGAGCAGGAAGCGCAAATACTTCGACAGCTAACGGTCCCGTGGCGTCGAAGCCCAGCTCACTATATGCCTGATCCATCATTTCGGTGAACAGCTCATGGACTCTTGGAATTTCTTGCCACATGTCGTCTTTTTGAATACCGCGTTCGCTCAAATCGTCAAAGGTAAGGAAAATCCGTATCTTGTCCTGGCTTAATCTTTCTATTTTCATACTGGACCCTCCTCCTGGCAGCCGAGTGTTATTAACAGATTATGATGCATTTATGGTGCCTGTGATGAAAATGGTTCTATGTAATCATGTTATCATTTTATAATCGTAAATGCACGAAATAAAAATGATAAAAAAAAGAATCATTTGAACGGCTTTTACAAAAAAGCCGCAAAATGATTCGAGATAGAGGTTCCGGGTTACAAACCCGGTACGGCTGTATGAGTTTCTTTCAGGATTTGCTCAACCTCACGCTTAACATCGGGACTGGTGCTGATAAACTCTTTAATCAGCTTCATATTTTCTTCTTTATTTTGGACTGTATGGGCGCTATGAGCTGTCTTATCTGTTGTGGAACGGTGATCGTGATCATTATGGGCGTCTTGCTTGTTAAGCGTAATATCACCCATTCCGGGGAACGCCGCGTCCATCATTTTGGTGCGAGCTTTTTGAACCAGATTACCGCCTTTTTTTCCATCCATGTCCATAGATAAGCCTAACATGCTGCGGTTTCGGGAGATCATAGCGCTCGCCACTGCGCCCAAAACGATTCCCAGGAAAAATGAAGATGTTTTCACAATTAGAACCTCCCTTTGTGGTAGAATCAAGCATAGTGTTCGTCAGCAGAGACAAACTCATACGGTATAAATACAGGAAGGTGAGATGAATTAATGGGTACAAAAACAGCAGCCATTTTGTTGACCGCATGTCTGCTGCTAAGTGCTTGCACTGCGGCCAAGCCGGAATCGGCAGCCACAAGCAATAACCAGACCCCGGCAACGTCTGAAACCAGTGACAACACAGACAAAGGGCAGGGCGCAGCTTCTTCTCCAACCAACAGCAGTGCGCAAGCAGGCAGTCATCATGGTAACAACTCAACGGCCCAAACATCGCCGCAAACTGGCAAGACCGTCCCCGACAGCAACGAGGCTACAAATTCAACGGCTACGGCTAACGTTAACAAAACGTACCATTTGGACAAGGCTTACAACGTGATCCCTAACCAGCAAGGGGCTGAGAAAAAGGTTGTTTTGCTGACCTTTGACGACGGTCCCAAGGAAGCGGTCATGATCAACAAAATCATCGACATACTGGACAAGCACAAGGCGAAAGCCATTTTCTTCGTAAACGGTTACCGCGTGAAGGAGCACCCTGAGCTGCTCAAGCTCATTCATGACCGTGGGCAGCCCATCGGCAACCATAGCTGGGATCACATCGTGCTAAAGAACAAATCCGAGGCCGAAGTGAAGAAACAAATTGAATCGGTGCAAAAAATTGTTAAGGATACAACGGGTCAAACGCCAGTGTTCTTCCGTCCTCCTCATGGCGCAGGTGGGGATGTCGGCCGCAAAGTTGCCAAAGAAAACGGACTTTTGTACATGACATGGTCCGTCGGTTCGCTTGATTGGACGATGAAAAAGAGTCAGCCGAATAAAACCGATGCACTTCTCAAAAATGTGACGGAACAATTACATCCGGGCAGCAATATTTTGATGCATGAGCTACCTTGGACCGCAGAAGCGTTGGATAGTCTGTTGACTCGTCTGGAGCAAAAAGGTTACCAATTTGTCGATCCCCAAAGCATTGAGGTCCCTGCCAGCTAACAGGCCCTTGTGTTCGTACTTCTATTTTCGATCCTGAACGATTGCAAAAGAGCCTCCATTTCCCGCAAGGCACAAGCGGGTAAGGAGGCTCTTTTGGCGTAAGTACAAGCGATGACACAGGCTTATCATTACCAGAACATTTCACTAATGGAAGGTGCCCCTTTGATGCCCCACCACAGCAATGCTGCTGTAATGAGCACAAAAAGTGTACTCAAAAAATTCAAAAACCACTTGCTCACCCGGATACGGCGGGACGGAAACATTTCTGCCCGTGTCCGGTACTCGCTGACAGGAGCATCATCCTCCACAGTCACAGCAACTTCCGGTGCAGCAGCAACTTGAACTAATTCCGGTACGGGCCGTGAAGCACGGGAGCGAACCGGTTTTGGACTGTTTTCTTCCTTGCTCTTGCGTCCATTTCGGCGGCTGCCGTAAGTCTGCACTCTGCTAAGTTCCTGATTCATGCTTCATACCTCCGAAAACGTAGCGCCAAACCGGATATGAGGTCTATCACAAAATGACAAATGATCGGCGCCCACAGGCTACCGGTCTGCACGTATATGTAGCCCAAACCGTAACTGCTCAGAAAAACCCAGCCTGTCGGAATCCAATGCCGCAAATACCGGATATGAATGACCGCAAACAAGATACTTGTCCAGTAAGGTCCAAAGCTGTACTGAATCGCCCCTCTGAACAATAGTTCTTCACAGATTGAAACGATGGCTGCTATACATACAATATGCCAGATCGGGCGGTTTTGAAACAGCATCTGGTTAATGCCCCCGTCATCCATAGCATCCTCGGGCATCACCCGCGACAGAAGCAGGTCCACCAGCAGCATAGCCGCTGCCAGTCCCAGTCCCCACCATAAAACATGCAAACTGTTTGGCCACACAAATAGCTCAAGCACATTTCTTTTCTGAAAAATAATCCAGATGGCGCCGACCAACAGGGTCAGCCCCTGGGTTAGATACAAATTGTAAAGCAGCAAGCGGTCATTCAATTCATGAATTTGCGCTCTTTTCCATTTCACTTTAAGCTTTTTCATAGTTAGTTAGTCCTCTGCATAGTCTTCTTAAGCATCATAGCCAAAAAGTCGGACGGATTCAAGAAGGCTTAAATCTTATTATTCCGCATTCTATAGCTATGTATCTAGCCCGGTGTCCACACATGTCACATGTCCTATTGACATGTCCATGTAAGCCATGATACATTATGAAAAAATTATTAGCGACAACAACAATGATGGAGAAAAGGTATTGATTTCGTCCTCAGAGAGCCGGTGCTTGGGTGGAAGCCGGTGGCGAAGTAACTACTTTCAGCGCTCCTGAGTTATTGCACCGAAGCCTTGGGATGATATCCCGGCATTAGATGCAATCGGCAGAAAACCGTTATCCTTTCGGTCATATTTATGACCGCTGAAGGCAGTCCGTTGCGAAACGGCTGCGAATTAGGGTGGTACCACGATAAACTCTCGTCCCTTACTATGGAGATAGTATGTGATTCGGGAGTTTTTTTGATGCCCGGAAACCGCCAAGCGGTTCTGCATATGACCTTTTTAACTGTCAGTTTGGTGCATAATGCTATTTCATCCCTTTTCTGCGTCAATGCGTTATCACGTTAGCGCTGTCCGCGATCTTCTGTTTTTTTCAGAAGCATTTCAAGTTTTTTCACGTTCTTTATGGAATGTATTTCAAAGTACATCCTGTCCATAAAAGAAGTTAACTTTGAGGAGGAAACCAAAATGTTTAAAGTGTTAGTATCCGATCCGATCAGTGACCTGGGCATCCAGCAACTGATGGATGCAGACGATGTCACGGTGGACAAGAACACAGGTCTCAGCGAGGACAAATTGGTTCAAATTATTGGTGACTATGACGCACTGCTCGTTCGTAGCCAAACCCGTGTAACCGAACGTATCATGACAGCAGGTAAGAACCTCAAGGTTGTCGGACGTGCCGGTGTCGGAGTGGATAACATCGACCTGGAAGCAGCAACACAACGCGGAATTATCGTCATTAACGCCCCTGACGGCAACACGATTACGACGTGTGAGCATACTTTTGCCATGATGATGGCTCTAGCGCGTCATATTCCACAGGCGTATGCTAAAACCATCGGCGGTACATGGGATCGTAAAACGTTTCTCGGTGTTGAGCTGCGTAACAAGACGCTTGGTGTACTCGGTATGGGACGCATCGGCAGCGAGGTAGCCAAACGTGCCAAAGCCTTCGGCATGAGCATTCTCGGCTATGATCCGTTTCTGACGGAAGAGCGCGCTGAGAAGCTAGGCATCAAGCTGGCAAGTGTGGACGAAATTATCCGCAACGCAGATTTCATGACGGTACACACACCGTTAACACCGGAAACGAAGCATATGATTGCCCGTCCGCAGTTTGAAGTGATGAAAAAAGGGATGCGTATCATCAACTGTGCCCGCGGCGGCGTTGTCGATGAAATGGCTCTCGTTGAAGCCATTGATGAAGGCATCGTTGCTGGCGCAGCCTTTGACGTATTCGAATCGGAGCCGCCAGCACAGGATCACCCTTTCCTGAGCCATCCGAAAATTATCGTTACACCGCATCTGGGTGCATCCACAGTAGAGGCTCAGGAAAATGTAGCGATCGACGTATCCGAGCAGGTGCTGCACATTTTGCGTGATGAGCCGTTCAAAAATGCGGTCAACATGCCTCCGGTGCCATCCAACGTGATGACGCAATTGCAGCCGTATTTCTCGCTTGGCGAGAAACTGGGCAGCTTTGCCGCTCAAGTGACAAATCAGGCTGTACGTGAAATCCAGGTGGATTACGCAGGTGATCTGTCTTCTGTAGATACACAACCGCTGACACGTTATATTTTGAAAGGTGTGCTCAGTCGCCATCTAGGTAGCGATGTTAACATTGTAAACTCGGTCCACCTTGCCAAAACACGTGACATCCATCTTGTCGTGTCTCAGGCTCCGGCTACCAAGGGCTTTACCAACCTGATTACCGTCACGCTCAAAACGCAAAGCGGCGAGGAGCAACGTGTAGCGGGTACCCTGCTCGCAGGCTATGGCGAACGTATCGTCCGATTGAACCAGTTCCCGGTGGACGTGGCACCAGAAGCGCATTTTCTGCTCATCTCCCACAATGACAAACCCGGCATTATTGGCCGTGTCGGCACTCTGCTCGGGGAGAACGGCGTGAATATCGCCTCCATGCAGGTAGGACGTAAAATTGTCGGTGGTGAAGCCATCATGATTCTGACTGTTGATAAAGCCGTTCCTAAAGACGTGCTGATCCAACTGGTTGGCTTGCCGGAACTGAATACCGCTCAAGAAGTGGTACTCGATTAAGCTATCAGCAGTGCGAATAATGTTAACATGCTTTGCCTAATCGGAGAGGCGCCCGGCGAACCGGGCGTCTTTTTTTATATATCCACGACGCATATCCGTGACCAGCATCAGACCTACCTGTTCTGAGAAGCTGAATGTTCCACGTTGAACAAGATAAATGTTGATTTTTCAACAAAAAGCACCCTCTTCCGAGGATGCCTGCGAACCGGGGTATATTCTGCTGTTGGCTTATAAGCCCTGTTGCAGAGCCCGACTTTGTTTTTTGGAGATCGGCAGCAAAATAGTGAACTCCGTCCCTTCTCCCAATACGCTGGCTGCAGTGACAGAGCCTCCGTGAGCCTCCACAATATTTTTGACAATCGCAAGCCCCAGACCGGTTCCTTTGTCCACTCCCCGCACTCTGGCCTTGTCCGCCTTGTAAAAGCGGTCAAAAATATAAGGCAGATCCTCGCTGGCAATGCCCACACCTTCATCCTTAATCCGAATGCGGATCAGCTCATGCCGTTTCCCCAAAATCCGATCGGCACTAATGGTAACACTTTTTCCACCGGGCGTATGCCTGAACGCATTATCCAGCAAATTGGTCAGTACCTGTTCCAATCGGTCTTCATCTGCTTCAGGCAGCAGTAGATGCTGGCCTTGCTCATGATAATCGAGCGTCAGCCCCTGTTCCTTTGAGCGCACCGTAAATTTACGATGAACACGCTCGATCAGCTCATTCACATCCACTTCCTGACGATGCATGTCTGTATGACCTGCCTCCATTCGGGCCAGATCAAGCAGATCCTTGACCAGCCTTCCCATACGCAACGATTCATCATGGATGACGCGTACCAGTTCCTCGGATTCTTCCGGTGAGCCAGCCATTCCATCGAGCAAGGCCTCGCTGTAGCCCTGCATCATGGAAAGCGGTGTACGGATTTCATGGGATACATTGGCCACAAAATCGCTCCGCATCTTCTCCAGCTTGACTTCCTCCGTGATGTCTCTGAGCACAGCCACAGCGCCACGAATTACATTATCTGTGTACAACGGTGCCATCTGCACCGACCAGGAGCCCTGTTTTACATGAATATAGTCTCCGCCGTCCTCTCCCCTGTCCATAACGGTATGGAATAACGGCAGCAATGGCCCGGGTACAGACACTCCGAATTCCTCCTGGTCGCGCTCTTGCCACTCCAGCTTTTTCCATCTATCCAGTAGACTTTGCGCAGGCGGATTCGTCAAAATGATTTGTCCGCTTCTGTCGAAGGTCATAACAGCATCAGACATGCTTCTCAGCACGCTGGACAGATGATTCTTCTCCTCATTCAGACTGCGGATCGTCGCCTCCAGCTCCGTAGACATATGATTAAAAGTTTTCGCCAGTTCGCCAATCTCGTCACTCGTTACCAGCGAAAGCCGTGTATCATATCTTCCCTCACGGATCGCATTCGCCGCCTGAATCAACAGCTGCATAGGCTGCGTGATTTTAGTAAAAAGAAACAGAGCAAAAAAAGTCGTCAGTAAAAAGCCGACAATGCATGTATAGGTGAACAAATGCTTGATTTCCGTCGATTCATATGCGGCGAAATTCCTGTTGATGTAAGGCAACAAAAAAAGTCCCAGAAAAATAAGCACACAGCCTACCAAACAAATGATGGTGATCCACAGCTTGCCTACCAGCGATCTCCAGAAGCTCACGTTATTTTGGAACCTCCAGCTTGTAGCCCACGCCCCAAACCGTCGTAATCATAGCGGCTGCCTCCGGCGATACTTTGTTCAGCTTTTCACGAAGCCGTTTGACATGCGTATCCACCGTTCGTAGATCACCAAAAAATTCATAATTCCATACGTCTTTCAGCAGTTCTTCGCGCGAAAACACCTTATCCGGCGACACAGCCAAATAATGCAGCAGCTCGTACTCTTTAGGTGTGAGACTGATTTCAATCCCGCCTGCACTTACGCGGTGCGCATCATGCTCAATAATAAGATTCGGAAAAACAATGCTGTTGCTCGGCACCGTCTCCTTGGTCAAAAAAGCAGTTTCCGACGAACGGCGCAAAATCGCCTTCACCCGATAAATCACCTCACGCGGGCTAAAGGGCTTGACCACATAATCATCGGCTCCGACTTCAAAGCCCTGTACGCGGTTTACTTCCTCGCCTTTGGCGGTCAGCATAATTACAGGTGTAGCTTTGGTCTGACGCAGACGTGTGCAAACTTCAATTCCATCCATGCCCGGTAACATCACATCGAGTAGAATAATACTGTAATCGCTTGCAGTCGCTTTCTGGAGCGCAATTTCGCCATCCTCAGCTTCATCAATTTCGTATCCTTCTTTTTCCAGGTACATCCGCAGAAGGCGGCGAATGCGTTCTTCATCATCTACAATTAATATGCGGTTGCTATGTTCTGACATATTCCCAGCCCCTTCGCTAAAAAAAGCATTCTCTCTATTTTACTATTTTCCCGTGTCCGGTCAAACCTTACTCTGTTCATTCAGCTCTCTTTACACCAAAAAGGCCGGGGTTATGACCCCCGTCCTGTCCGTTTCTTTTTCGTGTTGTCTGACTGTGCAAGTTGAATGAGACGGTTGATTTCGTCCTTAGTAAGAGGTCTCGTCAGACCGCGCTTCAGGTTTTGCAGCAGAAGATCGCCGAAAGCAATCCGCTTAAGCTTGATAACCGGATGGGAAATGGCCTCAAACATCCGTCTGACCTGACGGTTTCTGCCTTCATAAATGGTAATCTGGATCACAGACTCCTTGCCGTTCGGGTCCACATCCTTGTATTCCACTTCAGCAGGTGCGGTAATACCGTCCTCTAGCACGATTCCTTTTTTCAGCTTGTCCAACTCGGTTCCGTGTGGAACGCCTTTGACTGTCGCCACGTACGTCTTGGGCACATGATGCTTCGGATGAGTGAGCAGATTGGCGAACTCGCCGTCATTGGTGAGCAACAACAGCCCTTCAGTATCGTAATCAAGACGACCTACCGGATAGACGCGTTCCTTAACGCCTTTCAGATAGTCGGACACAATTTTACGGCCTTCCGGATCGGAAGCGCTCGTAATTACGCCTTTAGGCTTGTTCATCATTAAGTAGATTTTTTTCTCGGTTTTGATCGGTCTGCCCTTTACCGTAATTATATCCTGATCAGGGTCTGCCTTCGTTCCCAGCTCTGTTACGGTAACCCCGTTTACTTCCACGCTGCCCGCCTGAATAAGCTCCTCACATTTACGTCGGGAAGCTACGCCAGCCTGAGCCAATATTTTCTGCAATCTTTCCATGTTCGCTAATTCACCTCATGCTAATGATACCCATCCATGAACAAAATCACAAGCCCCGTTCACAAATCAATGCAGGAATCAAAATACAAGCAGGCAAATCGCAATCGCTGCCACAAAACCGACTACGTCTGAAAACAGTCCCACCTTCAAGGCGTACCGTCCATTTTGGATACCTACCGCGCCAAAATATACAGTCAGCACATAGAGTGTCGTGTCCGTACTGCCCTGAATCGTGGAGGCAATACGACCGATCATGGAATCCGGGCCATACGTGCGGATCAGATCCGTTGTAAACGCAAGCGAGCCGGTGCCCGTCAACGGGCGCAACAGTCCTAATGGCAGTACCTCACCGGGTACGCCCCAGCTTTTGATCCAGGGCGTTACCCAGGATATCAAGTAATCCAGAGCGCCGGACGCCCGAAAAATGCTGATAGCCACCATCATGCCTACGAGATGAGGAATGATGCTGATGGCCGTGGAGAAGCCGTCTTTGGCTCCATCCACAAAGGAATCGTAGACTGGTACCTTTTTGGCATATGCATATAAAGGAATAAAGGCAAGAATAACCGGAATGGCCCAAGTCGATACGAGATTAATGAAATAAAGCATGCCTCCCTCATCCTTTCCAAGTGGTGTTTCTGCCCTTGGCAGCCGTCATTCCTGATCTAGGAACGGCAGGTGAAGAAACGGGCGGCGTAGCCGGAGAGGACGCAGATGCTGGCGTAGCTTGTGGTGCCTGTGTTTTCTGCGGCGGCAATGATGATGTGGACGGTGGACTGGCTGGAGGGCGACGCAACTCCCGGCTACGGTACCAGCGATCCGCCGCAATCGCGGCAAAGGTGGCTATCGCAGTCGCCACCAGCGTCGTTCCGACGATTTCGGTCGGATTGGCGGAATGATAATTGAGACGAATCGCAATCAGTGTGGTCGGAATAAGCGTAATACTGGCCGTGTTCAACGCGAGCAGCGTACACATAGCGGGCGTAGCGGTCTGCTTGTCGGGATTGAGCGATTGCAGCTCTTGCATCGCCTTGATGCCCATCGGGGTCGCTGCATTTCCCAAGCCGAGCAGATTAGCGCTCATATTGGACAAGATATACCCCATAGCCGGATGATTACGCGGGACATCAGGAAACAGAAAAGCAACTAGCGGGGCAAGCAGTTTGGATATTTTCTGCAAAAGCCCCCCATCTTCCGCCAGCTTCATCATGCCCATCCAGAACACAAGCACACTAATCAGTCCAAAGCATACCGTGACACCCGTAGCCGCCCCGTCAAATGCCGCTTTGGTCACCACTTCAATATTTCCCTGTGCGGCGGCAAACACAAATCCAATACAAATCAGGGCCACCCATATGAGATGAATCAAGACCGATCCCTCCCTTTCACCGATGAATGTGACGCAATCCCTATGCTCTGAACAGTTTTCTTAAAATATCGCTCCATCCGCTCGCCCAGGTGCGCTCTTGGTTGCCACGGCTTGCAGGAGCTTGTGCCGTCGTAATTTCCTGTTGTGGCTGTACTGTGCTCCGAGCGGGCAGCTTACTGCCTTTTTCATACACAGGAACGGAGCCAATAAGCTTACCCTCTAGCAGGAACTCGACACGTCCCCGCAAACCGAAGGATACGTCAGCTCTGTTAGACTTGGACTTTTTATACAGGACCAGTCTTTTGTGCAGCTGCACCTTCTCCCCATCATGCAAAGGATAGGCAAAGCTTGCGCCTGTAAGCAGCGGGTAACCATCAATCGGCTGTTGATTGTCCGTAATCGGAATGAGCGGGTAGTATCGGAAACCGTAGTCGAGCATGCGGGCATGGTCATTCCAATCATCTCCGTCATTCAAGGTAACAGCGGCAAGCTGGCGACCGTCCCGTGTGGCTGAGCTGACCAGACAGCGAAACGCTTTTTTCGTAAAACCCGTTTTCACACCATCAGCTCCCTCATAGAGCCTCAGCATCTTGTTCTTGTTATGCCATGAATAATCCCAAGATTCATTCGGATTGGGTGCTTTTTTCAACTCCGTTTTCACAATGCGAGCAAAGGTTGGATTATGCAGTGCATAAGCGGTAAGCCGGGCCATATCATTGGCAGAGGAATAGTGTCCCTCGGCATCCAGTCCGTGCGGATTAGCAAAGTGAGAATGGCTTAGTCCAAGCTGAACCGCCTTCTCATTCATCAAATGAACAAATCCTTCTTCCGTCCCTCCCACATGCTCCGCAATGGCGGAAGCCGCATCGTTACCGGAACGAAGCATTAAGCCGTACAACATATTTTCCAGTGTCATTTGTTCACCCTTTTGGAGAAAAAGCGAGGAACCCTCTTTGGCATAAGCCGTCGGACTCACCTTTACCCGATCCTGCAAGCGCCCATGTTCAATGGCTACGATCGCGGTCATGATTTTGGTTAGACTGGCGATGCGTAGCTCCCGGTCACCCTCGGCGGAATATATGATTCTTCCTGATGTGACATCAATAAGAGAGGAAGCCTGAGCATGTGTAGTCAAAGCTGGTGGAACTTCCTCCTTCTTCACTGCTCCCCGAGCAGGCTGAGGATTCAGCAATGTGAGCGGCAATGTCAGGACGAGCAGCAGTGCCAGCGGCAACACAAATGTGTGTGTCTTTGAAAAAAATCGGATGCTACCCGCGTGGATTTTTGGCATTCTTTTAAACATTTGGATTCCTCCGGTTTTGAACAAGTCTTGTACCATTCTATGTCCAAGCTGTTCAAAGTATGTCCACCTTTATAGCAGAAAATCCCTCTAGGGATATGGTGTATCGTCCCTCTCTTCCGCATACTTTTTGGAGTAAACTAGGCAACTTGCACTCCTGCTTACATATATATAATAGTTACTAAACATGATGAATGAATGGAGGTACTACATGCAACGGCAACAGTTTGAAACGATCTTAAGAAGCCGAATTGTCGAGGCAGCGGAAGCCTTGAATCGAAGCGGTGTATCCTTTGCCACCTTTGATACCGCACGCAGCAACGCGCAATTTTGGGAGTTGACGGAGAAAGGCGGATTTCAGATTAAAGCAGGTGTTACACCAGCGCAGGGGATCAGGGATATTTTTGTAAATGGGCATAAATATGCCTTTGAGTGTGCGACAGCTATGGTCATTGTGCTCTACAAAGGAGTGCTGGATTCCATTCTGTTAAGTGAATTTAACCGGATTTTTGCCGATATGCTGCTGTATGATTGGCACTATGACAGTGATCTCAGACTCATACAGGAGCAGGGGATTCAAAAGGCCGTTCCTGGTGATATCCTGTATTTTAACAATCCCGATGTATCACCCAAAACGCCGGAGTGGAAAGGAGAAAACGTTGTCAAGCTAAAGGAAAACTCGTTTTATGGTCACGGGATTGGCATCCACACAGCGGAAGGCATCATCGACTCCCTCAATCATCATCGGCGACCGGGGTCCACCACTTCTGCTTATTTGACAAATGAAGTGATCTACCCCGATTTTGTCTATCTGTCACAGTTTGCCCCTGAGGGAAACCGGGAAGAAGAACTTGAGCCGAGCCCTTCACACGTGCACACTCCTCGTATACATGCGAGTATCGGTGGAAGACAGTATATTCGTGCATAAATTATTATGGCTGGGTGTATGTAAAAAAAGAGGGTGTTCCTTAGCCAATAGCTGACTTTGGAATACCCTCCTGTGCAAATAATCCTATTCAATTACTGTTACAAATAAGCCGGGCCAGAGTGACTGTGATCAGTAGTGACATCTACAGGTACCTGTGGGGGTGGAGTATGCAAGTCGCCGCCTGCATTCCGGAAGATAGACTGAACCTTATCAATCAGGTATGGTGTGGAGTCGATGAGTTTCTCAATCAGATGCGTTTGATTGTCCAATGGAACGATTTGTGCCCCCTGTTTGCCGACAACCAGAAAAGCAATCGGGTGAATAGATACACCACCACCGCTACCGCCACCAAAAGGATGTCCTTCCTTCCCGCTATGATTATCCGACGCCGAGGAAGTATGAAGCGCCTCTTCATCTACGTTAAAATCACTTCCCCCAGCTGCGAAACCAAATCCTACCTTACTGATTGGCAAAATAACGGAACCATCGGGTGTTTCCACGGCGTCTCCCACAATCGTATTCACATCCACCATGGCTTTGATGTTCTCCATCGCGGTTTGCATGAGCCCTTGAATCGGGTGATCTGACATGATTATTCCTCCTCTGCTTTGTTCAAGCGTAGACTGCCTTTTCTTTCGCTAGTGTGCGCAGGGGTTCAAGGAAATATGTACGTCATGTCATTCGATTCGTAATCCCTTAGTCAAGAGGATTCTGTGTGTTCTGCCACCGATCAACCAACAACAGGAGCATCTTTAATCCCGTTTCCATTGCGTCCTCATCCACAGTAAATCGCGGATGGTGATGCGGGAAGTCACTTTCTTTTGCCCCATTGCGTGATCCGATGTAAATAAAGGCTCCCGGTGCCTTCTGCAAATAGGCAGAAAAATCTTCGGCTCCCAGTGTAGGTTGTATCTGTTCCAGCACATCAGCACCAAAGTAATCGACAGCCGCTTCACGCGCGAATTCCACCAGTTTCGTGTCATTATACAGTGGCCGATACCCCGGCTGGTAATGCAGCTCACAGGTTGCTCCATGGGCAGTTGTTACCCCATCTATAATCTGATGAATCAATCCCGGCATACGGTTCCGTTCTGACTGATCGAAGGAGCGGAACGTACCCCCAAGCTTCACCTGCTCGGGAAATGAGTTGTAGCCGGAACCACCATGAATTTGTGTGAGCGACAAAACCGCAGGGCGCAGCGGATCAATATGGCGGGCCACCACATGCTGAAGATTGACAATGACCTGTGCTGCTACCGAAATCGCATCAACGGCCTGATGAGGATAAGCCGCATGTCCCCCAGAGCCCGTAATCGTTATATCAAAGGCATCGTTACCCGCCATAACCGGGCCTGCCAGCAGCCCGATTTTTCCCGTATCCAGCCAGGAAATCAGATGCAGGGCAAATATGGCATCTACATTGTCCATGACACCTGCTTCTACCAACTGCTCTGCCCCACCTGGTACTTGTTCTTCCGCATGCTGGAATATAAAGCGCACCTCTCCACGGATAGACTGTTTTTCCCCTGAAAGAATTTTCGCCACGCCCAGCAAAATGGACGCATGACTATCATGTCCGCAGGCATGCATCACATTGTCGGTCTGAGAGGCGAATTCGAATTGATTCTCCTCATGAATGGGCAATGCATCAATATCAGCGCGCAGTGCCAGTACTCTGCCAGGCTGTTCACCCTTAAGTCGAGCCATGACGCTTGTTGGAGTCGGACGTGAAATTTGCAGGTTTCCAAAGCCTCTCAATTGTTCTTCAATGTATGCAGACGTTTGAACCTCTTGAAAAGAAAGCTCCGGTTGACGATGAAAATGTCTGCGCCACTCCACAACCTGTTCTTTTATGGCTTCTGCTTGTGCAATCCATGTTTCATGTTCCATGTTAGTTTCTCCACTCCTTCAACTGTTCATTTCTCATTTCTACATAGCAAGAGGACAAGCTCAAGGGCTTTACGCCCTTCGCCTGCCCTCCTTTTCTTCATGCTTACATCACTTTCGTTAATCCGACTGTCTTCTCCATAATAATAATAGCCAGCACGGCAACTCCTATGAACAAAACGGAGATGGCGTTGACGGATGGATCAAATGTCTGATCAATATAGTTAAAAATCCGCACAGGCACGGTTATATTTCCAGGTGAGGATACAAATAAACTGATCGACACTTCCCCAAAAGACTCCACGATGGAGAACACCGTACCTGCGATAATCCCCGGCTTGATCAGCGGAATCGTGATTCTTACAAAAGTTTTCAGTCTTCCCGCTCCCAAGCTCATCGAAGCCGATTCCAGTTTGGGATCAAGCCCGGATACACTGACACTCACCGTGCGGACTACGTATGGAAAGGCAACAACCATATGCCCAATGACCAGCCCGGTTAAAGAGTTAATAAGCCCCAGGGATGTAAACTCATACAGCAACGCAATCCCCAGCACAACCTGCGGAATCATAAGCGGTGACAGCATAAGAGACTGAATGGCTTCCCGACCTCGAAACTTTAATCGACCCAGAGCATAAGCAGCAGCCGTTCCCAAAATGACGGTTAACGGTGTGACGATAAGAAGCAGCAAACTGCTCACCTGTAATGCTGATGCCCAGTCGCTGTTTGTAAACAATGAGTGAAACCATCTTACTGAAAAAGAGGTCGGCGGAAATTGCGGATACTCCGTCGGACTAAAGGCAGACAGGAAAATAACCAGAATGGGTGAAATCAGAAACAGATACACCAGAATACCAGCCGCCCAAATTAGAGTTGTCAGCACCGATATTTTGCGTTTTCGCTGCGACGGTCGATCGGCCTTGTTCATGTTGTTGACGACAGGAGCTGAGGCCTTGCTTGAAGAATCAGTCATGCAGCCTGGCCTCCCATCTCTTCGATATCCAGCCGATCAGAGCAACCACAATACCGACCAGCAGCAACAGCGTTACAGACAGGGCGGCAGCGAATGGCATATTGAATACCTGCACGGCCTGCTGATAAATCGCCAGCGGCAGCAGGGGCTGTAGACGACCGCCAACGAGCAATGGCGTGATATAACTACCCGCTGCAAGCGAGAAAACAATAGCCGCACCAGACAACATTCCCGGCAACGTAAGCGGAAGCGTCACCCGGAAAAAGGTTCGAATCCGCCCAGCTCCCAGACTCATGGATGCCTGCCGCAGCTTGGGCTGAATATCTCCCATGGACGTTGCAATAGGCAGTACCGCGAATGGCAGCATAACCTGCACATAAGCGATAATAACAGCCTTCATACTCCATAAAAGTGATAACGGCTGATCAATCAGGTGCAGCTTGAGCAGCACTGCATTCAGCAGACCATTTTGAGCCAGAATGACAATCCATGCGAACGTACGAATAACCACACTGGTCAACAAGGGCGAAATCAGCAGAATATAAAAGAATGTGCGCATGCCCGGTTTCTCGGTTCGTACCAGCAGATATGCCGCCGGATAAGCCAGGACAATACAAATGACTGTCGTCAGCAACGCAACACCCAATGTCGACCGGATGGTTGTCATATATGCGCCTGTCGTAAACACCTGGATATACTGATTCAACGTATACGTAGGAAGCACATTTAATAAACTATCTACTTCCCGAAAACTGAGTACAATCAGCATAATGAACGGCGCAACCAGAAAAGCTGTCAGAAAGAGCAGCGCCGGGGTAAGCAAAAGCCAATAAAATGAGTTCGTACGTCGAACAGCAGTTGTACGTGCCATGGTTACCCTCCTTCCGTCGGAAGAGGAATGACATCCTCAGCAGCCCAGTATAATTCACACGGGTCTCCCTGTACCGGAAGAGTCGGGAATACAGGATCAGGAGCAACGACTAGCAGCTCCCCTTTACCGGGAAGGGCTACTTTTAACCTTACCTGATCTCCCGCATAGCTGACATGCTGAATGATTCCTGGTGTACGATTGGGCTGACCTTCACTTCCGGATATGAAGGAAATCCGTATTCTCTCTGGACGCAGCATATACGTAGCTGCCTCCACAGAATCCGGCACAGCCGTTTCCAGAATTAACGGAGAACCGTTGGCCAGCTCATAATGTTCGACCTGAAGGCGTATATTGCCTCCCGAAGCTGCACCCCCCATTGAACGGGTATGAAACAGATTCACCTGTCCGATAAAATCTGCTACAAACCGATTAGCTGGCTGTCGATATATTTCCAGTGGAGAACCAACCTGTTGAAGACGTCCATGCCCCAAAATACCGATACGGTCGGACAAGCTGAGCGCCTCTTCCTGATCATGAGTGACCAAGATAGTAGTGATTCCGGTCCGGCGTTGAATCGTCCGCAGCTCTGTCTGCATATCCTTGCGCAGCTTTGCGTCCAGATTGCTTAACGGCTCATCCAGCAGCAATACAGAGGGTTCAATAGCCAAGGCTCTCGCAATCGCCACCCGTTGCCGCTGTCCTCCGCTTAACTGATGAGGTCTGCGGTCTGCCATGGATGAGAGCTGGACAAGTGCCAGTGTCTCGTCGACACGGCGCTTTATTTCTTTTTTAGGCAGCTTGCGTACTTGCAGGCCGTAGGCCACGTTATCAAACACCGAAAGATGGGGAAACAACGCATAATCCTGAAATACGACACCCAAACCTCGTCGATAAGGAGGCAGTCCAGTCACATCCTGTTCACCAATAAGAATTCGTCCCGTGGAGGGGTCCAGAAAACCCGCAATCATATTCAGCAACGTCGTTTTACCACAACCGCTAGGTCCGAGAAGGGAGAAGAACTCCCCTTCCCGAACCTGTAGCTGGACCTCTTCCAGAGCCATGAAATCTCCAAATTGGCGGCTCACATCATCAATGTGAATCCCACTCACTTGCTGCCCCCCAATGCCTGTGTCCAGCGATTGGTCCAATCTGCCAAGTTAGGGGTAGCTGTCGTATAATCAACCCATTTCAGCTTTTTGTAGGCTTCTTCGCCGACTTGTACTTTGTTTTTCAAGTCATCACTATACTTTACATTTTTATTGGTCATACCGTACAGAGACAGATCAGAGAATGATTTCTGTGCATCAGGACTGGACAAATAGTCAACCAGCTTATAGGCATTTTCCAGGTTCTGGCTTCCTTTCGGAATAACCCAGCTCGCCACAGCAGCAACCGGTCCATCCTTCGGATACGTGAAGCCAACATTCAAGCCAGCTTTTTGCATAGCAAACGCGCGACCGTCCCAAAACGGTACAACCCACGCATCCCCACGCTCCAGCAAGGTTTGAATGGAACCGGAGTTATCCGGGAACGCCGTAGCATTCTGTTTTAGCTCTGCAAGTTTGGCAAAGGTTTTATCGACGTCAGCAGGGTTGCTCTCCTTGCCACCCAAGGCATTAACAAGACCGGAGAAGAACTGCAAACCAGCAGAATAAGTCGGCGAGGATATTGCAACATGGCCTTTATATTCAGGGTTCCACAAATCCAGCCAACTGGTCGGCGGGGTTTTAACTAAATCTTTACGATAAATAAGTCCTAATTGCCCCATACTAAAGCCTGCCGCGTATACATTGCCGTCTTTCGTGAACCGTTCCTCAACAGAAGGGTATAAATCAGCCAGATTAGGAACATTTTTAGTGTCCAAAGGCTGCAACAAATTGGAATCTGCTGCCCGTTGAATGGTGTCCGGTTGTAGAACAAGCACGTCATAAGCTGCATTTTTACCATTGCCCGCTTTCAGCTTTGGATACCATTCGGCATCCGTACCCGTGACAACCTCCACTTCAATCCCGGTATCCTTTTGAAATTGATCCAATGCTGCTTTACGGATATTTTTTTCCCAATCTCCACCGGACACACCAATGACCACTTTGTTTGTTTTCGGCAGCTCGCCGCTGGCTTGATTATCGGTTTCCGCTCCGCTCTGTTGATTGCCGCAAGCAGAAATGAGGACCGCCAAGCTAAGGAATAGGGAAGCAAATGTAAATTTTCTCTTGTTTTTCATGGACATAACCACCTTTTATGAATAATAAAATACCTTCTACACTAAATCCTGCCACAATTGCTCAATCGACTCGGCGGACAGCTTCTGCTGCGGATAAATCTGTTCAGCACGTTCATGAACCAACTGCTTGCGAATAGCACGTTGAGTCGGCGGAAGTTGTTGGAGCAACTGCGCTAGGCGGTCGCTTGCTTCGGATGTCCAGACAGCTTCATAGGCTTCTCTTGCGCTCCCGAAATCCCACAAGTCCGCGACTTCCGCAGTCTTGCCAGCCCGGTACTGGCGCGTCAATGCTTCATCCACTACCCACGCACCATCTTGTATTTGAACGGCAACGTCGTATAAGTTCTCTGCCTGCTGCACCCCGAGTAGACCAGCGCGCACTTCCTCCAATACATCTTGGGGATCGCGCTTGAACGGACTGCCCCAGCCGCCCCCACCTGGAGACTGAATGCTGACCACATCGCCTGGCTCCGGATGAAGTACACTAATTTTGGGTAGTTTTCGTTCATTCGCACGGCCGGGGTTCAATGTGACCTGTCCCAAGGAACCGGCTTGTCCGCCTGCCAGTCCCCAAGGATGAAAGCGGAGACGTTCCATGCCTCTAGCCGTTACTATCGAACCTTCCTCCCGAATCTCAAAATCAAGCCGGATGGCGTGACCCCCGCGATGCAGTCCGGCACCTGCCGTGTTTTCCAACAATTCATAGCGATGAACCAGCACTTCAATGTGCTGCTCCAGACTTTCAATCGGGGTATTTCGGAGAAAACCGGAAGCATGATCGATTCCGTCCGCTCCTTCCATATCACTGTGACCTCCGCCTCCACCGCCCATCGGCTGAACTACAGCCATATTACGCGAACCACTCAAAACGTCAGGGGTGGACAACACCACAATCGCAGATTGCCCGGCACCCGCCGCCGGGATTTCATTTGGAATAGCTTTTGCAAGCGCCCCAAGCACAGCGTTATACAACCGCATCGTAATCGTATGCCTCACGCCCACCGCAGCCGGATATACCGGATTAACCAGCGTACCCGCCGGTGCAATGACCGAAATGGGTCGTGTAATACCTCCGTTAACCGGAATGAACGGATCAGAACTAATAATATAGTTGATTAATCCCTGGAACAGAAATGAATGCTTTTTCCCGTTCGTCACGAGATTAAATGCCGTTCTCACCTGTGGATCACAGTTGGAAAAATCAAGCGTAATGCTTCCATCCTTGACTACAACCGACACGGCCAGACGCACAGGGGTATCCGAAATCATATCATCGTCCAGATAATCAGCAAAGCTGTAAGTGCCGTCGGGAATTTGTTCGATGACCTTGCGGGCACGAAGCTCCCCCTGATCCATTAGGTCCTGCATACTGTCCTTCACGGCTTGAACACCAAACTTGTTCACCAGCGTATGCATCCGCTGTTCGGCTGTATTGACAGCAGCCACCATCGCATTAAAATCACCCAGATTGAGCTGTGGCGCCCGGCTGTTCGCATTCAGAAACAAATGGACGTCCGCATTGGCTTGACCACGCTTATAAAGCTTCACCGGAGGTATACGTAAGCCTTCCTGGTGAATATCCGTGGCCTCAGGTGAAATACTGGAGGGTACCAGACCGCCTACATCACTGCAATGAACAAATGCCCAGGCGTAGGATATCAGCTCACCGTCAACAAAAATAGGTTTGAATACATGAACATCTGGCAAATGTGTCGCCAATCCGTCAGTGGAATACGGCTCATTGGTAATGATAATATCGCCCGGTTCCAGCGGCTCACACGCGTCTGCTGCACGCTGTAAGCTTAAACCCAAAAATATAGTTACACCAACCGTTTTTGGATAAACAAAAAACTCTCCCGAAGGCGTCGCTAAGGCAGTGGCAAAATCCGCTGACTCCTTCACAAATGTCGTGAACGATGTCCGTTCAATAATGTGGCCCATTCCCGCCGCAATCGCATTATAATAACTTCGCATGATTTCCAGTGTTGCCGGATCTGTCTTCATCCGCGTACCTCTTTTCGTTTCAAAATCAGGTTGCCGGACGGATCCGTCACGCCATACCAGCCGTTTAGCACAAGAACGGTTGTGTCATCCTGTTCGACAATAGCTGGTCCTTCGAACCGATGGCCTGCACGCAGCTCGGTACGAGCGTATACATCAGCGGTATACTCCGTTCCACCATAGACAATACGTCGTGTTCCCGAAGGCTGAATTTGATCCGTCGCCTCTGGAATGGAGGCAATCTGAGGTTTAATCGTATGGCCTGCCAACCGTACCCGCAGGTTAATCAGCTCTAATACGGCAGAAGGATCACTGTGCCCGTATTGACGATGATGCAGTTCGTGAAAAGCGGTGACAATCCGCTCACCGTTTCCGTCTTCCAGCATGGAGCGATCCAGCGGAAGCTCAATTTCAAAGGCTTGTCCGCTGTAACGTGCATCCATCGAGTAATGAAGTGCGATCCCTTCCAGCCCCTCCACCTGTTGCTGATCAAGCCACTGCCGCGCCTGTTCTGCCAAAACATCAAATTCACGCGCGAGCGAATCGGAAGGATACTCATCAAACCGCTGCTGTAAAGATAATACTGCATCATAGGCAAAATCAGCCGACAGTGCTCCTAGCGCACACAGCGTACCGGGATTCGGTGGAACCAGAACACTCTGTGCCTGAATTTCCTCTGCCAAAAAATTAGCCGTTACCGGTCCGCCGCCGCCAAAGGCAAGCAGACTGAATTCCCGTGGATCAAAGCCGTGCTGCTCCATCACCGCGCTTAGCTCTGCATACATATTCGCCACAGCTACCTGAATCATTCGGTCGGCGGCCATTCGTTCATCTGTTCCCAAGTGCTCGGCAATGGGACGAATTGCTTGCGCAGAACGTTCAGGGAAAAGCTGTACATGCCCTGCGGCGAACCTATCCGGATTCAAATATCCGCACAAAAGAAACGCATCCGTCAAAGCAGCTCTTTCCCCCGTGCCGTAACAGGCAGGCCCCGGAGACGAACCGACTGACTCAGGTCCTACCTTAAGCAGCCCTCCATTGTCAATCCAGGCAAAGGAACCGCCGCCTGCCCCTACCGAATACATCGAAACGGAAGGTAGCATAATCGGCATCCCTGCCAACTGATTGGTTTGTGTGAATGTAGGCTTACCGCCTTCAATAATGGATATATCAGCGCTCGTGCCCCCCATATCAAAAGTGATGACATTGGCAATATCTGCAGATTTTGCGGCTTGTACTGCACCGATTACCCCTGCGGCGGGTCCGGAAAATAAAGTTCGTACTGGCGCCTGTGCAGCTGTGCCAATATCCATAATACCGCCATTCGATTGCGTAATAAAAGGCTGCGTCTGGACTCCTTCTTCATTCAAACGTTCACGAAGCGTTTCAAAGTAACGCTGGACGTTTGGCTGAATATACAAGTTAACGGACGTCATAGCCGCCCGCTCGTATTCCCTCATCTGAGGCCACAAGGCGGAAGACGCATTCACACCCAACTGAGGAGCGATCTCACGTATCCGCTGAACAGCCAATTGCTCATGCTGCGGGTTTTTATAGCTATGCAGGAAGCAAACCACTACCCCGCTCACCCCGGAATCCAGCGCCCCGCGAATCGCTTGATCCAGACTATCAGAATCTAATGAGGTATGTACCGTACCGTCATGCAGCATGCGCTCTTTTACCGTAAAGACCCGTTCTCTCGGCACAAGCGGCTCAGGCAGTCTGGAACGAAAATCATATGGTATCGGCAGCCGTAAACGCTGGAGAGCCAGCAAATCCCGGAATCCCTCGGTTACAATGAGTGCAATCGCCTCACCGCGACGCTGTAGTAACGTATTTAGACCTATTGTAGTGCCGTGCACGAAGTAATGTATGTCCTCCGGCTTGATGCCACGCTCTTTCAACAAGGCTAATCCATTTGCAATCCCCTGTGCAGGGTCCAACGGAACGGTTGGAGTTTTCACTCCCCATAGCTTGCCGTTCTGATTGTCCAATATGGTTAAATCCGTAAATGTTCCCCCAATATCAATCCCTAATCTCCATGAATCGCCCAACCTTTACTGCCTCCTCTTGTTACGCACGATCTCTCTGCTATAATTACGACTAATTCTATCGACATTATATAAATAAATCAAGATATTTCGATAAAATTCGACAATATTATCAAGAGTTTTTTTGTGCTACCCTAAGTTCAGAGAAGGATGGATTCCATCGCTCTTTACTCTTCACTGCTGACCTGACGATTCTCAGGTTTCTTGGAGAATACGCGCTTCCACGCCTCTGGACCGCCCGGTACGCGCCATATGCGGTAAGCCAACATGAGCATCGAATAAACGACATAACCTAGTGAAATACTTGCCTCACATGTCAAAGTGGTAGTAAAACGCAGGCGATCTACCCAATAGGGCACAACAAACAGCTTGGGCGTGCAGTTCATGCGCACAAAGCTGGAGGCAAAACCGATCAGTGACGTTTTCAGTCCCCAGAGAATACCGGTAGAGGTAGCCGTATAAGCAGCGTCAGCAAGACTGATATTGGTGGACCATTCCATTTTCGACATTTTCACATGGGATAGCGTATGACGTATCCATCGGTGAAAGGAGCGTGTTCCTTTCAGCAGAATCCGAATATCATGTATAAATCGCTTGATTTTCTCTTTATCGATGGTGCCGCTGTCAATAGAAGCATCGGTTTTATGTATGTTTTTGTTGCGATCGAGTCGATAGAGTAGCCCTTTCTGCAAACTTGCCAGCAGAATAGCCGGAATGTCATAGTTTATTTTAATCCACCCGTACAGAAATCTGATCTCCAGATGCGCCCGGTCATCATTATCATGCTTGGCAATATCCAGCTTCAATCGGATACGGGAGAGCAGAACAGCCAGCACAAGTAACAAGACGACGATGATGGCGATACCGATCCATTTCCACACTGGCGAATCCTCCCTTCCTTTTTTCTACATAGATATACCATGGCAAAAATAGTATGACCCTTCACCCGGAAAACATGCATCCTGAAACGCTAAACAGCCAGCCCCATTAGCAAGGACTGGCTGTTTTCTAAATTTCGAAACCTTTAACAATGAAGAGAAACCTGTAAAACAGGCTCCTGTCAGGCATCAAGATTCCGTATCGTTCATATCCGGGTGATTACTCTCCAAACGTTCGAACAACAATTGTGTCTCTTCCTCCAAATTATCCGAGTCCTCAAACAGCTCAGGCTGCGGCAAATCCGCCAAAGATCCCAGACCAAAATAATCAAGAAATGACTTCGTCGTACCGTACAAAATCGGCCGTCCGATAGCCTCAGCCCGACCTTTTTCCTCAATAAGCTCCTTGTTGACCAGAGTATGTATGGCCCGCTCAGATTTGACACCGCGAATATCTTCGATTTCAACTCTTGTAATGGGCTGGCGGTAGGCCACAATGGCAAGTGTCTCCAAGGCCGCTTGCGACAACGAGGCACGTGCCGGAGAGTAGGCGAGCTTTTCAAAATAAGGTGCATGTTCGGATAAGGTTGCAAGCTGATAGTGCCCGGCGATACGGACAATTTGCAGACCTCTTCCTCCCTGCTCCATGTCCTGCTTCATATCCTCCAGACCCTTTTCAACCAGCTCTTGCTGCT
This sequence comes from Paenibacillus sp. LT-B23, assembly GCF_059417685.1. Classification (NCBI taxonomy): domain Bacteria; kingdom Bacillati; phylum Bacillota; class Bacilli; order Caryophanales; family Paenibacillaceae; genus Paenibacillus; species Paenibacillus sp. LT-B23. The sequence goes on along the minus strand of NZ_JBSQBM010000001.1, from coordinate 34,325 downwards.
GCTCTACAATGTCGGCGATCTGCTTGGCGGACAACCCTTCCTCTCCCGCGAGAAACAGCAGTCCCTCAATAATTGATTTCAGCTTCAGATAATCCATTAACCCGTAAATCCCCTCTCCACTCCATTACAATATCATCGAAAAGCTTCTCCTGATAGCAGAAAATCTGCTTCATCTTCATCAGTTCGAGGATAGCCAAAAAGGTAACTACCACTTCATGCCGATACATATCCTCATGCATCAGCTTGGAGAACAGAAGCCGTCCCCCCGTTCCTACCATCTCCAACGCCCCGATGACCTGCCGAATACGGTCCTTGACCGAAATCTCATCCCGGTGAATACGGGTTACCGTCGTACGTCGTTCTGCTTTGCGCAGCGCACGCTGAAAAGCCGCGACCAAATCGCTTGCATGCAGCCCATGCACCGGATTGGCGGGTTCGGTGGGCAGGTATGCGCTCAAATCCTCCGGCTCCTTGCCATAGATCAGACTTCGTTCCCATTCACGCTCACTCAGATGGCGGGCAATCCCTTTATATTTACGATACTCCACCAGCTTGCGAACCAGTTCATCCCGTGGATCATAATCCTCTTCTTCATAAAAATCCAAATCATCATATTCCATTACAGGTGGCTTGGGAAGCAGCAATTTACTCTTAATGGATAAGAGCGTCGCCGCCATCACCAGAAACTCGCTCGTAATGTCCAGCTCCAGCTCCTGCATACTGTGCAAAAAAGCCATATACTGATCGGTAATATCACTAATCGGGATATCCTGAATATCGATCTCGGCCTTATCAATCAGATGCAACAGCAGGTCCAGCGGACCCTCGAATGTTTCCAGCTTGTAATTTACGACTGTCAATGTGCTTCCCCCTGCCTTACTCCAATCATCATTCAACAATACCTTTCCCCGTTAGCACTTATGCTCGACTTTATCAATCCCTCTTTCTGTAGTATATACGTCATCGCCTTGCTTAACAATCCAATCCCTTTTTCCGGCTATAGTTATGTCGTTCTATTCAGGTATTCGCAAAATTAAAACTGCTTGCCCAGATTCGCCATCTCAATCGCAGCCAGTGCGGAATCCCAGCCTTTATTACCAGCCTTCGTACCTGCACGCTCAATAGCCTGCTCAATGTTTTCCGTCGTCACTACACCGAAAATAACAGGCACACCTGTTTTCAGACTGCTTGCCGCCACACCCTTGGCCACTTCATTGCAGACGATATCATAATGCGAGGTAGAACCACGGATCACCGTACCCAGCGTAATAACGGCATCGTATTTACCGCTTGCAGCCATTTTTTGAGCAATCAGTGAAATTTCAAAAGCACCTGGCACCCAGGCTACATCAATCTCATCTTCCTGCGCTCCATGCCGTTGAAGCGCATCGATTGCACCGCTTAACAGCTTACTTGTAATAAACTCATTAAATCTGCCCACCACAATACCATACTTCAAACCATCCGATACGAGATTACCTTCCAGAAAACGTGCCATATAAATCAACCTCTCTTTTTAAAATAATGAGTTACAAAACTGTACTTACATTGACAAACGACGACGATAATCAATCAAATCCTGAATACTGATCAGCTTCAAATGATGACGCTTGGCGATCACTGCCAAATCAGGCACCCGAGCCATGGACCCATCTTCCTTTATAATTTCGCAAATGACCCCGGCGGGTTTGGAGCCGCAGAGCCGGGCCAGATCAACAGCCGCCTCGGTATGACCCGCACGCTGCAAAACACCCCCGTCGCGGGCGATCAGCGGAAACATGTGACCTGGCTTGCGGAAATCGCTTCCTGTGGCAGTCTCGTCGGTCAGCGCACGCACGGTCAATGATCGCTCGGCTGCTGATATCCCCGTTGTCGTCTCTCTATGATCCACCGACACGGTAAAGGCTGTGCCGTGGAAATCTGTATTTTGCTCCACCATCGGCTGCAATTCCAGTGCCTCGGCTCTTTGCCCTGTAATCGGCACACAGACCAACCCGCGGCCTTCGGTAATCATGAAATTAATGACCTCGGGGGACGCTTTTTCAGCCAGAGCGACAAAATCGCCTTCGTTTTCCCGTTTCTCATCATCCACCACGATCACGACTTTACCGTTCTTTAGATCCTCCAACGCTTCCTCAATGGAATCCAGACGAATTTCCACTTCCTGTTCCAACACACCATACTCCACGATATCAGCCGCTATATTTGAATGGCTCTCTCTGCTCCCGCTTCCCATTACGCTTTCCTCCTTATTTCTTGTAGTATCAGGCAAAGCCGTGTTTCGCCAAATAATCCAGACTCATAGAAGCTTTCTCCGTTCCCTGCGTCGCCGCTGATCTTCCGTAATTCAAAAGCTGCTCCACATATTTACCTAAAATGTCGCATTCAATATTGACGGTGTCTCCCTCACGTTTGGCCTGCAAGGCCGTCTCAGATAAGGTATGGGGGATGATAGATACGGCAAAGGTATCTCCTGTGCGCTGGGCAACCGTCAAGCTGATACCGTCGAGTGTAATCGAGCCTTTGAGAAGAATATATTTGAATATTGCCTGATCTGTAGGTGCAACTTCGTACACAACCGCATTCTGGTCTGATGTCACCCGACGAATCGTGCCCGTTCCATCCACATGTCCTTGCACGATATGCCCTCCGAACCTGCCGTTCGCCGCCATAGCCCGTTCCAGATTGACCCGGCTACCGGATTTCAACTCTTTCAGATTGCTGCTGCGGTAGGTTTCAGGCATCACATCAACCTTAAAATCCTTAGTACCCACCTGTGTTGCGGTCAGACAAACACCATTCACGGAAACACTGTCTCCTATTTTCAAATCGCCCAATACCACAGAACCCGCAATGCCCAGCACCATCGCTTCTCCACTTCTGGAAATCTGCTGAATGCGTCCTACTTCCTCGACCAATCCGGTAAACATGTCTTCACTCCTTCCCATCTAAAGTTCAGTTTATCCCTGATTCATCAGGCGTAAGCGCAAAAAACCCCCAGTCCGGATAATATCCGTCATGGGGGTGATGAGAGTCGAATTTGCAGTATACAAGCGCAGTCCATATACATCCTAAGACCACATGAATGATAAGTTTGCCAATAGAAAGCATAACTGACCATACAACTAAATACGCTCAGAGCGCATGCGAAAATGAAAGCTTGTAGAACAAGCAATCTTCCATTTGCTACCTGCAACGAAATAAGCCGTACGTACCATTACGTATGCTAAAAATCGGCACATGTCATGTCATGCCCATGCGCTTCGTATCCTTCTCCCATCCAGACTATACTGTCGGTCCCGGAATTGCACCAGGTCCACCTTCTGCTGATCGCTCAGCATCCGGGTCACGGACTAAGCCGCGCTGTTCATCGCAGAAGCGATTTACAGACACGTCATCACCGCCGGTGGGGAATTGCGCCCCGCCCCGAAGGATCTTGCTTTATTCAATTGAATTAGCATTAAACTTGTTACGTATATTAGCACCGACTTCTAAAAAAAGCAAGTTATCTGATAGACGCTTCTGCTTTTGTTTTGACATATTGGCTGGAAAGCTCTTCAAACCAGGCCCTATCATTCATGTGAAGCGCCAGATCAATCAGATCGGCCAGTTCTTCGATCCCGAGCTGCGTAGCATGATCGAACGTAATGACCGCTGAAGCGGTTGGTCCGCGGCCACCCTCCGTGCATATATCGTAATCCAGCCGTACATCAACATGCCCGTCGATAAACTCGCATTTCAGAAAATAAATAATCTCGCACATTAAAATGGGACGCACCTGCGTTTCCAGCACACAATCCATCACCTTGGCTGAATAGTGCTGGTTCGTCAACGTAAATTTGTGATCCGTCGCTGCCAGCGAAGTCCGTCCAAAGTCATCCGTAAATTTCAATTCCACTGGCGTGATATTCATGACCTTGGGTATTTGCTTCTTTATAATTTCGATTATCTCAACTGTATTCAGCTTAATCATACCTGCACCTCATTGCGTCTTAAAATTCAGAGAAAGCACTAATTCAACATGTTTCACGTAGGCCTCCACTCCTATATCGGAAATCATTACCTGATTTTTTATGCTTCATCCCATAAACGACAAAAAAGATTCTTCGCGCAACAAGCGCAAAGAATCTTGATCGAACCGGTACCGCAACATCTTATAACAATGTTCAAAGTGTATTATGCAAAAAACTGGATTATAGCTCCGAAATTTCATGTTTCTTTTTCAGAATATTCCATCGGCGTTCAATCTCCTGCTCAAAGGTAGCCAGCGTGGCTTCCTCCTTAAGAAGATGTTTTGTTTTGCCCATTAATTTGAGCCATTCTGCGGCTGGAATCCGTTTTCCCTTGTCCTCCGGATTGTACGTAATCGTCGTACTGCCTTGCTCAATCTCGTACAGCGGGAAGAAGCAAGACTCCACAGCAGCCCCCACAATGCTGGTACCCAGTCTATCCTCGGATTTCCAGTTCAGTGGACAGGCGCACAGGATTTTACCATAGGCCGTCCCCACGTTATTTGCATACCATTGTGCTTTGGCCGCTTTACGCAGCATATCCTGCGGATGGCTTTCGGCTGCCGTGAAGGCATATGGAATATTGCAGGCAGCCATAATTTGCACCGTATCCTTGTGATGGCCCTGCTTGCCTTTTTGCATCTTCCCTACACCTGACGTGCTCGTCATATGGCCGACCGGAGTCGAGTACGATTGCTGCGATCCTGTATTCATGTACCCCTCGTTATCATATTCCAGCATGATCAGCTTATGATTACGAAGAGCCGCACCAATTGCAGAACCCATACCAATATCCATCCCGCCGTCCCCACTGATCATGATAAAGGTCGGATCATCCGCCATCTTAATTTCATTGCGGCGCTTCATCTCCATGTAAGCCTCCAGCGCTCCAGAGAGCGTAGCAGCCCCATTTTGAAAAAGATTATGAATCATCGGCTGCTTGTGTGACGTATACGGATAACCTGTTGTCACCACGTATACACAACCGGTCTGGAACAGCACGACGATATCTCCCTCGATGCCTTTGAAAAACAGCTCCAGCGCAGACAGCGCTCCACAGCCTGGACACGCCCCATGACCCGGCGTAAGACGGCGTGGTTTGGTCGTCAGCGAACGCAGCGGCGGTACCTTGACCTTGAGCTTCCCGGTCACCTCATCCGGTGTAACCTGAATGAGACCCGTACGATACGCATCGCCCCGTGGCGGCTGCATAACCTGCCGCATGACCTTGTCCGGGGAGCCCGGATTAAGCCCGTAATAATCAAAAGGCTCCTCAATCCGCCCGGTTTCCGCCGTCTCAATAGCAAGCTGGAAGAATGCCTCAGCGTCTTCCGCATAAAAATCCTTGCCGCCCAAGCCAAAAATGCGACACAATACGAGTGTCCGGTTCAGCGGGTCCTCCTGCAAGGCCGCCTTGATTTCGTGCGTCAAATTACCGCCATCGGCGCCGTACGAATCCGCACGTTCACCCACCAGCAGCGCCTTGACATGGCGCAATGCCTCGCGAAGCTGCTCGGCAGGAAACGGCCGAATGATATTCGGACGAATTACACCGGCCTTAATGCCGCGCGCGCGGAGCTGATCAGCTACATCTTTGGCCGATTCAGCTGCCGAATTCAGCAAGAATACCGCAACCTCGGCATCCTCCATATGATAGAGATCCAAAATCGGATATTCCCGCCCGGATAATGCGGCATATTCTGCGGCAACCTGCTCATATACTCCTTCCGACAGCTTTAATGCCTTGGATAACTGAGCATGATTATTCGTCAGATCATCCCCGTTCATATGCGCACCCACCGTGACCGGATGGTCGAAATCCGAAATATTCGGATAATTTAGATTCGGGTTAGGACCCACAAAATTGCGTACGGTTTCGGCATCGGCAAAATATTGCACTTTACGCTTTTGATGGGACGTGTAAAAACCGTCATACGCGACCATCACAGGCAACCGAACATCGCTGTGCTCTGCAATTTTCAGGGCCATGATATTCATATCATACACAGCCTGCGGCGTGCTTGCGGTCAAAATCACCCAGCCCGTATTCAAACCATAGTACAAGTCCGAATGATCCCCACGGATATCCAGTGGGCCACTGATAGCCCGGGTCACCAGATTCATAACCATAGGAAAACGAGTGCCGGACTGCACAGGCAACTGCTCAAGCATATACAGGAAGCCTTGCGAACTTGTTGCGTTCACAACCCTCGCTCCCGCTGCCGCAGCGCCATAACATATCCCTGCCGATCCATGCTCACCGTCTGCTGCGACCAGCTTAATGTCATGTTGACCTCTCGTTCTCATTTGATCCAGATACTGCGCCACCTCAGTCGATGGTGTGATCGGAAAATATCCCATCATATGATAATTGATCTGCGCAGCCGCCGTAGCCGCCATTTCATTGCCGGATTCGAACGTCGTCACCTGTGCGGCGCCTGTCTGCTTGAGTTCCTCCTCCAGTTTGGCCATTACACGCCACCTCCTTCATATACCGGAAATTGATGGGCAACCCGATGCTGCTCTGCCCATCCCCATTGCTCACGGCGTGAGCTTAATGCCCCCGATGGGCAAATATCTACGCATTTCAGACAACCTTTGCAATACTGGTAATCAATCCCTTGCAAAAATGGCAGCATTCTTCCGCGTTTGTCTGCTTGCTCTTCCCATACGAAACAATAATCGGGGCAAATCGAATCACACTTGGCACAATGGGTACATTTGTCAGCTTCATATTCAGGCACATAACCCTGACGTGAACCACTAACATCTCTCGTCATGCTGTTCCCCTGAGTCGCAATAACGCCCCCCGATGGCTGCGTTTCGTACCCCAGTAAAGGCTGCGGACGTTCAAAAACCCGATCCTGCGCGTCATCAGTAACCGGATATACGTGCAGTTCCATTTCTTCAAAACCACGGTTAAACGTACGCAAATTAGGCTCCACCAACTGTGGATTTTTCTTTTCAAAAGTACTGCGAATAACCGATCTCATCGCCTCCGGATCTAAAAAATCACAGACGCGGAATAGCGCACCCAGCATGGACGTATTCAGCTTGGTCCGCTCCTCCAGGGCGATGCCCATCGCATCCACCACCGCCAGCGTACCGGATACCAGTCCCAAATCAGCCCGTATTTCCTCTGCTGGACGCGTGGAATTGACCACAACGATCCCATCCGCCGGAAGTCCGCTGATGACATTTACCGTTTTGTACAATGTTTCATGAAAAATGCCTACCACATGCGGTTGCTCGATCGGACTGTGATCGCGGATATCGACCCCGGGATCACAGAAGCGTACAAAGCTTTTGACCGGGGTTCCCTTCTTTTCCGAACCATAGGACGAAAAATTCGAGGCATTTAGCCCCAGACCAAGCACGCCCGTTTCGGCCAGCATTTTACCAGCCAGATTAGCGCCGAGTCCACCAATGGATTCCAGCCGGATTTCAAAAAATCCGAGTCGATTTGTGCGCGTTAAAATAGACAATGTGATAAGCCCCCTTCTTTTGCAACCCTGAGCTGAGCTTGAACAACTCATATAAAAAATGGAAAATGCATTCTAATGAAAAGGCTATCACAACACTTACTTTTCGAATGTGATTTTGTTCACTTTAATACCTGCGTGAATGCGAAAATCAGCAAAACGTCAAACAAAAGACAACAAAAAGCCGCCCTGTCCAAAGACAGAACGGCTTAAGTGTAACGTTATACAAAAAGATTATGCATTTAACGGTATATTACGCGTCAAATACTTTAACCTCTTTCATTTTGTCGCCTTGTTTTACAGCATCAATGAATTCCATACCTTTGGTCACTTGACCAAATACAGTATGTACTCCATCCAAATGCGGCTGTGGAGCGTAGCAGATGAAGAATTGGCTTCCGCCTGTGTTACGGCCTGCATGCGCCATGGACAGAACGCCTTTGGCATGCTTCGTTGTGTTCGTAGCTGTTTCGCAGTCGATCGTGTAGCCAGGGCCACCTGTGCCTGTTCCATTAGGACAACCACCTTGGGCAACAAAGCCTGGAATTACACGGTGAAAGCTCAAGCCGTTGTAGTAACCGCTGTTTGCCAGCTTTTCAAAGTTAGCAACCGTGTTTGGCGCTTCTTCTGGAAAAAAATCAATTTCGACGATACCGCCGTTTTCAAGATCTATTCTACCTTTTTTCATTGTTTGTAGCTCCTTTTCAACCTGTTTTGAAAGCTAAATAGCATCAAGCTCCAGTTTACTATGAATTGCCGCGCTTAGCAAAGCCTTGTCCAAAAAAAGAGACCATTGTCCCCGGTATATCACTCCGGATGAATGGCCAGTTTCGTCACACGTATTCAAAATCAGGAAGAAACCGTAATCTTGGCGTTGGGATGAACCGATGAACCGGTTTGGTCTCGAACCAGACGCTGTGGCACGACATCATTCCGAACGATATCCTCATAGCTTTCCCGGCGTACCACCAGTTCGGCCTCACCATTGTTTACAAATACAACCGCTGGTCGACGTATCCGGTTATAATTACTCGCCATGGAATAATTGTAAGCTCCGGTTGAAGCAACAGCGAGCAAATCCCCGCTGGTCGGACGCGGCAGCTCCACATCCCAAATGAGCATATCGCCACTTTCACAGCATTTGCCCGCAATGGATACCGTCTCCTCGTTCGCATCGTGCGCCCGGTTAGCCAGCATGGCTTCATACTTCGCCTGATATAGCGCTGGACGTGGATTATCCGTCATTCCGCCGTCAACCGAGACATACTTGCGCACCTGTGGGATATCCTTGACGCTGCCCACGGTATACAAGGTGGTGCCGGAGTCGCCTACAATGCTCCGTCCCGGTTCAATCCAGATTTCAGGAAGCTCGTCATACAGCCCGGAAAAATGGGTTTTTACCGCTTCGCCGATAGCCTGTACATAGGTGGAAATTTTCAGTGGTGTGTCCTCTTCTGTGTAACGAATGCCAAATCCCCCACCCAGATTAATAACCTTGAAAGAAAACTGAAGCTGTTCCTTGATTTCTCTGGAAAAAGCGGCAACCCGTTCGGCAGCCATTTGGAAGCCGTTCACTTCAAAAATTTGCGATCCGATATGGGAATGTACCCCCAGCAGGTTCAGATGATCTAGCCTGATAGCCTGCTCCACCGCATGGCTTGCTGTACCGTTCGCAATGTCAAAACCGAATTTTGAATCCTCTTGGCCTGTGGCCATATATTCGTGCGTATGTGCTTCAACCCCCGGTGTAACCCGCAATAAAATATTTACCTGCTGTTTCCGCTCGGAGGCAAGGGCCTGAAGCAAATGCAGTTCCATCTCGCTGTCGACCACGAAGCAACCAATTTGCGCATCTAACGCCATTTCAATTTCTTCCGGTGTTTTGTTGTTGCCGTGAAAATGGATTCGCTCTGCCGGAAATCCAGCTTGCAGCGCGGTGAACAGCTCTCCACTGGAAACGACGTCGAGCGACATCCCTTCTTCTGCAGCCAAAGCACACATCGCCATCACGCAAAATGCTTTGCTTGCATAAGCGACTTGAAACTTCAACCCGGTTTCATGAAAAGCTTCTATAAACTCCCGGCAACGCTGACGTACTAACTGTTCATCTACAATATATAGCGGTGTTCCAAAACGTTCCTTCAGAAGGGTCGTGTCGCATCCGCCAATCTCCAAATGTCCAGTGCTGTTAATTTTACTGCTTCCATGCAAATACATGTTCTGGCGCCTCTCTTTCTGGAACAAGCAAGTCATATTCCATCGAATGTTAACACCAGTATAGCAAAAAAAGCATTAAGAAGAATGGATTTTTATACAGATCATTTATATTAATGTTCCTGCCCGTTGCCAGAGTTCGAATCCGTGTTTGCATCCGTACCCGGCATGCGTGTATTGTCCCGCGTTTTGTTAGATGACGGACGGTTAGGCGAACTCAGTACAGGCATACGGAACAAGATGGAAGCCATCGCCTTGGCATTAAAAGGAATGAACGGCCACAGGTAAGAAGAATTGTATGACCGGTGCAGCGTCAGCATCAAAATGATCAGTGTCGTGCCTACGATAAAGCCCGGAACGTGGAAGATAGCCACAGCGATCAGCAAAACCAGCCGAATTAACCGATTCGCCAATCCCAATTCATAGCTCGGCGTTGCGAACATCCCGATAGCAGCCACAGCCATATACAGCACAACTTCGTTGACGAAAAGTCCCGTTTTGACCGCAATATCCCCGACCAAAATGGCGGCGATCAAGCCCATGGCGGAAGCCAGCGGTGTCGGTGTATGAACAGCCGCCATGCGCATGAGATCGACCCCCAGCTCCACAATGATAAACTGGGCGATCAGCGGCAGGTGGGCTTCCTTTTGAGGACCGATAAAATCGAGAAACGCCGGTTTTAGCTCGGGATTGATGACCATAAGCAGCCACATCGGAAGCAAAAACATCGAGGCAAAAATCCCTATAAAGCGAACCCAACGCAAATAGCTCCCCATAAAAGCCGTTTGCCGATTCTCTTCCGCATGCTGACACAGGTCAAAAAAGGTGGTGGGCAAGATCATCACGCTGGGTGAGGTATCGACGAAAATAACGAGTCGGCCTTCCATAATATGCGAAGCCACAACATCTGGTCGCTCCGAATACCGCACTAATGGATATGGATTCCAGCCTTTATTAATAATCGTCTCCTCTAATTGCTTATCCGCCAGCGGGATGCCGTCCAGATTGACGTTTTTAATTTTATCGCGTACCGTGTCCACCATCACTTTATCCACGATATCATCAATATAGCCCAAGCATACGTCTGTCCGGGTGCGGCGGCCAACCTGCATCGCCTCAAATTTAAGCCCGGGGTCCCGCAAGCGGCGACGAACCAATCCCACATTTGTCAGCATCGTCTCTGTAAAGCCGTCACGGGCACCACGTACGACGCGCTCCAGTGACGGTTCCTCGGGATTACGTACCGGATAATTACGGGTGTCCAAAATGATCGAAAAGCGCTCACCTTCCATAAAGAAGGCGCTATAGCCTGTCAGCACCTTGTTGATGACAACCGACATTTTGTCTGTCTTTTCCACCTGAATATGCGGAATATAATTTTCAAAATACGATTGCAGTCCGTCCGTAGACAGATCATCCGGTGTCAGATAGGTGAGCCGCTTCAGCACTTCAACCATGACCAGGTCCTTGGCAAAGGTATTCAGAAACAGATAGCCGATATGACGCCCGCCTAGTGTCATCTCCCTAAATACGACATCAAAGGTCTCTCCCAGACCGATTACTGTTTTGAGTGTTTCCTGATTTTCCTTCATTCTTGGTGATATATCATCCTTACCCTGCCAGTAAAGGACGGATTCCTCTACGTTATCAGAACGCTCACTCTCTTTTTTGTGCTTAAAACGTTCTGACTCCTGTGCCAGCCTTTTTTTCCACGGGCTCATCTCTTCCTTGCCAGCAGTATGACCTTCATTCCCGATGGCTCCGTCCTCCTGGTGTTCTTGATCCGGTCTATGCTCCATATCTCTTGCCCCCTTCACTTTCCTTGTTATCGGTTGTATACGAACCAGTCAAAAAACGAACCCGTCACCTTGCCCAACACCATCGCCATCAGCAGGCCAAACATATACACGGTCATATGGAGCCGTTTGGCGAGTATAGGCAATAGATTTAGTACCTCCGTCAGTGCTGCGGCGAGTAAACCGATAAACACTCCGCAAAACAACCCCGGTATCCACGTAAGTACGCCCGGCAACGGCAAGCATATATTCCAAAAATCGGCTACCGTTCCCACCACTGAACCCAAAATCATAGATTTTTCGTATGCTCGTGATTTGTTATAGGTACGGGTAAGCTGTGCAAGCCGAGGAATCATATCCAGCACAATAAAAAGTGCGATCACGCCACCACCCACCGCAACGCCTCCGGCGATGCCTAAAATGATCTGAAGTGCACCCTGTACATTTATCATCATCTGTGCTTATCCTTCGTATGCATACGGGCCATCTTTTCATATTCCTCCGCCACAACATACTGATCCACATTTTCCTGATACAGATACATTTCAACTTCCAGCGGCGTCGGCTCCTCGTTCCATTTTTTTTTAAATAAATGATTAAAGAACACAATCATGCCGAAGCCAATACCGATCGAATACGCAATCTGAAACAGATATGGATGCTCATCCTTGTGTCCGGTAATCATCTCAACAATCCGAACCTGCACCTCCATCATGCTGACGTCAGCGTGAAAATTCATAATCGTGAGCGCAGAGCCAAAGAACAGAAGCACCCACACCAGAACAAATAATATTCTGGATGGCTTACGCGGTTTCTCCACGATTTCCACAAGCACATGCGGCTTGCCGAGAGATTCCACGACAACACCCGGAATGCGTTCTCTAATTTTCGATATGATTTGCAGCATGTCCACCAGTATCAGATTGCCGTCCTGCTGCTGCGGCCGCTTAAGAACAAGCTCCAGCAGCTCGTTTTCCCATTCGGGATCTGCCAGCAGATGGGCTACATCCCCCAAATGCAAGTCACGCCCCTTTAACATGCGTACACGACTGCGGAGACGTAAATAGACTATGGGAGCCACTGTAGGAGCCGGATTATGAGTCATCCGATCCCCTCCTTATCCTCGTAATTACTGGTTAGTATGAGGCGAAGCCAGGAAACATATTCTGTGCACTTTCTGTTTCTCCACGCAAAAAGGGTACCCCTGACCATTAACATGGCTTGGGAATACCCTTTGTAATTACGTATACATGAGAATTTAACAAAAATCCTCACCGATATTATTGAGCAATCTGATCGCGAATCGACTGCAAAATCTTTTTTTCGAGCCGCGATACCTGCACCTGGGAAATACCAAGTCGGCTTGCAACCTCCGATTGAGTCTGATCGCGATAATAACGCAGATATACAATGAGTCGTTCCCGCTCAGTCAGCCCCCCGATAGCCTCATTCAACGCCAGCTTGTCGAACCACCGCTCCTGCGATTCATCTGCAATCTGATCCATAAGCGTAATCGGATCGCCGTCATTTTCGAACACCGTTTCGTGAATCGAGGTTGGCGGCTTGTTAGCCTCTTGGGCAAAAACAACATCTTCCGGTGTAACTCCCAGTTCATCTGCGACTTCCTTGATCGTAGGTAAACGGTTCAGCCGTTTGGACAGCTCGTCCTTCATTTTGCGGACCTTATTGGCCGTCTCCTTGAGGGAGCGGCTAACCTTAAGCGTGCCGTCATCGCGCAGAAAACGTTGAATTTCCCCAATAATCATCGGAACCGCATACGTTGAAAATTTGACTTCATAGCTTAGATCGAATTTGTCCACCGATTTTAACAAACCGATGCAGCCGATCTGAAAAAGATCGTCAGGTTCATATCCCCGGTTCATAAAGCGCTGCACGACAGACCATACGAGCCGGATATTACTATTGACCAGCGTCTCACGGGCATCATTATCACCGGATTGACTCAGTGCAATGAGCCGTTTGACTTCCGCATCCTCCAAATAGCTGTTCGAAGTTTTTTTTCCTCCTGCTTCCATAGGATCAACCCCTAATTATATAAAGCTTTCTTGGATTCAATCCTTTTCTTCATCCGGACCGACGTGCCTCCGCCCGGCTCACTGACTGCTTCAAACTCATCCATGAAATTTTCCATAATGGTAAAACCCATACCCGAGCGTTCCAGTTCAGGCTTGGAGGTATACAGTGGCTGCTTCGCCAGCTCCAGATCCTCGATCCCTCTTCCTGCATCTTCAATCACCAGTGTAACCACGTCCATTTCAATCCCGACCTTGATTGTCACGACTCCAGACGGATCGCTGTCATAGCCGTGAATAATGCTGTTCGTTACCGCCTCGGACACCACGGTTTTCAGATCGCTCAGCTCGTCCATCGTCGGATCAAGCCGGGAAATAAAGGCAGCGACAGCGACGCGGGCAAACGCTTCATTCTCGGATTTGGCGGCAAATTGCAAGCTCATGAAATTGTTTCCCGTACTTTCTCTCATGACACCACCTCCAGTTCCGTGAGCGCATTTCCCTCGTTTTCATATACAGGCATGATTTTAAACAAGCCTGACATATCCAGCAGTCGGTGTACCGGCGGATTGACATCGCAGACAGCCATCTTGCCGCCCTTTTGTTTAATCAGCTTGTAACGTCCCAAGATAACGCCAAGGCCGGAGCTGTCCATAAACTGGAGATTTTTCAGGCTGAGCACGATATGCTCGCATTGGCGGCGCTGAATCGCTTCATCCATTTGCATACGGACCATGTCCGACGTATGGTGATCAAGCTCACCGGACAGCCTTACAATCAGCACCCCCCGGTGATGCTCCATTTCAATTTGCAGGTTCATGCTTACTCACTCTCCTCCCGGTCTTGGACAAGGATTTCTACGCAGCCGCAGACGATTCCTGCCCTCCGACAAAACTAGAAGAAAACCCCTTAAAATCTACAAAGAAAACAGGTTCGACATGGTACGTTTAAACAATTTCCACCATCCAGCCTTCTCCACCGCCACGGGTGAGGTTATGTTAAACTCCTTGAGCCGTTTACCATCCTGATAGACAACCAGCTTGCCAACCGGATCACCTGCACGGACAGGAGCTTTCAGACTTGGAGCGAGTTGCAGCTCATGACGCAGCGTATCTTTTGTTCCGCCCTTTTTCACCAGCACACTGTAGGAACGATCTGCCTGAATTTTCAGCTCCGGCAGTACTCCCTTCTCGACTTTTACGCTTCCCAGCAGGTCACCCGGCTTGTACACTGATTTCATCGTGTATTGGGAAAATGCATAATCGAACATGGAGGATACTTCATTGTTGCGTGTTTTGGTATTCGGTTCGCCAAGTACGACAGCGACTACACGCATACCATCACGCTTGGCCGTAGCGGAAAGGCAAAATTTCGCTTCCCCTGTGTAGCCTGTTTTCAGCCCGTCCGCTCCAGTATAAAAGCGAACCAGCTTATTCGTATTCACCAGCCAAAACGGCTTGGCCGAGGATTTGCGTAAATAGTCCTGATACGCTCCTGTATATTTCGTAATTTGGGGATATTTCAGCAGCTCACGGCTCATGACTGCAATATCATGCGCAGAAGAATAGTGATTTTTTACTGGCAGACCATTGCAATTGGCAAAATGGGTATCCTTTAAACCAAGCTGCTGCGCCTTGGCATTCATCAATTCGACAAAAGCCTGCTCAGAGCCCGCAATTTTCTCAGCCATCGCCACGGAAGCATCATTGCCGGAAGCCATCGCGACTCCTTTAAGCATCTCATCGACCGTCATTTCTTCTCCCGGCTCCAGAAAAATTTGCGATCCGCCCATCGAAGCCGCATATTCGCTGGCCCGTACTTTGTCGGTCAGCTTGAGTTTTCCATCATGAATAGCCTCCATCGTCAGCAGCATGGTCATAATTTTAGTAATACTCGCCGGAGGAAGCTTTTCACGGCTATTTTTTTCATAGATGACTGTACCCGTATCCGCATCCATCAGGATCGCCGAGAGAGCCTCGGGAGCAAGCTCAGCCGCAGAACCCTCCTTGGGCTTGCTTTCAGGTTTGCTTTCCTCGGCCCAACCGCCGACGGGGACAGCAGTCAAGGCTACCAGACAAGCCAGGATGAACGCTACCACTTTTTTCTTCACAATCGGTTCCCTCCTCAACATATTGGCGTAAAGCACCGGAGCCCGTTATGTAGTCCTCCAGCCTATTCGCGTGCTGCTAACCATTGTCGTCAGAATGGAAGAAAAATATTCCATACGCCTGAAAACATCAAATAGCACCAAGCTGAGTCAGCATGGTGCGGATTTTCCAAAATTAAAATGAAAGAACGTCTATCGTCTGCGTAACAGCGACTTACAATCGGCTGATCGTGAGGTACGTAAGACCTCCACCCGGTAAAATATCCGTTTTATTTTGGCTGAACACCCGTATATCAATAAAAGAATCGGGCTCCAGTTTCAGTTCAATCGTTCCACTCAAAGCACTGTAGTTCGGCCCGCCAATCACCCGATCATCGAGATAAGCATACGCCGACCCTCCAGTAACCTGTTCATCATTCACATGGAGCGCCAGCCGTGTACGGTTGCCATCCACTTGAGAATCGGTCGAAATATAGGCTTGTATTCTGTACTTCCCTGCTTGTTTGGCCTGCCAACGGTTGCCCACCGCCTCAAACTCGGTCAGTTCATCATAGCTGATCTGGTTGAAATTTACCTTCTGCCAACTGCCTGCGGGAATATTTTGTCTTGCTCCCAGATAGGCCTTGACAAAGGTTTCATCCAAGTGCTCGATTCCGTTGTTTGAATATTTCTCCACTAGCAGCAAAGCCTGCCCTGTCCCGTTGTTTTTATAATAACGGTTATCCATGTAATTGAAATCCAAATGCGAACGAAGCGTCACCTGCTGCGTGGATGAGCTGCCGGAGAAGGAAACCAGATGCCTCAAATTGCGTGGATATCCACCCACCTCATCTACTAAAATTTTTTTACCAATGACCACATCTACAAAATAATCACATACTGACCAGTAGTTGTCGTCGTTTTTGTCCCTGAATTTGTCCGCGATGGCTAAAATGGAGTCGCGAAGAGCAACATTTTTCGTCTCCTTCGTGGCACCAATTTGAATAAAAGACGGAACCGTCACCCTATGTTCTAAGCTCAGCCCCTCAAACCAGCAGCCTATAAATTCAGCATTCATAAAATCATCAATTCGAATGGGAATATCACTTGAGCTTCCGTCCTTTATGTGCTGGCTGGCAAAAAATCTGGCCCCGTTGGAGCTATTCAGATCGAGCGCTGCATCATTGCCCATGGTTAATAGCCCCAGGCTCGTAAACTGTGAGCTTCGGTTTTCCAGATGAATTCCTCTTTTATTATAGTTAATTTCCGCGTTCTTCAAAAAATCCACATCACTTTCATAACCCCAAAAACCAGTCTCGAAATGCTCGATCAAGACATTATCCAGTACAACTCCCCCGCCCTTCCAGTCCTGAATCCCCAAAGTACCTTTGCCATAATAGCCACGCTTCGCCGCCTGTGAAAACGGATTATTTAATGCGGTTCTTACGGCACCCTCGTATCGGATCGACAAATCGTGGAATTGTACATTTTGAAAGCCACTGAATGTAGGGAGGCTCTCATCCCCAATTTGAAAACATGGACCCGTGCCATAGTATTCAATGGAAGTAACCCCCTTACCCTGTCGATATCTGCCCTTATGCGTACCAAAAAAGCGGATACCCTGTTTGCGGATATGCAAGGTAGACGTTATTTTATAGCGACCACTGGGAATGCGAAGCATGGAGTAGTCAGGCGTGCTATCGATCATTTGCTGCAAAGCGGCCGTGTCGTCCTGAACACCGTCACCTACGGCTCCAAACCAACTGGCATTCACACTACGTTGATTGAATTCTTTATCAACCTTTTTAAAATTTTCTTCCAGTTGCCGTTGGTTCAAGCTTACACCACCCAAACTACTCAAGTTCAATTTCAAATGATCTGTATACTGATCCGCCACCCCAACACCTCCACTTTTTGAAAACAACGAAAATATCTTCTTTCAGACAGGGCTGAAGGATTCTATTCTCTGAATATGGATTGAGTATATGCGAATACATTTTTATTATTGTACAAAATGATACGTTTTGTATAAAATAGATACATATCGTATCTAGGTGGTGAATGTGTGAAGACTGTCCTTACAGTGACCGGTTTACTGGCTTTTTCGATTCCTTATGCCTGTCAGGGCTTGTCTCCCAGAGTGATCGCAATTTCTCTGCTCATCCTGCTGTTTAGCTATCTGATGCTGCTGCCCTCGCTAAAGCCGCTAATTGCAACCTTGGCTGATAATCCGTTGCTGACCTTGCTCATAATGTACATAACTGTCTCCTGTTTATGGGCTGAACAGGAACAGACCTCATCCATTCTGATGGTGCTTAAATTCGTTGCTTTTTCCACCTTCGGACTTTATCTGGTTACCCATTATACGACGCAAGGCTGCATCCGCCTGTTGGTCATTACGTTAAGTATTTTGAGCATACTCAATCTACTGGCGGTATTGCTCATTCCCTCCTTTGCCATTCATGGGGGCGTCGAACATACAGGGCTGTGGAAAGGCATTTCCGGTCATAAAAACACACTGGGAACACTCTCTCTTCTATGTTTTGTTTCACACGTCATTTATTTTTTCAGGGGGACACGCAAAACTTTGCATGTTGGCTTTATTTTGCTGAATGCCTTACTGCTCATCAAATGCCAATCCACTACTTCGTTGCTGCTGACTTCTTCCCTGTTCATGTTCATCCTTTTTATATTGCTATTCAAAAGAATCCGAAGCGTTGCACTGCGTGGTTTCTTCATTAGCAGTTCCTGCCTGCTTATGCTTTTGGGTCTCGTGTTCGCTTTTAGTTACGGGGATGCGATTGCATCGGAATTTGGCAAAACAACAACCTTGACTGGAAGAACAGAAATCTGGCAGGGAATTGCAGGCGCCATTGAAAGTCACTACTGGTTTGGTCATGGCTACGGTTCCTTCTGGGCAAACCGGCCTAGCATCTATGCCAATGGAATCCGATTTGATCTGACAAGCAGCCACAGCGGGTTTCGGGATCTGTGGATCGATATCGGCCTTACGGGACTGTTGGCAACCATTACACTTGTCATAACCACTTTATTTAAATTCAGAATCGGTAAAACCGATATGTATACATGGCTGACAGCAGCCGTATTCTTCTTATTCATCGTGTTAAACAACATTACGGACAGCCGCTTCCTAAATTCTCTGGCCATCTACTGGATCATATTCATCGTTATTGTGATTAAGGTACAGGAACGGCATAGACTATTAATAGCAGAAAAGGCGAACACGACAGTATGCGGCACACCCCCGCCACATTAGGGGCTACAATTGATCAGTACGTAAAAAAAGAACCCCGTTTTCCTACGGCCTTAGATGGCGTTCGGAAACGGGGTTCTTGGGATATAACAATCTACATTTGTGGAATGATCGCCAAAACGAGATTTAAAAATTTCTCACGTACCTTCTCTGCTGTATCCATTACTTCATCGTGGGACAGGGGCTGATCCAAGATGCCTGCCGCCATATTCGTGATACAAGAGAAGCCCAGCACCTCAATGCCTGCATGACGGGCTACGATTACTTCGGACACCGTGGACATACCCACCGCGTCTGCACCCAGTGTGCGCAGCATAACGATTTCAGCAGGCGTTTCATAGTTTGGACCCAGCAATCCGGCATATACGCCTTCCTGCAAGCTGAAGCCCTGCTGAGCAGCGGTTTGCTTGGCAATCTCGCGCAAACGACGGCTGTATGCCTCCGACATGTCAGGGAAGCGAACGCCCAGAGCTGCATCGTTCGGTCCAATCAGCGGATTTTGTCCGGTCAGATTGAGATGATCCGAGATAACCATCAGATCGCCTGCCTCATAAGACGTATTGACACCGCCTGCCGCATTTGTCACCAGCAGACTTTGAATACCCAATTGCTTCATGACCCGAACCGGGAAAGCCGTAAGCTGAGGGCCATAGCCCTCATACATATGGAAGCGGCCCTTCATCATAACTACAGCGCGACCTTCAATGGTACCTAGCAGCAATTCTCCTTCATGACCTTCTACCGTCGATACGGGAAAATGGGGAATATCCTGATAAGGAATACTAATTCCATCCTGAATCAAATCGGCCAGAATGCCGAGACCCGAGCCCAAAATAAGACCGATTTCCGGACGGATTCCGCTCTTGGCACGGATATAATCTGCTGCTTCCTGAATCATTGCTTGGTTGGCTGTTGACATCAACATCTCTCCTGTCTTGTACAATCGTTAGTTATAGTTGCTGTGATCGTTATTACTGTGATCATTACTATAATAATGACTATAATCATCACCATTAGTAAATGTCTCGTCACATACGATCCTTGCTGTCGCTGGACGGACGATTGCCGCCGTGCGGATGATACTTTTCGTAGACTTCCTTCATACTTCGCTTGGCTGTCTGCGCATAAACCTGCGTCGTGGACAGATCGGCATGGCCTAGCATCTCCTGTACGGAGCGCAAATCCGCTCCGCCCTCCAGCATATGTACCGCAAAAGAATGCCGCAGGGTATGCGGTGTAATATCCCCGCTTATGTCTGCTTCCTGACCGTACTTCTTGATCATTTTCCAGAAACCCTGTCTGCTGAGACGCTGACCGGATACATTGAGGAACAAGGCTTCCTGTTTTACCCGAGATTCCTCATCCTGCCCGGATCGCAGCAACAACGCACGTTGCTCGTCCATATACGCTTGTGCCCACTGCGATGCCTCACGGCTGATCGGCACAACACGCTCCTTGCCCGCCTCGCCTCCACAGTGAACGAAACGCAGATCGGTACGTACATCACGTACGTTCAGGGCGATCAGCTCGGATACTCGAATTCCTGTCGCATACAGCAGTTCCAGCATCGCCTTGTCCCGTCCCCCTTGCGGGGTGGAAACATTCGGCGCTGCCAGCAGACGCTCTATCTCATCCTGCGTGAGCACTGAAGGCTTCTTTTTGTTGGCCTTAGGCAGCTCCAGCAAGACAGACGGGTCATGACCCGTAATCCCCTCCCGAATGAGAAAATGGAAAAAGGAGCGGATAGAGGCTACACTGCGCGAAATCGTCGCCGCGGCTTTTCCCTGTTCCTTCAAGCGTCCCAAATAAAGCACCAGATGAGAGCGTTGAACATGGTCCGGCTGCTCGATGTCGCAGCTTTCAGCGAACTCGACAAACTGCTGTACGTCCCGATGATACGCTTCCAATGTGCTG
Source organism: Paenibacillus sp. LT-B23 (assembly GCF_059417685.1). Lineage (NCBI taxonomy): Bacteria > Bacillati > Bacillota > Bacilli > Caryophanales > Paenibacillaceae > Paenibacillus > Paenibacillus sp. LT-B23. The sequence goes on along the minus strand of NZ_JBSQBM010000001.1, from coordinate 13,516 downwards.
GGCGACAAACCCTTTTCCTCTTCCATATATCGAACAAAAGGTTGAATATACATTTTCATGAGTTCCAGAAGTCTCCTTGTCCTGCATACAACGGTTCAGTCGGATCAGTCTCAGCATCTACATGGACTATTCTCCATACCAGTAAAAGAAACGCAGACGCTCCGACACAGCCGTCTTATGCTCGGGTACGTCGGATAATTCCTGCCCGCCGAATACCTTGACTGCATGTCCTTCCGGTATCCGGTAATGATCCACAGGTGTAATCCAGTCCCTGAACAACCCGAGGCTATAGTAGAACATACATGCCAAAACCCCGAACAGTATGAACAGACGCAACCATTTTAGTCCTCTCCGCAACGATAGTACCATGTGAATCAGCCGCCTTTTTTCCAGATTATAGGCCTTGTTAAGGCTCTCTATGGAAGGGTATGACAAGCTGTTCCTTTTTATACCGCTTAATGTCGTATAGCAGATCCCGAACCAAAAAAGCTCCCCCCGAACGCGTCTTCGCCGGTGAGAGCTTGGGTTGTCAGCTTATTAATCCTGAGATTTGTTTTTCTTGGTTTTACCCAAAAATTTCTGGGCGGTCGTATCGTTCTTCGTCTTGCAACGATAACAAATACCGTGAAAGTCCAAACGGTGGTCCACTACGGTAAAGTTATATTCCCGTTCCAGACGCTCTTCCAGCGGTCCAAGCCAATCCTCCAGTATTTCATCCACACTGCCGCACTGCACACATATCAAATGGTGGTGGTGATGCTTGGTCGTATCGCCGCGCAGGTCATAACGCGCAACGCCATCACCAAAATTGATTTTCTCCACGACGTGCAGTTCACTTAGCAGTTCTAGGGTACGGTATACGGTTGCCAGACCGATTTCGGGAGCTTTCTCTTTAACGAGCATAAATACATCTTCCGCACTCAGATGATCATCTTCGTTCTCAAGTAAAACTCTGACGGTGGCTTCCCGCTGAGGCGTTAGTTTGTAGCCCTGGGATTGCAGCTGCTGCTTAATTTTTTCGATCCGTGCTTCCATGTGTCTCCCTCCCCCTGCAAAAGCTACTGCCCACTGCACTTTTTTTCACTCCTATTATTATAGGGGGTCTATACAAATAAAGTCAAACATTTTGAAACGGGGGTTAGGGAGACGCGGAGGCAGTCAGCATGGGAGTAACCCACTGCATCATGACTGGGGTGACCCAAGTTTCAAAGGACGCGCTACCAACGAGGAGCAACATCATTGCAGCGGTCAGCCCTGCGTAGGACAGCAACGGACGAAGCATGCCGACAGATGGCCGTGTAGCGAGTATTTTAGTTTTGATCATATGAATGGAAAAGGTCATCGCAGCCACACTGCACACGAGCAGCACCGGAATGACGATTAAATTGTGAGGAGCCACGGAGACGAGGGAAAATAACAGCCCTTTCCACGAATATTGCCCTACCATATAGCCTACGGAAAATCCGATCAACACACCCTTGAGGAAATTCAGTACGAGAATGCCAGGAAGACCGATGACCGAAAGACCGCATACCCAGATTAAACCTACCCATTTTAGATGTAGAGACACACTATCCCAAAAGGTTGAGGTCGCTTGCGAACCAGCAAAGCCCTGCTCATTTTGATTAACCGTCACAAAAAAATCCTTCAGATAACGCGACAAATCCTGGAGCTGCTCCAGCGAGAGCGCGTTCACCATCAGTGCACCAAAGACGACTCCCACCAGAAACAGCACGGCCAAAAAAACATAATACGGCGTCTGATCCTTTAACGTATGACGAAACCATTGCATCGACGTCCTGCCCCTTTCATCTGCTTGTTTGTCCAAAAAACAACCGTAATCCGACGGCTGATGGCTAGGATTCGGGGCAGCTTGCGCTGCAAAAGAAGATTCACGAGTGAATGCCAAGCCAACGGCATAGATATTTAATGGTTATGAACAAGCAGACCCCGATATGACTCTAATAGGACATGACTACTATGGCCTAGCTATTTTGCCGTAGGTTCCGCCACCACCGGATACGAGGGAAAGTCGTCCCTCCCGGGAAAGGACAATTTGCTCTGCCAACGCGTCTCCGACAACCGCCGCCAGTTCCTCCTGTGCGACTTCATGTAAAATATTCATTTCTGTTCCGAACGCATTCAGCAGGTGGTTCAGCTTGGCTTTGCCCAGACCGGGAATAAATTCCAGCGGAATCTGGTAAATGTATGGCGGCCGATGTGATGGAATCACGGGCTGCTCACGATCGGCAATACTCCATATCCGATCCAGTACGCCCCGCACCAGCTTGGTATGACCACAGGCAGGGCAGCGTTCGTCCGCCATCTCTTGCTCGTCCATAATCGTACCGCAGCTTTGACAATAGGAACGATGGTACTTGCCCAGCTTCGGATTTAATCCGTAATTGGCAGACACCCGTCGTCCTTCCCGGCGCTCCAAAGCCATTCTGAATTCATCAAAGCTCGGCTTTGTCATGGATAATTTGTTGTACTCCCGTCCAATTTTGCCGAGCGAATGGGCATCCGAATTGGTCAGGAAGCTGAAACGATCCAGCTCCGAGATCAATCCGGCCATAGACGAATCCGCACTTAACCCCAGCTCCACTCCGCTAATGAGCTGCATATCCAGCAGTTCCTCCATACGGGCCGCAGAGCTGCCGTATATGCCCTTATGAGGGGTGAACACATGCGCTGGCACCATAATGCCTCCACGGCCGTAAATTTGCTGCTGTAGCTCGCGTGGCGGGGCATAGATACGCTGCGAGCTGAGATTGACATTTTTCATGTGCCGAGCTATCCATTGCGTAAAATCCTCCATCGCCGCCAAATGGGGAAAATAGGCCAGAATGTGCGCCTCGGGACGACCTTCCGCCCGAATCTCCAGCTCCGTTCCCAGCAGCACAACCGTATCCCGGTACGCGATACCACCACCGTTGATTTCCGTCATTTCACCCGTATGCAAATAAGCGTGGATATCCTCTTGAACGTTCGGTGCGTGGCAGTCAATGATCCCGATCAGTTCAATGCCCTTGCGACCGGATGATTCCTTGGCAATGTTGGCAAAGGTCAGGTCGCGACTGCCACTGATTTTGACCGGAGCTCCCTTTTCCGTTCTGCCGATATGAATATGGAGATCAGCATAGTAATCTGTAAGTTCAACCGTATTTCCGTTCATACCGCTTAAAAGATCCCTGTATATTGGTAAATTTGCCACGCATAGACAGCCAGAATCGTTTTGGCGTCACTAATCCGACCTTCACGAATGAGCGCCTGTGCTTCCTCCAGCGTCACCTCAAACAGCTCCAGAAATTCATCCTCATCCGGTTCCATTTCTCCCAACTCCAGCTCTTCAGCCACATACAGATGAATGATTTCATCCGCAAATCCGGGGGAAGTATAAAAGGAGTGAAGCAGCTTCAGTGACTTGGCAGTATAGCCTGTCTCTTCTCTCAGCTCGCGTCCCGCTGCTTCCATCGGGTCCTCTCCCCGCTCAAGCTTGCCTGCCGGGATTTCCACCTCACAGCGGCCCATCGCCTGTCTGTACTGATCCACAACCAGCATTTTCCCCTCATGCAGCGCCAACACAGCCACCGCCCCCGGATGCTTCACGATTTCACGCTTACCCGTGGAGCCGTCTGGAAGCTCTACCGTGTCCACCTGCAACGTAATCACTTTTCCTTCAAAAATGGGCTGCGTGGATACCGTTTTTTCCTCCAACGCAGGATTGGAATAAGGCTTGCGGTCTGGGTTGTTCACTGGATCGTTCACCGGATCATTCTTTTGGTTGTTCATTAGTATGTTTCCTCCTTCGTCATCTATCTCTTCATTCGCTATCTCCGGCTTTAGTCTAACTTGTCCATTTCGGACATATGGTGGTATTATAACAAATTTCCCTGTTCAAAGGAGATTCGCCAATGAAAAGCTACCGTACCGAAACCACTCTCCATATTGTCGGCAAAGCCTGGCAAATTCAAGCCCTCCTGCGGCAATGGCAAAAAGAATACGGCTCCGCTGCCACTATCGCCTCGCTCATGGTTCAAAAAAAGGTTCAGGTCTAAAGACAAGGGAACGCTGTTCCTGTCTTTTGCCTGAACCTTATGTGTATCATCCGAGTCTTACTTCGTCGCCTGTTGAATAAGAGCTACGACCACCTCGGCAACCTTCACCAGATCGTCTACCTTGATTTTTTCCTGTGTCGTATGAATGTTCTGGTAGCCAACAGCCAGATTCACCGTGGGAACCCCCAGCCCGTTGAATACATTGGCGTCCGAGCCACCACCCGAATGGAAGGTCGGCGTTGCCAGCCCCAGCCCTTGTATAGCACGCTGCGCCACCTGTACAATTTCATCATGCTCCGTAAAGCTGAATGCCGGATAAATGACTTCGCTGCGGAACTCGCCCTGTGCACCAAATTCGCGCGCGGTAGTTTCCAGAGCTTCACGCATATGCTGAATTTGCTGATCCACCTTCTCCTGCACAATACTGCGTGCTTCCGCCCGGATCAGCACAAAATCGCATACCACATTCGTTGCTCCGCCACCCTCGAAGCTACCAATGTTAGCAGTTGTTTCCTTATCAATCCGTCCCAGCTTCATCTTGGAAATGGCCTTGGAGGCTACTTGAATGGCACTGATGCCATCTTCGGGATTTACACCTGCATGAGCGGACTTTCCTGTAATTTTCATTTCAATACGAGCCTGCGTTGGCGCAGCTACACAAATGGAGCCAACTTCACCATTGGAATCCAATGCATACCCAAAGTCTGCATCCAGCAATTCCGGTTTCATTGCCCGCGCGCCGAACAGACCGGACTCCTCACCTGCCGTAATCACAAACTGAATTTGTCCATGGGGAATTTTCTGCTCTTGCACGACACGAATCGCCTCGAACAAAGCGGCAATCCCCGCCTTATCGTCTGCCCCCAAAATGGTTGAACCGTCACTGCGAATCCATCCATCCTCACCTAGCTGCGGCTTAATGCCTTGGCCTGGTGTAACGGTATCCATGTGGCAGGTAAAAAACAATTTAGGTGCTTGCTCCGCGCCTTCCGCTTTCCAGGTTACGATCAGATTACCCGAACCATGTCCGGTTCTTTCGCGGGAATCATCTTCTGTTACCTCCAGCCCGAGTGCATTGAATTTTTCTTTCAGAACACGCGATATTTCCTGCTCGTGCTTGGTTTCGCTATCCACCTGTACGAGTTCCATAAATTCTTGTACGATTCGTTCTTTCACTACTTTTGCTGTCATTGAACTTCCCTCTCTTTCCCGTTTACGCTACAATACGGATAGATAGTCTTATTTCTGACTTAAACCTATCCTAAAGGAGTTACACATGCCGAACAAAAAATGGGTTCGTTTTTTCGTCTACATTATGCTCGCCGCGATGATTGGCTCTACGCTGTTTATGGTGATTGAGCCGTTGATTATGCCTCTATAATGGAATGCGCCGCTCAAGATATTCTGCCGTCTCCATGCTCTATGGAGGCTGTAGGCGGACAAGCTGTGGCGCAAGAAAACAGGCGGGCTTCCGTGTACATCACAGAATAGCCCGCCTTTGCTTTATTGGAGGGAATGACTTTGCCATTCCGCCGCAAATGAAAATTGCTCCTCAAAGTAAGGTACAATCTCCTTCGCAATCTGCTCCACTGAAAAGGTCTGCTGTGTGCAGTCCTCCAATGAAGTCACTCCGTATTCCTGGATTCCGCATGGAACGATACCTTGAAAGCCCTCATGCTGTATCCCTGATTTGATATTGAAGGCAAAACCATGACTGGTCACAAAGCCCCGGCGGTGCTTACATTTGTTGAATTTGACGCCTATGGCCGCGATTTTAAGATTCCCGACCCATACCCCTGTGTATTCAGGCTTGCGACTTCCTTCAATACCATGGGACGCCAGCAATCGAATGATCACCTCTTCCAAACTCCGGAGGTATCCGTGCAGGTCAAGCGCCTCCCGGTTGCCGAGCATCATCAGGGGATATCCGACAAGTTGCCCCGGCCCATGATATGTAATATCTCCCCCACGGTCAATCTGAAAGACGCTGATTCCCTGAGCTTTCAACTGCTCCGGTGTGAGAAGCAGATGCTCAGGATGCCGCTGTGAGCCAATCGTGTAGGTCGGCGGGTGCTGGAGAAGCATAAGCGTTTCCCTCGCCTCCCCGGCATCCAGCTTCCCCACAATATCCTTCTGGACATCCCATGCATGGGCGTACTCCATCCTATTCGTATAGGTTACCTCAAGCGGTCGTCTGTTCACGGCCTGTCACTTCCTCTCCGTCCATTTACCCAACTGTTCGGATGATTAGTACAGCTTCGTATCCAAGGTGTAGCCTTCCAGGTTTTCTTTGATCCGTTGCAGGAATCGTCCACAGATCACACCATCCAAAATGCGATGATCCAGCGACAGACACAGGTTAGCCATCGAGCGAACCGCGATCATATCATCAATGACCACTGGTCTTTTGACGATGGATTCAAAGGTAAGAATCGCAGCCTGCGGATAGTTAATCACCGGATAAGACAGAATTGAACCAAAGGAGCCTGTGTTGTTCACGGTAAACGTCCCGCCCTGCATATCGTCCAGCTTGAGCGTACCTTCCCGTGTTTTACGTGCCAAATCGTCAATTTCACGCGCCAGTCCGGCAATGTTTTTCTGATCCGCTTTTTTAATAACTGGCGTCAGAACTGCATCCTCTGTACCCACGGCCAGCGAGATGTTGATATCTCTTTTGACGATAATTTTGTCCACAGCCCACACCGAATTCATGATCGGATATTCCTTGATGGCATTCACGACCGCTTTCATGAGGAAAGCCAGATACGTAATATTGATGCCTTCTTTTTGCTTGAACTCGTTTTTGATCTTGTTGCGGAGCATCACCAGGTTGGTCACATCCACCTCAATCGTCGTCCAGGCATGTGGAATTTCCGAGACACTTTGCCGCATATTGCGGGCGATCGCACTGCGAATCGGTGTAACATCAATAAAATACTCGGATCTGTTGTTGTTGCCAGCCTCAACTTCAATCACAGGAGCTTTTGGAGCCTCCGTCAAATGAATGCCACTGTTACGAACTGGAATAGCAGGGTCCATATTTTGAATCGGTATACTATGCTGCGCGGCAGACTGCTGTCTTCCAGCAAAAGGAGAGCCTTGTCCTGATGTCGCCTCAGTCGGCTGCTCAGACACTCCAGCCTGAGTAGAACCTCCCTGTTGAACATAATTCAGCACATCTTTACGGGTAATTCGTCCGCCCATGCCCGTGCCTGTCACCTGATTCAAGTCTATGCTATGCTGAGCAGCCAATGTTTGCACCGCCGGGGAAAACCGTCCTCGCATGGATTGATCCGAAGCAGCACCCTGTTGGGATTGTGCTTGTGCGTTGCTCTGAGGTACCGGCGCAGCGGATGTCGCTCCAGTTGATGCTGCAGGTGCGGCTGACTTTGTCTGAATACGGCAAATCAATTCTCCAACGGCTACCGTCTGACCTTCCTCTGCTAACAGATCACCCATAATACCATCCAATGTCGATGGAATTTCCGCGTTCACTTTATCTGTAATGACCTCGCAAATCGGCTCGAATTGCTCCACCGTTTCGCCAGGTTGTTTCAGCCATTTTGCAATTGTCGCCGATACAAGCGACTCTGCCAATTGGGGCATGGTTACGTCGGTCCATTGTGTTTGGTCTGACATTTTTTCAACTCCTTAACATCATAGGAGGGCGGGTTTTACCGCTACCCCCGCTACACTTTTGGAATGCTTTCGTCCAATCCGCTCCAATTAATACATTGCAAGACGGCGCATCGCTTCCTTAACCTTATCCTTGTTTAACATATAAAACTTCTCCATCGGCGGGCTGATCGGCATTGCAGGCACGTCTGGAGCGCACAGACGCTCAATCGGCGCATCCAGCTCGAACAGACATTCCTCATTAATAATTGCGGAAACCTCGGCACCGATGCCACCCGTTTTGTTGTCTTCATGCACGATGAGCACCTTGCCTGTATGTCTTGCAGCTTCAATGATGGCCTGACGGTCCAGCGGCTGGAGTGTACGCAAATCCACAACGTGTGCGGTAATGCCCTCTTCCTTCTCCAGCTCCTCAGCAGCCTGCATGACAAAATGCAGCGGCTGGCTGTATCCGATGACTGTAATATCGTCACCTTCACGCAACAAATTGGCTTTGCCAATTGGAACAATATAATCGTCCTCAGGTACTTCACCCTTGATCAGCTTGTAGCACTTTTTGTTCTCAAAATACAGCACCGGATCAGGGTCGCGGATCGCTGCTTTCAGCAGTCCCTTGGCATCATACGCGGTAAAAGGAGCTACAATTTTCAGACCCGGTGTACCAAAAAAGATAGATTCCGGACACTGTGAATGATACAAGCCGCCAAAAATACCGCCACCGATAGGCGCACGTATCACAACAGGACAGCTCCAGTCGTTATTAGAGCGATAGCGAATTTTAGCTGCTTCACTAATAATCTGATTGGTTGCCGGGAGCATGAAGTCAGAATATTGCATTTCGGCAATCGGCTTCATTCCATACATGGCTGCACCAATGGCAACACCAGCTATAGCCGATTCTGCCAACGGCGTATCCATGACACGCTGCTCACCGAATTGATCCATAAGACCCTTGGTGGTCGTAAAGACACCACCTTTCACACCAACATCCTCACCTAACACAAAAACCGTTTCATCCTGCTCCATCTCTTCCTTCATGGCAAGACGAATCGCATCAATATATTCCATAACCGCCATAATTACCGGCCCTCCCCATCGCTGTCAGCATAGACATGCAGTAGCGTATCTTCGGGCTTCGGAAAAGGCGCATTATCCGCATATTCAATCGCTTCCTTGACCTCGAGCAGCAGCTCAGCCGACAAATCCGCGTCCTTGGCCTCATCCCAAATGCCGCATTCCAGCAAATAATTTTTCATACGGGCTACGCCGTCCTTGGCCCAGTTCTCATCCACTTCCTCTTTGGTCCGGTAAGCCAGATCGTTATCCGAGGTGGAGTGAGGAGACAGGCGGTACATCATCGCTTCAATAAGCGTTGGCCCCTCACCACGAATAGCACGTTCACGCGCTTCCTTGACGGCTGCATACACTGCCAGCGCATCGTTACCATCGACCCGAATCCCAGGGAATCCGTATCCCAAAGCACGGTCGCTCACCTTGCCTGCCATTTGCTTATGAACCGGAACTGATATCGCATATTGATTGTTTTCACACATAATGATGACCGGCAGCTTCTGCACACCTGCAAAGTTACAACCTTCATGAAAATCCCCCTGGTTGCTGGAGCCTTCACCAAATGTAACGAACGATACAAAATCCTTCTTCTGCATCTTGGCAGCCAGCGCTACACCTACTGCGTGTGGAACCTGCGTCGTCACCGGGCTGGAGCCTGTCACAATACGCAGCCGTTTACTGCCGAAATGACCGGGCATCTGCCGGCCACCGCTGTTGGGATCATCTGCCTTGGCAAATTGCGACAGCATCAGTTCGCGTGGCGTCATACCAACCGCAAGTACGAATCCGTAATCCCGGTAATAGGGAAGAAAATAGTCCTTCTCCCGGTCCAGTGCAAAAGCCGCACCTACTTGTGCCGCCTCCTGCCCAATGCCGGAAACGTGAAAATTAATTTTCCCTGCCCGTTGCAGGAGCATGTTGCGCTCGTCAAATCTTCTTGCGAGCAGCATATATCTGTACATGTCAATAACTTGTCCGTTAGTAAGTCCCAGCTGCTCATGTCTGAAGCCAGCGTCTACAGCGCCTTTTGAACTCATTGAGGCACCTCCTTAAGTATCAAACATCCTACTACCAGCACCTAGTACCATCTTGTCTTAAAACCTGGTACTAAACTCTGGCTAACCCCATTATAATCCTTTTCTCGCCAAAAAGAAAAGCACCGATTTATTAAGATAAAATTATATCCCTATCGCCTGTCCATCAACCGCCAGCATCGCTTCTCCCAAAATCTCCGACAATGTTGGATGCGGATGAGCCAGCTGTCCGACTTCCCACGGCGTAGCATCCAACAGCTGCGCAAGAGCCGCCTCGCTGATGAGATCCGTTACATGCGTACCGATCATATGTACACCGAGAATATCATTCGTTTCCTCGTCGGCAACTACTTTGACGAAGCCATCCCGACTGCCATACACCAGCGATTTTCCGATAGCCTGAAAAGGGAACTTCCCTGTCTTCACCTGATGTCCACGCTCACGAGCTTCTTGCTCAGTTAAGCCCACACTAGCTGCCTCAGGACGCGTATAAATACAACGAGGGATAAGATGATTCGGTACACTGTGAACCACTTCGCCCGCCAGATGATGTACCGCATGCAGCCCTTCATGGCTCGCTGCATGCGCCAGTTGTAATCCTCCGATGCAATCACCGATCGCATAAATATGTGGTTCATTCGTCTGCAAATGCTCATTAATCGAGATAAAGCCACGCTCTACGCGGATATCCGTATTTTCCAATCCGATATTCTCCACATTCGCCTGACGACCTACTGAAATGAGCAGCTTGGAAGCGCTGAGTGTTTCGGTTTCATCCCCTTTTTGCACGTCAATCTGTACGCCTTCCTCATCCTTGCCGTACGTTTCAGCCAGCACTTGCGAGCCTGTCAGCACCTTGACACCGCGCTTGGTTAGCAGGCGCTGCATTTCACGCGAAACATCCTCGTCCTCGGTTGGAATAAGCCGATTCGCCGCCTCGACCACCGTAACCTCCACGCCAAAATCATTCAGCATGGAAGCCCATTCCACGCCAATAACGCCACCACCTACGATAATCAGGGAGGCCGGTAATTCTTCCATCGTCAACGCTTCGTCACTACTCAAAATAAATTCGCCATCCGGCTCCAATCCGGGTAACACACGCGGTCGTGATCCCGTTGCAATAATGAGATGGGTAGGAACAATCGTCTCCATCTCGCCATCTTCCAGCTCCACGGCAACTGCGCCGCTTTTTGGAGAAAAAATCGATGGCCCAATCACGCGCCCTTTGCCGCTCAGCACCGTGATTTTATTTTTACGCATCAAAAATTGCACGCCCTGATGTAACTGCTCTACAACGGCCTCCTTGCGCTCTTGTACCTTGGGAAAAACAAGCTGCGCTCCCGAGGTCTCAATGCCGTATTTCGCACTTTCCTTGATCGTCGCATACACTTCTGCACTGCGCAGCAAAGCCTTGCTTGGGATACATCCACGGTGCAGACAGGTTCCACCTAGCTTGTCCTTTTCTATAATAACGACTTCCTTGCCGAGCTGAGCAGCGCGAATCGCTGCAACATACCCTCCGGTTCCTCCGCCCAAAATAGCGACATCACAATGTATAGTCATGCTTCTCCTCCATTTAACATTGATTATATATAGCTTATTGTACTCTCTTTATTTCTCTGTACAAAATAAAGTGTTTATACATAGACTATAGGACGTCTAACAACCTGTTCCCGACATCTGCTGTATATTACTCGTACAAGGCGTCCCGTAACTTGGTAGACATTCTTGGAGTTTGGGCTGTTTTGGCCCGTAGCGCTTTGCGAAAGGATTCATTTTGCTTGCGCAGAAGATCCAGCTCTGTCTCCAGCTCCGTGATCAATTCCTGTGCCTCTGGGCTTACCAGCCCTTGCTCCAGTAATGCTTCTATTTTGGCACTATAATCCGTATCATTTTGGTTCATGCCTGTCCCCTCTTCCCTCTATTCCACTATACTTCACCATATCATGCTCACGGCAACAGGGCAATGACGTCCACATTTACGTTCAAAGAATAGATATACAGTAACATGTCGAAAAACAATATATTTTCTCTAGTCTGTTTGCTGCACATTATGGTAATCTATAATGGCCTTTTCTTTCGGGAATGATGATTAACAGCGTTATGCGCATGTTACAGAGAGGGGAATTCGCGTTGCCTACAGGACGAATTACGATCATTACAGGCCCCATGTTTAGCGAAAAATCCGGCGAACTGATTCGCCGCTGTCAAAAATTAATTCAATACGGGCACCGTAAGGTGGTCGCTTACAAACCGGCTGAAGATAACCGCTACGCCAAGGATGAAATTGTAAGCCGCATCGGATATCGGCTGCCCGCCATCTCCATTCCGAAAAAGCTCACAGATGAGCTCGTTCAGCGGATTTTGGAAGAAACGAAGGATGCCGATGTGGTCGCCTTTGACGAAGTACAGTTTTTCAGCCGTCATATTATGATGTTAGTGGAGGAGTTAGCCTACTGTGGCAAGCACGTCATTGCAGATGGACTCAATTTGGACTACCGGGGTAAGGAATTCGGATATGTTGGCGGTTTACTCGCCATGGCAGATGACATCGAAAAGCTAGCTTCCTTTTGCGCCGTATGTGGAAGTTCGGAAGCTGTATATACCCAGCGTATGGTGAACGGAAAGCCTTCCACTGTAGGACCCATTGTAATGATTGGCGACTCTGAGGCGTATGAGCCACGTTGCCGTAATTGCTTTATACCACCCCATAAAGTGAACTGCGATTAGCACGGAGAATTTGCCGTCAGACTGCGATAAAGGCACGACAACCAGCAGATTCTTTTCTTGTATTTTTTTGGAACGATTCGAGCAATTACCCCGTATATCCGGTTAAGCTGTACAAGTTTTCTTAGTTTTCGTTTGAACACTATGACCATGATATTATCGGGGGGCTTACTTATGAGTTTTTTCAACAAGATCTTGGCAAGCGCAGGAATCGGTTCAGCTAAAGTCGATACATTGGTGGACCAGGCCGTGTATGTCCCTGGTGAGGAGCTTAGTGGCATCATGCGCATCAAAGGCGGTAAAATTGATCAGGAAATCGGCAAAATTGACATCGAACTCAAAACAGAATATATCGAAGAGCACGATGACAAGAAAACCACTTCCACCTGCTGCATCGCTCGGGTCAAGGTATCCGACGGCTTTCATTTAAAGCAAGGACAGGAGCTTGAAATCCCTTTTTCTTTTCGGTTGCCATTGGAAACACCTGTCACTCATGCCAAACAGCCCGTATGGCTGGATACAGCATTAGACATCGGTATGGCCTTGGACCCGACCGACCGTGACTCGCTCAAAATCGAGCCGCATCCTTATATGAGTACGGTGTTTGAGGCCGTTCACCTGTTGGGCTTCCGATTCCGTTCCTCCACCTGCGAACGTCATCCCAAGCTGGGACGCGGTGTTCCGTACGTGCAGGAATTTGAATTTACGCCCGGATCGGAATATGCACGCGATATCGAGGAGCTGGAGCTGATTATGCAGTTGGAGCCCGAAGGCGTGCATGTGCTTGTCGAGGTGGATCGCAGAGGCAGAGGGTTATCCGGCTGGCTGGAGACTGCCTTTGATATGGACGAGTGTCATGCCTGGTTGAGCTTAAGCAGACAAGAGCTGTCTTATGGACCAGATCATATCGCAGATGCGCTGGAGGAACTGATCGACAGACAGATTCGGTAAATATGTAGATATAACAAAAAAATCCCCGCCGTTTAA